>NZ_JBHTAF010000003.1:0-732081 GCF_042663485.1 Saliphagus sp. GCM10025334 | reverse complement strand
GCTCCCAGCACTCCGGCCAGTTCTCCTCGAACTCCTCGTAAATCCCCGGATCGCTCACGTTCGCTTGCTCGACGAACGACGACGGCGGCTCGTACGTCTCCCCCTCGGCTAACCGTGCCTCGAGTTCAGGTTCTTCCTGTGCCATGTTACACTACAGCAATACGAGATAAGGGGGGTAAATACCGACTCTAGGTGAGCAAAATCACGCCGAGTCAGGGACTCGAGTAATCAGTCGAATGGGGTTAATTTGGCGATTATTTGGAGGTCCTCTGAGACGGAATATTTTCTGGGCGCGACCCGAACGTGTTCGAGACCAGGCGTTTCCGAATTCGAGACGGAACGCGGGCAGCGAGCAACCAGCCCTATCTAGATAGTTAGGGCCGATCGTCGAAGAACGTCCGAAGCAGTTCGTGTTGTCCTTTCCTGAGGTGATTGTGCAGGGTGGGTGAGGAGACGTCCATCGCGTCGGCGATCTCCTCGGCCGTGCTCTCGCGCGGCCAGTCGTAGTAGCCGCCGAAGTACGCCGCTCGAAGCGCGGCCTCCTGGCGGTCGGTGAGTCGTTCCTCCAGCCCTGTTCGAAACGCACGGGCCGTCTGGACGGAACGCTCGACCTGGCGCTTCCCGACGAGTTCCGACGCGGGAAACGCTGCACGCAGGCCGTCGACGACGGTTCTGACGTCGGTATCGCTCGCGCACTCGGCCGTGATCGTCGTCGTTCCGTCCCGGGTCACCGACTCGAGCACGGTCACGCCGTACTCCATCAGCGTGAGCGCCGGCGAGGAGCCCTCGACGACGAACTCGAGGCGGCTGCCGTCCGCGTAGGTATCTATCACCCGACACTCTCGAATGCCGGCGTCCGATTCGGCGTGTTCGAAGACGGCTGCTGGGGTGGCGTCGGTGACGTGGACGTAGTACAGTTGGGTGTGGTCGTCGATGGGGACGAGCGAGTCGAGTTCGAACCGACAGTCGAGGCGGGCGCTGGCGTCGACGAAGAACGACGCCGCGTCCCGGCAGGCGAACTCGAGTTCGATCACCGCGTCGGAGAGCAGGAGGTTGCGTCGTCGGACGGCCGCGATGGTGTGTCCGACCTGGGAACCGAGGGTCTCGAGCCAGGCCCGTTCCCGTTCGCCGACCGTCTCGCGCGCCGTTCCGAGGATCAGCGTGCCGTAGACGGTGTCGCCGTAGCGGACGGATACCGCCAGGAGCGTCCCGCCGAAGTCGTCGGTCGAGACGTTCGTCTGGACGCTTCCGTCGTCCAGGTCGTCGTGGTCCACGCCGTCGGCTTTCTCGAGAGCCGCCTGCAAGCGCTCGATCGTCGCGTCCTCGAGGCCGCTCGCGGCGTACCACTCCCGGCGGGTTCTCGAGGCGGTCGTTCGGTCGATCCAGGCGAGTTCGTACGGCCCCTCGTCGACGAGCGCGCGACAGACCGCCGTTTCGACGGCCTCGTGCGTCGAGGCCTCGAGCAACGCGTCCGTGACCGCTCGAGCGGGCTCGAACCGATGGCCAGGGGTCGAATCCTGGCACGTGAGAACGACGAACCCCCAACTTCCGTCAGCGTCGACGGGGACGACCGTTTCCACCACGCGCGTCCGCGACCCGTCCGCTCGGCAGCGCCACCCATCGACGTCGACCCCGTGTTCCTCGCGCGCGGTCTCGAGCAGTCGGTCGGGAACGCCCTCGTCGACGGCCGCGTCCGGAAAGAGGATTCGGACGTGTGAGCCGATCACGTCTTCCTCCGCGTAGCCGAAGCAGTCGGCTGCCCCCTCACTCCAGCGGTCGATACGTCCGTCTGCGTCGAGGCGGAACCAGGCGTATCGGTCGGAACGCTCGAGTACTTCCTGCAGTGCCTCTACCGTCGAGTTCTCGGCCGGTTCACTGGCTCGTTCTTGTACCGGTTGACCACCGTTCGAGAGGACCGAGGGGGTCGACGGACGATCCGGTGTGCCCCCCGTTTCAAGCGGCTCGAACGCCCGAACCAGCTCGTCGGGTGTCAGGCTGGGGAGGTAGGGCTCGAGTGCCTCGAAACTCTGCCAGCCACCGGCGGCTTTGACGGCTCGCGGGTTGGAGGTTTCGCGAAGTGCACGTTTCGCGAAAAACTGACGCAGATCGCTCGAGGAGACGGTCTCGAGCGTCGGATCGTCGAACCGCTCGCTCGCCCGGGTGCTCACTTCGGCGACGAGCATCTGGACGCGACGCGGCGTGACGGGAACGAGACGGTCGTCGTCGCCGATACCGTTGCCGTGAGCGTATCGGCGAAGCGCTCGTTCGACGCGAGTCGGGAGGTAGGCGACTCGATCGAGGTCGTCGACCGATTCCGTCGAAGCGGGGACCGCGAGCCCGTATCGTGGTGGGTCGGCGCGAAGCTGTCGGGCACATCTCGGCGTCAATCGGACGACCTCCGCCGGGCGAAGGCCGACGTCGCCGCACAGACGGACGACGAGGGCCTCGCGGTGGGTTTCGGCGGCGTTCAACAGCGCCTCGTACCGATTCGTCGTCAGCACCGCCGATCCATCGACGGACATGTTTCGTGTTCTCGAGTAACGCGAATATAAGTATGTCCTTCTCGCTCGCCGTTACCACTCGATGTGCGTCGTTATCGTTCGAGTCGGTGCCGTTCTTCGAGGCGCCCCCGTTATCACTCGAGCCAGTCGATAGACGACTACAATCCGTATATACCGTCAATTTTCGTCTCTCTTGAAATAGCGAAAATACTACTGGTCACGAACTGCCGACTGGATCTCCCCAACGATCTCCGGATTTCGCAACGCGCTCGTATCGCCCAGCGGTTCGTCGTTCGTCACGTCCTCGAGGAGGCGGCGCATGATTTTGCCCGAGCGGGTCTTTGGCAACTCGGGCGTGAATACGACGGTTTCAGGCCGGGCGATGGGCCCGATTTCGGTCTCGACGGCCTCGAGAATCCGGCGCTCGAGGGCGTCGCTGTCGTCAGTGGACCCCTCGGTACTCACGTAGGCGTAGACGTCGCCGCCGTCTGACCCGCCGACGACGGCCGCCTCCGCGACACCCTCGACGCCGGCGATGGCGGACTCGAGTTCCATCGTGCTGACTCGCTGGCCGGCGATATTGAGCACGTCGTCGACGCGCCCGAGAATCGTGAGGTAGCCATCCTCGTCCATCCGGGCGGCATCGCCGCTGGCGTAGCGCCACTCGCCGGCGTCGGGGTCGGAAAACTTACGCCAGTACTCGGCGACGTATCGCTCGTCGTCGTCGTAGAGCGTCTCGGCCATCCCCGGCCACGGCCGCCCGAGCGTCAGGTACCCTCTCTCATCGGGGTCAACCACGGTGCCGTCGCCGTCGAGCAGGTCGACCTCGATGCCGGGCAACGGTGGCCCCGCGGATCCCGGCTTCATCTCGTCGACGCCCGGCACCGTCGAAATCGCGATGCCGCCGGTCTCGGTCTGCCACCAGGTGTCGACGATGGGGCACTCCCCGCCGCCGACGTGCTCGCGATACCAGTGCCAGGCTCGCGGGTTGATCGGTTCACCGACGCTCCCGAGTAACCGGAGGCTCGAGAGATCGTGGCGCCCGGGGTACTGTTTCCCCCACTTCATGAACGCACGGACGGCCGTCGGCGCCGTGTAGAAGACGTCGACGGCCATCCGCTCGACGATCTCCCAGAGTCGGTCGCGGTCGGGGTAGTCGGGCGTCCCCTCGTACATCACAGTGGTCGTGCCCAGCGCGAGCGGGCCGTAGACGATGTAGGAGTGACCCGTGATCCAGCCGATGTCCGCTGCACACCAGTAGGTGTCCTCGGGTTTGATATCGAGGACGGAACGGGCGGTCCAGGCCGCGTAGGCCAGGTAGCCGCCGGTCGAGTGGACGACGCCCTTCGGTTCGCCGGTCGTACCCGAAGTGTACATCAGGAAGAGCATGTCCTCCGCATCGCGGGACACCGGCTCGACTGTTTCCCGGGAATGGGCCTCGAGCAACGCGTCGTAATCGTACTCGTTCGAGCCGAGGACGTGAGGGAGTTCCTCCCCGAGACGGTCGACGACGACGGTCGTGACGTCCGCGTCGACCGAGAGAACGGCGTTGTCGGCCTTGCTCTTCTGGTTGAACGCGTCGCCGCGGCGGTAGTAGCCGTCGCAGGTGAGCAGGTACTCGCTGTCGGCGGCGTCCATCCGGGTCGCGAGTGCGGCCGCCGATAACCCGGCGAAGACGACCGAGTGGGGGGCGCCGATTCGGGCACAGGCGAGCATCGCGATCGGGAGTTCGGGGATCATCGGGAGGTATATCGTCACGACGTCGTCCTCTTCGACGCCCAGCTCTCGCAAGGCCGCCGCACACTCGTTCACCTCGACGTAGAGTTCCCGGTAGGTGAACGTTCGACGCTCGCCGTCTTTTCCCTCCCAGCGAATCGCCGCGTGGTTCTTTCGACCGGACTCGAGGTGGCGGTCGAGGCAGTTGTACGAGGCGTTGAGCGTTCCGCCGGGGAACCAGCGATAGAAGGGCGGGTTCTCGTCGTCGAGGACGGCCTGGTAGGGGTCGTCCCAATCGAGCAACTCGCCGGCTCGATCCCAGCAGTCGGGCCACGTCCGCTCGAAGGCATCCGTGAGGTCCTCGTCGACGTTCGCCTGCTCGACGAAGGACGTCGGTGGCGATTGGCTCGGCTCGTCGCTCGAGGTCCCGTCGTTCGGAACCTCGTCTCTGTCTCCCATTCTAGGTGAATCTGATGGAAGTGAAACGAATAAGCGTTCTGTCGGCGGCGAACGAGAGGGTGCGTTGACCGATGCCGGCCCGTCGGACGCTCGCTGGGGGAAGGGCGGAGGCGGGAGAGAAGGAGAGGGCGATCAGAACAGGTTAGCCTGCTGGTAGACCGAGAGCCCCTCGCCCGTAATCTCGTACGGTTTCTTCTCCCGCGAGTGGTTCGCGTCCCGGATCTTCTGAATCTCGATCGCCAGCCGCGTCTCCCGGAAGTCGTCCGGGCGCACGTACTGCAGGACGAACACGGCGTCGGTGAGGTACTCGACGATTCCGTACCGCGAGGCGTACGGCGAGGTTTCTGACACCTCGCTCGTCAGCATCGCCGTGACGCCCGCCTCCTTGAGGCTGCGCGTGAAGTCGTAGATTTCGTTGCGGCGCTTCGCCCGGTCCTCGTACATCATCTCGAGCAGCGAGACGGAGTCGAGGACGAGCCGCGACGCGCCGAAGTCCTCGATGAGTCGGGGGAGGTCGTTCCGGATCGACGTGAGGCTGTTCGCCATTTCGATCGGGTCGACGCCGACGACCGCGAGCTGGCTCGTCTCGACGTACTCCTCGAACGGGTAGCCCTTCTCGGTGGCGCTGTTGATCACCCGTTCGCGGCTCTCCTCGAGCGTGATGAACACGGCGTTCTCGCCACACTCGAGGCCGTAGTGGAGAAACTGGAGGCCGAACGTGGTTTTGCCGGTGCCGGCGGGCCCCATCGCGACCATGAGCGTGCGTTCGGGGACGCCGCCCTGGATCATTCGATCGAGGCCGTCGATTCCCAGGTCGATCCGCGGAAGTTCGCTGTCGACGTCCGCTTCGAAGTCGTTTTCCTCCGGTCCGCCGAGGTCGAAGTCGAGGTCGTCGTAGCCGTTCGGCCCTGTCTGGGTGTCTCCCGGAAATCCCGTATCGGCGCCGACGTCCGGCATCTCGACGTTGTCGAGGGCGCTGCCGAAGTCCTCGTCGAACAGCGAGGTCGAGGAGTCGTCCGAGTCGTCGATCCCCTCGGTTTCCGCGGCGTCGACATCGTCCTCCGCTCTGTCGTCGCCTACCGCTTCCTCGCCGTCGTCGGTCTCGGTTTCGCGTTCCTCGAGGGCGCGCTCGAACCAGTCGTCCTCGAGGTCTTCACCCATCGTAACCACTCCGCAGGGGGGTTCGCGTCCGGGGTTGGGGGTCGGCAGGGTGGTCCATGGTGTCGTCGCGTTCGGGCGGTGACGTTCGTTTCCGGGGAAACGCCCCAGAACGATGAATGTTGTTGCCGTCCCGGCTCCGACTGGACTGGATAAGGTGGGTTTTTGCCCGCGGAGGCGTTACCCGGCAGGTATGGGAGTCGACGTCGGCATTGTCGCTCAGCGAGGGAACGACCGGGCACAGCGACTCGCGGCCTCGCTCATCCGGACCGTCCACGACCACGGTGACCACGCCGTCGTCGACGAGGCGACCGGACGGGCAATCGACGCAGATTCCGTCCCGCTCGAGGCGATGAACGACTGCGCGTTCGTCGTCAGCATCGGTGGCGACGGGACGTTCCTCTTTACGGCCCGCGAGGCCGGCGGCGCCCCCCTGGTCGGCGTCAACCTCGGCGAGGTCGGCTTTCTGAACGCCATCTCTCCCGCCGACGCCGTCGAGACGGTCGAGACGTTGCTCGAGGAAGCCCACGAAACGGGATCGATCACCGATCGTTCTGTCGCTCGCCTGACAGCAACCGGCGACGGCTGGACGCTCGCACCGGCGCTCAACGAGGTCGTCGTCCACGGCCCGAAGCGGGGGCCGGCGGGCGGGGTCGACGTCGAAGTCGCAGTCGACGGCGAGACCTACACCACGAGCCGGGCCGACGGCGTCCTCGTCTCGACGGCGACCGGCTCGACGGCCTACAACCTGAGCGAGGGCGGCCCGCTGGTTCGCCCGACCGTCGACGCGTTCGTCGTCACGCAGATGTGTGCGACCGAGGCGATGCCCCCGCTGGTCGTCGGGGCCGAGAGCGAAATCACGCTCACCGCCTCGGGCGCCGAGACGGCCTGGGCGATCAGCGACGGGCGCAATCGACAGCCGCTGGACCTGCCCGAGACGGTGACGGTCCGGGCCGCCGACGCCCCGATCACGCTGGCGGGGCCGTCGGTCAACTTCTTCGACGCGCTCGAGAAACTCGAGTGAGCGCGGACTACCGTCTGCTGACTTCCGCCCCGTCCTCGCCTTCGACCAGCCGCTCGAGGTGTTCGGGCGGAACCGCACCCTGGGCAGCGTAGCCGTCGTAGACGAACGTCGGGACGCCGCGAACGCCGGCTCGACCCGCCTCCGAAAACAGCTCCTCGAGGCGCGAGTGGAAGCTCTCGCCTTCATCCCCACCGTCGTCCTCGAGTGCCTCCCGAACGACGTCGCCGGAGACGCCGACCTCGTCGGCGATTTCGAGCAGGACGTCGCGGTCGCCGATGTCGCGGCCGTCCTGCCACAGGGCGTCGTAAATCGCGACGTCGAACGCCTCCCAGCGCTCGGGCACGGCGGAGGAGACCGCCAATGAGGCGAGCTGGGCGTCGTAGGAGTCGACCTCGACGGCGAGGTCCTGGACCATCTCGACGTCGTAGCGCTCCTGGAGCCGGCGGACGTTCTTCCTGGCCTGCTCGAAGTACTCGTCGTCCTTGCCGTCGTCGACGTCGTGATCGATCGAGCCGTCGGGGTTTCGCTTTCCGCGTCGGAGGTCGAACGGGTGCCAGTCGATGGCGAGCGGTTCCTCCCTGGACTCCCGGTAGCGCTCGAGAGACTGGCGCCCGAGGTAACAGAACGGGCAGACGTAGTCCGCGTAGAGAGTGATGGTGTCCGGCCCGTCGCCGTCACTCGCTCCGGAGTCGTTCGACTCGAGGCTGCGCTCGTCGTCGGTCGAGATCGACTGGTCGGTGGTCATCGTGTGTCGTAGGGTCGCCGTCCACAAAAGGGGCGTCCTGCTCGAGGCCGTTGCCGGTATCATTCGCCGTGGAACTCGTCGCCCGCGTCGTCGATGCTGTCGGTTTCGTCGTCATTCGTTGCGTCCGCTTTCTCCCTCGCCCTCCGCTTCGTCTACGTCGACGGATTCCGTCACGCCCGTCGGCAGGTTCGGATCGTGGTATGGTGCCCGTCCGTAGGCCGGGAGCTCCCCCTCGAGCTGTCCCTTGAGTACTCGGCGAAGCCGGTTGAGACTCGTCGTATCGAGCCCGTGGCGGGCCGCGAGCCGCTCGAACGTCGGGTCGTCAGTGATGTCGTGAGCGCGGTACTGGCCGAACAGCTCCTCCATCCGCTCGGGCGAGAGGTCGCTCACGTCGACGTCGTCGAGGCCGAAGTACGCGCGCCGGTCGACGTCGACGACGTGACGAATCACCACCAGCGCGACCGTCGCGATGGCGCGCTGGCTCCCGAACGCGGTGAGGTCGATTTCGTCCATGACGCCCAGCGCCAGGTCTCGCTGCCACGGCGTCAACTCGAGGGCGTTACAGAACGCCTGGGTCGTTCGCAACCGGTCGAGTCGGTGGGCGCGTTCGGCGTATCCTGGCGTGGCGGGATGCTGCTCGTCGTGGAGTCGACGGACGCTCGACGAGAGGTCCGTCTCGGGCGAGTCGGGCCGGCCGATGACGGTCGCGCTCGGCGTGATGACACCCCACTGCCGGACGGTGGCGTCGCGCTGGTGAGCGGCCCGCGAGAGCGACCCCGAGCCGGGACGGGTTTCGATCTCCCGCTCGCCGTCGTCGCCACTCGGTCGCTCGAGCCTCGCTCCCTGCGGCACGCCGTTCGGACTCATCCTCGTGCGTGGATGGAACGTAGACGGTGAAAAACCCTCGCTCGCGTTCTCCTCGAGTGATAGGTTCGTACTCTGGTCGCGAAGCCACCACTATGGAGAGTGGTCGGCGCCGCCAAAATGCCCTTCATAGCTCTACCTTGTGACGAGAGGTACTTAAAGGAACTCGCGTACTGGCGAGCCGTCGTTTGGCCCGCTCTGTCGAGTCGATCAACCGCTCGAGACCGTCTCACACTCGAGATTCGACGTAGCTGTTCTCTCGAGACTCGCTCTACGTCGACCGCTCGAGGCTCGCTCCCAGATCGTACAGGACGTCGAAGAACGACGGGAACGAGACGTCGACGTGTTCGCCACCTGCGATGCGCGTCTCGCCCTCCGCCTGGAGAGCCGCGACGGTCAGCGACATGACGATTCGGTGGTCGCCCCGGCCGTCGACCGCCGCGCCCTCGAGCGAGGAGTCGTCGCCGTGGACGGTCAGGGAATCGCGCTCCTCCGTCGTCCGCACGCCCATCTTTCCCAATTCTTCGGCCATCGCGCTTACGCGATCGGTCTCCTTGTAGCGGACGTGTTCGGCGTTCGTGATGTGGGTGTCGCCTTCGGCGACGGCGCCCAAGACCGCGATCGTCGGCAAGAGGTCGGGCGTGTCTGCGACCGACACCTCGACGCCCTCGAGGTCGCTCCGGGAGACCTCGAGGACCCCTTCCTCGCGGTCCCAGACCACGTCGCCACCCATGCGCTCGAGGACCTCGAGGATGGCGCTGTCGCCCTGGACGCTCGGATAGACGCCGCGGACGCGGACGCTTTCGTTGCCGGCGACGGCGCCCGCGGCCGCCAGGTACGAGATCGAGGAGAAATCGCCCGGAACGTGGTACGAACCGTCCGCAACCTCGTAGGACTGCCCGCCGTCGACGGCGAACCCGTCGTCCGTGCGCCGGGCGGCGACGCCGAAATCCTCGAGGACCTCGAGAGTCACGTCGACGTAGGGTGCGGACTTGAGTTCCGTCTCGAGGGCGATCTCGAGGCCGTCCTCGAGCAGACCGCCGGCCATCAGCAGGGCCGAGACGTACTGGGAGGAGACGTCGCCGGGGATCGAAACGCGGTTTCCGGAAATGGGGCCGGTGACGATCAGCGGCGCCTGGCCGTTCCCGCGCGTGCTGAACGCCTCGCCGCCGAGGTCGTCGATCGCCTCGAGCAGCGGTCCCTGCGGACGCGAGCGGAGCGATTCGTCGCCCGTGAGGACGGTCGTGCCGTCGGCCAGCGCCGCGGCAGCGGTGACCAGACGCATCGTCGTGCCACTGTTGGCGCAGTCGATCACGTCCGCCGGGACGCTGGGTCGGCCGTCGTACCCAGAGACCTCGAGGCGGCCGTCGTCCGCCCGGAGGACGTCCCCGCCGAAGGCCTCGACGGCGCGCGCGGTCGCCTTGGTGTCGGCCGACCAGAGGGGATCGTGAACGGTCGCCTCGTCGGCGTAGCCCGCGGCGAGGATGGCTCGATGGGTGTAACTCTTCGACGGCGGGGCGCGGGCGGCCCCGCGAACGCTCGAGGGCGAGAGAGTGACGTGCATGGTCGTCGTGTGGCGGAGCGGGCATAATACGGTACCGATGGGCTGGATATTTGCACGCGTCCCGCAAGCCTTATGTATAGATCAGTACATTGATGTACGATAATGGAAACCACTGGCGACCTCGCGGCGTCCGTCCGGTCGATTCTCGAGTCGGCCGGCGAACGCGGCGGCGAGGCCGACGCGGCTCTCGACGTCGACCCGCGCTCGTTCTCAAGCGCCCTCGAGCGGGCCGAAGCCGACGGACGGGTGCCGATCATCGCGGAAGTAAAACCGACGAGCCCCACGAGCGACGGGGTTCGGGACGACGACCCGGCTACCCTCGCCCAGGAGATGGTCGAGGGGGGCGCGGCCGCCATTTCCGTCCTCACCGAACCGACCCACTTCGGCGGTTCCGCTGACGCGCTTCGAGACGTTCGAGCGGCCGTCGACGTCCCCGTGTTGCGCAAGGACTTCGTGCTCGAGGAAGCCCACCTCGACCACGTAGAAGCCGACCTCGTGCTCCTGATCGCCCGCTTCGTCGACGACCTCGCGGGGCTGCTCGCGGCCGCGCGGGACCGAGGGTTCCAGGTCCTCGTGGAGGTCCACGATCGGGCGGAACTCGAGGCGGCTCTCGAAGCGGGCGCCGATATCGTCGGCGTCAACAACCGCGACCTGGCTCGACTCGAGGTCGACCTCGAAACCTTCGAGTCGGTCGCGCCCCACGTCCCCGACGACGTGACGCTGATCGCAGAGAGCGGTATCTCGACGCCGGCGGACGTTCGGCGAATGCGCGAGGCGGGCGCCGACGCCCTCCTGGTCGGGAGCGCGATTATGGATCACGCGGGCGAGACGGACGGCGACGTGCGTGCGAACACCCGGCGGCTGACGACGGCGGAGACTGATACGACATGACCGAGCTAGAGGCGAGCGACGACGGCACCGAACGCACCCCAGCTGGGCGCGAGAACGAAACCGAACACGAGGGGGACGATCGGTCTCTCGAGGACGGCACCTTCGGCCGCTTCGGCGGCCAGTACGTCCCCGAGGCGCTGATGCCCGCCCTCGAGGAACTCGAGGACGCCTACCGGCGGTACGTCCTCGCGAACGAGGACGGCTTCATGGACGAGTTCCGCCGACGGCTCCGGGACTTCGGCGGACGCCCGACGCCGCTCCAGCGGGCCGACCGACTCAGCGAGCGCTACGACCGGGACGTGTACCTCAAGCGCGAGGACCTGGTCCACGGTGGCGCGCACAAACTGAACAACGCGCTCGGGCAGGTCCTGCTCGCGAAGTACATGGGTAAGGAGCGAATCATCGCCGAGACCGGCGCGGGCCAGCACGGGACCGCGACCGCGATGGCCGCCGCCCACCTGGACGTGCCCTGCGAGATCTACATGGGTCGGACGGACGTGAACCGCCAGCGCCCCAACGTCTTCCGAATGCGGATCAACGGGGCCGAGGTGAATCCGGTCGATGCGGGTCGCGGAACGCTCAAGGAGGCCATCTCGGAGACGATGCGCGACTGGTCCCAGACGGTCGAGAAGACCCACTACGTCATCGGCTCGGTCGTCGGTCCCCACCCGTTCCCGGCGATGGTCCGGGACTTTCAGTCGGTGATCTCCGAGGAAGCGCGCGAGCAGTGTCTCGAGCAGATCGGTTCGCTGCCGGACTCAGTTCTCGCCTGCGCGGGCGGCGGATCGAACACGATGGGAGCGTTTCACCACTTTACCGCCGACGAATCCGTGTCACTCTACGCCGTCGAAGCCGGCGGCTCCTCGCTCGAGGTCGACGAAGATGCAGGAGTCGCGCCCAACTCCGCGACACTCTCGACGGGCACCGAGGGCGTCCTCCACGGTGCACGAACCCACCTCCTGCAGGATTCCCACGGCCAGATCATGGAATCACACAGCGTCTCCGCCGGCCTCGACTACGCCGGCGTCGGCCCCGAACTCGCCCACCTCGTCGAGTCGGGGCGGGTCACGCCCGTCACGGTCGACGACGACGCCGCGCTCGAGGCGTTCCACCGCCTCTCGACCGAGGAGGGGATCATCCCGGCGCTCGAGACGGCCCACGCGTTTGGATTCCTCCACGAGGCCGCCGGGCGCGACGACGCCGACGAGGTGCTGGGCGACTCGGTCGTCGTCACCGTCTCGGGGCGGGGCGACAAGGACCTCGAGACGGTCATCGAGGAGACGGAAAAACGAGGGCTCGAGGCCGCGCCTGACCTGTCGGTCTTCGCGAGCGAGGGGGGACTGCGATGAGCGACCGCATCGATGTGGCGTTCGCCGACGGCCCCGCGTTCGTCCCGTACCTCGCGGCGGGCGATCCGACCTACGAGGCCTCCCTCGAGTACGTCGAGGCCCTGGACCGGGGTGGCGCGGACGTGATCGAACTCGGCCTGCCGTTCTCGGAGCCAATCGCGGAGGGGCCGACGATCCAGGAGGCCGTGATCCGGGCGCTCGAGGGCGGGATGACTCCCGAGCGCTTCTTCGAGTTTGTCGAGGATCTCGAGGTCGAGGCGCCGCTGGTGTGCATGACGTACTACAATCTGATCTACCAATTTGGCGAAGAACGAGGGCCCAGACCGTTCGTCGAACGCGCCGCCGAGGTCGGCCTCGAGGGCTTCGTCGTCCCCGACCTGCCCGCCGAGGAGGCCGACCCGCTGCGCGACGCGTGCGACGAGTTCGGTCTCGACCTGATCTTCATCGTCGCGCCCACCACCCGCGGCGAGCGCCTCGAGCGCATGCGCGAGCGCGTTTCGGGGTACGTCTACGTTCAGGCGCGACTCGGGACGACCGGCGCGCGAGAGGACGTTTCCGATCAAACCAACGCGAGCCTCGAGCGACTGGCCGACTGGGACGTCCCGAAGGCGGTCGGCTTCGGTATCAAGACCGGCGAGCATGCTGAACGCATCGTCGCCTCGGGGGCCGACGGGGTCATCGTCGGGAGCGCCCTGGTCGACATCGTCGCCGAGGGCCACGAGAACGACGAACCGACCGCCGAGACCGCGGCCCGCCTCGAGGCGAAGGCGCGCGAACTCGCCAAGGGCGCCACCCGCGGCGCGAACCCGGAAAACGTACCGCAACCAGAACAGCCATAACCACCAGTTTGCTACACATTCGCAATATGACTTCGACAGCCGGACTCGACGCACGACTCGACCGTATCGGAACAGACGGGCGGTACGTCATTGTTCCGATGGACCACGGGATCACCCTCGGCCCCGTCACGGGCCTGAAAGACATCGAATCGACCATCGACGCGGTTACGCGGGGCGGCGCCGACGCCGTCTTGACCCAGCGCGGTATCGCCCCGCGCGTTCACTCGAGCAAGAACGACGCGGGCTACGTCGTCCACCTCAACGCATCGACGACCATCGGACCGGACGAAAACGACAAGCGCCTCACGGGGACCGTCGAGGACGCGATCAGGGCCGGTGCCGACGCCGTCTCCTTTCACATCAACGTCGGTTCGACCCACGAACCCGGCCAGCTCGAGGACCTCTCGAAACTGACCAGCGCGGCCGATCGCTTCGGCATCCCGGTCCTCGCGATGGCCTACGCGCGCGGTCCCGACGTCGCGGGCGACGACCCCGAGGCGCTCGGTCATGCCGTCCGTCTCGCCGAGGAAGTCGGCGCCGACGTCGTGAAAACCGGCTACAGCGGCGACGCCGACAGTTTCGAACACGTCGTCGAGGCCACCCGGCTCCCGGTCGTCATCGCCGGCGGCTCCCGCGGCACCGACCGCCAGACCCTCGAGATGGTCCGCGGAGCCGTGGACGCCGGCGGTGCGGGCGTCTCGATGGGCCGGTCGATCTTCCAGCACGAGGACCCCGAGGGAATCGCCCGTGCCGTCGCCGCCGTCGTCCACGACGACCGGGGCGTCGACGAGGCGCTCGAGGTCGGCGGACTGGCGCTCGAGGTCTGAGTAGACGACGAGGCGCTCGGGGTCTGGGCGGCCCGTACGGGTCGCGGCGAACGTATTCGGGTCGTATCGCCTCTTCGACCGATGGGATTAAAGGCTCCTTCTTCGAATTTCCACGCGAATGGTTCGGGATCCGCTCACCTCAGACGCTGCCCCCTCGGCCGAGGACGTCTGTGCCGCCCTGGACGATCCCGATAGCCGTGAAATCATCCGCCACCTCGACGAACCCATGACAGCCGCAGAACTCAACGCCCGCTGTGACATCCCACAGTCGACGCTGTATCGAAAACTCGAGTCGCTGACTGAGGCGACCTTGCTCGAAGAGTCGACCGAGATTCGACGCGACGGCCACCACGCGAGCAAGTACGGGGTCGCATTCTCCGAAATCACGCTCGCACTCGAGGACGACAACACCCTGAGCGCCAGAATCGAGCGCCCGCCGCGGACGGCCGACGAACGTCTGGCCGACCTCTGGTCGGAAGTCCGCGAGGAACTCTAGTAATGAGTCCGCACGCACCCGGCGACGTGACCGTGATGATCGCACTGACGATCGTCAAGACGCTGATCCTGGTCGTCGGCGGGACGATCACGTTCCTGACGCTCAAGGCCTACCGGCGAACCAGACGGCGGGAACTCGGTCTGCTCGCGGTCGGGTTCGGCGTCGTAACGCTCGGGTTCGTCCTCGCTGGCGTGCTCTTCGAGGTACTCGAGGTGGCGCTGGCCGTGGGCGTTTTGATCGAGAGTCTGCTCGTGCTCGGGGGCTTTCTGGTGATCGCGTACTCGTTGTACGTTGATTGAGCGGGCGGCGCTGTCGTCGATAGAGGGCGGAGCTTACGCCGGTTGAGCGGGGGACGCTGTACATCGGTTGAGCGGGCGGCACTGGGTGGAGAGCAGCGGGGTGGCGACCGTTGGCTCACACGCAGCGCCGCCGGGTGAAACGCGGATTTCACCTTGGGCCAATTATATGGGATCGCTAACACATTCTCGGTCCATGCATCGACGAACGATGATCGCTGCGCTCGGCACGGCAGTCACGATCGCCGGCTGTCTCGACGAGTCGCCGGCGGGCAGTAGTGACGGGGATATCGACGATTCGACGGAGAACGGCACCGATACGGGCGACGAAAACGAGACCGATCCGAGTTCCGGCTCCGACCCCGGTCAGAACTCCCGAACGATCGACGCGAAATCCGTCGCCGCCGCCTTCGACGGTCAGGTGGAACGGCCGGAGTGTACGAGGGAATCGGAGACCGTCGAACTCGAGCGCGGCGACGAGACGCGCGAGTACGAAACCGCGGCCACGATTCCGTATCCCGGACCGCCAGAGTCGTTCGACGACGATGCAATTTTCGAGTACGTCGCGGACTTCGAAGAAGCCTACATCACGCACGACGTGCTGTGCGATTCAAGCTCGGGATATATCTTCGACGTCGCCACCAGCGTGCGGGAACAGCACCTCCTCGGGTGGGACGATGAGATTACGGTGATGTTTTGCCAGCGGACCGCGGGTGCTACCCACGGTGCTGACGAGGACGGCGGCGAGTGGCAGGCTGATATAGGGTACAGTGGAGCCGCCTACGCCGTCGACGAAACGGGTGCGGCCAGGGTTCGCGCTGAGACCCACGACGTCGAGACGTACGAGGCCGATGGGTCCAGTCCGCTCGAGGAAGGGGATTTGGTCGCCGTCTTCGAGTGACGACGCGGCGGCTCCCACTTCCTGGATACACTTCAAAAACTATAGTATAGGTGCTTCGCACGTCTCGAGCATAGCGGACGCTCGGGCCGTCGGTCGATCCTCGGAAGCAACGTATCGGAGAAGAGATGGTGAGAACGGATACCAAAACGACTCGAGTCCTATCGACTATCGGCCGCCGGCGTAGAGAATTGGGCCGACCAGCACCAACACGACGCCGATCAGGCGGAAGACGACCATGTTGTCGGTCAGGCTCGTCGGTACCAGCAGGAACAGCGCACCCAGTGCGGCGAGGTTAATGCCCATGATCTTCATCGACTTCAGCGGGAGCGTCCCGAGGATCGCGAGCACGAGCAACCCGATGAGGGCGTGGCCCATGTGGATGGGGCGCAGCAGGTTGTCGATCGTCTGGAGAGGTACCTCGATCATTCGTACACGTATCTCCCCACGATTCGGCCTTTAATACTTCGATTGTGTCCCCAGGGCTGCCTCGAGGCACTCGATGGGCGTCTGTGGTCGGGCGTGGTCCCGTCCACGGCCTGCCAGCTGGGTGCGACAGGAGGCACCGGGGGCGACGACCCGCTCACCCGGGCTCTCCTCGACCTGGTCGTACAGAATCTGCCCGATGGCCGTACTCATCGAGGCGTGCTCGGCCTCGTAGCCGAAACTGCCGGCCATCCCGCAACAGCCCGAATCGAGCGGGTCGACGCGGTAGCCCGCCCGCCGGAGGACCCCGACGGCGTGGTGGTCCTTCCGGGTTGCCTTCTGGTGGCAGTGGCCGTGGTAGGTCAGCGTCTCGTCTCCCGGCGCAAACGAGAGGGCCTCGTCCAGGTCGAACGCGTCGAGGTACTCACAGACCCCGTAGGTCGCCTGCGAGAGCGGACGGGCGTCCTCGCCGAGGAGGTCGAGGTAATCCGACTGGAACATGACGGCATCGGAAGGCTCGAGGACGACCACGTCCCAGCCGTCCTCGATCGCTGGTTCGAGCGTCTCCACGTTCTCTCGGGCGGTCGCTCTCGCCTGCTCGAGGAAGCCCTTCGAGAACGCGGGACGGCCCGTATCGCCGAGGTCGTCCGGCACCGTGACGTGGACGCCGGCGGCCTCGAGGACGCGCACGGCGGCTTTCCCCGCCTGGGGGTTGTTGTAGTTGGTGAACGTGTCCGGGTAGACGATCGCCTTCCGCGTCGCTCCCGACAGCGGCCGCAGGGTGCCGCCACGGTCCTGGAACCAGTTGGTGAACGTTCGCCGGTGGAACCGGGGCAGGGGTTTGTCGGCGTTGATGCCGGCGACGGCCTCCATTACCCGCCGTGCACCCGGTATCTTCGGTCCGAGGTTCGACAGCGGAGCCAGCCGGGAACCCCACCGGGAGAGGGCGTGAACGTTCGCGAACAGGCGATCGCGCAGGCTCGCGCCGTGTCGCTGGTGGTGCTCGTGGGTCACCTCGGCTTTGAGCTTGGCCATGTCGACCTCGCTGGGACAGTCAATCGCACAGCCCTTGCAGCCGATACAGAGGTCCAGCACCTCGTCGAGGAACTCGTCGGTGAAGGCCTCGCCGGGCTCGAGGTCGCCGGTCATCGCCTGTCGGAGGGCGTTCGCCCGCCCGCGCGTGCTCGTAATTTCCTCGCGGCTGGCCCGGTAGGTCGGACACATCACGCCGCCGGTCGTCGACTGGTCGCCCCGACAGCCGCCACAGCCGTGACAGAGTTCGACCATGCCCTGGAAGCCGTTGTCGACGTCCCACTCAAGTTCGGGGTCGAAGTCGGCGTCGAAGGCGTAGTCGGGGCCGAAACGGTGGTGCTCGGTCATCGCCGTGGGGTCGTCCTCGCGGAAGACGACCTGGCCGGGGTTCAGGAGCCAGTCGGGGTCGAACGCCGTCTTCAGCCGTTGGAAGGTTTCCCAGAGTTCGTCGCCGTACAGTTTGTGGTTCCACTGCGTGCGTGCGCGCCCGTCGCCGTGCTCGCCCGAGACCGACCCGTCGTACTCGACGACAAGTTCCGTCGCGGCATCGGCGATCGATTCCATATTCTCGAGCCCCGATTCCGTCTTGGTGTTCACGAGCGGCCGGATGTGGAGGACGCCGGGGCCGGCGTGGGCGTAGAAACTCGCGTAGGTGTCGTGGGCTTCCAGCACCTCCTGGAAGTCGGCGACGAACGCGGCGAGGTGCTCGGGCGGGATGGCGGTGTCCTCGATGAACGCGACGTGCTTCTCGTCGGTCGTTCGCGAGAGCAAGATTGGGAGGCCGGACTTGCGGAGTTTCCAGACCTTCGCCCGGGTGACCTCGTCGTAGGCCTCGAGGGCGTCGAACGCGCGAACGTCGGCTTCCAGGACGGGCCGTTCGTCGGCGGGGTCGGCGTCGACGGCCGTCGCGACGGTCGGACAGCGATCGGCGAGGAGGTTCGCTACCTTCCGTTTCCCGTCGGTAGCGTCCTCGGCGTAAAACTCCACGAGGAGGACCGCCCCGGTCCCCTCCGGAAGCATCTCGGTCACCTCGACGAACTCCGCGGTCCCGCGCGCGAGGTCGATCAGCACGTCGTCGACCAGTTCGACCGCGGCGGGGTCGTGTTCGACGATGGGTGCCACGTCCGCCACCGCCTCGAGCACACTGTCGTAGGCCAGCAGGGCCATGCTCTTGGTCTCGGGAATCGGCTCGAGGGCGACGGTCGCCTCGGTGACGATGGCGAGCGTTCCCTCGCTGCCACAGAGGAGTTTCGCGAGGTTGATCGTGCCGCCGTCGGCGTCGGCTTCGCCGGCCTCTCGAATCGCTCCGTGGGCGTCCTCGAGCAGCCAGTCCAGGTTGTACCCCGAGACGTTTCGTTTGAGATCGGGGTACCGATCCGCGATCAAATCTCCCTCGTCCTCGAGAATCCGCTCGACTTCGGCGTAGATTCGCGACTCGAGGTCGTCGCCGTCGGCGAGGTCGGGGAGGTCCGCGAGGGCGACCTCGCCGAAGCGGGTGACGGTGCCGTCGGCGAGGACGACTTCCACCTCCTCGACGTAGGCGTCGGTCTTGCCGTACTGCAGGGAGTGTGCCCCCGTCGAGTTGTTGCCGATGGCGCCCCCGAGGGCACTCTTGTCGCCCCAGGCGGGGTCGGGCGCGAACTTCAGGTCGTGCGGGGCGACGGCCTCGTTGAGGCGCCCGAGGGTAATTCCGGGCTGGGCCGTCGCGCGCCGGGCGTCGGGGTCGATCTCGAGGAGGGCGTCCATGTCGGTCGTGAAGTCGAGGACGACGGCCTCGTTGACGCTCTGGCCGGCGAGGCTGGTGCCGCCGCCGCGCGGGAGGACGGGAATCTCGCGGCGAGCGCAGTAGTCCATCACGCCGGCGACGTCGGCCGTTGAGGTCGGGAAGACGACGGCGATTGGCGTCATCTCGTAGATGCTCGCGTCGGTCGCGTAGAGGGAACGGGAGTACGAGTCGGCGCGAACGTCGCCCTCGACGACCCGCGCGATGTCCTCGACAAGCGCGGGGCGGTCGACGTCGTCGCTCCGGTAGTCGTAGGTCGCTCGAGAGTCGGCGGCGGGGTCGACGCCGCGCTCGGTAGCCATACCCCTCTGTTGGCCGTCGATCGTATAAAGCGTCGGGCATGCGGCGAGTTGTTGTGTCGTTGTCGCCGCAGCGGCTGCTCCACCTCCGCCGAACCACCGTCAACTCGCATCGTTCAGAGCACGCCCGTCTCGAGTCGGAGCGTTTCTATACCGCTCTCGTCCACATCGAGTATGCAAGACGTCTGCATCGTCGGCGGCGGCGTCGCCGGCCTCTCGGCGGCCATCTACACCGCCCGCAACGGACTGGACACCCTCGTGATCGACGGGGGCGAATCGATCCTGGCGCGCAACGCCAGCCTCGAGAACTACCCTGGGTTCCCCGACGGCGTCGACGCCCGCCGGTACCTCGCGCTCGTTCGCGAACATGCCGGAAACGCTGGCGCCGAGTTCGAACTCGGGTACGTCACGAGTGTCGAGCAACGCGATTCCCAGACACCTGAAGCGGGATTCGTCCTCGAGACCGAGGGCGGCGAACCGCTCGAGGCGCGCCGGGTAATCGCCGCCTCCTGGCCCGAGAGCGAGTACCTCACGCCCCTCGACGTCGGTCGCGAACAGCGTGGCAGCAAGCACGTGGTCAGCGTCGACGAGGCGGGTCGGACGGCCGTCGACGGCGTCTACGCGGCCGGACGGCTCGCGGGCGAACCCCACCAGGCGATCGTCGCCGCCGGCCACGGCGCGAAGGTCGCCCTCGCGGCGATCCACGACTCCGGAGTTCCCTTCTACCACGACTGGGTCGCCCCCGAGGGCTACTTCACGGGCCGCGACCGGGACGTGCCGCCGGCCTGCGAGGAGATCGACGAGGCGGAGCGACGCGAACGAGACGAACGGGCGAGAGAACGGATGCTCGAGGCGTTCGCGGAGCCACTCGAGGCCGAGCCGACGATGCACCCGAGCGTCGCTCGCGACTGAGTCGTCCGCGCACCGTAACGACCGTCGGCCCTCGTCGGCGCCCGACGACGATCCATACGCATTTTACACCTCCCGCCGAAGTCCAACCGAGAATGCTCGAGGGAGTCAACGTCGCGCTCGGGGTGTCGGGGTCGATCGCGGCCGTCAAGACGGTCGAACTCGCCCACGAGTTGCGCCGGCAGGGGGCGAGCGTCCGCGCGGTGATGACCGACAGCGCCCGGGGGATCGTCCACCCGTGGGCGCTCGAATTCGCGACCGACCGCGAGGTCGTCACCGAAATCACGGGCGGGGTCGAACACGTCGAACTCTGTGGGAACGACGGCTGGGCGGACGTCCTCTTGCTCGCGCCGGCGACGGCCAACACCGTGGGCAAGATCGCCGGTGCCGTCGACGACACCCCGGTCACGACCTGCGCAACGACGGCCCTCGGCGCCGGCATCCCCGTCGTCGTCGCCCCGGCCATGCACGAACCGATGTACGATCACCCCGGCGTCCTCGAGGCCATCGAGCGCGTCGAGTCCTGGGGCGTCGACTTCGTCGACCCGCGCCTCGAGGAGGGGAAGGCCAAGATCGCCACCGAAGAAGCCATCGTCTGTGCGGTGGCCCGCGCGACCGGCGACGATCCGCTCGAGGGCCGCCGGGTCGTCGTCACCAGCGGCGCGACCAGCGAACCGATCGACCCCGTTCGCGTGCTGACGAACCGCTCCTCGGGGAAGATGGGCCGGGCGGTCGCCCGCGCGTGTTACGCCCTCGGAGCCGACGTGACGCTGATCCACGACGGCGACGACGTCCCCTACGCCGACGTCCGGGCCGTCGAGAGCGCCGCGGAGATGCTCGAGGCGACGCTCGAGGCCTGCGATAAGGCGGACGCCCTCGTCTCGGCTGCTGCCGTCGGCGACTACACCGTCGAGGCCAGCGACGTGAAACTCCGCTCCGGCCAGGAACTGACCCTCGACCTCGAGGCGACGCCGAAACTCATCGATCGGGTACGCGAGACACGTCCCGACCTGCCTATCGTCGCGTTCAAGGCCGAGACGAGCGGCGAGGACGAGGCGATGATCGACGCCGCGCGGGAGGTACTAGAGCGCGTCGACGCGGCCTTCGTCGTCGCCAACGACGCGAGCGTCATGGGTGGCGACCGGACTCGAGCGCTTCTCGTTCACGCCGAGGACGTCGCGCAGTTTTCGGGTGTGAAGAGTGATCTGGCGGACGAAATCGCTCGATCGCTGGCCGTCGTCGTCGGCTGAGAGATGGGACCATTTCGGACAGTGCCATCTTCCGCCGTTCTACTGATATTTTCAACCGAAAAACCTGTCGTCGAAAGCGACCGTCACGAGAATTATATACGTGGCGTTCATGCCGTCAATCGATGACGATCTCTCCCCCCAAGGCTGGTGTCGCGAGGTGACGATGAAGATGGACCGACCCGGCCGGCCGAGCCCGCTCTCGAAGGGCGAAATTTTCGAAGTCCTCCGCAACCAGCGACGGCGCTACGTCCTTCAGTTTTTGAAACAGGACGACCGACCAGTCGAACTCGGCGACCTCGCCCAGCAGGTCGCCGCCTGGGAGTACGAGACGACCCTCGAGGGCGTCACCCCAGAGCAACGAAAGCGCGTCTACACGACGCTCCAGCAGACGCACCTCCCAAAGATGGATACCGCCGGCATCCTTCGATTCGACTCCGACGACGGGGTCATCGAGCCGACCGATCGAACCAGCGATCTCAACGTCTACCTCGAGATCGTCCCCGGCAGCGAGTTCGCCTGGCGCGAACTGTACCTCTCGCTGGGCGCGATTGGCTGTGCGCTCGTGGCTGCGCTCTGGCTCGGAATCTACCCGCTCACCCTGTTCTCGGAACTCGCCTGGGCGGGGCTCCTCTCGGTGACGATCACCGCTACGGCGGCCGCTCACATCTACTACGAACGGAACATGCGCGTCGGCCACGGCGACGAGCCCCCGGAGCTGAGTTACGGACGGTAGCGGAGGAATCGGCGGTCTGTGGCTGTCCCGGGTACGATGTCCGTTTCGAGGGTGACTCGAGCCGCGGCGCGTATCGTCACCTTTTACTCGATATCTCCCTCATCCACGACATGGATCAGTTGAAACGGTCGCTCCTCGAGGCCCCCATCATCGAGAAGAACGGCTACCACTACTTCGTCCACCCCATCAGCGACGGTGTCCCCAAACTCGAGCCCTCCCTCCTCCGCGAAATCGTCATCCGCATCACGCGCAAGGCCGACCTCGAGGACGTCGATCGGATCGTCACCCCGGCAGCGATGGGCATCCACATCTCGACGGCCGTCTCGCTCATGACCGACATCCCGCTGACGGTCATCCGAAAGCGCGAATACGGCCTCGAAGGCGAGGTCTCGATCTCCCAGAAGACCGGCTACTCGGAAAACGAGATGTTCATCAACGACGTCTACGAGGGCGAGCGCGTACTCGTCCTGGACGACGTCCTCTCGACCGGTGGCACCCTCGCCGCGGTTCTGGGTGCGCTCGACGAAATCGGGGCCGAGGTCGTCGACACCGTCGCCGTCATCAAGAAAGAAGGCGGCGAGAACAAGGTCGCGGACGCGGGTTACGACGTGAAGACGCTGATCAACGTCGACGTCGTCGACGGCGAGGTCGTCATCGTGGACGAAGACGGCGACGACTGAGGCCGAACTCGAGTGCCGAGTTGAGGTAACGAGTAACGAATACCTGAACCGACCACCAGCCGTCGCGGCCGCTCACATCGTCTGCCGCGCCCCAATCACTTCTCGATTCAACGTCGAACGTACGCCCGTCCCGACCTTGAGCAAGAGCCGATTTCACGTTTCTCACGACTCACATTGCCGACATCTCGATTCGCATCACTCGAGAAACCGGTTGAAAGACTGTTGGATAACCGTTGGAAAACTATTGGAAACACGCTGGTAACCGCCGGGAAATCGCTAGAAAATCCGTTCCGAACCGGCGTCAGTCGCTCGAGCGAGCCGGCGTTTCGACGGCGGTTTCCGTCTCCGCGAGGTGGCAGGCTGCCCGGTGGTCGGACGCGACGTGAACCTCTGCCGGCGTCTCCTGGCGACAGACGGTCTCGAACTCCTCGCGAAGGAGTGACGCTGCATCCTCGAGGTTCCCATCGTAGACCGACTGTACTGATCGGTCGAAGACGTCTTCGGCCCGCTCGTCGGGGAGCGGGACCGGAATCGAGAACTCCGAACGAAGTCTCGATTCGAACGGCTCGAACGGGACTTCGGTCGGCTCGTCGTAGGTTTCATCTTCCGTGACGACGCTCTCGCGGATCGATTCGGCGTCGAGCGACCCGTCCTGGACGCGATACTTGTAGTCCATGACGTGTCGCCAGGTCTCCTGTTCGAAGTCGTAGCCGTCGGGCTGGATCACTTCGGGACAGCGGGTGTGGAACCGGCATCCCTTCGGTGGGTTCGACGGACTCGGGACGTCTCCTGACAGCGAGACCTCGTCGCGGCTCAGGTGCGGATCGGGGACCGGAATCGAGGAGATCAACGCCCGCGTGTAGGGGTGCTGTGGATCGTTGAAGATCTCCTCGGTCGGCCCCTCCTCGACGATCTGGCCGAGGTACATCACGCCGACGCGATCACAGATCTCCCGGATGACGCCGAGGTTGTGGCTGATGATCAGGATTCCCAGACCGAACTCCGTCTGAAGTTCTTCCATGATAGAGAGGATCTCCGCCTGGATCGAGACGTCCAGCGCCGACACCGGCTCGTCGGCGACAAGGAGGTCGGGATTGACCGACAGCGCCCGAGCGAGCGCGATTCGCTGCTTCTGCCCACCGCTGAACTCGTGGGGGTATCGATCCGCGTCCGACGCCTGTAGCCCGACCCTGACGAGGAGCTGTTCGACGATCCGTCGTCGCCGCTGTCGGTCGTCCATCCCGTTGACGAGCAACGGTTCGGCCACCGATTCGCCGATCGACATCCGTGGATCGAAACTCGAGTCCGGATCCTGGAAGATCATCTGGGCACGCCGACGGAAGCGCTTCATGCCGCTCTTTCCGAACTCGGTGACGTCTTCTCCGTCGAAGAGGATCTGTCCGCCTGTCGCCTCCTCGAGCTGGAGGATGGTGGTCGCGGCCGTCGACTTGCCACACCCGGACTCGCCGACCAGACCGACCGTCTGTCCGCGCTCGACGGTGATGTCGATTCCGTCGACGGCGCGGACGCGCCCGACCTCGCGCTTGAGAATCCCCTTCGTGATCGGGTAGTGTTTCTCGAGGTCGCGTACCTCGAGGAGCGGGTTCGGTCCTGGAGTGTTCATCGAAGATCACCCCCGGTGCCCGAAACCGGCCGTGAACGCGTCGCGTTTGTATCGTTCTGGGGCCGCTCTTCGAGGACGACAGACTCGTCGTAGCCGTCGTGATAGTAGAGACAGGAGACGGTGTGCTCACCCGTCGTCGCGGGAACGAGGTCCGGCTGATCCCCGACGGTACAGTCGTCGATCGCGTAGGGGCATCGATCGGCGAACCGACAGCCGTCAGGCGGGTTCAAGACGCTCGGAAGCGTCCCGCCGATCGGTTCGATCGTCCCGCTGCTGCCCGGGAGGCACTTGAGCAGGGCCCGCGTGTAGGGGTGGGCCGGGTTGTCGAAGAGATCGTAGACGTCGGCCCGTTCCATGACTTTCCCGGCGTACATGACGATGACGCGGTCGGCGACCTCGGCGACGACGCCGAGGTCGTGCGTGACGAAGATGATCGACATGCCGAACTCCTCCTGGAGGTCCATCAGCAAGTCGAGAATCTGCGATTCGATGGTGACGTCGAGCGCCGTCGTCGGCTCGTCGGCGATCAGGAGGTCAGGTTCGCACGCGAGTGCCATCGCGATGATCACACGTTGTTTCATCCCCCCACTGAACTCGTGGGGATAGTCGTCGATGCGGGAGGCTGCTTCCGGAATGCCGACCTCGTCGAGCAGTTCGATCGACCGTTCGCGAGCGGCTGCCTTCGAGAGGTCCTGGTGAGTGTTGATCGCCTCGCGTATTTGGGCGCCAACGGTGTACACTGGATTGAGTGCACTCTGTGGGTTCTGGAAGATGTGGCTGATCCGCCCGCCTCGAATCTGGCGAATCTCTTTGTCCGACATCGCCGTCACGTCCTGGCCGTCGAAGACGATCTCCCCGCTGGCGATCTCTCCTGGCGGCATCTTGAGGATTCGAGTGATCGATTCGGTGGTCACGGACTTGCCGCTCCCGCTTTCACCGACGATACAGACTGTTTCGCCGCGTTCGACGTCGAAGCTGACGCCGTCGACGGCGTGAACTGTGCCTTCGTCCGTGTGAAACACCGTGTGCAGGTCGCGAACGGAGAGTAGTGGGTCGTCAGTCATTGTTCTGTCTCGTGTCGTGGGTCGAGTGCGTCTCGAAGCGCGTCACCGAGGAAGTTGAACGACAGCACGGTGAAGAACAGGAAAATCCCTGGAATCGTCGCGATCCACCACGCGTCGCCGAGGTTCCCTCGGCCTGCGGCGATGATCCGACCCCACGACCAGACGTCTGGATCGCCGAACCCGAGGAACGCGATGACCGCCTCGGTCAGGATCATGCCGGGGATCAGCAGTGTCGCGGCCGTGATGATCGTGTTCGAGACGTTCGGGAGGATGTGTCGCCGGATGATGTACGCCCGGCTCGCGCCAGCCGCCTCCGCCGCGCTGATGTACTCCTCCTCGCTTCGCTGGAGCGCCTCGCTCCTGATCAGCCGGGCCGTCCCGCCCCAGCCGGTAAACGCGAGGATGATGATGAGCAAGAACAGGCTCCCGCCGTAGATGTAGATCAGCAGGATGATCAGGAAGAACGTCGGAAACGTCATCAGCAGGTCGACGAATCGCATCAGCAAGGCGTCGGCCCAGCCACCCATAAAGGCCGCCGTGGCACCGACAATGGCCGCCAGCACGACGCTGAAAAGCGTCGCGATGAGTCCAACCTGGAAGCTCACCTCGGCCCCGGCGACGACGATCTCGAGGATGTCCTCGCCGGTCCGGTGGGTGCCGAAGGGGTGGGCCCAGGTGCCCCCGAAGAACACCGGGGGCGCGAGCAGGTTCCCCCAGTCGGGCTCGGGTTGACCGATGATACGCGGACCGAGGGCGCCGACGAGGAAGATGCCCGTGAGGAAGTACAGACTCAAGACGGCGGCCGTATTCTGCCTGAATTTCTTCCAGTAGTACATCGTCATCCGCTTGTTCTCCCACAGCGGTGCCCCGACGAACCAGAACACGGCGACGAGCGTCATCAGAAACAGCCAGTCGACGTTGTTCGGGTTGAGCGAGAGATCGAACAGCCCCAGGTCTGCGTCGACGATCGGGAGCCGTTCCGGGATGAATACGTAATCGTACAGCCAGAGGAGTCCGACCAGCAGGAGCGATCCGTACGTTCCAATCGTTCGACGGTCCAGCTTGAACCGCCCTTGGTCGTACTCCTCCCAGTCGATGGACGTGACCTCGAGTGCGTCGGATGTGGTCGTATCAGTTGCCATCAGTTTCTCGCCTCGTAGCTAATTCGTGGATCGAGCACGGTGTACAGGATGTCCTGGAGCAGGTTCGCGAGAATCGCCAGGATCACCGGAACCAGCGTCGTCGCCAGGACCAGCGGCGTATCCATTCGAATCAAGGCGTTGTAGCTGACCAGCCCCAATCCGGGGATGCCGAAGATCACCTCGACGATGTACGCCGTCGAGAAGATGATCCCGACGAAGTCGGCCACCAGGATGGTGATCAACACCGGCGTGGCCGGACGGAAGATGTGGTGGTACATGATCCGCCACTCGCTGACCCCCTTCGCCCGCGCGCTCTTGACCCACTCGGCGTTGACGTACTCGAGCGTCTCCGCCCGCGCGTATCGCATCTCGGAGGCGACCGCCGCCGTCGTGAGGACGAAGATGGGCATGATGAGATACTTCACGTGATCGAGCGACCAGAACGCCACACTGCTGTCGTAGCTGGTTGGCAACCACTGTAACATCACTCCGACGACGAGGATGAGCATGATCGACAGCCAGAAGTTCGGGACGCTGATGCCGAAGAACGCGAAGAACGTTGCGGCGTAGTCCGACTTGGTGTACTGGTGCGTCGAGGAGTAGATCCCGACGGTGAAACCGACTACGACGGCGATGATCGTCGAGGGGACAACGACGAGCGCCGAGTACACCCAGGAGTTGCCAATGACCTCCATGACGTCCGTGTCGTAGGTGTAAGAATCACCCCAGTCGAGCGTGTACATCGAGACCATGAAATCGACGTACTGTTCACTCAGCGGTCGATCCTCCCCCCGCGTTTGTTCGTAGGTTTCGATCGCGTCCTCCGGATTGTCTCCCTCCTGGGCGGCTTCCCAGGCGACCGTACTCGTCGCCGGGTTCGGCGAGGCCGTGAGAAAGCCGAACGTGACGCTCATGATTATAAACGACGCCAGAAGCGCCCAGGCCAGTCGACGACCGATGTACCACGTCATACTCATCTCGACCACCCCCCCGAGCGGTATCCGAGCGTGCCGCGGCGATTGTTTGCTCTAACGTACATGATCGATATTTGCATTAATTGAATGGTGTGATATGTGTCCTTCGATGTGTATGTTCACGATCAAAAAAGGATAGCCGATGCGCAGAAACCCCGCCCGGCGGCAAACCGGGCGAACGGTATCGATACCGTCGATGGTGAAGTGAGTGGCTATCCGTTAGTGGTCCCGCAGCTCAGTTGTGCGGGTCGTCGGTCATCCACCAGGAGTTACTCTTGTACCCCCAGGACGGGGACGGATCCTCGGTGAAGACGACCTCGTCCTGGTAGCCGTAGATGTCGTCCTGGAAGTGCATGAAGTTGACCGGGAGGTCGCGGCTCAGGATGCCGAACACTTCGGCGAAGATCTCCTGTTGTTCGGCCTCGTCGGTTGCCGTCGCTCCTTCCTGGATCATCGACCCAAGGTCCTCCTCGGGGACGTAGCCGTAGAAGTTGGTTCCGGAGCTGGCCGTCCAGAAGGCGGCGATCGATCCCGGAGACCGTGGGTACGTGTTGAACCCGATTCCCCACATCAGATCCCACTCTCGGGCGCTCGACAGTGCCTGCGGATCCTCCGCCTCGGGGTCGTTGAAGATCCCCTGTGGCTCGCCATCCTCGGCGACCATCGCGTACTGCTCGAGCATCGTGTTGAACGGCACGCCGTTCGAGTCGACGTCGATGCCGAGGCCTCCGAGCGCGTCCGCGATGTATCGCGCGGAGTCCTCGGTAAGCGGCGACCCGTTCGTGTAGACGAACGACAGGACGACCTGATTGCCGTCGGGGTCGAGGAGCGCGTCGCCATCGTAGCTGTATCCGTCGCTCAGGTTCTCCTCGAGCAGCGACCGGGCCTCGTCCACGTCGTAGGTATCGCCGGCGCCGACGGGGTCCACCTGGCTGTCGTCGTAGAAGTCGGAGTACTCCGGTTGGAACGTCTGTGCAGGAATCGCGAATCCGCGGTAGATGTCGTTAGCGACCGTCTCTTTGTCGATGGCCATCGAGAGGGCGCGTCGAACTTCGCGCTTTCGCAGTTCCTCCCAGCCGTTTGCGCGCTGGTTGAACGCGAGGATACTACAGTACGGCGTCGCGGATTCCACGAGGGTGTAGTCGTCCTGGCCCTGGTAGTTCTCGACCTGGTCGGCTGGAATGCCGACCGTCGAGAGGCCGCCCGTCTCGAACTCCGCGAGTCGCGTGCTCTCCTCTTCGAGGATGTTGATCGTGTATTGCTCGAAGTACGGCGCGTCCTCCCAGTCCTCGTCGTCGCCGCGTTTGTAGTAGTCCTCGTTACGGACGGCGACGAAACGGTCCTCGACGGCTCGTTCTTCGAACGTGTACGGACCGAGGTTCCCCGTGTACGTCAGCTGCTGGACGGCATCGGAACCGTTGAGTTCCTCGCCGGCCTCCTCGTTTCCGTCCTGGTAGTCCTGGAAGTACGGTTCGACGAGCCCCTTCGGCAGGATGTACGTTCCCCAGAACGTCGGCTGCCGAACGAACAGCGGATCCGCCGCCGCAATCTCGACTTCGAGGGTCGTGTCGTCGACCGCGGTGACGCTCTCGACGTCGTCCCAGTTCGACTGGTTGACGTGGGCGGCCCAGTTGTCCTCGTGCTGGGCCACGTTCTCGATGTGGAATACCCAGTCCTCGGTCGTCATCTGGCCGTAGTCGTCGCCCCACTCGAGGTTGTCGCGGAGGTGGAACGTCCACGTCTTGTTGTCCTCGGTTTCGTAGTCTTCGAACCAGTAGCCGTAGAACTCGTCGTTTTCGTCGAGGCCGTAGGGGCCGTCGAGCAGCGGCGCGAGTCGAGCCGACGACGTCGTGTCGTTGATTCGAAGCGGGTTCAGATCCTGAGCTTCGGAGGCTGAGGCCGTGATCCAGTCGGGCTGGATCTCCCGTTCGCTCACGTCGGCCTGGTCGCTGATGTCGTCGCTGACGTCGTCATCGTCGCCGTTGCCGTTGCCGTTGCCGTTCCCGCTAGTGTTCCCGTTGCCGTTACCATTATCGTCACCGCTCATACAGCCTGCAAGTCCAGCAGCACCAGCAGCACCTGCGAGCAGTAGCACCTCCCGGCGATGGGCGCCGGGTGCCTTCAAGTCTTTATGAGGCATAGTAAGAGTACAGATACTAATTACATAAATAGATTCCGACTGTTTTCTTCATTGACTATTTCTCTATCATGGACGCAGCAATTTCCCAAATAATTGGGTGAACGTCCATTCCTCATGAATATTGCTTTTGATACATGTTGGAAACTGACGTGGTACTGGGTTTCAATCAACCGGCGAACGTTGCCCGTTTGCGAGTTCTGGATCGCACCGATGAATCGATTTCTGCTTCTCCAGGCTCGGGGTCGCTGTCCGCCGTATTGTCGTCCCCAGATCCTCTATATCTGCACGGCTACCGGCTCAGGCCACGACGGTTTCGCCCGGAATTGGGGCACTCGAGGTCGCTATTTGAACGAAGCGGGACGTAGACGACGCGAAAGATTGCTCGCACCGCTCTCGCGGTCATCGCTCGTTCGCTTACTCGTTACTGTCATTCACGAACAGTATCGCGTCGAAGTAGCAGGAGGTAGATTCGAACCACGGTCACGGCAAAGCCGCTCTCTGCCTCAAATCCACTCGTCGTCTTTTCAGGGACACGGCCACCTCGCTACGCTCGTCGGGTTGTGTCCCTGAAAAGTAGCGGGAGGTAGATTTGAACTACCGATCTGCGGGTTATGAGCCCGCCGGAATCTCCTGGCTATCCCATCCCGCTGGCTCATGATAACCCGGTACGGTAGTTAAGGGTTGTGATTCGGGTGCCGTGTGTGGGTTTCTATCGCTCGACTCGAGCCGAAGAGTCTACTCCGATCTTTCGAGGTCGCCGCGGCTTCGGGGTCACAATGGTATACCATTACGCGCGGATGAATGAGAACTCGTCAGATCGATAGCGAAACTCACGGCGTGTATCTGTGGCCACACAAGCGAAGCGGTGACGGAGTGGGTGCATCTCTATCGCTGTCACTCGAGCTCAACTGCTCAGACGAACAGGTCACCCTTCGGCTCGAGAACTGTAATCTCGCTCGCGTCCGCGCGGACGACCTCGAGCCAGTGGGGGGTGAAGTTGCGGCGCTGGAAGTCTTCGTACTCGCCTTCCTCGCCCACAGTGCACCAGAGCTGGACCCGGTCGGGTCCGTGCCACTCGCCGTTACGACTGATGCCGAAACATACCAGTTCCTCCCCGTCGTGCTCGACGACCGCGCCCTTTCGAATGCCGGGGTCCCCGTGGATGATGAGCCGCTTCATGCCCGGCGGTTCGCACGATGGGGAATTAAGCGCTTCGAAGCACCCCCTGTCTCTTATCCCGTCTCGGACGGTGTCGGTTCGCCACGAGACGAACGCGGAGTCGACGGCGAACCAAACGGGTTTTAAACGGGGCTCTCTTAGCCCACTCCAAGTGAGTTAACATGCAGATGCCACGCCGTTTCAATACGTACTGCCCGTACTGCAAATCCCACCATCAGCACGAGGTCGAGAAGGTCCGAACCGGCCGTCAGACCGGCATGAAGCAGGTGGCCGACCGACAGCGTGCCCGTCAGCTCTCGACCATCGGGAACTCCGGGAAGTTCTCGAAGGTGCCCAGCGGTGACAAGCCGACGAAGAAGACCGACCTCAAGTACCGATGCAGCGAGTGCGGCAAGGCCCACCTCCGCGAGGGATGGCGTGCCGGCCGACTCGAGTTCCAGGAGTGATTTCGATGGCAGGAAGCTACTACCGCGTCCGTTGCAGTGACTGTGAGAACGAACAGATCGTCTTCGGCAAGGCGTCCTCGGAGGTCGCCTGCGCCGTCTGTGGGACCACGCTCGCCGTCCCCACTGGCGGGAAGGCCGAAATCGATCACGAAGTCCTCGAGACCGTCGAGTCACGATGAAGTACAGCGGCTGGCCCGAACCGGGCGAACTCGTCGTCGGCAAGATCGACGAGATCGAGGACTTCGGCGTCTTCGTCGACCTCGAGGAGTACCAGGACAAGCGCGGCCTGATCCACATCTCGGAGGTCGCCAGCGGCTGGATCAAGAACGTCCGCGATCACGTTCGCGAGGGCCAGATCGCCGTCTGCAAGGTCCTCGACGTCGACGAGTCCCACGAGCAAATCGACCTCTCGCTCAAGGACGTCAACGACCACCAGCGCTCCGATAAGATCCAGGAGTGGAAGAACGAGCAGAAGGCCGACAACTGGATGGAGATCGCCTTCGGCGAGGACATCGCCGACGAGGAGTATATCTCCATCGCCAACGAACTCCTGGGCGCGTACGGCACGCTCTACGACGGGTTCAAGCAGGCGGCTATCCACGGCGACGAGGCCCTCGAGGACACCGATCTCGACGACGACGAACGCGACGCCATCGTGGAGACGGCCCGCGAGAACGTCTCGGTGCCGTACGTCAACGTCACGGGCTACGTCGACCTCGAGAATCCCTCACCGAGCGGCGTCGACGGGATTCGGTCCGCACTCGAGGCCGCCGAGGGGAACGGCGAGATTCCCGAGGGCGTCGAACTCGACGTGACCTACGTCGGAGCGCCCGAGTACCGAATCAAGGTTCGTGCGCCGAACTACAAGACCGCCGAGAGCGTCCTCGAGGCCAGCGCGGAGCGGGCGATCGGCGCGATCGAAACCGAGGGTGGCGAAGGCGAGTACCACCGCGAGCGCCGAACCGACGACGAGTAACCGTTCGCGTTTCCGTTTCCACTTCAGCTTCAATTTCCGCTTCCGCTTTTCAACGATGAAATCCGACATCCACATCTGTTCGGCGTGGGAAGACGTTCACGACCGGCCGGTCTACACCCTCTCAGATTCCTGCCCCGAGTGCGGTGCCGACGCCGTCAACAGCGCCCCGGCGCCGTTCGATCCCGAGGACCGACACGGCGAGTACCGACGTGCTCTTAAACGTCGCGTCCGCTGATACGGTATGGACGAACTCGATATCGAGGCGGTCGCCGAGGCATCACTCGACGAACCGGTGTTGATCGAGGGACTTCCCGGCGTCGGCCACGTCGGGAAACTCGTCGCCGACCATCTGCTCGAGGAACTCGAGGCCGAGAGCACCCTCGTCCGCCGGATCTACTCTCAGGAGTTCCCGCCACAGGTGACGGTCGAAGACGGCGTCACCAGTCTGACCTGCGCGGAGGTCCACGCGGTTACGCCCGAGGAAGGCCAGGACGTGCTCGTCCTGACGGGCGACCACCAGGCCCAGACCAACGCGGGCCACTACGTCCTCACGGACGCGTTTCTCGACGTCGCCGAGGAGTTCGACGCCACGGAATTGTACGCCCTCGGCGGCGTGCCGACGGGCGAACTCATCGACGAGTACGCCGTCCTCGGTGCGGTCACCGACGAGTCGCTGATCGAACCGCTCGAGGACGTCGGCGTCGAGTTCCGCGAGGACGAACCGGCGGGCGGCATCGTCGGCGTCTCCGGGCTGTTACTCGGCCTCGGGGAACGCCGCGGATTCGAGGCAATCTGTCTCATGGGCGAGACCAGCGGCTACCTCGTCGACCCCAAGAGCGCTCGTGCCGTCCTCGAGGTGCTCGAGGCGCGACTCGGGTTCGACGTCGACTACGACCCCCTGGACGAGCGCGCCGACGAGATGGAGGAGGTCATCGGCAAGATCCAGGAGATGGAACAGCAACAGCAGGCGATGGACGTCCCGAACGACGACGACCTGCGGTACTTCGGCTGAGGCCCTGTGGCCTGGTCTCTCTCCGTCGGCCCCGGCCTGGCGACGGAGTCGTCCCCGTCACGTCTGATTCGGTGACGCCGCCCGCTTCCGCCACACGCGAGCGAGCGGTTCTTTATCCTCCGGCGACTACGGTTGCCCGTGCCAACGAGCGTCCTCGAGGTGATCCCCCCGGCGGTTCTGTGGGGGCTCGTCCTCGGCGGGATTTTCACCGGGGTCGCCGCGACGCTCTTCGTCGTCGGCGAGCGACTGTTCCCGAGTCGCGTCGCCACCAGCGAGAACACGTACTCGAGCGAGCGACGACGCCGCGGCGAGATTCGGACGTATCTGCAGGCGATCGACGAACGCTACCTCGAGGAGTGGGAACTCGAGGACGCAGCGGAGACGGTGGCGTTCTATTTGCCCGACCGTGACGTCGCCGTCACCTTCGACGCGGAGGCGTTCGTTCGACTCCAGGCGCACACCGACACGCACCTCATCCTGGCCGAACACGAGATGCCTGGCGTCCACCTGGCTGATCGACTCCCGTTCGAGGTGCCGTCCCTCGAGCACGAGCGCGAGTACGGGACGATGACCGTTGAGGACCGCCTGAAGCGGGCCTACGAGGCCCTCGGCGTCTCGACGACGGCGGACGCGGAGGCGATCCGCGAGGCCTACCGCGAGCGAGTCAAGGCCGTCCACCCCGACCACGGTGGTGACGAAGAATCGTTCCAGCAAGTACAGGAGGCGTACGCGACAGTGCGAGAACACGCCGATTAGCGTCCGGCTCCGGTTTCGGTTTCGGCGCCACTGACGACTTTCATCACCCCTCGAGCACTTCGTAGGTCACGTCGCCGTCTCTGAGCACGTCGGTGACGCGGCCCACGGCGTCGGTGGTGGCGACCACGGCGGTGTCGAGGCCGTGTTCGGCCGCGTCGGCGGCGACGGCCCCGACGGCGAATGTGGTCGCCGGTTCGACATCGGCCTCATGGAGGGCGACGATGGCCTCGACCCCCGTCGCCAGTACCAGATCAGCGTCGCCACAGCCGTCCGCGATGGCCTCGAGGTTCGCCGACTGGCTGCCGCCCGCGCGGACCGGCGGGACCTGCCAGACCGTCACAGAACCGGGCTCGAGGTCGATGACGCCCTCGAAACTCGTGACGCCGACGTCCGATCCGGCTGCGGCGTCAGTGGTGGCGACGCCGGTAGCGGGACCGGCGTCGCCGGGGGCCGCGTGGAGGAGGCCATCTTCGACGGTGAGCGAGACGGGGTCGCCAGCCTCGAGGTCGGCACTCGCGATGGCGGCGTCCTCGCCCATGGCGCCGAGGACGTCCTCGGTGACGTGGTCGGCGAATCGGCGGACGTCGCCGGCGGCCTGGAAGACCCAGTCGACGCCCTCGTTCGTGACGCGGTAGCGAGAGCGTCCCTCTTTCTCGACGAAGCCGTCCTCGACGAGGTCGCGGATGTACTCGCTGACGGCCTGGCTGGTGACGCCGACCTCCGCGGCGATCTCGCCTTGGCTGACAGCCGGTTGCCGTTCGGCGATCTCGACGAGGATTCGAAACCGCGTCGCGGCGCGTTTGTTGTCGAGAACGTCGACCATGTGCTTGCGTTCTCACGACACGGTCAAAAATGGCGCGGTCCCACGAGCCGTTTCGACTGACTGGCCTGGAATCCAGGCACCGCGGTTGTGTCCGAGCGGCACACAGCGTCAGGTTGATAGCGCTCGAGTCCGTCAATTCGCGTGACAATGTCCTCCCCGCCCGTAACGGTCCTGCCAGCGGCCGTGGGATCGTTCAGCGCCACCGACGCGCTGGCGTGGATCGCGATCGGCGCCTTCGTTCTCGCACTGGCCCTCCAGTGGCGGGCCCACGAGGACGCCGCCCGCTACCTGGCCGCCGGCGCCTGGGTCGTCTTCGGCGTCTTCTGGCTGACGATGGTCCCGTACTACTACGGCGAGGCCCGGAGCCCGATCCAGACCATGTTGAGCCTCGCCGCCCTCCCGCTGTGTACGTACACGGGGTATCTCCTCTATCGGGGCCGAAAGTCCCTGCTCGTGCTCACGAAGGCGGTCGCCTTCATGGGGATCATCTACCTCCCCGTCGAGACAATTCCGTTCGCCAGGACCTGGCTCATCGAGACGACGGCTGCCCAGACCCACTACGGCATGGAACTGCTCGGCCACAGCCCGGGCCTCAACGAGGGTGCGAACGGCTACAAGAGTCGCTTCGACTTCGATCCCGACGAGACGGTAACGGGGCGAACGACCTACATCGTCCTCGCGTGTACCGGCATCGGCAGTATGGCGATCTTCGGCGGGTTGATCGCCGCCGTGAAGGGGTCACTCCGGCGAAAGGCCACCGCGTTTGCGCTCGCCATCGGCGTCATCTGGTTCCTGAACCTGATCCGGAACGTCTTCATCGGTCTCGCCTCGCCCTTCGGCTGGTTTCAGTACGACCCGCTGATCTACATTACGACGACGTACATGGGATCGCCCGCCGACCGGACGTCGTTCCTCGTCGCCCACAACTTCGTCGCCCAGTCGCTGTCGATCGTCGCTCTCGTCGGAATCACGTACCTCGTGATCCGCATCCTTCCGGAGGTCATGGAACCGCTCGAGGAGGCGCTATTCGTACTCACCGGGACCGAGTACGACCTCGCCGGCGCCCTCGGCAACCCTGACCCTGTGGACGACCAGCTCACGCCCTCGAGCGACGATTGAGGCGATGGCCGGCACTTTTTCCGACTCCGCTCGAGTGGACGCCCCCGTCGAGTTCCTCGAGCGTGCCGTCTTCGTCCCGGGAGCTAACGCGCTCGTCCTCTCGGACCTCCACGTCGGTAAGGCGGCGGCTTCCCGGGTCGAGGCACCGATCGACGACGGCGGCGACGTGATCGATCGCCTCGAGCGCCTGCTCGGTCGCGTCGACGCCGAAACGGTGGTCGTCGCCGGCGACCTCTTGCACTCGTTTTCGGCTGTGCCTCGTGGGGCCGACTGGACCGTCACCTGCCTCGAGCGAGTCGTTGCCGAGGCCGGTGGCGAACTGGTGGTCACCCCCGGAAATCACGACAAAATGCTCGAGGCGGTCTACGACGGACGCGCTCCCGACGCCTGCGTGCTGGCCGACGGCAAGACGCTGGTATGCCATGGGCACGAACGGCCGGATCTCGAGCGAGTGGATGCGGAAATCGAGACGGAATCCGAGAACCGCAAGGACTCGAGCCTCGAGCGAGTCGTCGTCGGCCACGACCACCCGGCGCTCTCGGTCGGCGGACGGAAGCTTCCCTGTTTTCTCTACGCACGCGACGCCTGGCGCGGACTCGACGTCTTGATGCTCCCGGCGTTCACCCGGAGCGCGTCGGGAGTGACGATCAACCGGACTCGAGGAATCGACCTGCAGTCGCCCGTGATTCGCTCGCTCGACCCGTTCCACCCGGTGATTCGCGACGAGGGCGCCGACGAAACGCGCTGGTTTCCGCCGCTCGAGACGTGTCGGCACCTGCTGTAGCGAGTCGACAGGTGTTCTACGTTCAAGACTCGACGTCCATCAGCTCTCGAGCGGTCGGCGGATCCGTTGTGATGGCCACCGCGTCGGCCTCGAGGATTAATCCGCCGCCGTGACTTGCGGTCTCGAGCGTGCAGGTAACCTCGTCGTCTCCAGTATCGACCTCCATCACGGTGACGGTCGAAGCCGGTCGAGTCGATCGCTGCGTGGCCACTGCGAGTCTCGACCGGTGCAGCGAGAAACGCTCGCCACGTCGCCATCGAGATCGTCTCGAACCAGTCACGGAGCACGGTGTAATGAGGTTCCGAGTCAACCCGATTTCCTCGAGCACACCGGGCATCTCGTTCAGCAAATCACACGTCACGCGGTAGGATTTACCCAACTCGATCCGCAGCACATGGAGCGTCAGCATCGCCCACTCGGCGAACCCGCCACCGCGGACGGGGTCGGCAGGGGCATCCGGATTAGCGACAACGTGTTTGCCTTTGGTGACCGACTTCCGGGTGAAGCGGCGGATTTCAGCACTCACAACACTCTGCCGCTTCGCTTTCTACGGAGATAACCCAGTCGTCACCTTCCAGTCTAGCGGTCCGACAGAGCACTCTATTCATCACGGAACACCTATTGGTTTCTGAGGATTTTAATAAACCCCATCAGTCGCAACCGGATGACCAGAATGGCTGGTTCCGACCGACTACCTGCGACGAAGAGGCAGTGACGTTCAACGCCTCTAAAAAGAATCCACGTCGATGCGACGGGCCGATCAGATCCGCGGCTCGAGCAACTCGTCTTCGTCCTCTATCTGTCGGTTGTGCAGCGCCCGTCCGCTCGAGCGATCGAACAGGTGGATCGCCGACTCCGGAAGCCGCGCCGCGTACTGCTCGCCGTCGCGCACAAGGCGCATCCCCTCGGTGATCGCGTTGATCGACAGGTCGGTCCCCGCGAACGTCGCCAGCAGGTTGTTCTCGTTGCCCATCGGCTCGACGACGTCGACCTCGACCGGGAAGTCGTGAACGCTGCCGCCCGACTCGAGCAACTCGACGTCTTCCGGGCGAATTCCGAGGACGAGGTCGGTCGCGTCGCCGAGGTCTTCACGGACCGACGAGGAGAGTGGGTACTCGAGGGAGGTCCCCTCCAGCAGGAGCCGATCCTCCTCGAGCGTCACGTCGAAGAAGTTCATCGCCGGCTCCCCGATGAAGCCCGCCACGAAGCGGTTTTTCGGGCGATGGTAGCACTCGAGGGGTGTCGCGACCTGCTGGAGTTTCCCATCGTCGAGGATGGCGATCCGATCGCCCATCGTCATCGCCTCGGTCTGGTCGTGAGTGACGTAGACGGTCGTCACGTCCAGGTCGTTCTGCAGGCGCTGGAGTTCCATGCGCATCCCCGACCGAAGTTTGGCGTCGAGGTTCGAGAGCGGTTCGTCCATCAGGAAGACGGCGGGATCGCGAACGATCGCTCGGCCCAGCGCGACGCGCTGTTGCTGCCCGCCGGAGAGTTCCCCCGGTTTGCGATCGAGCAACTCGGCGATTTCGAGCAGTTCCGCGGTCTCCTCGACGGCGGCGTTCATCGCCGCCTTGTCGAGGTCGGTGGACTCCTCGAGGCCGAAGCGCATGTTCTCCTTGACGGTCATGTGCGGGTACAGCGCGTAGCTCTGGAACACCATCGCGATGTCTCGCTGCTGGGCCGGGACGTCGTTGATCCGTTCGCCGTCGATCGAAATCGCGCCGTCGGAGACGGTCTCGAGGCCGGCGATCATCCGAAGCGTGGTGGATTTTCCGCATCCCGATGGGCCGACGAGGACGAGGAACTCGCCGTCGTCGATGTCGATCGAGACGTCGTCGACCGCGACGATCACGTCGTCGCCGTCGTCGAAGCGTTTCGTTACGGTGTCGAGTGTGAGGTTGGCCATTGGTGGTGTGGTAGGCTAGGTGTGCCAGGTATGGTCGGTTACGATGCCCCCGTGATTCCCTGCGCGAACTGGCGGCCGAAGATCACGTAGACGAGGATCGTCGGCAACGCGGCGATGAATGCGCCGGCCATCTGGATGTTGTACTCCTGGGCCAGCGATCCCTGCAGTTCGTTTAGCGATTGCGTGACGACGTAGTTCGAACGCGCGGTGATGAGCACGAGCGCGAACAGCAGGTCGTTCCAGATCTGGGTGAACTGGTAGATCAGCGTCACCGCGAACATCGGCAGTGACAGCGGGAAGACGATCCGCTTGTAGATACTGAAAGCGTTCGCCCCGTCGATCTTCGCCGCCTCGATCATCTCGTCGTCCATCCCCTTGTAGTAGGATCGAAACAGGATGGTACAGATCGGAATCCCGTAAGCGGTGTGGGTGATCGTCAGTTCGATCAGGTCTGCTCGCTCGGCGAGGAAGGGCGCGAACGAGAGCAAGTCGGCGAGGCCGACCATGGACCAGAACTGGCGGAGCGGCACCAGCACGGATTGGTAGGGGAGGAAGACGCCCGCGAGGAAGATCACGAGGACGCCGACCTGGCCGCGCCAGGAGAGTTTCGTCAGGCCGTACGCCGCGAGGCTGCCGAACAGTGCCGACAGAACCGTCGCCGGAACGACGAACGTGACGCTGTTGAGGAGCCCGCCCTGCAATCGGCCGAACGCCTCCTGCCACGGCGCGAGGGTGAACCACTCGGGCGTCGGCGGAATCAGCGGCGTCGTCTGGACGAACCCGGCGTCGGTCTTGAACGCGGTCGTCACCCCGCCCCACAGCGGCGAGAGGTAGAACGCGATCAAGCCGACCAGGACCACGTAGAGCGCGATCCGCTGGGTGTCGAGTTCTTCGAGCGTCCGTGCGAGCGATCCGTCGGCCGAATCGGCGTCAGCGTGTGCCATCAGAGATCACCTCGTCTGTACTGCAGGTACAGGTACGGCCCGACGACGGCGAGCGCCAGCAAGAAGAGCACGGTCGCGACCGCGGCCCCGTACGCCCACTGGCTCCGGGAGAAAGCTACCCGGAACATCATGACCGCGAGGATGTCCGCCGATCGGCCCGGGTTGTTCCCGAACATGACGAAGATGAAGTCGAACGCCTTCAGCGCGAATACCATCAACACGACCGCCGCGGACGTCGTCGCCGCGCTCAACTGAGGGACGATGACGCGCCAGTACATGCGGAACGTGCTCGCCCCGTCGACTTTCGCCGCCTCGTAGTGAGCGTCCGGTATCGCCCGAAGCCCGGCCAGGTAGACGACCATCGCGTAGCCGCTGAACTGCCAGGTCAGCGCGAAGATGATCGCCGCGAGCCTGGTGTCCGGGTTACCGATCCAGTTTCTCGTGAGGAAGTCGAGTCCGAGTCCCCGGAGGACGACGTTGATCGTCCCCGTGGTCGGGTTGTACATCCACGCCCAGAAGATGGCCGTCACGACGAACGACAGCGCCATCGGCAGCAGGTAAATCGTCCGGAACGTGTTCTCGAAGCGGACGTTCTGGTCGACGAGTATCGCCAGGACGAGTCCGATCGCGAGTGACACGCCCGTAAACGCGACCAGCAGGACGATCGTGTTCCGGAACGCCGCCACGAACGACGGATCGTCCGGCATCTGGCGGTACATATCGAGCGACAGGTTCGTGTAATCGGGGCCCAACAGACCGCTCCAGTCGGTCAGTGAGATGAGCAGGTTCCAGCTGATCGCACCGTACACGAACAGCCCCATCAGTAGCGCCGGCGGGAGCCAGAACGGAATCGCCTGGACCGCCTCGCTGTGACGGAGTCGGGTCCAGCGACTGGTGCGCCCGCTTGTGCTTGCACTCGCACTCGCGCTCGAGGCACCGCCGTCGGTCCGGACGGGTCGGTCATCGGTTCGGTTCTCGTCGGAACCCGCCGCTCGACGACGCCCGCGGGAAAGACGGGTCAGTGTTCGTCGTATGTCAAAATCCATAACACGTGGGTTCTGAGTTCCCTCAGAAGATGTTGATGAGTTCCTGGGTGGTCTCGTCCGGGTCCCAGTTGTCGGTGAAGACCGCGAACGCCTCTTGAACCTCGCTCGCCTGGGCCGGCTGGAGCCCGCTCCCGTGAGCGATCGACGTGATCTGTTCGTCGGAATCCTCGAAGTCGGACATCTGGTCCTGCAGGAACGGCGGGAACTCGTCGGTCGGCACGTCGGTTCGCGGCGGGATCGACCCCTTCGCCGGGTTGAACCGCTCCTGGGCGTCGACCGTCGAACAGTACTCGATCCACGCTTCGGTCGCGTCCGGCGTGGGGTTGTTCGTCGGCATGACGAACGAGTCCATCACGAGCGTGTAGACGCCTTCGGTGCCGGGGAAGGCGGCGTAGTCCCATCCCTCGCCGTACTCGAAGTCCTCGGCGGTCTGGTACTCGCCGGCCGCCCAGTCGCCGTTGTGGTGGAACGCGGCGTCGCCGGTGATCACGGCGTTGTTGGCCTCGTCCCAGGAGACCGTGGAGGCGTCCTCGTTGAAGTACTCGCTGTAGTCAGCGACCAGCGACAGCGACTCGTTGATCTCGCTCTCGAGGTCGGCCGCATTACCGTCGAGGAACTGCTGGAACGTGTCGACGCCGTGCTGGCCGGTGAAGACGACCTCCCACAGCTGGAGGGTGCCCCACGGCTCCGCAGTCTGCTGGGCCATGCCAACGTAGCCCGCGCCGTCGACCGTCTCGAACGCCTCGAGCAGCCCCTCGGGGCCGTCGATGCTCTCGACGTCGACGCCGGCGTCGTCGAGCACCTCGACGTTGTAGAAGATGTTGTTCAGTCGATGAATGTTGATCGGGACCGAGACGACGTCGCCGTCGATGGTGGCCGCCTCCACGACGCTGTCGAGGTAGGCGTCCTGGGCGCCGTCCTCGTAGAAGTCGCCGACCGGCTCGAGCGCGTCGGCGTCCGTGTAGGTCCGGAGCGCCTCGCCCGGCCAGATCTGGAACGTTCCTGGCGGCTCCTCGTCGATCACGCGCGTCTGGATCGCAGCGTCGATCGACGAACCGGCGCCACCGGGTGCCGGGTTGGGGCCGGCAGTGAAGTCCGTGTTCTCCTCGTATCCGTCCACGAGCGCGTTGAACGCCTCCTCCTCGCCACCCGCGGTCCACCAGTGGACGATCTCGAGGTCGCCGTCGCCGCCTCCGTCTCCGTCCCCGTTGCCAGTGGCGTTCCCGTTTCCATTACCCTCCTCGTCGTCCGCACAACCGGCGAGGGCAGCGGTACCGATCGCCCCAGTCGTCACCAGATACCGTCGACGGGTAACTCCGTTCTGGTTTCCCATATCGACTGAAAATGGGTTCGTCATTATAATAAATGTGTGCATATTTCACTCGGTAACGAGTTTATTTCGAGACAGGTGGCTCGAGTCGGGTACGCGGCCCGAATCGTCTCGTGGCAACCCCGGTCTCGCAAGAGGTAAACCTCGGCGAACTCGACTCACGGGTATGGACGACGCCCTCGCGTATCCGCTCCGGGGCGACTACGCCGAGACGTCCCTGATCGCCGCCTGGCTCTGCGTCCTCGTCCACGTGCTGGTCGTCCCCGTTCTCCCGCTGGTGGCGCTCCTCGGGTACGTCGTTTCGGTGCTCGTCCTCGGTGCCGAACGCGACCCGCCGCCGTTTCTCGAGCGCACCGTTCTTCGCCAGTCGCTGGGCGCCGCCGGAATTGCGATCGCTTACGGGACGGTTCCCCTCGTCATCGCGCTCTCGACGGTTCGATTGCTCACCGAGTCAGGCGAGGTGCCGACCGGTGGGGGGACGTTCGCCGTCCTCGTGGGCTCGACGACGGTGCTCCTCGTGCTCGGTATCGCCGCCTACCTCCTGCCGATTGCCCTCGCGAACTACGGACGGGCCGGATCGATCCGCGCCGCGTTCGCGGATATCGTCTCGGTCGCCGGTCACGGAGCGTACTTCGTCGGCTGGGCCTCGGGAATCACGCTCTTGCTCGTCGGACTCGCGCTCTCGAGCGCGCTGGTCTCCCGCGGCGGGATCGCCCTCGTCGTCGGCACCCTGATCGGCGCCTACGCGGTGCTCGTCTCGAGCCGGCGGATCGGCCGCGGCTACGCTGCGGGTCGACGGTAGTCGAGGGCCTAACTGGTACCGAACGCCGGTGGCTCAGCCTCGAGCGCCCGCATCGCGAGCCAGCAGTTCGTCAGCGGGTGGTAGCCCGGTTCGACCGCAGGTCCGTGGTTCGGACCATCGCGCTCGTGGGCGCGCGTGAGTCGGGCATACCAGTTGCCGTACTTCGGATTGATCAGGTGCTCGCGCGAGTACGCCCAGAGCCGATCGTACCACTCGGCGTACGCGTCGTCGAACCGGCTCAGCAACGCGCTCGCGCCGATAGCCTCCGTGTGCACCCAGCCGTACTTGTCCGCGACGATCGGCTCGCCGTCGTCCTCGACCGTGTAGTAGAGCCCACCGTGCTCGTCGTCCCAGCCGAGATCAACCGCGGCGTCGAACAGATCTCTGGCGCGCTCGGGGAGCCAGCCCTCCGATCGATGTTCGGCGAGCAGCGCGAGTAACTTCGCCCACTCGGCGTGGTGCCCTGGCTGGTAGCCGGGGGGCCGGAACTGGTGGGTCGGCTGGTCCTCGTTATACGCGAGGTCCGGTTCCCACTCTTCCGTGTAGTGCTCCCAGAGCAGGCCGTCGGTCGCACTCGTCACCTCCCTGGTGAACCGATCGGCGACGGTGTACGCCCGCTCGAGGTACCGCTCTTCGTCGGTGGCCTCGTAGGCCGCGAGCAGCGCTTCACAGGCGTGCATGTTCGCGTTCTGGCCGCGGTAGGGCGACAGCGAGTCCCAGGCGGGCGTCGCTCGGTCAGCGTACAACCCGTGCTCGGGCTCGTAGAACCGCTCCTCGAGCACGTCGAGCGCGCGCTCGAGTTCCGCTCGGCCGCCGGGGATGCCGGCTTGGTGAGCCCGCGCCCCGGCGAGCAGGACGAACGCGTGTCCGTAACAGTAGCGAGTGCGGTCGGTCGGTTCGCGTCCGTCGAGCATCCAGTCGTATCCCCCGTGCTCGTCGTCCCAGTGGACCGTTGACAGAAACTGGAGGCCGTGTTCGGCGGCGTAGCGACACCAGTCGGGTCCGTCCTCGAGGACGCCGAGACTGAAGTTGTGGACGCCGCGAGCCGTGGCGACGAGGTGTCTCGTCCGCGCGTCGTAGACGTAGCCGTCCCGCTCGTCGACCTGAGCGGCGTAGCCGCCCACCGCGGTGTCGATCATCGCGGGGTAGTAGAACTGCAAGACGTCCCGGAACTGGTGGAACAGGCCGGCTCGAGTGCGATAGATATTCATAGCGATGCCTACCGGGTACGGCGACATAGTGATTCGGTCCAACGACTTATTCTCGAACGACCATCGTCTCGGCCATCATATCCCCGAGACGCTGGTTGTCTTCTGACGAGACAATGAGGAGGAGAGCAACGATGACCGCCAAAAGCGTCCCTGAGCCGAGGAGCTTCGTGATATTCCGTATGACGGCATCCCCAGTTGAACACTGCTCGCCGTGCCGATTGACCACTCGCAGACCGAGAACCATCTTTCCGCCCGTTGCACCCCACCTGGCTTCGGTTCCCACATAGTACACGGCACTTCCGACTATCCCGACGAACCCTCCCAACGCTTCAGCCGATTCCGGGGATTTGGGTTGGAGGAGGAATATCAGTGGGAGTAAGACTGCAAGGAGAAGCACGAATGTGATGATACCATCGAGGAGCAACGCAAGACCGCGCTCGAGAACCCCAGCATAATTATGGCGTTTTCGATTCATGGGTGAATGTCAAAATAGTTCTGTAAATACCTGTTGTATTTCCTGGAGATGTTTGGATGAGGATTGAGAGGAGAGGCAGAGCGTTCTCTGCGTGCCTGTGTCGGAAACGCTAGTCTCACCGAATCGATAGTCATCTCGAGGTGGCTTTTGAGGAACGAGAAGCGACACCAGAGTTACTGATGGAACTCGGTATTCAACTCCATCTCGCCAGATTCTCGCATTTGAATACGATCACTATATATTCTAACCGTATCCGTGCCCCTCCCTCTCGTCGCCGCATCCGCTGGTTTTTTGCGCCTCCTCGGCGGCGATTCGCGTATGGAATTCGGCGTGCTGTCGACGGCCGGAATCGCCCAGAAGGCACTGCTACCGGCGATCGACTCGAGTGAGCACCGCGTCGGCGCCATCGCCTCCCGTGACGCCGGGCAGGCCGAGTCGGTTGCCGAGGAGTACGGCATCCCGCGGTCGTACGGCTCGTACGACGACCTGCTCGCCGATCCGGAGCTGGACGCGGTCTACGTCCCTCTGCCCAACGCGCTCCACGGCGAGTGGACGAAACGGGCCGCCGACGCGGGGCTCCACGTCCTGTGTGAGAAACCGCTCGCCGTCGACGCCGACGAAGCGCGCGAGGTCGTCGCCCACTGCGACGACCAGGGCGTCGTCCTGATGGAGGCGTTCATGTACCGCTACCACCCGCGAACCGAGCGGGCGATCGAACTCGCGCGGGAGGCGCTCGAGGATGTGCGCTCGGTCACCGCGTCGTTCACCTTCTCCCTGCGCGGCGACCCCGACGACGTCCGGCTGAATCCGGAGCTCGCCGGCGGGTCGCTCATGGACGTCGGCTGTTACCCAGTCTCCGCCGTCCGGCAGTTCCTCGGCGAACCCGACCGCGTTTACGCTCACGCTCACGCTCACGACTCGCGAGAGACGGGCATCGACACCGCTTTCACCGGCGTTCTCGAGTACGACGATGGCTCGACGGCTCGAATCGCGTCCGGGTTCGACACGCCGAAACACCAGCGCTACCGCGTCGAGGCGGAAAACGGCTGGCTCGAGGTCGACGACGCCTTCGACGTGCCCGACGGCGTACTCGAACTCGAGTACGAGATCGACGGCGAGCACAGCGTCGAGACGTTCGATCCCGTCGATCAATACCGGCTCGAGGTCGAGCACTTCGCCCGGTGTGTCGAGACGGGGACCCGGCCGCGAACCGACGGCGACGAAGCGGTCGCGAACATGCTCGTGATCGACGCGCTGTACGAGAGCGCTGAGCGCGGAGAGCCGGTGTCCGTGGAGTGAGTCAGGGACTGAGAAACGAAAACCGACGACAGGTCTGCCTCGAAACACCCCTGAAAGGAACACCGGATCGAAGCAAAACGTCAGTCAGACCGCGTACCCTTCGTTTCGCAGCGCGAGCTCGACCGCTTCGTTGAACTCCTTTCGCAGCTCGTCTGCGAACCCCTCGATCCGTTTGTCGGATTTGGCCTGCTCGAGGCGGCGTTCGTCACCGCCCTCATCGACGTCGACGAGGCGGTACGATTGGGTGAATTTTCGGCTGTCGTTCCCATACGCGGTCACGGTCACGAGTTGCTCGTCCGACCGTCCGCCGTCCCGATCCGCCGTGCGGGGTTCCCCAACGTTTACTCGTTCGAAATCGGTGAGGTTCGTGGAGAGACTGCCGATCGCGAGTTTCTGTTCGAGCGATTCGCGATCCCATTCGCGTCGCTCGTCCGTCTCTCGATCCGTCCCGATGACCGTCTCCGGTCCGATCGTATCTACCGTCCATTTTCTAAGGGAGTCGGATGCGAGTTCTTCTTCCGTTCGCGAGCGGGCGTCTCCTTCCTGAATCACGTCGCCCTCCTCGACGCGGATGTAGCGCGGATTCGCGGCTGGTACGTCGATAAAAACCTCGCCGGATTCCGTGCTAACCAGTGCTTCCACTCCCTCGATGGTACGCGATGCCAGATTTCGTTCGCTGACGTTAGACATGGTTTATGGTCACACACGTAATTGGCTTCAGATCTATCTAAGACTGCCGCCAAATTCATAATAAAATCGGAATAAAGACCGCTAATTGCGCATTTATTTCGGTTTATACCGCATATTTACCGACTGTGTGCGGACTTCGAAGCGATCGACGGTGGACGAGCGAAGCCGCGGCGGGCGATCGGTTTCGGGCCGCATGCGGAAACCGCCGTCCCGAACGCCGCTGGGGGAGGGGGAACGATCCGCTCGAGTCAGCAAACAGGCTTTACTACAGAAAGTATAGTTTAGGGTGGACGTTCGTCATTGCCGTACGGCCACTGCGTCGAAGGCCACAGTAGTGGCCTCTCCGGCTACTTGTCGGCTGCGTCGTCCACGATGGTGCGAACGACCTCGAGTTCGTCCTCGATGATCGTGTGGCCCATCCCCTCGTAAATTCGTTCGGTGACGTCTGCTCCGAGTCCCTCGTAGACCTCGACGGACTCGTGCACCCGCTCGAGCGGGATGTGGGGGTCCTGGTCGCTACACCCGAAGAACGCTGGCGTGCCCTCGAGCGAGCCGTCATACTCTCGGGGGGTTCCCTCGGGACCGATCAGCCCGCCGGAGAAGGCGACGACGCCGCCGTACTCGCGGGCATTTCGGGCGGCGAACTCGCTGGCGAGACAGCCCCCCTGTGAGAAGCCGGCCAGGATCGTCCGCTCGGCCGGGATCGACTCGTTTACGGTCTCGAGCGTCGACTCGAGCAGGGCGAGCGCCGAGGTCAGGTGCGGCTCGTTGGCCTCGGTCGGGGCGAGAAACGACTGCGGGTACCAGGTTCCGCGGGCGGCCTGGGGCGCGAGGTAGGCCACGTCGTCGCGGTCGAACTGGGAGGCCATCTCGAGCATGCCCGAGGCGCGGGCGCCGCGACCGTGGACGAGGATCATTACGGCGCTGGCGTCCTCGAGGTCGGCCCCGGCACGTTCGACGGGTTGGTCGCCGTGCGGGTCGTCGCCGGCGTTCGGGGTCGGCGTTCCACTCATAGGTGAACGAACGGCCTCGAGCGTGAAAGGCGTTCTCGAGGCGGCGAACTGGGGCGCATTCGAGCGCACCTCTGGACGGGTGGCGTCGCGGTCTGGACGCACCGTGAGACGGAGCCAGCGCGTCGCGAGACGACCCCCGTCGATCAGAATCAGAACAACGACAACTCGCCCGTCACCCGGTCGACCAGGTCCTCGTCGCCGGGGCCAACCGCCAGCGTCGTCACCGTTCCGGGCTCGAGCTGGGTGTGGCCCGCGTCGCGGACGATCGCGTTCGGCAGTCCCTCCTGGTCGGCGATCGCCGCGAGTTCGTGGAGTTCGCGCTCGCTCGAGCCCTTCAGCACGATCTTCTTCTGGCCGCCGTTCTTCCAGCGCCGACGCGACCGATCGTCGGCCTTCTCGTAGGCCGACAGCGAGGCGTGTGCCACCTGCGCGGCGAGTTTTCCCGTTCCCATGCCGATGTCCGTTCGGGCGACGATCGCCTGTTTCATGCGGATCACGAGGTGGACGACCGGTAAAACGCCCGCGGTTACGCTCGAGTTACAGACTGGCGACTGCGACACCTATTTGCGCACGGACTCGATACGATGGACCATGAACGTGACGCGACGACGCTTCGCCGCGCTCGCCGCCGGATCGGCGCTCGCCGGTGCTGGCTGTCTCGGTGGCGGTGATGCGGAGAGCGACGGGAACGGAAACGGCGAGGAAAACGGCAATGGCGGCGGTAACGGTGGCGGAAACGGCAACGGATCCGACGTCAACGAGGACGACCTGCTCGAGATACCCGTCATCGGCGACCCGGACGCGGACGTCACGGTCACCGTCTTCGAGGATTTCGGCTGCGGGCACTGCGCCCTCTATCACACGGAGATATTCCCGGACATCAAGGAAGCGTACGTCGACGCAGAGCAGATTCGCTACGAACACCGGGACTTTCCCATCCCCGTCCAGGAGGAGTGGTCCTACGCCGTCGCGAGCGCGGCCCGCTCGGTCCAGGACCAGGAGGGTGACGAGGCATTCTTCGAGTTCACCGGTGAAATCTTCACCCACTGGGATGACGGGTACTCCTACGACCTCATCGAACAGGTCGCGAGCGACCTCGGCTTCGACGCCGAGCAGGTTCGAGCGGACGCTGAGGATGTGACCTACCGGGACGGCCTCGAGGCCGAGCGCGCCCACGGGATGGAGCTAGGCATCGAGGGAACACCCTGGATCGTCGTCGACGGCGAGCGAGTGGAGCCCGACACGGCGGCGATCGTCGGGGCAATCGACGAAGCGCTCGCGAACGACTGAAGCTCGACCGCGGCAGAGACGCAGCTCCAGCTATCATCGCCACCGCGCCACCACCAGCACGGCCACGAAAGCGCCCGTGGATCCGAACCAGACCGCCAGCGGATCCGAACCATTTACCACGCCGCACGCGAGTTCCCGCACATGATCCTCTCGGACGCAGACATCCTCGACCGACTCGAGGCGGGCGACCTCGTGGTCGAGCCGATCGACGACTACGACCTGCAGATCCAGCCGGCGAGCGTCGACCTCCGGCTGGGGAGCCGATTCCTCGAGTTCCAGCGCACGAACATCCCTTGCATCCACCCGAACGAGGAGCGCGAGGTCGACGACTACGTCACCGAGACCGTCGTCGAGGACGGCGAGGACTTCATCCTCCACCCCGGCGACTTCGTGCTGGGGACGACCCACGAGCGCGTCGAGATTCCGGCGGACCTGATCGCTCACGTCGAGGGGCGCTCCTCGCTGGGGCGACTTGCCGTGGTTGTCCACGCGACCGCGGGCCTGTGTGACCCCGGGTATCGAGGCCAGATCACCCTCGAGCTGTCGAACCTCGGCAGTGCGCCGGTCGCCCTCTCGCCGGGGATGCGGATCTCTCAGCTCACCTTCACCGAGCTGAAGACGCCGGCGGATCGGCCCTACGGGAGCGAACGCGGCTCGAAGTACCAGGACCAGGACGGCCCGCAGGCCTCCCGGATCCAGCGCGACGACGAGTTCGGCGGCGATCAGCTCGACCGCCACGAGGAGTAGCTCGAGACGTGCCCTCGACTCGAGCGACGGGAGGATATCGAGACGCGCACCTCGAGCGACGGGAAGCGCACTCGAAACGATCCCCACAGTTATTGCACCCCGGCACCTAGGCCCGGGCAGATGAAATTCGTCGAAGAGATCGTCGTCGAGGAGTTCCTGCCGACGATCCGCTCACAGCTCGCGGGGGAGCTCCGCGAGCGGGGATTGACCCAGAGCGAGGTCGCCGAGGTGCTCGGCATCAGCCAGAGCGCCGTCTCGAAGTACGCCCACGGCGACGTTGCCACGAACGACCGCATCGCCGACGACGACCGCGTCCAGGAACTCGTGACGCGACTCGGTGAGGGACTCTCGAGCGGCGATATGTCGCCGGTCCAGGCGCTTGTCGAGATCGAGGTGCTCGTGCGCGACCTCGAGAGTCCTGGCGACCTGCTGGCGACGCTCCACGAGGAATCCGTCCCGCAGCTGGCCGAACACGACGCGAGCTTTCGCGTTCACGACCCCGAGAGTGCTGTCCGCTCGAGCGAGCGGGTTCGGTCCTCGCTCCGGCGCGGGCTACGGATCCTCGAGAACGCGAGCGGCTTCGCCGGTCTGATCCCGGCGGTGGGGTCGAACCTCGTCGCCTGCGTCCCCGACGCCGAGGATGTCGACGACGTGGCGGGCGTGCCCGGGCGCATTTTCGACGTCAAGGGGCGAGCGACGGTCCCCGGAGAGCCCGAGTTCGGCGTCTCCGAGCACGTGGCCACGGTCCTCCTCGCCGCGCGACGCCACGGCAGCGACGCGACGGCCGCGGTGAACGTCCGATACGATCCCGCGCTCCTCGACGAGTTGGCCGAGCACGGCCACGACCTCGCGGAGTTCGACGAATCAGGCGACGTCGCCTCGAGCGTCGGGGCGGCCATCGAGGAGACGCCGGAGGCGACCGTCCTCTACCAGACCGGCGGCGAGGGCATCGAACCCCTCACCTACGTGTTGGGCCCGGACGCGGAGGCGGTCGCGAGGACGATCCGCGAGCTGGTCTGAATGGCAGACGAGGATGCACAGGCGTTCTACGGCCGCTGGGCGCATCTGTACGACCTGCTGGCCACGCGAACGCCCGGCATCGTCACCCTCAGGCGCCAGGCAGCCCTCGCCTGCCGACTCGAGCCGGGCGACACCGTGGTCGAGATGGGCTGTGGCACGGGCGCCAACCTGCCGTACCTGCGCGAGCAGGTCGGCTCCGAGGGCACCGTTATCGGACTCGACTTCACCCGGGGCGTGCTCGAACGAGCGCGCGTGGCGACGGCCGAGTACGACAACGTCCACGTCGTCCGGGCGGACGCGACGCAGCCGCCGATCCCCGACGAAGACGGGGTCGACGCGATCCTCGCCACCTTCGTCGTCGGCATGCTCGACGAGCCGGCTCGAGCGGTCGACCAGTGGTGTGACGCGCTCGCGCCCGGGGGCCACCTCGTCCTCGTCAACGCCGGTCGGAGCGAGCGCTGGTACGCGCCGCCCGTCAACGCGCTCTTCGGGATCGTCGTCGCCCTGTCAACGCCACCGACGACGCGGCTTCGCTACGACCGGGACCTCTCGGGACAGCTCGATCGAAAGGTGCGAGACGCCCACGATCGGCTTCGGGCGCGAGCGAGCGCGGTCGCCCACGAGACGTACGCCGGCGGCGTCGTGCGGTTGACTGGCGGGCGAATCGACTGATCTGACTCTCGTCGGGTATCGTCGAGTCGAGCGTCCCTCGAGCGAGCCGTCAGTCCTCGAGCCCCTCGTACTCGACGATTCGCTGGCGCATCGAGTCCGGTATCGGGATCGACGATCGGGTTTCGGGGTCGACGCACACGAGCGTCGTCTCCGCGGTCGCCGCACGAGCCCCGTCGGCGTAGATTTCGTAGCTCATCGTCCAGCTCGAGGTGCCCAGTTCCGTGGTCCCCGTCGCGACGACGACGTCCTGGCCCATCGTGATCGATCGCTCGTAGTCGATCTCGAGGTTCGCGACGACGAACCCGTAGTCCTCGACGGCGAGGTCGGCGACGGCCTCGAGGTACGCGGCCCGGGCCGACTCGAGGTAGGTGACGTAGACGGCGTTGTTGACGTGGCTGAAGGTGTCGAGGTCGCGATAGCGGATCGGAACGTCGACGGTGAACGGGAGGTCGGTCGGGAGATCGGTCATTGGCGGTGACTCGTGCGCCGGCGATTTGTGCGCGTCGATTAGCGCACGAACCCCACGAACTTCCGTTAGAGTCAAACCGACCGGCGGAAAAGGAACGGGCATGAGCGAACAGGAATCGCGATCGATCCGGTGTCTCGTGGCGAAGGTCGGCCTCGACGGCCACGACCGCGGGGCCCACGTCATCGCTCGAGCGTTCCGCGACGCCGGCTTCGAGGTCATCTACTCCGGACTGCACAAGGCGCCCGCCGAAATCGTCCAGGCGGCCGTCCAGGAGGACGTCGACGTCCTCGGCATTTCGATCCTTTCGGGGGCCCACAAGACGCTGGTCCCGAAGATCATGGACGGCCTCGAGGAGTACGACGCCGCCGAGGACACCCTCGTCCTGGTCGGTGGCGTGATCCCCGAGGAAGACAAGGCAGCCCTGCGAGATGAGGGCGTCGCCGCCGTCTTCGGACCCGGCACGTCGATCGAGGAGACCGTCGAGTTCGTCCGCGAGAACGCCCCCGAGCGATGAGCGGCGACGACGACCTACTCGAGGACCTCCTCGATGGAAAACACCGGGCGCTCGCACGCGTCATCTCGAAAATCGAAAACCGTGCGTCGGGCTACCGTGAGCTGGTCTCCGACCTGTACGCCCACACCGGCAACGCCGAAATCGTCGGCATCACGGGCAGTCCGGGCGCGGGCAAGTCCACACTGGTCGACAAACTGGCCGAGACGTACCGCGAGCGGGGTGAGACCGTCGGCGTGATCGCTATCGATCCCTCCTCGCCTTTCACCGGCGGGGCCGTGCTGGGCGACCGCATTCGCATGGCCTCGACGGTCGGTGACATGGACGTCTTCGTGCGTTCGATGAGCGCCAGGGGAACCCTCGGCGGACTCTCGACGGCGACCGCCGACGCCGTCAAGGCGATGGACGCCTTCGGCAAGGACCGCATCATCATCGAGACCGTAGGCGCCGGACAGAACGAGATCGACATCGTTCGAACCGCGGACACGGTCGCGGTGCTCGTCCCGCCAGGCTCCGGCGACTCCATCCAGACGCTCAAGGCCGGCATCCTCGAGATCGCCGACGTCTTCGTGGTGAACAAGGCCGACCGACCCGGCGCCGACCGGACGGTCCAGGAACTCCTCGAGATGATCGAACTGGGCGACGGGAGCAGCGGCTTCTCGAGTTCGGGAGGCGGCCACCACGGTGTGGACGCGATGGCCGAGGGTGCCTCGAGTCACCACTCGAGCGAGGACGGTGGGGAGGGGGAACCAGACGAACCAGCCGAACAAGCCGAATTAGACGAAGCAGACGAACCCAAGACCTGGGTCCCACCCGTCGTCGAAACCGTCGCCACCGACGGAACCGGCGTCGACGACCTGATCGAGGATCTGGAACACCACCGCCATTACCTCGAGCGCTCCGGAACCCTCGCCGAGCGCACCCGTAGACGCTACGGCGAGGAGATCCGAACGCTGCTCCGGGAGGACGTCCACGACTTGCTCCAGGGCGAACTCGAGCGCGCCGGCGGCGTCGACGCGCTCGCGGAGGCGGTCCGGACGGGCGAGACCGACCCGTACACGATCGCCGACGAGGCGCTCGCCCCGCTCGAGCGGTGTCTCGAGGAGTTGGAAGACGAGCACCTCGAGTCGGTTTCGCGGTAGGTCGTCGACTCGCCTTCGATTTTGAACGCGCGTGGAAGGATTCTAGTAGATGGCTCTCCGAGCGGAGCATATGACCGCGGACGACGGTGACACCGACGACGAGCTGTCGACTGACGCCGAGCGAAACGCCGACGGCGAGCAAAACGCCGACGCCGAACACATGGACGGCCTCGAGGTGACGGGCTGTACACGCTGTGGCGACCTGGTCGAGTCGCGGAGTCAGATCGTCAACGGAGCCGGACCCGAGGACGCCGACCTCCTGTTCGTCGGGGAGGGACCCGGTGCGACTGAGGACCGCGAAGGGGAACCCTTCGTCGGCAGGAGCGGATCGGTTCTCGACGACCACCTCCGGGACGTGGGACTCCACCGGGAGGACGTCCGCATCACGAACTGCGTGCGCTGTCGGCCACCCGAGAACCGGGACCCGACGAAGGCGGAGCTCGCGAACTGCCGGGGCTACCTCGAGACCGAAATCGCCCGACTCGACCCAGAGGTGATCGTCACGCTCGGCAAGGTGCCGAGTGAACACCTGCTCGACCGGTCGGTCGCGGTGACGAAAGAAGCTGGAACTGTCGAGGACGCCCGCATCGGCGGCACCGCGAGACGCGTCCTGATCTGTCTCCACCCGGCCGCGACGCTGTACGACCGGAGCCAGACCGATACGTTCGCCGAGACGCTCGAAACGGCGGCTGAGTTGGCAGGACTCGAGGGGAGCGGACAGGCGCGACTCGACGGGTTCGAATAGCCGTATCGAACGGTGGACGCTGACGATCACTCTCACTCGAGGCTCGACCGGTAAGTCACGAATACGTGAAAATATCGTATCTCGCTCGGGCGAACAACACAGAAAACCGAAGGAATTTTTCGATAGTCGTTTGTTTAATAATAGTCTATATGAGCCAAAATAGTGGATAAACTCGCCGGGTTTGTGTACAAAGCGCGTCCCAATCGGGATACCGATGAATGGGTATGTAGATGACATAGAAACGCCTAAATGGTGGCGTTCATAGTGTCATCCATGTCCGATAAGACGCGGTGGACAAACAAGCGGCGAACGTTCCTCAAAGGTGCAGGTGTGACGGCGACGGCGGGGCTGGCGGGTTGTCTGGGAGATCTGACTGGTGGTGGGAGTGACGACGACGAGAACACCGTCCGGTTCGTGCTCAACCCGGCCGAGGCTGACGTCTCTATCGAAGATCAGTACCAGCCGATGTTCGATTACCTCGAGTCGGAGACGGACGCGACCATCGAACCCGTCACGACCCAGTCGTACTCAGAGACGCTGACCGCGATTCGCGACGATCAGGCCGACGTCGCCGACACGTCGCCCTCCGCAGCCGTCGCCGGAAAAGACGTGGCCGACGTCATCGGGATCCGCGTCGCCTACGGTGCGGCCCAGTACTTCTCGACGATCACGACGACCCCGGACAGCGGCATCGACGAGCTGGCGGACCTCGAGGGAGAGGTCGTCAACGCGGCCTCCCCCCTCTCCGTGAGCGGAACCCTCGTTCCCCTTACGATGCTCAAGGAGGCGGGTCTCGACACCGGCACTGCGCCCGACGGCGATCCGGTCGACTTCGAAATTGGGTACGACGATCACGCGACGGCCCGCAACCAGCTAATCAACCGGGACGAGGTCAAGGCGGCCCTCAGCGGAGCGTTCGTGTCCGCACCGCTGGTCCCCCAGGAGCAGTTCGACGAGTACCCAGAATTCGCCGAAATTTCCGCTGAGTACGACGGGGCTGGCGAAGACATCGGCAACGAGGATGCCGATCCCAACGCCGAACTCAAGCTGCTGGCGGTCTCCGATCCCCTTCCGCGTGCGCCCCTGATGGTTCGCTCCGAGTGGGAATCCGACGTCCGCTCCGACATCGAGGAAGCGATCCTCAACGTCTCCGAGGAGGACCTCCAGCACGACGAGGATTACGACGGCGAACCGCTCTGGTTCACCGGCGTCCAGGAGGGATCGATCGACGACTACGAACCGATCCAGACCGTCCTCGACGAGCTCGGCCTCGAGTTCGAAGACCTTGAATAGTCCCGTCTGAAACACTCTTTAGAATCGTGCATGAGTGAGATAACAGTCGACGGGCTGACCAAAGTATTCGGCGAGACGGTAGCGCTAGACGACGTCTCGTTCGAGATCGCCGACGGTGAGTTCGTCATCGTACTCGGCGTCTCCGGCTCGGGTAAATCGACGCTTCTACGCTGTATGAACGGGCTGACGACGCCGACCGAAGGGTCCGTCGCCATCGACGGGGAGGAGGTGACCGAACCACGGCAGGACGTGGCCATGATCTTCCAGCAACACAACATCATCGGCCAAATGACCGCGTACTCGAACGCCCTCACCGGGGCGCTGAACCGGTCGAACTACCTCGAGAGCCTGTTGCAGCTTCACGATAGGGAAGAAAAGATCCAAACGCTCGAAGCGCTCGATACAGTCGGCCTGCTGGACCACTCCCAGAAACGAGCCCGCCAGATGAGCGGCGGACAGCAACAGCGCGTCGGCATCGCTCGTGCGCTCGTGCAGAACCCGAAGACGATGCTCGCCGACGAGCCCGTCGCAAGTCTCGATCCTGGGAGTTCACAACAGGTCATGGGGTACCTTCGCCGAGCCGCCAAAGAGCGCGGACTGACGGCGCTGATTAGTCTCCACCAGGTCAACCTCGCCCGGAAGTTCGGCGAGCGCTTCATCGGCCTGCGAAACGGCCAGCTGGTCTTCGACGGCTACCGCGAGGACTTCACGATGGACGTCATCGACGAAATCTACGGCGGCATCGACACCGAAGGGATGTTCGAGGCCTCCGAGTCGGCGAGCGCTAGGGGCGACGGCCCGGGCGGCGAGACCGATGGGGCGACGTCGCCGACCTCGGGTGAGTACGTATGAGTACGGATACCGGTACGGGAACGAAGACGGGCGCCGAAACGGATTCCCGCGTCGTCGAGCGCTTCGAGGCCATCAAGCGACGGCGCCGCGTCCGGTGGATCGGCTACGGGGTCCTCGTCGGCGTCCTCGGATACCTGTTCCTGAGTGCACTCACCTCGGTCGAGTGGTTCACCACTAACAAGCAGTACGGCACCTTCGCCCGACGGGCGACGGACTTCTTCCCGTTCTTGCTGACCGAACCACCATTTTTCGACCCGAGCGGGTTCCTCGAGTACACGTCCTACATTCACGAGCGGAACCTCCTGTACGACAAGGAGTTACTGGGCCAGTACCCGAGCCCGCTCGGTGACCCGCTCGGCTTCCTACTCTCGATCCCGAGCCTCCTGCTCGCGATTTTCGTTTCCGAGGGCGGTCCGCTCCCCTTCTTCGGAGAAGCCGGGACCACGCTGTCGATGGCCGTCGCCGGAACGGTCATGGGATTCCCCTTCGCTCTGCTGTTCGGCATTCTCGGGAGCGAACGCGTCACGCCATTCCCGTTCAACTTCATCTTCCGCGGGACGATGAGCACTATCCGGGCGATTCCCGCGCTCGTCTGGATCCTGATCTTCATCCCACTGGCTGGGATCGGTCCGGTCACCGCGACCATCGCTATCGCCGTCGACACCATCGGGAACCTCGGACGACTGTTCGTCGACGAACTCGAAGAGATCGAGGATGGGCCCATCGAGGCGATGAAGACCACAGGCGCGAGTCGCCGGCAGACGATCACCTTCGGGATGTTGAGTCAGGTCCACACGCCGTTCATCGCGTGGACGCTCTACATCTTCGAGATCAACGTCCGCATCGCCGTCTCGCTCGGCATCGTCGGCGGTGGCGGACTCGGTCAGGTGCTTGAGGTCCAGATGGGGCTGTTCGCCTACACGAACGCGATGGCGACCATCCTCGTCATCCTCGTCATGATCATCTCCGTCGAGATGTTCAGTCAGCGGATCCGTGCCCGACTCCGTGCCGACGACACCGAGCCGATGGGACTGTGGGAACTACTGAAGGGCTTCCCGAAGCGGATGGCCCGGTCGCTCGCGAAGTAATCGACTTCACGCTTCCTCCGCGGCCGTTCTTTCTCGAAGGGCAACGCACTTGCTCGCTCGTCGCCGACCCGTACGTATGACCAAGAGCACGCTGTCGTCTCCACTCGAGAGCGAGGAGACGCTCGCCGACGTCGCCATCGTCGACTACGGGCTGGGCAACCTCCGGAGCGTCACCCGCGGCCTCGAGCGCGCGGGCGCCGCCGTCGAAATCACCGACGACCCGACCGACTTCGAGGACGCCGACGGCATCGTCCTGCCCGGTGTCGGTGCGTTCCGCGAGGGCGTCGAGAACGCCGACCCGCTCCGGGACGACCTGCTGGCGGTCGCCGAGCGCGGCCAGCCGCTCTTCGGGATCTGTCTCGGCATGCAGATGCTCCTGACCTCGAGCGAGGAGGGCGAAACCGACGGCGAGTCCGCCGTCAGTGGCCTGGACCTGATCCCGGGAACCAACGTCCGCTTCGCCGAAGGGCAAAAGATCCCCCACATGGGCTGGAACGAACTCGCCGTCGAACGAGATCACCCGCTCGTCGAGGGCGTCGACGGGCGCTACGCCTACTTCGTCCACTCCTACTACGCCGTCCCCGACGACGAATCGGCGACGGTCGCGACCACCGACTACGAACGGCGGTTCCCCTCGATCGTCGCGAACGAGGCGGGCAACGTCTTCGGGACCCAGTTTCACCCGGAGAAGAGCGGCGAGACCGGGCTCCAGATCCTGCGGAACTTCGTCGGGATCTGTGCGGATCGCGGGTGAGGACTCGAGGACGAGGTCAGCGAAGCCGAGAGCGGTAACTGACCGATCCCAGGTGCTACGTCTCGTCGTCCTGGCCCACGGATTTCTGATATTCGACGCAGGCCTCCCGAGCACGAGCGATCCGCTCGCCGGCCTCACCTGACGTCTCCGACTCGAGGCCGTCGAGCGTTTCGATGAGTTCGGCGATCCGGTCGGTCTTCGGTCCGGGCTCGTCCTGCGTTCGTCGGCCCTCGAGTTCCTCGTCTAGCCCCTCCTGGATCGAATCGGCCTGCTCCTGTACGGGTCGGTCCGCGACGTCACTCGCGCGTCGAAGGTGCTCGCGAGCACGCTCGAGATGTGTCGTTTCGGCGGCCATAGCTTCGGTGACGGGCGCCTGATTCAACTATCGTGGGCCGGCGAGTGACGGCACCGAGCGTGGATTGGTATGCCGGGCTAAGATTCACTTGCGTCGACGCTGTAGCTCCCGGTCCAATGGTCGACACAGGAGACGGCGGGAATCAGACGGGCGATCTGACCGAACGAGCGCTCGAGTCGGACGCGTCGCTCGAAGGCGGGTCGACAATAGATCGGGCGCTGTCGCTGGCCAGACGCGGCGCGAGTGACGGGTCGCTCGCGATGGCGACCGGCGCCGTGGTCCTCTGGCGAGGCCTTCAATCGATTCGACGGGGTCGAGTGCGCGGCGTCATCCCGGCCGCCATCGGCATGGCAGCCGTCGGGGCCGGCGTCAAGCGACGCCGCGCGAGCACCGGAGAATCCGACAAGTCCACGTCAGACGAGGCTCACGCGGCAGCACAGCGGGAAGACCAAGGTCGCGAAACCGGGCTCGATGCCTCGAGCGACGAGTTCGACTGGCAAGACGACGAGACGTCCTCGCTCGAGCCGGCCGTCGACGACGAATCAGCCGAGGAGACGTCGGCAGAGGGCGATCCGCGGCTGGACGATAACGACGCCGAGGAGGCAGACCTCTCCGATACCGCCATCGCGGACGAAGCGAGCGAGGCGACCGGCCCGTCGGCCGAACAGGCACAACCGACGATGTCGATCGATAGCGAGGTCGACCCCGAAACGGGCGGGCCGAGACCCGGTGCCCTGGACGGCGACGACTCGAGCAGAGCCGACACGGACGAAGACACCGAGGACGAAGCCGACACAGACGACGCGATGCGTCAGGACGAGACCGACCCGGACGCGCCGCAGGCGGGCGACGACGAGAACGACGTCGATGGCGGCGATGCGGATGACGACGTCGAGCGAGAGGAGTGACGTCTCGATCACTCTATCCCCAACTCTCGAGCAGGGCGCACGTTTGGCTCAGGCGACGGCGAGCGAACGGCGAGTCGATCCGCTCGAGACGCCGTGCTCGGGCTCCGCTGTCAAGACGCTCTGTCGAGCTCCGCCGGAATCAACACTCGTGGTTACTCCCTCGAGCGAGAATCGAGACGCTCGGGAAGCGGCCAGGCCGCGGCGAGGTCCCCGTCGCGAACGAGCACGACGAGTCGATCGCGTTCCTCGACGGTCGGGAGGCGATCACGGGGAACGACGAGCTGATCGACGGTTCGCCCGCCTTCCTCGAGCAGGATGACGACGTGTTCGCCGTCGACGATTCGGTCGACGGTCGCGACGAACGTTTCGAACGGGAGTCCCGAGCTCGAGGCGGGAGCCGTTGGCTGGGTGCGCGATGCCGGAGCGTCGGCGGGCCCGTCCTGTGAGGGGGCTCCGTCGCCGCTCCCGCTAACGATTCCCGCAGTAGCGCCCGTGGCGAGGCCGGCAATCGTTCCGAGTACGGTACGGCGAGTTCGAGTGGGCTGTCGAGCCATGGACGGTCTGGCCGCCCGATCGTATATAAACTCGAGGCGCACGACGGAGGCGCGAAACCGACTCGAGGGACGGCCGACCACTTGCCGCTTCCCCGACACTCGAGTACTCGGCACTCGTCCGGTTCCGTATGAGCGAGACACCCGTCCCACAACCCGGCTTCGGAACGTCTGGTCACGAGGGAGAGACCTGCACCGAGAGCGTCGTACGAGCGCTCGAGGCCGGCTACCGCCACGTCGACACCGCCCAGATGTACGACAACGAGGCTGCAGTCGGGGCCGCGCTCGAGCGAAGCGACGTCGACCGCGAGGACGTGTTCCTGGCGACGAAGGTCCACCCCTCGAACCTCGCACACGACGACGTCCTGGAGACGACGGAGGAGAGCCTCGATCGACTCGGTGTCGATACGGTCGACCTGCTGTACGTTCACTGGCCGACAGATACCTACGACCCCGAGGAGACGCTGCCCGCGATGGACGAGGTCCGCGATCGGGGGTGGACGCGGAACGTCGGCGTGAGCAACTTCACGATCGAGTTGCTTGAGGAGGCCCACGAGATCCTCGAGTCGCCAATCCTGGCCAATCAGGTCGAACTGCACCCGTTCCTCCAGCAGGACGACCTGGTCGAGTACGGACGCGAACACGACGTGACGACCGTGACCTACTGCCCGATCGCGAAGGGCGATGTCGCCGGGAACGACGCACTCGAAACGATCGCCGATGCGCACGACGCCACGCCCGTCCAGGTGACGCTCGCGTGGCACTACGCACGCGAGGGCGTGGTCCCTATCCCGAAGGCGACCGGCGACCACGTCGAGGAGAACTACGCGGCGCTCGACCTCGAGTTGAGCGACGACGAACTGGATCGAATCGCCGGACTCGACCGTGGCGAGCGACTGGTCGATCCGGACGCGGCCGCGTGGAATCGCTGATCTACGACTGTTCGGAGAATTGACGTTGGTGACTGCTCGAGTCAATGGACGTCGGTGACCGCTCGAAGGATTCGCGACACGACTCGAGACGCTGTTATCGTTCTCAATCCAGGACTCGGCGGAACTCGGCGAGAGCGAGAAGCACCACGAGCAGGGAGACGGCCGTGAATCCGGGCACCGAATCGGCGTCGTCCGCTTCGCGAGGCTCATCGTTGCCCGATTCGTCCGCCGATCCCGAGGCGTTCTCGTCCGCGTAATCGGAGTCGCTCGAGTCCGGGTCGTCCCCAGTGTCGGCGGTGTCGTTTGCTTCGGCCGAATCGTTTGCCATTGCCTCGAGTACGTCGCGATCCTGTGGATCGGGGTGGTCGAATGGATCGTGTGGTTCCTCCCCGCCGTCGATCGAAATCGTCACCTCCCGGTCGTGAACCGCGAGGGGGAACTCGCGCTCGAGGTAGACCTCGGAGTTGCCGAACGAGAGCGTCGTCTGTGCTGCCGGTGCGTCTTCCGCGACCTCGAGAGTGATCGTGGCGACGCGAGCCTGCCCCGTCGCCCCGCCGGCCGCCGGATCGCGCCGCTGTTCGAGGATCGCCGTTCCGGCCTCGTTGGCGATCACCCGTTCCTCGCGGATCTCGGTTTCCTCGCCCTGTTCGAGCCAGTCGCCGGCCTCGACGTCTGTGACCTCAAGGTAGTTGGGGTGGTACTGGCCGATTAGCTCGTAGGAGGCGACGCCCTCGCCGTGGGCGCCCTGGCTGCGCATGACGACGTCGATCTCGATCTCCTCGCCGGGCTGGGCCTCGACCTCGTAGGGCGTCGGGGAAATGGTGGCGACGGCGTCACCGGCGGCGACGGTTCCGACCCCGAAACTGGCCAGTGCGACGCCGGACGTCACCAGTACCAGCGCGAGCACCGCGACGAGGAACCGTCGCCCGGTCATAGCGAGATCACTGTCGACATAGACGGCATCTCGAGCAAGGCCGTTTCGTAGCCCCGATGTCTCGAGACCTGCGGTGGCGTTCGCACCTCGAGTTCGAGGGTGGCCTCGTTCGAATCGGTCGCCAGCGCCGTCCCGTAGTGGAGGCCGAGTTCGTGGTCGAGGGTTTCGGTCAGTCGCCTGGAGTCGCCGTCGACGGTCACCTCGAGGCCCATCAGCGGGAGGACGCAGTGGTTGTATGGCGTCCGCGGGGAGACGGCGAGGTACCGATCGTCGACGCCCGCCTCGGGATCGGCGTCGACGAACCTGGAACCTGGCTCGAAGGTTGTGAGCTCGAAGACGGCGTCGCCGCTCTCGAGCGAGTCCTGAAGGGTCCCGGGAAGGTCCGTTGCTGGCGGTGCGCTCGAGTATGGAATACTGTGGCCGTCGTGAGCGGATCCGTGGTCGTCGCGATCGCTGTCGCCGTCTCCACCTTCGCGTTCGGCATCGTTGCTCCCGCCGCCGCCCTCGCCGTCTCCGTGCCCCATCGGCTCGAGTGCCCCGCGCTCGCCCCACTCGTCCTCGGGGAAGTACTCGACCTCGGTCGCGAGCCGGCGAAGGTCGTCGTCGAAGTCGAACGCGAACTCGAACGAGACCGCCTCCTCGAGTCGATCCGCGAACGCGCCAGTTTTGCGGATCGAGACCGGGCTCAATCGGCCCTCGACGTGATAGGTACCGTCGCCTTCGAGGGAGAGGTTGTCCCCGAAGTGAAAGCCCATCTGCTGGGAGAGCATGAGCCACGGGCGAACCTCGCGGACGAACTCGCCGTCTCGGGAGAGCTCGAGGACGGGACTCGAGTCGACGGGAACCACCTGTCCGGTCTCGCGGTCCCAGGCTGTGACCATCAGGTGGACGTCGTCGCGGTCGGGTTCGACCGTCTCGACGTCGCTCCCGTCGACGAGCCAGAACGGGTGTGGGTAGGTGACCATCCCGGCGACGCGGTAGTCGCCAGCGTCGACGGGCTCGAGCATCCGCATTCGCTCGCGGTGGGTCGGGCGGTACACCGCGTCCGGTGGGTTCTCGATTTCGGGAAACGCGAGCAGGTCGTCGGAGTCGTCGCCGTCGTCTGATCCGTTCAGCTCGTCGTCCTCGGTCGATTCCGGGGTGTCGTCCTCACCGCGCTCGAGGCAGCCGACGAGAGCGAGCGTTCCGACGCCGACGGTCGCTCGCTGGAGGAGGTGTCGTCGCGTGAACGGGGACGTTCCGCGCATCTGTAGGGGACTTAGGCGGTGAGCGATTTACGGTTTGTCCTTCAGGTCCGGTCGACTTCCTCGTCGTTCGCGCCGCGTACGCGGGAGTAGATGTAAGTTCCACCCGCTCCGCCGGCGAGGGCGGCGAACGGGCCGAATCCGGGCATACCGTCCTCTTCGTTGCTCTCGTCGGTATCCTCGTCGACGACGTCGTCGTTCTCCTGCTCGTCGTTTTGGTCCTCGTCGTCGTCTTGATCCCCGTTCTGCCCCTCACCGTCTTGATCGTCGTCGTCCTGACCGTCCGTACCCTCGCTTGTCTCGAGCACGGCCGCCGCGTCGACGCTCGACTTCAATTTGAAGTAGTCGTAGCCACTCGAGGTGGGCAACTCGAAGCCGTAGCCCCAGTACTCCTCGTCCGGATCGTAGCCGCCGAAGATCCGCAGGACGGGGCTCTCGACGCTCGACGCGAGTTCACACAGCGCCTCGGCATCGAAGGCTACCTCGACGGTTTCGCCGTCCTCGACGACGGACTCGGCCGCGAGGTCGTCACCGGTGCGGATCACCGCCCGGAAGGAGTCCTCGACGACGGCGGTGCCGCCCTCCGGGAAGGGAACGGTGATCGTGATCTCGCCGTCTTTGCGTGCGACTGACCCCGCGCCGACGTCCTCGTCGACCCGGATCATCCGATTCTCGCGTTCGGGAGCCACGGTACCCCACTCTTCGAGGACGTCGAGGACGTAGGGTCCCTGGAACTGGCCCGACTCGAGGACGGTCTCGGCCTCGCTCAGAATCTCGTCGTTGCCGACGACGTAGTCGTTGTTCGCCAGGTAGTAGGTCTCCTCGGGGTCGACCGGCTCCCCGCCGACGAACACGTTGTCGATCCACGTCTCGTCGTCGTGGCCCCACCACTCGTAGGAGACGCCCGAGACCTGGATCGCCGGCTGCGTGCCGTAGTCTTCGCTCGGGTGCGGGCGAACCTCGCTCTCCAGGTAGTCGACGAGTTGCTGGCCGGTGACCTCGACGACCTCGATCTCGTTCGGGAACGGGAGGGTCTCCATGACCTGCGCCCCGGTGATCGGCCCGGCCTCGTAGTAGCCCCCGCGGATGCCGCCACCGTTCTGGACGGCGACGTCGACCTCGATGTCCGCAGTCTCACCGATGGTCGCCATCGCGTCGGTGATGAGGTTACCGAAGCCGGTTTCGATCGCGTAGTTGTCGAACGTGCCGTTGAGGTCCGTCTCGCTCTCGAAGAACGGCTGGCCGAGGCGCTCGTCGAGTTCCCCCTGCCACCGCTCGGAGATGTCGGTGAGGGTGGGATCTTCCTCGATGTCGGTCGTTTCGCGCGCCGTGATCTGCTCGTACTCGTCGACCGCGTCGGTCGGACTCCAGTTCTCGGGGATCAGGTCGACCCTGCGCCAGTCGACGAGGTCGCCGTTGGCGTCGAGCGTGATCGACCCGACGTGGGCGAACTCGTCGCCGAACTCGCTGACGACCGTCCCATCGACGACCGCGGGTTCGTCGTACACGACGCCCGAGTGCGACCCGACGATGGCGTCCAGTCCGTCGACCTCCGCGGCCAGCGTGTCGTGGATCCCCGTGCTGACGTGGGAGGCGCAGACCACGATATCGGCCCCGTCCGCTCGCAGGGCATCGACGGCTTCCTGGGCGCCCTCGACGTAACCGAGCACCTGCCACTCCGCCGGGTAGTCCGTCAGCGAGTGGAAGTTCGTCGAGACAAGGCCGAAGACGCCGACGGTGAGCCCGCCCGCCTCGAGCGTGGTCCAGCGCTCGGTTCCTGGCACCGGATCGCCGGCATCGTCGAGCAGGTTCGCGACGAGCCACGGGAACTCGCTCTCCTCGAAGCGCGTCGTCGCGACGTCGGCCCCGAAGTCGTACTCGTGGTTGCCGACGCCAACCGCGTCGATGTCCATGTAGTTGAGCGCCTCGATCATGTGCTCGCCCTCGTACTCGAGGCCGAGCATCGAGGGGGCGATGTCGTCGCCGTTGCCCAGGAAGAGCGAGTTATCGGCGTCGTTCAGGACGTCCTCGACGACCGTGTAGTAGCGAGCGATGTTGAGGTCGTACTCCTGTGCGTTACGAAACCGCCCGTGGAAGTGCGTATCGTGGACGATCGTGACCGTCTCACCGCTCGCCGCGACGCTCGCACTGGCGGGGACGAGTGCGGCGAGTGAGGCGCCAGCCGTTGCGCCGAGAAAGCGACGGCGGCTTCGGTCGACTGGAGAATCGATTTCGGACGGCGAACAATTCTTTCGGCGTGAACGTTTCGTCATGGATGCAACCTTCGAAACAGGTAACTAATACCTTTCTAATTTTCGTCACGACGTCTCAATCGCCGTCGGGAGCGCTCCGGAGAACGACGGGCACGTACTGACGACTCGGACGCTAATCGTGCAGTATTACTATAAAAAGTGTAGTATTGACGTCCCGATTTTCGACAGAACGCCGCCCGTTAGTAGCGACAGCGAACCTACCTCTCGAGTTCGAGCGGGTCCCGTCTGATCGAGACGAAACCAGCGGTAGCTTCCCGGTCGGCCTGGGTCGGAAACGTTACTGAATTCACGAATGTTCCGTCGAGAGGGGCCATCGTGGCCATCTTGCAACCATCCGGTTTTTCCGTTTCGATACCCTACCCTCTCGTATGCTCCTCATACGCGGCCGTGCCGGCGGGACCGAACTCACCGGGACGCTGTACGAGCGGGGCGAGCAGGCCCCCTCGTTCCGCGGTGCGCCGGACGAAGGCGCCCCGTACGTCTGGATCTGCGACGAGTTCTACGAGGTCGATAGCGGCGGCACCCCCCAGCTCGTCGACGGTCGCGAGGTACACATCGCCTTCGAGTCGCCGATGCCGCGCGGGTTCGACACCCGCGAACAGGCGCTCGAGGCCGCGACCGAGCACATCCAGACCCAGTTCGCCCGCATCGGCGTCGACCGCGAGGCCGTCGATCTCGAGATCGAGAAAGACGAACTCGACGCCGCCGACGTGCTCGAGCGAGACGCGACCTAACCTCAGGCGAACTCCTCGCCCCACCGCTTGTCGTCGTAGGTTCGCCGTTCGACCGTCTCGAACTGCGTCTCGAGGGCTTCCCGGAGCGAACGCTTTTCGGACGCGTTGATCCTGGCGAGTTCGTCGGCCTTCTCGATGGTCTGTGGCGGCCCGCCCGCAATCGCGACGTCCTGCAGCAACTGCCGGGTGAGTCGGTCCCGGCGCTCCTCGTCGCGAACGACCCCGTACGGCGCTTCCACCCGGTAGACCAGGTCGTCCCGCGGGTCGTAGATCACGAAGAACGTCACCTCGTAGGCATCCAGGTCGAGGTCCCGGTCGACGCCGAGCGCGTCGCCCTCGGGTGAGAGGGGTCTGTCGACGCCGCCGCGCGAGCGAAACCAGCCGGTGTAGGTCAGACTCTCGGTGTCGCGCTCCCAGCGCTCGCCGTCGACGTCCGAGACGTACTCGCCGCGCTCGAGGATTCGGGTGAAGAACGTCCCGTCGTCGCCCCACGGTGCCTCGATGTCCTTCGACTGGACCGCGCGCGTGATCGCCCGCGTCGCCGGGTTCTTGACGAAGCCGACGAGCGGGACGTCCCGCTCGAGGAACGTCTCGACCAGTCGAACGTAGTTCTGGACGACCTGTTTCGGCCGGGCGTTCTCCTCGAGAAACGTCGCGAGGTCCGGGTGCTGGTCCGACCACCGGAGGAGCCCTCGCGGGTAGAGCGGCCCGTCGAGGATCAACAGGTCCGAGACGTTCTCGGCGTGAGCGAGGGCGTGCTCGCTCTCGGCGAGGTAGAGCGCCAGTGCGTGGACGATGCCCTCGGCGAACCGCGGCAGCCGTTGCTGGACCTTGATCGCCCGCGAGCGACTGTACCCGTCGTCGAAGTCGTCCCACGTTTCGTCGACGTGGGCCGTCTGATCGCTCGAGTGGACCGTCGCGATCATCGTCCGCGAGCGGTGGAGGTCGAGTGAGGAGGGCGTCGCACTCATCGCTGCCTGGGCGATGTCGATCACGAGGCCGTTCTTGAACACCGTCGGATTGATCGTCCCGGCGTCCAGGCCGTGTTCGGTCGCGAACGGCCGGTCACAGAGGGCGATGGCCTCCCGGTCGACGAGGTGTTTCGAGACAGAATCGAGTGGCTCGAGGACGAATCGGCCGTCGCCGTCGATCAGGGGGTCGAGAAAGTCCGCCCAGACCGTCTCGGCGAGCGCCCGGTGGTCGCGCTCGTCAGCCCCGTGATCGATCCGTCGCGCGAGTCGCGCGATGCCGTCGAAGTGGACCGGATCGAGTGTCATGCTCGATTCCACCGAGGCAATCAGCAAAAAGCCAGTGGTCGCTCGCGCGAGTAGCCGCATCGACAGCGGAGACAGCAGCGGTCCAAAGCGTGTCAACAAAACAGCTATGAACGGTGCTAGAGAGGTCGGTTACCCTGTTTTGAAGGGAACGGCGGTACTCGCCAGTTCGTACGTTACACACCTATCTGTGTAACGCTCGAGCCACGACCGACCATCGTCGAAGACACCGAAAGCGATCCTCGTCGGACGCGAACGCTTGCTGGAGTTCGGCTTCGCGTTTCGTGACGCAAGAAGATGGGGTGAACCAACCCCCGGTATCCGGTTCGGCTCATCGGTCGACGCTCGACGAAGCCCGAGTGTCCCGAAACCGCTAGATCGACGTGATCCGCGTGTACTCCTCGTCCAAGGCGGCCGCGTCCTCCGGAAGCAACGCCGTCACGAGCGTCTCCGCGTACTCGCTGAAGTAATCGACGAGCCGGGCGATCCGATTCGAGTCGATGGCCTCGAGCGAGTCCAACAGCATGAACGGCACCTCGTCGTACACCTCGTGGACGAGGTAGCCAGCCAGCGCGAACACGAGCCCCGTCACTTCCCGTTCGCTCTCGCTCAGGTGATCGATCGTGTCCTCGTAGGTCCGTCCGTCGTCGGCTTGACGAACGATGTGTAGCTCGAAGACCGGGCGGTCGACGCGCCGTCGTCCCTCCTTGACCGTCCGCTCGGTTCGCTCGATCCAGATGCGCTCGAGGTTCTCGTACTCGAGGACGTCGAGCACCGAGGCCATGTGGTCGTTGAACGCCTCGACCGACTCCCGCTCGATGCGGTCGATCCGAGTCCGGAGGTCGGTGAGTCGTTCGGACGCGCGCTCTCGCTGTGATCGCAGGTCGTCGATGCGGCCGATCTCGGTCTCGGCTTCCTCGATCTCGTCCTCGACGTCCGCGAGGTCGTCCTCGAGCCGATTCAGGCGGAACTCGAGTTCGGTCACCTCCTTCTGGTGATCGAGTGTTTCGCTCTCGCTCTCCTCCTCGAGTTCGTCGACCGTTTCCTCCAGGTCGTCGATGCGCTCCTGGAGTTCGTCCTCGCGCTCGTCGAGCGTCTCGAGCCGGTCGCGCCGTTGCTCGAGTTCGTTCTCCGTGCTCTCGATTCGCTGCGTCAGCGTCTGTCGGCGCTGGTTCGTCTCCCGTGCCTCTCGTAACGTCGATTTTCGGTCGTCGATCTGGCGCCGGAGTTCGTTGCGTTCCTGGACGTGTTCCTGCCGGAGGGAGCGAAGGCGCTCGATCGTCGACTCGATCTGGTCTGTTTCGACCGTAGAGCCACACGTCCAGCAGATGGCCGTGTCGTCCTCGAGCAACTGTTCGGTCACTGCCCCGCCATCGGTTTCGGATTCCTCACCCTGCAGTGCCTGCGTGATCCGCTGGTTCGTCCCCTCGAGCATCTCCTCGTTGAACTGGATGATGCTCTGCAACTGGTTCGTGCTCGAGTCGAGCGTCGACCGCTGGTCGCGAAGCGTCTCGAGTTCCCGTTCGAGCGCGTCGGGATCCGTTTCGAGGCCGTCGGGAAGCTCCTCGAGTTCGTCCTGCATCTCCTCGAGCTCGGACTCGAGGGTTTCGATGCTCTGTTGTTCGGTCTCACGCTGGAACTGGACGTCCTCTAGGTCGTTTCGTGCCGACTGGAGTTCGTCGAGTTTGGCCTCGAGTTCGTCGTCGTCGGTCTCGGATTCGTCCGCGCGCGAGGCCTCGAGGTCCGCGCGACGTTCCTCGAGTTCGGCTTCCGTTTCCTCGATCTCTTTTCGGAGCGACTGTCGACGTTCCTCGAGCGAGGGAAGCGACGATTTGAGCGACGTGAGCCGGTCGATCTCCTCGTCGAGGCGCCGTTTGTCCGCTTCGGCCTGGGAGATTTCGGCCTCAATCTCTTCGACGTCGATCGGCCGCATGATGACCTCGCGGAGGTCGTCTTTTTGGCTGACGGCCTGCCGTGCGGTGTTCGACTCGAGCAAGAACGCGAAGAGGTTCGCCAGCGTCGGATCCTCGAGATAGGGGTCGCCCGAACTGACGATCCCCCCTTCCCGCCGTTCGAAGTGGCGTTCGTAGGTTTCGCCCTCGAGCTCGAGCGTCACCGAGCCGTGGTCGGCGTCCGCCTTCAAGGAGACGCGGTCGCTCCCGAGTGCGCCCATGATCGATCGAAGGAAGGAGGTTCGGTTCGTCGCGTTTCGGCCCGTGAGGACGTTCACGCCTGTCGTCAGTTCTACCGTCGTCGAGTCGATTCCGCCGATGTTTTCGACGGACACTCGTGGCTGTCCAGTCGTCTCACCTGCGCTCATTGGCCCCACTTGGGGCACCACGTATTTATATGCCATCGTCTATCGCTCGCTTCAGCTGGCCAGCGATCGTTGGCTCTGGACCCTGGTCACTCGAGCAGGTTGCTCACTCGAGCAAGCTTGTCACTCGAGCGGGCTGGTTACACGTCAGAGAACCGGTCGATCACTCGCGACGGATGATCGATCACTCGCGACAGCGACAGCCGCCGCGGTCGAGGAACGTCGCGACGTCGTACTGCTCCCCGCACTCCTCACAGAGGACGTTCACGTCGACGAGCACCGACACGGACCCGCTCTCGAGGAGGTCCGTCTCTCGGTATCGCTTCACGGTATCCTCCGTGACCGCGGTCAACCGACTCGAGAGTCGCTGGATGGACGCCGCATCCCGCTCGAGGCGATCCTCCGGGGTCGTCTGGCTGGAGGGCCCCTCGAGTTCCCGGTCGCTCGTCAGGTAGGTGTGAATCGCCTGGTGGGAGACGAACTCGCGCCGGAGGGCGTCGACGTCGATGCCGGCCCGCTCGAGTTCGCGTTCGGCCTGGGTTCGCATCCCGGCGCTCACGTCGTCGTCGGTGAGGAGTCGGTACGTGTTCTCGACCTCGCCGTCGAGCGGCGACAGACCGGCGCGAGTCATCCGCTCGCCGAGGAGCCGTTCGTTGAACCGTCTCGCCAACTTGCGAAGGCTCTCCCGTTCGTACCCCTTCCCGAGCCAGCGCTGCTCGAGTTCGAGTCCGAGGCCCTCGAGGTCGTAGGTCTCGAGCAGACGTGCGACTTTAGTCGGCATACGTTCTCTGCCTCCGGACGAGTCGGTCGATCATTACCGGGTATGGGTGTGTCCGGTACGTGAAAGTATCGGCTGGGACGGGTCCGTGAGATTGCGTAGCTGAGACGTGGTCAGTGAGCCGACCGAAACTAGAAGCGTTCCAGACGGAGACGTGTGAGAACGTAGAGACGTACGTGAAACGAGGCGATTGCTGACAGTTAGTCCCGGTCCGGGAGTCGGTCGGAGAGTCGGTCGAAGCGATCCTGCAATCGGTCGCGGCGGTCGGCCTCCTCGTCGGGGCGGTACCGCATCTCGCGAACGGCTCCGTCCTCGAGAACAATCTCGAAGACGGCCCCCTCGTGGCGACCGTCCTCGGGGAGTGACTCGAGGTCGAGTTCGAGTTGCCGGCGTTTCGTAGCGTCTTCGCCGTCATCGGCTTCGGTGGCTCCGCCGCTGTCGGCTTCGGTGTCTTCGCCATCGAGTGTTTCGTATTCGATGCCATCGACGTCGTTGCCGTGTTCGTCGTTGTCTTCGCCTTCGTCGCCGGCCTCGGTCTCGAGCAGCAACACCGCGATCGATTCGTCGACGATGCGGTCGAGGACGGCAGTGACAGTCGCACTAGTCATGGGAGTGAGAGTACCTCCGTTGGGAATCCGGTCAGGCGTTGGGCCAATCGCTCGGACGTCTCCGTTTCATCGGTCGAGAACTCCTCGAGGAGGACGTGTCCGTCCGTTGGACCGGACCGCTCCGTCTCTACCGCGATCGATTCGCCATCCGTGGCGACGACCACGTGTCCGTGGACGCCCGTCCAGTAGGTTTCGGTTCCGCGCTCGCCGAAGGCCGCGAGCACCTCGTCGTGTGGGTGTCCGTACTGGCTCTCGAGGGGAGCCGAGACGACCGTCACGTCGGGATCGACGACGTCGAGAAACGGCGACGACGAACTGGTCGACGACCCGTGGTGGCCAGCCTGGTAGATCTCCGCCTCGAGGTCGTCGCCGTGGCGTTCGACCAGACGCGATTCGACCGCGCGTTCGGCGTCACCAGTCGTCAGGTAGGAGACGTCGCCGTAGGTCACCGTCAGGACGACGCTGTTGTCGTTGAGTCCGTCCCCGTCGTCCGGGCCCTCAGCAGGCGGGTTGTAGAACTCGATTTCCGCCTCGCCGAAGTCGACGGCGTCCCCTTCCCGAACCTGAAAGAGGTCGACGTCGTGTTCCTCCACGGCGTCCAGGTAGCGCTCGTAGGTCTGGCTCGTCGAGACGACGCCGGAGTCGTAGACGGCGCCGACGCCGTCGCCGTTCGTCTCGACGTGCTCGATCACCGCGGCGTGGCCGCCGATGTGATCGGCGTGGGCGTGGGTCGCGACGAGGTGGTCGACGCGGTCGATTCCCCGCTCCTCGAGGTAGGCGATGACCTGCTCACCGTCGTCTCGCCAGTCGCCACTGTCGACGAGCATCGTCTCCCCCGATGGCTCGATCAGCAGGGTTGCGTCGGCCTGTCCGACGTCGATGTGGTGTATCTCGAGTGTGCCCGTCTTCCGATCCGTTTCGCTGTCGTTGGAGTGATCGTCGCTGTCGTCAGTGTCGCCACCGTCTTCGAGTTCGCCGCCGTCTTCGAGTTCGCCGCCGTCGTCACCGTCTCCACCATCGACGTCTCGAGGACCCGTCGACGTCCCGAAGTCGAGACAGCCGCCGGTAACGAGCACGACGACGACGAGTATCAAAAGCAGGAGACGAACAGATCGCACGCGTCACCCTTCGATTCGAACGCATATGGACCTTGTCGTCACTGCAGGATGGTTCCGCGGCGACTACCAGTCGACGCTCAGCGTGCCGTCGCCGTGTGGATCCGGCGCGATCTCTTCGTCCGTCCGGCGGTCGATCACGTGGATACAGCCCTGGTCTTTCTTCGCCGGGCAGACCTCGGCCGCGCGGACGTTGTCCTCGAGGTCGTCCTCGCCGATGAAGTACGAATTCGGCCGCGCGAGACTCGTCTGGAGGTCCATCTCCCAGTTGTCGCTCACCTCGGCGCACTTGCCCGCGCCGAAGCACTTGTTCGCCTCGAAGATTATCTTGTACGGCTTCTCGTCGACCGGCGGCCCATCGCTCGAGCCGACGTCGCTGGGGCGTGGCCGTCCTTCGGCCTCGTCGGTTTCAGCGGTCTCCTCGCGTGCGTCGCTCATATCGTCACCTCGGGAGGCGACAGTCTTTCGCGTTACGGTTTCGAGGGGTGCGATCGACCCCGCGATCGATCTTACCGATCGACGGACACCGACTCGAGAACGATGTCGCGTTTTGGCTTGTCGTTCCCGTCCGTTTCTACGGAACCGATCTCGCGGACGACGTCCATCCCGTCAGTCACTTCGCCGAAGACGGAGTGGCGCCCGTCGAGGTGGGGCGTCGCGTCGAGGGTGATGAAGAACTGCGAGCCGTTCGTGTTCGGGCCGGCGTTAGCCATCGAGAGGGTGCCGGGGCTGTCGTGGGTGAGATCGTCGTGGAACTCGTCGTCGAAGGTGTAACCGGGGCCGCCGCGGCCGGTGCCGGTCGGGTCGCCGCCCTGGATCATGAACCCCTCGATGACGCGGTGGAAAGGGACGTCGTCGTACAGCGGTTCGTCGGTGACGCGCTCGTCGGTCTCCGGGTCGGTCCACTCGCGCTCGCCCGTCGCGAGGCCGATGAAGTTCCCGACCGTTCGGGGCGCTCGCTCTTCGAACAGTTCGACGGTGATGTCGCCTTCGCTCGTGTGAAGCGTCGCTGTCGGATTTGCCATACCACGGCCGACGAGGGGCGCGGTGAAAACAGTGGTGGTCTCGACTCGAGGCGTCGAGAGTCAGAACGCGCGCAACTCCTCGAGCACCGCCGCTGCGCTCCCGTCGTCGACGACCGCGCGGGCGCGATCGAGGCCGACCTCGAGATCCTCGACGTCGTCACGGGCGAGCATCCGGAACGCAGCGTTGAGCGCGACGGCGTCGGCGAAGTGGTCGTCGCGCTCGCCAGCGAGAACCGCCTCGGTGATCGCCGCGGAGTCGGCGTCGACGTCGTCGACGGCGAGGTCGTCGTTTTCCATCTCCATGCCGTACTCGGCGGTCTCGATTTCGAAGTCGTCGAACTCACCGGCTCGCCAGTCGGCGACTTTCGTGTACCCGGGGCGGATGTCGTCGTAGCCCTCCATCCCCTGGAACATGACGACGCGGGAGAACTCGAGCACCTCGCTCTCGGCGACGAGGTCGCACATTTTCTTGGCGAACGCAAGGTGGTAGAACGAGCCGAGGTGGACGTCGGCGTTGGCCGGGTTGGCGACGGTCTCGATGGTATTGACGAACGTGCGAACGCCCATCTGGTCGCGTCGGTCGTACAGCGCGTGAACGCCGGGGTTGAAGGCGGGCTGGTAGTAGAAGCCGAAGCTGGTCTCGTCGACCATCTCGGCCGACTCGGCGGGCTCGAGCTCCGTCCGGACGCCCAGTTCGTCGAGGACGTGCTTGTACGCCGTGCCCTTCTGGGTCGGGACGCGGTCGCCGGAGTGGGCAACGACGGGCGTTCCCGTGGCGGCGGCGACGATGCCGGCGGCAACGCCGAGGACGGCCGTGGTGTGCTTGCCGTCGTAGTTCGCCCCGCAGTCCACGGGGTCGCAGTCGGGTTCGGCTGTCACGACGCTCTCCTCGCGCATGACGTCCGTGAAGGCTGCCAGCTCCTCGGGTGTGTTCTTCTTCCAGCGGTTCGCCAGCCAGAACGCCCCCAGCGTAGTCGGGTCGGGTTCGTCGGCGAGAATCCGTCGGAACGCCTCTCGAGCCTGCTCGCGGGTCATGTCGTCGGCGGATTTGGGACCGGAGCCGACGATTTCGGTCATCAGGCGTTTCAGCGGCCACTCGCCGAAGTCCTGGGTAGCCTGGGCCATGGATCGAGGTTGGGATGGGGCGGGGAAAAACCTCCCGTTTGGTCCGGTCGAAGCGGCGTGGTGGCCGACTAAGTTAGAAACGAAAGCGATCCGAAGCCGCTCACGGCGCCGTGCTCGACTCCCGACGACCCGTGAACGCCGTCGGCTCGAGGCGACAGAACGCAAAGTCAATCTCTCGGGGATGAGTCCCGAAGATGTCGATCAACGGAATCTCGACGCGTTCGAGGCCCTCGAGGGCGTCGGTGCCGACGTCGTCGCGCTCGATGACCTCGAGGCGGTCCTTCGCGACGACGCTCCACCACTCGTCGTTGGCGTCATAGGTGACGAACGAGACGGCGTGGCCGTCGAACGTCTCGAGCGGGTGCTCCGGTGAGGTCGCCAGCCGGAAGTAAAAGGTCTATTCGACAGGGTCGTAGCCGTAGGACACTGGCACCGTCCGTGGCGGTTCGTCGCCCTCGGTCGAAAACGACAGCACGCCCGTGCCGCCGGTGCCGAGCGCTGACGTCCGTTCGGCCTTCTCGAGTTCGGCGACTTCGATGCGGGACATACTCCCAGTTCGTGCTCCGAGGGGATAATTCCCGCGTGGTCTGGGTGTCTCGCTCGACTGCGGGACGAGTCCGGAGAAACCGGTCTCGAGTACCTACCAACCCACACTCGAGAAACCCGAAAGCGATAGGTGCGGGTCGTCCCTACTTCGACCAATGAGTTCCACTCGATCGGCCGCGGACGACTGGCGCGAGACGATCGACGAGACGGACGCCGCCATTATCGACGGCTACCAGAGCGGGTTTCCGATCGCCGAGCGTCCATTCCGCGTCGTCGGCGACGCCCTCGAGATCGACGAGGACGAGGCCCTCGAGCGCGTCCGAGGCTTGCGCGAGGCCGGGATCTTCCGTCGCTTCGGTGCCGTTCTCAACCCGCCTGTGATCGGATCCTCGACGCTCGCGGCCGTCAAGGCGCCCGAAGATCGATTCGACGAAATTACCGAGGTGATCAACGACTACCGCCAGGTCAACCACAACTACGCCCGCGACCACGAGTGGAACATGTGGTTCGTCGTCACCGCCGGCTCCCGGGAGACGCGGGACCGCATCCTCGAGGAGATCGAGGAGCGAACCGGCTGCACTGTGTTAGTGCTCCCGATGCTGACGGATTACTACATCGACCTCGAGTTTCCCGTGGTGAACGCGGACAGTTTCGCACGGGAGAGCCTCGAGGACGGCACCGACGCCTCCGCAACTCGGATCAGCGAGGACGCCGCGGGCGATCTCTCGCCGTTCGACGCTGCGCTCTTGCTCGCGATCCAGGACGGGTTCCCGCTCTCGAGGACGCCCTACGGTGACATCGCGGCGGAACTCGCGGTCGAGCTCGAGCGCGACGTGTCCGTCGAAGAGGTGCTCGAGGCCGTTTCCCGCCTCCAAGACGAGGGCTGCATCAAGCGGATCGGCTGCATCGTCAACCACGTCGTCACCGGTTTCGACGCCAACTGCATGGTCGTCTGGGACGTTCCAGACGACCGGCTGGACGAGTGGGGCGAGCGCGCTGGTTCGCTGCCCTACGTGACCCTGTGTTACCACCGACCGCGACGACCCGACCTCGAGTGGCCCTACAACCTATTCACGATGATCCACGGGCGCGACCAGGCCGCCGTCGACGCCAAAATCGACGAACTCGCCGGGGAGTACCTGCCGGTCACCCACGAGCGCCTGTACTCGACGGAGACGTTGAAACAGACGGGAGCGCAGTACGAGGCGTTAGTCGAGACGTCCTGAGTGAGAATCTCCGTTTGGAAATCGTGGTTTTGGAGAGTTCGGTTTCCTTCTCATCGAGCATCGCCAGACCTCGAGCGACGGTCAGACGCCCTGGCCCATCAGGTGACTTCGCAGCACGTCGGCGTCCTTGTTTCCGGCCCCCGTGTTGAGGATCACAACCGTCGCGTCGTCGTCGAACGCCCCGCGCTCGCCGAGCTCCCAGGCCCCGCTGGCCGCCGCCGCGCAGGTCGGCGCCATCTCGAGGCCCTCGCTCTTCGCGACGGCGACGGCCGCCTCGAGGATCGCGTCGTCGTCGGTCGCGACCGCGCCGCCGTCGCTCTCGCGCAGGGCCTCCAGGATCCACGGGCTGGCGCCGGGATTGGGGATCTCGATGCCGCCGCAGATGGTGTCAGGATACTCGACGGGATCGTGGCGCTCGCGGCCGTCCTCGAAGGCCTCGACGATCGGCTGACAGCCCGTCGCCTGAGCGGCGTACAGCGCCGGCACGTCGTCGATGAGCCCCAGGTCGCGGAACTCCTCGGCCGCCTTGTACATTCCCACGAGGCCGACGCCGCCGCCGGTCGGGTAGACGATGGCGTCGGGGACCGCCCAATCGAGTTGCTCGACGATCTCGTACAGCATCGTCTTCTTGCCCTCGTGGCGGTAGGGCGTCACGAACGTCTTCACGGAGTACCAGTCGTCGTGTTCGGCCATCGCGTCGGCGTAAGCCGCGCCTGCGTCGCCGATTCGCCCGCCGACGACGGTCATGTCGCCGCCGTGGACGTTCACCATCGCCTTGGTCGTGAAGCCCGCTCGAGACGGGAGGAACACGTGCGAGTCGATGTCGGCACGGCCGGCGTACGCGGCGGCGGCCTGTCCGGCGTTGCCCGCCGACGCCAGCGCGACGTCGCTCGCACCGTGCTGGTTCGCGGCCGTCATCGCCAGGGTCTGGCCGCGGTCCTTGAACGTCCCCGTCGGGTTTCGGCCCTCGTCCTTGATCAAGACGCGGCCGACGCCGAGTTCGTCCGCGAGTTTCGGACAGTCGACTAACGGCGTCGCACCCTCGTCCATCGTCACCGCCGACGCCCGGGTAAAGGGGAGCAGTTCCTCGTAGCGCCACATCGAGTCGAACGGGCGAGCCTCGAGTGTCTCCCGGTCGAGGTCGACCGCGTCGTAGTCGTAGGTCGGGTCGAGGATGCCGTCGCAGTCGGGACAGCGATGGGTTCCAGTTTCGGCGTCGAACGACGCCCCACAGTCGATGCACTCGAGGCCGACGAACGCGTCCGTGGTGTCCATACCGGCCCTTGTGACGGCGAGACCAAATCCCTGTCCATCGCCTCGGGTCTCGTCTCTTTCCTGCGACCGGTAGCGAGCGAGACAGTCGGTCGAAGTCGGACGAACCTCATTCGTGCTCGTCGATAGAACTAAGTATCTGCCAATTGAAAGTATAAATAAGTGGTAAATTCAATATAAAAACAAGAATTTTCACGGAGAACCATCTATCGTCAAACGCTATGCGAGCCAACGACGTCACACTCGAGGTCGGCGAGAGCAGCTATCCTGGGCGGTTTCACGTTCCGGACGCTTCCACCGACCAGGGGGTACTGATGGTTCCCGGTGCGGGTCACGGGCCGTTCGGCGATATATTTCGGGTGTTTGCCGAAGAAGCCGCCGATGCGGGATACTCGGTGGCCAGATTCGAGACGTGGCCGTTTCCGGACGACCTCGAGAAGAGCGACGCGGAGTTCGAGGCTGAACTCGAGGCAAGCGTCGAATTTCTCCGTTCACGCGGTTGCGAAACGATTACCGTAATCGCGAAGAGCTTCGGGGGGCGAGTGGTGCTCCAGCACCGTCCAGAAGCGGTCGATCGGATGGTACTCTGGGCGCCCGCAATCAAGTTCGGCGAGCACGACGAGTACCCGTCGATAACCGCCCCAGAGTTGGCAGAATTCGACAGCCCGGTGCGGCTTCTGCGTGGCGACGAAGACGACGTCATCTCGAAAGAAGACGCCGAAAGCATCGCCGAACACGTTCCGGACGGAGAACTGGTCGAATTACCCGACGAGGACCACTCCTTCCTCCGTGATCATCGTCACGTTATTGACGAGACGATGGCTTTCTTACCGGCATCCGACTCCTGACCTGGTGGATCCCGCGAGATGGTGCTCAAATGTGCTGTCTACAATCTTCGTCGAACGGTTAGACATCCGTAAAATCGACCACAGTCTCTCGGTTTCCCCTCCTCGACCGAGTGAGTGAAAACGCCGAAATCAAGCCCCGTCTAGCGATCCTACGAAGCACTGTATTCAGCACGACCGCTGAAACGTATCATCAATCACGGCTTTCAACAGGTCACCGATAGTAAATAGTTTGACAAACAACTAATTTTAGGCGTCGCTTCCCGAGCCGAGCACCATCCGCACGTCCTGCGGATCGATCAACCCGCTGGCGAAGGCGAGTCCGGCCCAGACGACCACGCCGACGGCGATGCTCGCGAACAGCATGCCCAGACTCGAGATGAATGGCTCGAGGACGACGACCAACAGTCCCATCACGCCGGTGATGGCGACGATTTTCCCGACCGTCGCGGCGAGTTCCTCCAGGTGCAGCGAGAGTTCGGCGTGGACGACGTAGAGGTTCACGCCGACGTAGATCGAGTGGGTGGCGATCGTCGCGATGGCCGCGCCGACGACGCCGAGGGTCGGGATCAGGGCGACGTTGAGCCCGAAGTTGGCGAGGGCGGTCCCGCCTTTGGCCATCGCTCGAGCGCGGGCACGTCCGAGATAATCGAGGCTATCGCTCGTGAGGTTCGTGATCGCCTGCAGGACGACGAAGGCACAGAGCACCTGCAACACGGGGACGGCGCCGGCGTAGTCGCCGCCGAAGACGAGGGTCACGAACGGGTCGGCGACGATGGCCAGGCCGACGGCCGCGGGCACGTAGAGCAACAGTGTGTTCGTCAGCGCCGTCTCGTAGAGCGTTCGGGCGTACTCGATGTCGCCAGCGGCCTTCTGTTCGCCGAAGTTGGGCGAGATGGTGAAGCCGAGGGAATCCGCGGGCGCGAGGACGAAGTCGACGACCTGCTTCGCGAGGGTGTAGAAGGCGACGGCTACCGGGTTGAGGAAGAACCCGACGAGGACGATGTCGATCTGTTTGTCGATGACGTTCGCGCCCCGCGTCGCGGTGAGGGGGACGCTGTACTCGAGCACCCGGCGGGGGAGCCCCGGTTCGAACGACGACGCTCGCTCGAAGGTACGATAACACTGCAAGTAGAGGACGGTGATCCCGAAGACGGCGGCGACGGCGTAGCCGACGACGTAGCCGAAGAAGGCCCCGAGCGCGCCGAAGCCGGCGACGACGAACGCGACGGCGAACAGGAGCCGCGAGACGCCGCCGATCGCCTGGACGGCGGCGCTGTACCCGAGCATGTTGAACCCCTGGAAGGTGATGATGGCGAGACCGTGAAACGACATGGCCAGGACGTAGACGGCCCCGGCGGCGAGAAACGGCGCGACGGCCCCGTCGCCGAGCACCGCGGCGATCCGATCGTGGCCAACGAGCAGGATGACCGAGACGGCTGCGATACAGAGCACCTGCACGGCGACGGTCAACTCGAGGACGCGAGGAATCTGGTCGGGGGCTTTCTCTCGGTACTCGGCGAGGTAGCGGGCGGCGGACTTCCCGAGCCCGCCGCCGGCGATCAACTGGACGACGCTCAGCACGCCGATCGCCCAGAACAGCGTTCCGTAGCCGTCGGGATCGAGGAGGAATCGCGCCAGAACGACCATCAACAGCGCGCTCGAGCCCATGTAAATCGCTCGAGCGACGAGCATAGCCCTGAAGCCGCGGACGATGTGATCCAGCGTGCGTGAACTCATTGTGTGGGTCGTGATAGTGGGAGACGATGTATGGCTGGTGACAGTGGGTGGGAGACGGTGTATGGGTCGTGACTGCCGGGGGAGACGGCAGCGTCGCGAGGCGACCGTCGTTCGTTCGACTGGTCGATTCTGACTCTGGTTTGTGGCGGTCGACGGTCACCACGAGGCGACCCAGCGATCGACAGTCGGCGTCGAACCCACCGGTCGCTCGAGTCCAATGCCTGGATAGTGGTTTGTAATGCGGTCCGTTCGCCCTCGAACGAACGGACTACCGCCGGGGGGTTCGAGAACGCCTCTGGCCGTCAGTGGGGGCTCGAAACCGACGCTCGACTCCGAACGGTAGCCAGTAAGCGGATCCTATACGGAGACGTCGACGAGCTGACGACCGCTTGGCGGCTGATCGTCGCGAGAATCTGAGAGGTCCGATTACTCGAGGTCGACGTCGCCAGGACGGACGACGTCGAGAGAAACTCCCGATGGCCGAATCACGTTCGTCTCCGGATCGTACTCGAGTACGTGCATATCGGCCATCTTGGGAAGGTGATGGTGGTGGAGGGTAGTCGCAACGCGGTCGGCGCCCCCCTCGTCGGGTGCGTCGACTCCATCCTCGCGAGTGGCAATACCGGCGGCCAACTCCTCGAGATCGACTGGTGTAGTCGTTCCGGCGAGAATGTCGAGCACCAGTCGTCGTCTGTCGTCGGCAAGCAATCGATGGCGATCGCTCGTGGTGAGATCGATCGAGCGTGCATGTTCGTCCATCATATTTGGCTGTGACATTGATTCGCTCCAGCCGGCCAGCAACGCAGTTGCCAGCACGTATCGGGCAAACGGCACCGACGGCTGTAAGGTCACACTAGAAGTGATTAGGTTCCAGCCGGCCTCGGTCCCGGCGGCGTAATTCACGTCTCTCTTTTCGACGTGAACGTTACAGTCGGAACCGTCGCTCCCCGCAATTGCTTGCCGGTGACGCGAGAGACTCCATCGACGGAACATTGATGCACGTCACGCTGGTAACCGGTTGCATGCAGCCGAAGCCGCTGACCGACAGCCTTCGCGAGACGCTCGCCGTCTTCGATGGGTCGGGCGAGCCGTGGACGACCCCCGAGGTCGCCGCGGCACTCGATCTCGGTCGGCGAAGTACGTACGCTAGACTCGAACGGCTCGCGGAGCGAGACCACCTCGAGACGAAGAAGGTCGGTGCGAACGCTCGTGTGTGGTGGCGACCGACGCAGACGTCTGCCACCGACGAGCCGCCCACGGACTGGCCGAGCGGTAGCTCTGGCGCGATCGAGACGCTCCTCGAGTCGGTCGAGGAACCCGCCGTCTTCGCGCTCGACGCCGACGGCGTGGTCCGGTTCTGGACGTCGGGCGCCGAACGCACCCTCGGCTACGAATCCGACGCGATCATCGGCGAGCCCCTCTCGATACTCCACACCGACGACGACCGGGAAGCGGGCGTTCCAGAGCGTCACCTAGAGCGGGCGTTCGAACGCGGCTTAGTTCGGGACGAGGGCTGGCGCGTCCGTGCAGACGGGACGCGATTCTGGGCGGCCGTCAAGCTCGAGGCCGTTCGGGACGACGGCTCGCTTCGGGGGTACGCGGTGGTCGTCCACGACATTACCGACCGTCGCGAGCGTGAACGAGAACTGCGCCAGGAGCGAGACCTCACGGAACGACTCCTCGAGACGGCGCCAGTCGGCCTCGCGGTCGCTCGAGCGGACGGGACGGTCGAACGGATCAACACTCGAGCGAGAACTCACCTCGACGTCGAGACCGCCGACGTCTCGAGACTTACCGTCGACGACTTCGGCATCTCCGACATCTCCAATATCTCCGACGCCGACACCGACACCGACGGAAACCCGCCCGCGGCCACGGACGAACCAGTAGCACGGGCGGTCGAGACCGGCGAACCGGTTTCGGATCGACTCGTGACGCGCGAGCGCTCGGACGGAACGCAGCAATGGATTTCGGTCACGGCTACGCCGCTGCTCGAAGAAGGGGCCGTCGAACGGGTCGTGCTCGCCGGGCGGGACGTCTCGAGACTCAAACGAAAGCAACGCCAGCTCGAGCGCCAGCACGAAGAGTTACGAACGGAACTCGACGAGGTGTTCGAACGGATCAGCGACGGGTTCATGGCGGTCGACGAGCAGTGGGAGTTGACCTACCTCAACGACACTGCGGCGGCCACGTTCGACGCCAGCGAGGAGGTGCTTCTCGGCGAACCGATCTGGGAGGCGCTCCCCGGCCTCGAGGGAAGCGACTTCGAAGCCGCGTACCGCGAGGCGATGGACACCCTGCAACCGACCACTGTCGAGGCCTACTATCCGCCACACGATGCGTGGTACCGGGACGTCGTCTATCCGTCCGAATCGGGGCTGTCGATCTACTTCCAGGACATCACGGAGCGAAAGGCGGCCGAAACGGTGCTTCGTGACAGCGAAGAACGCCTCCGTCTCGCGCTCGAGGCCGGCGAGTTGGGTGCCTGGGAACTCGACCTGCAGACCGAGGACTCTCCCGAACGGTCACCTCGCCACGACCACATCTTCGGCTACGAAGAGCCCGTCGACGACTGGAGCTTCGAGCGGTTCCTCGAGCACGTTCATCCGGCCGATCGCGACCGCGTCGAACGACAGTTCGAGGCCGCGTTCGAGAGCGGCGAGTGGTCGTTCGAGTGTCGCATCCTCGGTGCGGACGACGAACGGCGCTGGATCAGGGCCCGCGGGGAGTTCTTCTTCGAGGACGGCGACCCGGTTCGCGCGGTCGGCGTCGTCGCCGACGTCACGGATCGAAAGGAACGTGAGCGGGAACTCGAGCGGTACGAACGCGCCGTCGAAACGATCGACGACGGCGTCTACATCCTCGACGACGATCGCCGGTTTACGATGGTGAACGACGGGTTCGCGTCGATGGCAGGGTACGATCGGTCGGATCTCGTCGGAGAACCCGCCGAAACCGTCTTCAGTTCGGAGTTCGTCGACCTGGCGGACGAGAAGCAGGCCGCACTCGAGTCGGGTAACCGGGAGTTCGCCGTCCTCGAGGAGGACGTTCACCGGGCCGACGGTACCTCGGTGATCGTCGAGAGTCGATTCGAGGTCTTCGAGTTCGACGACGGCTCGATAGGGCGCGTTGGAACCGTTCGAGACGTCAGCGAGCGCGTCGAGCGCGAACGGGAACTCGAGGAAGTGCGCCGGCGCTACCGGACGATCGCCGATCACTTTCCCAACGGTGCCGTCGCCCTCGTCGACGAGGATTGCCGCTACGTCACCTTCGGTGGGACGCCGGAAGGATCGACGGACGTGACCAGAGCGGACCTCGAAGGAGCGCTGCTCGAGGACGCACTTCCCGAGCAGATCGCCGAGGTCGTCGTCCCTCGCTACGAGGCCGCACTCGAGGGCGAGCACTCCACGTTCGAGGAGACGATCGACGACCGTGTCTACCAGTTTTTCTTCACTCCAGTTCGAGACGACGACGGCGACGTGTTCGCGGCCATGGGGATGTCCCAGGACGTCACGGAGCGAAAGCGCCAGCGCGACCAGCTCGAGGCGCTGAACAGTCTGAACGAGGTCGTCAGGGAGATCACGGACGCCGTCATCGACCAGTCGACGCGTGACGAGATCGAGACGACGGTCTGTGAGCGCCTCGCCGCGTCCGATTCGTACCGGTTCGCCTGGATCGGCGATGTCGACGCCAATCAGACCGTCTCCGTGCGGACCGAAGCCGGGGTCGAGGGCTACCTCGACGACATCGTCATCTCCGTCGATCCGAAAGACACCCGGAGCGAGGGGCCCACCGGCCGCGCCCTCCGAACGGGCGACGTACAGACGATGCGAGATATCGAATCCGATCTCCGATACGAGCCCTGGCGAAACTCGGTCGAGCGCTACGACTTCCGGTCGTCAGCGGCAATCCCGGTCTCGAACCAGGGGACGATCTACGGAGTCCTCAACGTTTACGCCGAACGCCCACATGCGTTCGAGGGCCAGGAAGCGGCGCTGATCGAGCAACTCGGCGAAATCGTCGGTCACGCGATCGCTGCCGCCGATCAGAAGCAGGCGCTCATGAGCGACGAACTCGTCGAACTCGAGTTCCGGATTCAGGACATCTTCGCGACGGTCGACGCACCCGTCGAGACGGCGGGAACGATCACGCTCGACCAGGCGGTTCAGATCGAAGACGACGAGTACCTCGTCTACGGTACCGCGACGTCGGACGCGGTCGACGCCGTGACCAGCCTCACCGAAGCCCTCCCCCACTGGGACGACGTAACTTTCCGCTCGGCGGGCTCTCCAACGGGATTCGTGCTCCGCCTGTCCAGCCCACCGGTGCTCTCAGTGATCGCTTCCCTCGGCGGCGTCGTCGAGGGGGTCGTCATCGAAGACGGCGAATTTCGGATGACGATCCACCTCGCCCCGACCGTCGACGTGCGTCGGGTGATCGACGCCGTCGAGGCGTCCTACCCGAACGTCGAAATGGTTAGAAGGCGACAGATTACCCGATCGCACGACGACCCACAGCGTATCCGGCGCCGGCTCGTTGCGGACCTCACCGACCGACAGCGCGCCGCCTTAGATGCTGCCTACCACGCGGGTTACTTCGAATGGCCGCGCGAATCGTCGGGCGAAGACGTCGCAGCGTCGCTGGACGTGGCGGCCCCGACCTTCCATCAACACCTCCGAAAGGCCGAACGGAAAGTGCTCGATTCGCTGTTTTCAGACGAGAGGCGAACCGAAGCGTAACCGATCCATCTCGAGGTGGCGTGAAGTCACGATCGGGCCGTCTGGTTTGGGTGAAAGAGGGCGACCGGTGGCTGGAATACTCGGCGGTCGGTTGCGGGGATACACGACGACGGCTGCACTCGAGCCAGGGTCAGAACGAGTACGAGAACGCGAACTCGATCAGAGGTACGACGCGTCCCAGCGCGTCGCCTTCCGCCGGTTGTCGCAGGAGTTGCAGATGATTCGTCCCATCGAGTCCATCGCGTTGTCCAGCGAGTCACAGTTGCCACAGAACCAGCCGTAGCGCTTGCTCGCCGCCTCGTTCTCGTACACCGTGTAGAAGGGCGCCTTCGATCCGCGCGCTGGCTCCCCGTAGCTCACGTAGCGCATCTGCCCGTCGTCATCGATCGTCTCGAGCGCGCGCCACGCGTCGTCGTCGTGGTCGCTCTCGACGTAGACGTTCTCGGTGTGGGTCTCGTCCCCGACCTCGAGTTCGCGGGAGCCGACTCGATCGAACCCGTGGGTGGCGTAGAACTCGTTGCCGACTTCGTTCGCCTCCAAGACGACGCTCTGAATCTGGTCCGCCCCGGCGTCGAGGAGGGTCTCGCGCGTGCGAGCCAGGAGCCGCGGGCCGATTCCGCTCCCGCGGTGGTCCGGATCGACGTGGATCCACTCGATGCGCCCAACGCCGTGGCTCTCGCCGACGAGTTCGCTCTGGGAGAACCCCACGGTTTCGCCGTCGTCCTCCGCAATGATATACACCTCGTGTTCGCGTTCGACGGCGTCCTCGAGGTCGCCGTACCAGTTCCCGACGGCCTCGTCGATAGTTTCGTCGTCCAGGAAGTGGGTGTAGGACTCGGCGAGCGAGTGCTGTGCGACCGACCGGATCCTCTCGCTGTCTGCGGACGTGGCTTCGCGTAGGTCCATACCCGCCGCTACCACGGCCTCCATGAAAACTTCTTGCTCGAATGACGGCGCGCGAAGGTGTCGAGATGGGAAGACGCAGGAAGGTGTCGAGGCGGGAAACGCGCGAAGGTGATTTACCGAAGGCTGACCACCGGGAGACCGCCGCGAGCGGAAGCAGGTCACATGAGTTTTACCAGTCCCCCTCTTTTTGCCGACTATGAGCGAGGATCGCGCCGACTCGAGTTCGGCCGATGGCGGGCCCGGCGAGGACGTGTTCACCTACAACGGTGGGCGCGTCGACCCGGGTGAGTCGGCGAACATTCGATACGGAATCAGCGAGACCTACCTCGGCGACCCGGTTCGCATCCCCGTGACGGTCATCAACGGCATCCACCCGGGGCCAACGGTCTTCCTGTCGGCGGCCGCCCACGGCGACGAACTGAACGGTATCGAGGTCGTCCGCGAGGTGGCACACGACTGGGACCACGCCGACCTCCACGGGACGCTGATCTGTCTCCCCGTGATGAACGTCCCCGGCTTCCTGGCACAGGAGCGGTACCTGCCGATCTACGACCGGGACCTGAACCGGTCGTTTCCCGGCCGGGAGGACAGCACCAGCGCACGCCGGATGGCCCACCGGATCTTCACGAACTTTATCGAGCCCTGCGACCTCGGCATCGACTTTCACACCTCGACCCGCGGGCGAACGAACATGCTCCACGTGCGGGCGAATATCGACGACGCCGACGTCGAACGGCTCGCGAAGGCGTTCAGTTCGAACGTCATCATCGCTGGACAGGGACCGTCCGGCACCCTCCGCCGGGAGGCGACCGACGCCGGCGTCCCGACGATCACCGTCGAGATGGGGGAAGCCCACCGCTTCCAGCGACGCCTCATCGACCGGTCGCTCACGGGCGTCGCGAGCGTGCTCGCGGAGTTCGGGTTCCACCCCCACTCTTCGGTCCACTGGCCCGGCTGGCGCGTTATCATCGACGACGCGGGCGAGAAGACCTGGCTCCGGGCCGATGCCGGCGGCATCGTCGACATGAAACACTCGAGCGGCGACCTTGTCAGGGAAGGAGAGACAATCTGCGCGATTACCAACCCGTTCAAGGAAGAAGACGTCATCGTCACCGTCGAAGCGCCGTTCACGGGACTGCTCGTGGGCGTGCTCGAGAATCCGGTGGTCTACCCCGGCAATCCGCTGTGTCACCTCGTCAAACTGGACGACACCATCTTGAACGCCCTCGAGCGCGAAATCGAGCGACAGGACCCGTTCTTAGAGACCCTCGAGTAGCCGCTTCTCGGGCGCACCCGAACGTATTCGGTTTCTCGACCGAACCGTCGCGAACGTAGCCAGGCGACCCGCCGCTCGCGGCGGCCAACGCGGCAGGATAAAAGTAACTTCTATAGCCCCACAGTCCAACCCTCGAGATGAGCGCATGAGTCAGTCTTACAATCGCGGCCTCATCGAGGACTTCGGTCGCTGGAAGGAGTTCTCGGCCGGGATGTGGGCGTGGATCTTCCACAAGTTCACCGGGTGGATCCTGATCGGTTACCTGTTTACCCACATCGCGGTGTTGAGTAGCGCCATCTCGGGAGAACAAGCGTACAACAACACCCTCCAGGGACTCGAAGCACTGTTCCTCGTCCGACTGCTCGAGGTCGGCCTGCTGGCGGTCGCCGTCTTCCACATCCTCAACGGGATTCGCCTGCTGATGGTCGACCTGAACGTCGGACTTGAGGTCCAGGACAAGACGTTCTACCTCTCCTTGCTCCTCACGGGCGCAATTACAGTCGCCAGCGTCCCGACGTTCATGACGGAGGTGGGCTTCTAATGGCGGAACGTTACTCCTCGTTCGCACCGGGCGGGACCGCGTGGTTCCTCCAGCGCGTCACGGCGGCGTTCCTGATCGTCGTGTTGGCCTTTCACTTCTTCCTCCTGCACTTCGTCAACCACGCGTGGGAGATCGATTTCGCCGGGACCCAGACGCGTATGCAGGACATCGGCTATTTCCTCACGATGGTCCTGTTCCTGATCACGGCCACGTTCCACGGCGTCAACGGCGTCTACAACGCGCTGGTCAACCAGGGACTGACCGGCACGTCGAAAAGGGTCGTCCTCGCAATCCTCGTAATCGCCGGGGGCGCGCTAATTGCCCAGGGTATCTGGGTCGCACTCGTCATGCGGGGGTTCATGTAATATGAGTACACAACAACAAGAGCAACCGGACGAACCGGAGACGCAGGAGGTACCGGCCGACCAGGAGATGAGCGGCCTGACCTCGCCACAACAACAGCGACTCCAGCGCAAGGACTCTGCACGAGTCGACCGTGAGCGGGCCGCCGAGACCGAAGACTTCGAGGAGGACTCCGTCCACCTCAAGGTATTCCGGTACGACCCCGAAGTCGAGGCCAAGCAGGAACCGCGCTTCGACGACTTCCACGTCCCCTTCACGAAGGGGATGACCGTTCTCGACGCGCTCATCTACGCACGCGACGAGTTCGACTCCTCGCTCACGTTCCGCCACTCCTGTCGCCAGGCGGTCTGTGGCTCGGACGCCTTCTTCGTCAACGGGCGTCAGCGTCTCGGGTGCAAAACGCAAATCTCGGCGCTCGAGCAACCGGTCCGCGTCGAACCCCTGCCCCACCAGGAGGTCGTCAAGGACCTGGTCGTCGAGATGGAGCACTTCTACGAGCAGATGCACGCCGTCGAGCCGTACTTCCAGCAGGAGGACCTGCCCGACGGCGACCTCGAGGAGCAACGCCAGACCCGCGAAAACCGCGAGAAGATCAAGATGTCCAGCCGGTGCATCTGGTGTGGCGCGTGCATGTCCTCGTGTAACATCGCCGCCGGGGACAACCAGTATCTCGGTCCCGCGGCCATCAACAAAGCATACAAGTTCGCGATGGACGACCGCGAGGACGAGGAGATCAAGGAGCACAGACTGCGCATCCTCGAGCAGGAACACGGCGTCTGGCGCTGTCAGACCCAGTTCTCCTGCACCGAGGTGTGTCCGAAGGACATCCCGCTCACCGAGCACATTCAGGAGCTCAAGCGTGAAGCGGTCAAGAAGAACCTGAAGTTCTGGTAATATGTACGAACACGACGTCATCGTAGTCGGCGCCGGCGGTGCCGGCCTCCGAGCGGCGGTCGCAGCGCACGAGGCGGGAGCGGACGTGGCCATGGTCACGAAACTCCACCCGGTTCGCAGTCACACCGGAGCCGCCGAGGGCGGCATCAACGCCGCTCTCCGGGAGGGCGACGACTGGGAACTCCACGCCTACGACACCATGAAGGGGTCCGACTACCTGGGCGACGCCCCCGCCATCGAAACGCTCGCCAAAGACGCCCCCGAGGACACGATCAAACTCGAGCACTGGGGGATGCCCTTCTCCCGCGAGGAGGACGGCACGGTCTCCCAGCGGCCGTTCGGCGGCCTCTCGTTCCCACGAACGACCTACGCGGGCGCGGAGACTGGACACCACCTGCTCCACACGATGTACGAGCAGGTCGTCAAGCGAGGCATCCAGGTCTACGACGAGTGGTTCGTGATGAACCTCGCCGTCAGCGACGAACCCGATCCGAAGGACCGGACCTGTCACGGCGTCGTCGCCTACGACGTCCAGTCCGGCGAGATCCAGGGCTTCAAGGCCCGCCAGGGCGTCGTCCTCGCGACTGGCGGTCCCGGCCAGGCGTTCGATCACACCACCAACGCCGTCTCCTGTACCGGCGACGGCCAGGCGATCGCCTACCGCGCGGGCGTCCCGCTCGAGGACATGGAGTTCGTCCAGTTCCACCCGACGACGCTCCCGTCGACGGGTGTCCTCATCTCCGAGGGGGTCCGCGGCGAGGGCGGTATCCTGTACAACGAAGACGGCGAGCGGTTTATGTTCGAGCACGGCTACGCGAACAACGCCGGCGAACTCGCGAGCCGCGACGTCGTCTCCCGCGCCGAGTTGACCGAGGTCAACGAAGGACGTGGCGTCAACGACGAGTACGTCCACCTCGACATGCGACACCTCGGCGAGGAGCGCATTCTCGATAGGTTAGAAAACATTCTGCACCTGGCTGAGGACTTCGAGGGCGTCGACGGCCTCGTCGAGCCGATGCCGGTCAAGCCCGGCCAGCACTACGAGATGGGCGGCATCGAGACCGACGAGAACGGCCAGACGTGCATCTCGGGACTGTATGCGGCGGGCGAGTGCGCCTGCGTCTCCGTCCATGGCGCGAATCGCTTAGGCGGGAACGCGCTGCCCGAACTCATCGTCTTCGGCAAGCGCGCGGGCGCTCACGCCGCCGGCGCGGACCTCGGCGAAGCCGAGATCCAGACGGGGTACGCCGACGACGTCGAGGACGAGACCGACACCGACCTCCCCGTGACGCCCGGCGAAGCGGGGCTCGAGCCCGCCGGTACCAGCGAGAGCGAGGACGTCGCCGCCGACGGATCCGGTCAGGTGACCGACGCCAACGGCCTCCTCGAGCGCGCCGTCGAGGCCGAGCGCGAGCGCGTCGCGCACCTGATGGGGCGCGACGACGGCGTCAAACACGCCGATATCCGCGCGAAACTGCAGAAAGCGATGACCCGGGACGTGAACGTCTTCCGCGAAGAGGAGGGGCTCAAACGCGCCCTGAAGGCGATCAAGGAGTGCCGGGAGATGTACCAGGACGTCTACGTGGAGGACCCCTCGCGGACGTTCAACACGGACCTGCAGATGACCTACGAGACGCGCAATCTGATCGACGTCGCCGAGACGATTACCCTGGGTGCGCTCGTCCGTAACGAGTTCCGCGGCGCTCACTGGCGCCTCGAGAACCAGATTCGCGACGACGAGAACTGGCTCAAGCACACGCTGATCTCCTGGAACGGCGGCAAGCCGTCGATCTGGTACAGGCCCACGATCCTCGAGGGCGAGGACAAGACCTACGAGCCGAAGGTTCGCAGTTACTGATCGGCTTTCGACTCGCCTCCGCCGTTATACCCTTCTCGCTCGACGACGGTATCCAGGACGCTATCGAAACCGGGTTTTGCTCTCGACTTCGACCTCGGCTTCGACTCCGACCTGCTGCTACGGACTCGGTGCTCCCGTTTCCGGTTCTGGCCGCTCGCCCAACGTGACGGTAACCGTCTCCTCCTCTCCGCCGCTACGCACCGTGAGCGATACTTCGTCTCCGGGTTCCGTCTGGGAGACGAGGTAGCCAACGAGTTCTTCGCCGCTCCTGATCGGCTGCTCGTCGATCGCGACAATCACGTCGCCGCCGACGGGGACGACGGTCCCGTTGACCGTCTCGCCCTCAGTGGTTCCCTCGAGTACCTCGGCCGCAGGCCCGTCGGGAACCGTCTGGTGAACGTAGGCGCCGGTAGTCGACTCGAGGTCGTTCGCCGTCGCCAGTGATGGGGAGACGTCGACGGTCGACACGCCGAGGTACGGGTGGGCGTAGTCGCCGGTCTCGATCAGGGACGGGGCGACCCGCTCGAGCAGATGAGCGCCGATAGCAAAGCCGATGTTTTCCCCGCCGCCGGCCCGGTTGACGCCGACGACCTCGCCGTCGCAGGTGACGAGCGGACCGCCGCTGTTACCCGGGTTGATCGGTGCGTCGGTCTGAATCGCGTTCGGGATGGTAAAGCCCCCCTGGAGCGGCATCGATCGATCGACTGCGCTGACGATACCTTCGGTGATCGTCCCTTCGAGACCGAACGGGCTCCCGAACGCGGCGACGCGCTCTCCCGGGGGCGGGAGTTCAGACGCGACGGGTAGGACCTCTGCCGACTCGGGTGGATCAGAGACGGCGACGACCGCGAGGTCGCTGTAAACGTCCGTACCGACGACCTCGCCGTCGCGAGACTCGCCGTTTTCGAACTCGACGGTTACGGAGGTCTGGTCCGTGACGACGTGCTGGTTCGTCACGACGTAGATCGTCTCGTTTCCGTCGGCCGTCGCGTTCGATTCGGCGTAGACGAAACCGGATCCGAGTCCACCGCCACCGCCGCCACCACCGCCGGGGCTCTCCCCGCCGGTCGCGTTCGTCGGTCGAACCCGAACCTGGACGACTCCGGGCGTCGTGTTCTCGTACAGCGAGACGTAGTCACAGGTCGCTTCCGTCGCCGTCGATTCGTTTCGCTCGTCCTGGGCGTCCTTTGTGAACACCGAAGTGGTTGCTGGCTCCGTATCCGACGTACCCCCGCTCGCCACTCCGCTTGCGGGGGCAGTGAACGCGACGAGCGACGTCACCACGACGACTACGACGACGGTTCGAACGGTCGATGGCATACCGGTGAGGGTTCCGGGAGACGGATAAACCGACACGACCGTTTCAGCGGAACGGTTCGTTCACGACCGACCTTAGCGGACGCGTCCGAAGTCGGTGTCGTAAGCGCACCAATCGATCGTTTCGACGCACTGGCTTCGTGGTCGTTTCACAGCGTTTGAACTTCCCCGTTCCCCCTCCTTCCCGCGGTAAGGGGATCTTGTACCGGTCGCACGCTCGACGGAGATTTATCGATGGCGGCCCGAAGATGGACGGTCCCACGGGTCGAAGCGATCTGGTATCGATCGGTCTCGATACGGACTCCTCGAGGCGGTTGTCTGGTCGCCGGCCACCGATCGCCGACCGGCACCCACGGTACCCCTCGTTCCGCGCGTCCTGCAACTCGAGGTGGCCGACGACGAATCGTCGGCACGTCGCCCTCGAAGCCGCTCCGTTCCACGTCGACGTTCCGAACGGTACTGATAAACCCACCCCGGCCAGTACTCGAGTCATGGACGATCCGCAGACGACAGAGAGGACGCTCCACCTCGCGTCCTGGGAGGATCGCTTCTGGGCGTGGCTGATCGACGTGCTCCTCGTCGGGGCGGCCCTCTCCGGCCTGGGCGAAGCGGTCGGGACGCTCTCGCTCGTCACCGGCGACCTGTCGTTTTCGACCTCGTTTCTCGGCGTCAACGGTCTCGGGATCTGGCTCTACTGGACCGCCCTCGAGGGGTACAACGGTCAGTCAGCCGGAAAGCTCGTGATGAACATCGCGGTCACCGACGAACGCGGCGATTCGATCGACTACCCCACGGCGGCTGTCGAGAGCTTCGGGAAGGCGTTCTTGCTCCCGCTCGACGCGCTGATCGGCTGGATCGCCATGGAGGGCGAGTACGTGCGACTGTTCAACAGACTCTCCTCGACGATCGTCGTCGAGGCTCCGGATGACGACGAACCCTCGGGTGTGACGTACGTTCCGCCCGAGTGATCCGAAACGCGAACGACATCGATCCCGACGCGATTTTGCCCCTCGAGCGCCAGCGGTAGCGTATGAGTGCCGTCCGTTTCGTCGAGCGCGATTGTGGGCTCGAGGTCGAATGCAAGTGCAAGTGCAAATCCGAGGGCGAGGGCAATGACGAGGACGAGAACTGGTTCGGATGGGGGAACGAGTGCGGAATCCGCCGATCGGCTAACCGGGTGCGACTATGAGCGGCCCGCGCCGACGACCGCGCCGAACTGGCGACGTGTCGGGTAGTCGCCGCCTCAAACTCGGATTTTTACTGCTCGTCGCCCTCTCGGGAGCCACGATGGCATTTCAGGGTGGAGCGTCGCTTCCGATCGTCGCCCTCGCCACCCTCATCGGCGGGCTGGCGGGCGGCGCGCTGCTGTGGTACGTTTCCTGGATTACGCGGTGAACTCGAGACTCTCGTTTCAGGATTTCCAGCCGAGTCACCACGGCTCGCCGGACGCCAGGTCGATCTCGCTGTCCCCTTTCTCTGACGGACAGATGTCGGCGAGGACGCACGCCTCGCAGTCGGGCGACCGGGCCGAACACACCGCGCGCCCGTGATCGATGCAGAGGTGGGTGAACTGCTGCCAGTATCCTTCGGGAACGATCGCCATCAGATCCTGCTCGATTCGCTCGGGGTACGCCTCCTCGGTCAGGTCGAGTCGTCGCGAGAGTCGCTGGACGTGCGTGTCGACGACGATACCCTCGACGACGTCGTGACCGTGCTGGAGGACGACGTTCGCCGTCTTCCGACCGACGCCGGGGAGATCGGTAAGTTCGGCCATGCTGTCGGGGACCTCGCCGTCGTGCTCGTCGACGATTTTCTCGCAGGCGGTGCGGATGTATTTGGCCTTGTTGTTGTAGTACGTAATCGAGTTCAGCGCCTCGGCGAGTTCCTCCTGGGGAGCGTTCGCGTAGTCTTCGGGCGTCTCGTAGGTCGCGAAGAGCGCCTTCGTCTCCTGGTTGACGCGCTCGTCGGTACACTGCGCCGAGAGGATCACCGCGATCAGCAACTCGAGGCGGTTCGAGTACCGAAGCGAGATGGTCGAGTCGGGGTACTCGTGCTCGAGGCGGTCGACCACTTCGGCGGCCTGCTCCTGGCGGGTCTCGAGAGGGGTTCCCATCGCCTGTGGGTTTCGAGAGCGATCATTTCAGGCGTTCGGTTCCGCGGCGGGAGTTGCAGAAATGCAAACTGAGGGACACTCTTATCATCCTCCACTTCGAGTCTCTCGAAAAGGCTCCGGGGGGAGTCCTCCAGGTGGCGGGTCCGCTATACCACCTGGCACGCGACAGACGGGGAACTCAGGTCATGACCGAAGCAAACGATCCGCTCACGATTTCGGACGAACCGTACGACAGATTCGGCGACGACTTGCTCGACGCCCTGCTCGCCCAGCTCAGCACGGACGAGGGCGGGGCCAGGCGTGACGCGCTCCGACGCGCCCTGAACATCGATACCAGCACGAGCAACGAGGTTCGCCTCGAGCACGTCGAGTCGTCGCTGACCGAACTCGAGGCCTACACCGACGCCATGCGCGAGTTCTTCGACGAGAACGGGACCGCCGAGGACGTCCTCGAATCGATCCAGGACGGACTCGAGTCGGCCCGTGCGGACCTCGAGGCGCTCGAGTCCGACGTCGGTGCCCTCGAGATATCGGACGAGGCACTCGAAGAGCGTGTCGACGACCTCGAGGAGGCGCTCGAGCGCCTCGACTCCCGGTTCGAGTACGTCGGGACGGAGACGGCGGAACTCCGTGGCGACTTCGAGGCCGCGCGGGACTCGCTCGAGGATTCGGTCGCCGAGATTGGGGCGACCACTGACGGGCTGGCCGACGACCTCGAGGCCCAGTTCGAGACCATCCAGAACCTCGACGCGCGTCAGGAGGACCTGGTCGACCGACTCGACTCGATGGCAGAGCAGCGGGAGGCCGATCGTACGGCGCTCGAGGCGCGGATCGACGAGCGAGCGGTCGAACTCGAGGCACAAATGGACGACCAGGTCGACGACCTGGAGGACCGAATCGACGAGCGAGCAGACGAACTCGAGGAGCGAATCAACGCCGTCGAACGGCACGTCGACGACCGGCTGGCGTCGCTGCGTGAGGACCTCTTCACGGAACTCGAGTCGGTGGACGCCTCGCTGACCGAGGACGTCGAGGAACTCGAAACGGACGTGAGCGACCTCGAGGAATTCGTCGACGACTCGATCGCCGACGTGCGGACGGCCGTTGCGGACGACCTCGAGTCACTCGAGTCCGACATCGGAACGCTCGAAGAAACGACCGGCGGCCGGATCGACGACCTGCGGTGCGCGCTCGAGACCGACGTCGACGACCTCGAGAGACGGGTCGACGAACTCGAGGCGACAGCGGCCGAGGCCGAGGAGTGGCGCCAGTCGTTACAGCACGCCTTTCAGTGAGCGAGGCACCCTGCCTTCCAGTGAGCGGGGCGTCGATCGGGACGGCTACGGACGGGCGCACCTGACGACCACTCCGATGCCGTGACCTTTAAGCGGTCGTCACACACCTGTGGGGGTATGAAAGCGACGGCGATGGCCCACCCAATCCAGGGCCTGATCAAGTACCATGGGATGCGCGACGACATCGAGCGACTCCCGTATCACGACAGCATCAGCGTCTGCACCGCCCCGAGTCACACCCGTACCACCGTCGAGTTCTCGATGGACTACGACGAGGATGTCTACGTCGTCGACGGCGAGGAAATCGAGGGACGGGGCTTCGAACGCCTCGAGGCCGTCGTCGACAAGGCCCGCGACATGTCGGACGCGGCTCACACCGTCTACCCGGTTCGCATCGAGAGCGAGAACAGTTTCCCCTCCAATGTGGGGCTGGGCTCGTCGTCGTCGGGCTTCGCGGCCGCGGCCCGCGCCCTCGCGGAAGCCGCCGAGCTCGACGCCTCCCTGCAGGACATCTCGACCATCGCCCGCGTGGGATCCGCCTCGGCCGCCCGATCGGTGACGGGAGCGTTCTCCCAGCTCTACACCGGGATGAACGACGAGGACTGTCGCTCTCGGCGCGTGCCGAGCAACCTCCACGAGGAGTTGAAGATCGTCGTCGGACTCGTCCCCTACCACAAGGAGACTGAGGACGCCCACGACGAGGCCGCCGACAGTCACATGTTCCAGGCGCGAAACGCCCACATCCACGGCCAGATCGCGAAGATGCGCGACGCGCTCCGCAACGACGACTTCGACCGGGCGTTCGAACTGACCGAACACGACTCGCTGTCGCTGGCGGCGACGACGATGACCGGCCCAGAGGGGTGGGTCTACTGGCAGCCGGCCACCCTCGCCATCTTCAACAAAGTTCGCGAACTCCGCGAGGAGGAAGACATTCCGGTGTACTTCTCGACTGATACCGGCGCGAGCGTCTACGTCAACACCACCGAAGAACACGCCGAAACCGTCGAGGAGGCCATCGCCGAAACCGGCGTCTCGACCACCAGGTGGGGCGTCGGCGGTCCCGCGCGGCTGCTCGAGGACGAGGACGATCACTTGTTCTAAAGAACCACCTTCTACACCCACCTTTTGCGCTGCGGTCTAACGCGCTGACGCCAGCGTAGCTGGCGCACAGCGCGTCGTCCCTCGGCAAAAGCTGGACCAAAAGCACTCCTCGCTCCCGCTGGTCGCTCGTCGGCCCGCTCGCACCGTCGGCGCTCGCGGTGAACGTCGGTGTACCGCCTGCCCTTCCCCGAGTCGCCAGAAGTCGCCGCTACGGCGACTTCTCGCTCCCGGCCGTTCGTTTTTGTAACGAAATCACGCGTGTTTACCGCTCTCACACACAATTGCTCGAGATTGTTCGAAAATACCGGTGTTGCCACTCGTCTCCTCGAACCGAGCGACGGGCTGTTACGGGTATGCGCCGCTATCGGGGTGTCTCAACAAAATGGGGTCGTCTGATCGATCACGCTCGGATAGCGCTGAACGACACTGCTCGGAGCGCCGCTCCCGTGAACAGGAGGACGACGAACGCGATGGCCAGCCACATGCCGACCTGCGTTCCGAGCGCGCCAGCGATAACACCGAGGAGATCGACACCGAATGCTTGCCCGAGCGCGAACAGCACGATCGTCAGGCCGACGACGGCGACCGCCGTCTGCAGTGCCGTCGAGGCGGCCCAGGCCCCCGCAGCGCTCTCGTCGTGGCGCTCCGCGGGTGGTCGCTCGTCACGAGCACGTGTTTCGGATCGATCGGCAGTGCGGTCTCGAGTCATCGGTCTAGTACCCCATCTGAGGCCACAAGACGGCTACACGTCAACGCTCACCCGGCAGGTGCATGGCGTACTTTATCTGGCGGACAGAAATCGCCGAGGTACCAATCCGGAATTACCGGTGGAAAAAGGTGATTACCCCTGAATCTCACGTCCACTTGTCCAGTCCGGTCTGGGTGACGCTCTCCTCGATCCGTTCGAAGCCTCGTTCGACTTCGCCGGCGTCGACGCCCCACTCGTCGACCACGTAGGCGCGGGCCGCCTCGAGGTCCGGGTCCAGGCTCGTCTCGAACTCGTAGTCGTCGGTGACGTCCGGGTCCCGGAAGAGCTGTCGAACCCGGTCGCCGTGCTCGACGTGGTCGCCGCGGGCCTCGAGGACGCTCCAGAGGTCGCCGTGTTCGGCGATCTCTTTCAGGGCCGTCTTCGGGCCGATTCCGTTCACACCCTCGTTGAAGTCCGTCCCGATCAGGATAGCCGCGTCGATCAGTTGTTCCTGCGTCAAGTCGTGTTTCGCGAGGGTCGCCTCAAGGTCCATCAGTTCGGGGTCCCCCTTGCTCGTCAGTTGCCGGAGCGTGTAGGGGGCGCCGAAGAGGAGTGCGTCGTAGTCCTCCGAGCCGACGTAGTCGGCGTCCCCGCGGCGGGCCATGTGCGCCGCCTGCGCCTCGCCCTCCGCGGGCGCCTCGACGATGGGGACGTCGAGCAGTCGGAGCAGTTCACGACTGGTCTCCTGGATCGTCGTCGTCAGCCGCTGGGTTCGGGACTCGAGTTGGGCGATAGCGACCGTGTCGCCCTCCTCGCGGGCGCGCTCGAGCTGGGCCTCGTAGGTCTCGCGCTGGTCACGCCGGGATTCGATCTCGTCGGCTTTCAGCTCCGAGGGGCCGCCGTCGAAGACCATTACGGGGGTGATGTCGTGTTCGAAGAACTTCGGCAGTCCCTGGACGATGCCGATCAGGTTCGCGACTTCGGTGCCGTCGGCGGTCGTGTACTTCCCGCTCGCGGTCCACTTGACGGTCGTCGTCAGGTACCGGTAGAGCCAGTTGTGGGCGTCGACGGCGACGATGCCCTCGACGTCCGAGAACGGAATCGACTCGATAACGGCGATGTCCCGGAGTGCTGCGTTTCCCATTGGGTGTTCTTGGAAGGAGAGGGATTTGAAACGTTCCCTCCTGATTTCGTCTTCTGTCGATCGCCGTTTGCCGTCCACCGTTCGCTGTTCGTTTTCCGTCTATCGCTCGTCACCCTCACCAGGGACTAACGGGGCCGTTTCGACCACCACGCTACGGCGAATCGATTCGCGACGGCGGCCCCACTTCGAGTCGGTGCTCCAGAAACGCGCGCTCGCCTCCGGTGAGGTCGCGCTCGAGGAAGCTCTCGAGGCCCCGGCGATACGTCTCCGTGGTCGCCCGCGTCGGATGCTCGAGGACGAGTTCGGCGATGCCGGTGGTCTCACCGGTGAATCCGAAGTCGGCCTTCCAGAGGGCGTCGTAGGCGTAGGGGTTGTTGACGGCGATCTGCAGTCGATCGTAGCCTCGCTCGAGGGCTGCGTCGCGAACGAAGGAGACGAGCTCCGGGCCGAGACCTCGGCCGCGGTGGGCGCGATCGACGGTGACGTACCGGAGCCAGAGCGTCGAGGCGTCGGTCCGGTCCTCGTTGAACGCGACGGCGGCGAGGACGTCGGTCGCGTAGGGGAGGTCGGCGCGTTCGCTCGAGTCGAGGCCGGCCGACACGATCCCTGCGTCGGCGTCCCCGGACTCGTACTCGTCGTCGTCCGTTCGAGCGCGCGCGACCGCTTTCCCGGTCGACGACATCACGAACTTGCCCGCGTAGCTGAACCGCTCGTGGTGAAGCCTGAGCGTGGGGCCGTCGGGTGGCCAGCCGAGCAGCTCGAAGGTGACCGCCGGCGTGTCGGGCATCGACCGCAGTTCGCGCGCCTCGCGGAAAAGTCCGCGCTTTCGGCGAATTGCCCGTCGTCGCTCGAGTGTCGTCTCTCCCAGACCGGGGATCGACGGGAAGTCGCGAGAGGTCTGTGACCGTCGAGTCGACCCCGACTTCAACGACCGGGCGGGCGCCAGCCGTTCGCTTTTGTCGCCGTCCGTGCTAGCACACGACATGAGTGCGAACACAGACACGACCAGCGGGTTCGGCATCGGCGGGCGCATCGGCTGGCCCATCGGTGGCGCGATTGGCGGTGCTGTCGGCGCCGCCGCGTTCGGCCTGCTCGTCTGGTTCTTCAGCCCCGACGTCATCGAGGCGACGATACCGACGGCGTACGGCCTCGAGGCGGCGGGCACGATCGGCTGGGCGATCCAGCTCGCACACGGGGCCATCCTCGGCCTGATCTTCGCGTTCGTCGTGACTCGCCAGGCCGTTCTGGGGCTGCTCCGAACGGACGTCGAGACGGACGCGATCGCTCGAACCGGCCTGACGGGTCGCTTCGTCGCTGCGGGACTCGTCTTCGGATTTGCCGTGTGGGCCATCCTCCCGATGCTCATCCTTCCCGTCTGGCTGAACGCCGTCGGGGCTGGCGAAACCACGCAGTTCTCCGCGCTCGCGACCAACGGCCTCGTCGGACACCTCCTGTTCGGGACGGTCCTCGGCGCCGTGTTCGCGCTGCTGGTCGACGTAACCAAACGCACGTCGCAAGACGTGCTCCAGGAGTGATCTCGACCGCTTACGCCGCCGGCTCGAGGGTCACCGACTTCGTCTCGTAGTCCTCGACGAACGCACCCTCGCCGCCGAGGGTGACGGTGCGGTTGCCGCCGTCCTCTCCCTCGCCCTCGTCCCCGTCGTCACCCGAACCATCGGCGGCCTCGATCTCGACGATCAGCGCGTTCTCGACCGCGAACGTGTCCCTGGTCGGCTCGAGGAGGCTCTGTCTGACCCCGACGAGTCGCCCCTCGACGGTGGCATAGTCGTCCGTCCGAACGGGACGGGCCTCGGCCCTGACGGCGATCTCGCGGCCGTCCTCGAGGTGGAGCGTCGATTGCAAGACGGCGTGGCGGAAGTCGGTGTAGGTCCGCGGAAGGTCGTCCGGGTCCGTGACGTACACCTGCTCGGCCATCGGCCAGTAGTTACCGAAGAAGGAGCCGACGATGATCGGCACGAGCTGGGCCTGCGAGATGGCGATCCCCTGGGCTCCGGCGTTCGAACGGACGATCATCTCGTTCGGGGCGAACAGGCCGAGACGGCGCTCGGCGGTCACGATGAGCGGCGCGTTCTCTCCCCAGACCCTGACGACGCTCGCGATGCCTTCGAAGCGCTCGGCAGGGAGGGTGTCGTCGCCAGTCACGAGCAGGATGACCAGCACGCCGCGATCGACCGTGCTCCGCAGTTCGTCCTCGACTTCCTCGAGCAGCGAGGCGGGAATCGAGAGGGTCACCTCCTCGGTGGCGCGCTCGAGCAACCCTTTGATTCGCTTCATGATCGTCGTCCGGGTCTTGATGACCTCGAACTCCCGTTCCTGTTCGGAGACGTTGCCGTACCGGGTGGTGAGTTCGGGTTCGAGCGACTCGAGGTCGCTCGTGAGCGCCGCGACGACCTCCTCCGGCGGGTTCGCCCGGATGGTCGTCGGCACGACGTGGTCGATGACGTCGACGAAGCCCCGTTCGTCGAGCTTCTCGCTGACGCTGTAGACGTAGCGCTTCGAGACGCCCGCGTCCTCCGCTACCGTGCTCGCCTTCGCCTCCCCGTGCTCGAGAATAGTGAGATACGTGTCGATTTCCTTCTCCGACAGGCCTAGCTGTCGGAGGTTGTCCGCGACCGTCTCGTCGTCCATACTGACTGTTGGTTAGTCGGGTACAATGAGTGTTCTGCTCGGCGGTAGAGTGAACGAGGGTGGGAAGGGTGAGGGACTGAGGATCGGCCCGTGTCTCACCTCGTCTCGAGGACGACCACGTCGTCCACGGTGATCGTCGTCTCGCTCCCATCGGTCTCGCAGTCGACCGGGGTCCTGGTGACGAGGTCCGTCGGGTTGACCGGGACCGTCGCGTCGAACGTGATCGTCGCGGGTTCCTCGCCGAAGTTCAGCGCCACGACGACGCGCTGATTCTCGTGGTCCCGAACGAACGCGGCGGCCGCGTCAGTATCGGCGTCGTACGTGAGATCTCGGAGCGTCCCTCGGGAGAGGGCGGGTTCGGATCGACGGGCGGCTACGAGCCGCCGGTGGAACGCAGTGGACTCGCCGTCGCCCTCCCATGGCATCGGTTGTCGGTAGCCGGTCGCACCCCGCTCCTGGCCGTAGTAGATCATGGGGACGCCAGGGAGCGTGAGCACTGCCGCGGCGGCCGCGCGCTGGGCGTGTGGGCCGCAGGTCTCGAGGTAGCGATCCTCGTCGTGGTTCTCGACGTAGCGCATGTGGAGCGACCAGTCCGGGAACCCCTCCCGATCCGGTGCGCGGGCGGCCTCGAGGATCGATTCGGCGGGCACCTCGCCCTTTCCGACGTCGACCAGCGTCCAGTAGAGGGTGGTGTCGTAGTGAACGTCGAACTCGGCCTCGGCGTACGCCGGATCGCGGGGAATCGTCTCGTCGAGCAGGAGGAACTCGGGGTCGCGACCCTCGAGCCGGTCGTGGACCTCCTTCCAGAAGCCGTGGGGGACGCCCCAGGCGACGTCACACCGATAGCCGTCGACCACGTCGGCCCACTCGTCGACGACGTCGAGCATGTACCGTCGAACCGCGAGCGAGTCGTAGTTGACGTTCGGAATGTTCCGCCAGTTGAAGTAGTACTGGGCGATCTCGGTGCCCCGGTCGGGGAGGTACCGTCGCGGCGGGCCGTACTCGTCTCGTCCCTTCTCGAGGTCGCGCTCGGTGAGGTGACTCTCCTCGAACGGCTCCCAGACGTACCAGTCGGCGTAGTCGTCGACCCCGGCGGCGCTCAGGTCGAAGTTCGCGTGTTCGCGGGCGGTGTGGTTGATCACGAGGTCGAAGACGACGCGGATGCCCGCCTCGTGACAGCGGTCGACGAACGACTCGAACGCGTCTCGAGAGCCCAGGTCTGAAGCCGTGTCGAAGTAGTCCGTCGTGTGGTAGCCGTGGGTCGTCGGGCTCTCGAGGACCGGCGTGAGCCAGACACAGTCGACGCCCAGCGACTCGAGGTAGGGGACGCGACGTTCGAACGACTCGAACGTCCCCTCGTCGGTGAACGACCGGACGAACACCTCGTAGACGACGGCGTCGCGAATCCACGCCGGCGGGTCGTTCACGCGGTCGACCGACCCGTCCGGCGAGACGGCGACGCAGTCCGCGACGCTGTGGCGTTCGCCGACGGCGACGGCGTGGACGCGAACCGGGTCGTCCACGGCTACGGACTCGAGGGCCCGAAGCGGAAGGCGGGCCTCGTGGCCGTCGACCTCGAGCACGCCGTCGTCCAGCCCGTCCCGGTCGTCGACCAGGAACTCGACGGCCAGGTCGTCGTCCGCGAACTCGCTGCCGGTGCCGGCCCTCGCATCGGCGTCGATTACGACCGCGTCATCCTCGACGCGGCTGTCGAGGCGAATCTGCGGGCGGGCGGGGCCCGGAACCGTCGTCTCGGTCCAGACGTCGTGTTCGCTTCCCTCACCGAGGACGAACCCGTGGCGGTGGTCGCCCGGCGGCAGTTCGACGTCGAAGACGTAGGTGCCGTCCTCGAGCCTGGGCCGATCGCGGCCGGCGAGGTGCTCGTTGAACGGCCCGATGACCGACACGTCTCCGGGGTCGTGCTCGGGGAGGTCGTCGCGCTCAAGTTCGAAGGTCGTCTCACGGCGAACGTCGGGAAACGCCCTGACGCGCTGGACCGCGGTACCATCGGGCCCGGCGCACTCGAATCGGTAGGTGCCGGGTACGTCGGGTTCGGCGTGCCAGACCGGCGCGCCGGGCGCTTCGAGGTCGCTCCCGTTCGGTTTCTCGAGGACGCGCCACCGGTAGGCGGCTGTCGGCTCGGGATCGCGAGGGGAGAGTTCGACGGATTCGCCAACGGACGCGAAGCGAGGTGGTCCGGGGTGTCGCATACCAACGCCATTTGGGGCCCCGCTCTTACGCCTTTGGTCTCCGGCCGATATCCGGTCGCCTCCGACCCGCTACGCCATGATCAACTGTGAACTAATTTTACAACATACTTTTGTACCCACCGTTCGTGGTGAGAGTCAATGACGCTACGCGCCGCGCTCGACGACTACAAGCGATACCAGGGGGCCCCGACCGCGTTCCCCGGCGAGCGCCGGACCACGAGCGGCCGTTTCTCTGGACTGGCCGGCCGAACCGTCCACGTCGGCCGAGATGGAACGCTCCGAGACTTCTCCTATCCGCTCACTGGCTGCTACGGAATCGACCGCTCTCGATTCGGCGTCCGGGTCGACGGCGAGATACGGTGGCTCGACGAACTCGAGACGACGTCCCAGACCTACGTCGACGACACAGCGCTGGTCGAGACGACCTTCGCCGGTGAGGACCGCGACCTCGAACTCGAGCGCCTGGACCTCACGCTCGATGATTTGCACGTGACCCACGTCACCGTCGCCGAGGGGAGCGCCGACGCGCTCGCGGCGTTCGTCTCGTTCGCGCCAGGGGGACGCGACGACCGGATCGGGCAACTCGTCTACGACGACCCGGGCGTCGTCGAGGTGTACCATCGAGCGGAGCACGACTTCCTGGTTAGCGAACCCCCCTTCGAGACGGTCGCCGGTCAGCTTCCCGAACGACTGGCGGACGTTCTCGACGACGAACCCGTGGACTTCCCCCGAGGCGAGGAGACGGGCCAGTACGAGGACGGCCGACTCGGCGGGTACGTGCTCGGCTTCGTACCGTTCGAGGACGGGAGCGCGACGGTCATCAGCCGTCTCACCAACGCGCCCGATTCGTCGGCCGTCGTAGAGGACCTCGTCGAACGAACGACCGCACTCGCTGACGTCGAATCGATTCGGGCGGCGGCGCCCTCGATTTCCGCGGGTCGGGAGGGAAGCGCCGATGCCGGGACAGGGACCGGGACCGGAGCCGGGACCGAGACCGAGACCAAGACGGCGGACCTCGAGCACGCAGCCGTCGTCGACGACCTCCGCGTCCTCGGCGTCCTCTCGAGCGAACGCGGCAGTCGCATGGCCGGCCCCGACTTCGACCCCCACTACGAGTACTCCGGGGGCTACGGCTACACCTGGTTCCGCGACGACGCCGAAATCGCCCGCTTCCTCCTCGAGAGCGCGGATACCCTCGACCTGGACCTCGAGACCGTCCACGAACACAGCGCGGCGTTCTACGCCGACGTCCAACTCGAGGACGGTACCTGGCCCCACCGGGTCTGGCCCGACGACGGTTCGCTCGCGCCTGGCTGGGCGAACGACCATATCGGTGGCGACGGCGTGGACTACCAGGCCGACCAGACCGCCAGCGTCCTCTCGTACCTCGCGACGTACGCGGAGACGAGCGACGAGCGAGCCCGCGAGGCTGAACCCGTGATCGAGCGGGGTCTGGCGGGTCTCGACGCCACCCTCGCCGAGGACGGCCTGCCGATCGCCTGCCAGAACGCCTGGGAGAACATGGCCGGCCGATTTACCCATACCGCCGCGACCTTCCTCCACGCCTACGCCGCCGTCGCGGGGGCCCCGATCGACGAGGAGTTGCGAGTACACGCCCGCGAGCAGGCGCGGGCCGTCTACCGCGGCCTCGATCGACTCTGGGACGACGACCGCGGCATCTACGCCCTCCGGGAACGCGACGGCGACCTCGACTCACGGCTGGACTCGAGCACGTTCGCGCTCGTCGACGCCCACGCGGCCTACGACGCGCTCGAGTCGATCGACGACGAGCGCCGTGAACGCCTGCGCCAGCACGTCGACGCGACGCTGGACGGACTCGCCCGGGAGACCGACGCCGTCTCCGGGTTGATCCGGTTCGAGGGCGACGACTGGCGCACCCGCACACAGGCGGACGAGAAGATCTGGACCGTCTCGACGGCCTGGGGGGCGAACGCCGCCGTCTCGCTCGCTCGGCTCTTCGAGGACGACGCGTACCTCGAGCGCGCCCGCGACCTCCTCGCGGAGCTGTTCCCCGGGGGGAGTCTCTGCCTCGAGTCGGGCTACCTGCCCGAACAGGTCTTCGACGACGGCACCCCCGACAGCGCGACGCCGCTCGGGTGGCCCCACGCGCTTCGGCTGGCGACGGTGGCGCAGTTGCGCGAGCTCGACGAGCCGGTTCGACGGGAGCGCTCGACGCCGGTCTCGAACTGACGGTGACGACGTCCGGGCGTGCTCGCCTCGATAACTTTTTTCTTCGGGCTGTCCAACCGCGAACGAACTGAGTCTCGATGAGCGAATCGAAGCCGATCCGCGTCTGCCCGTCCGCAACGTCGACGAACCCGTCGCCGACCAAATCCTTCGCGACCGGGGTCGATCGATCGTGAACGGGTTCGTCCTCGCCGGTACGAGTTCCGGCGTCGGCAAGACTGTCGCGACGCTCGCGACGATCCGGGTCCTCGAAGACGCCGGCTACGACGTCCAACCTGCGAAAGCGGGCCCGGACTTCATCGATCCGAGTCACCACGAGGCCACAGCGAGTCGCCCCTCGAGAACGCTCGACCCGTGGCTCGAGGGCGTCGAGGGGACGCGCCGAAATTATCACCGCGGCGAGGGGGATATCTGCGTCATCGAGGGAATGATGGGGCTGTACGACGGCGACGTCTCGAGTACGGCGAGGCTCGCCGAGGCGCTCGACCTCCCCGTCGTCCTCGTGGTCGACGCCGCTGCCGGGATGGAGAGCATGGCTGCGACGGCGCTCGGATTTCGCCGCTACGCCGAGATCGCCGACCGCGACGTCGAGGTGGCCGGAATCGTCGCCCAGCGCGCTCACGGCGGCCGTCACGAGGACGGAATCAGAAATGCACTCCCGGAAGACCTGGCGTACTTCGGCCGCGTCTCGCCGCATCCGGACCTCGAGATTCCCGACCGGCACCTCGGGTTACACACCGGGGAGGAGGCGCCGCTCGAGGCGAATGCGCTGCGAACGGCCGCCGACCTCGACGTCGACCGGTTGGTTTCGCTCGCTCGCTCACCCCCGAAACCGCCGTCGGTCGACGAACCCGCCGCCGGGGGCGACGCCCGTATCGCGGTCGCGTCTGACCGGGCGTTCTGCTTTCGGTATCCGGCGACGATCGAGCGGCTGCGCACACGTGCTGCCGTCCGAACCTTTTCCCCTGTAGCGGGCGACCCGGTCCCCGACTGCGACGGCGTCTACCTCCCCGGCGGCTATCCGGAGCTCCACGCCGCCGACCTGTCCGCCGGGGGAACGCTCGCAGAACTCGAGGCACGGGCGAGCGAGGGAGTTCCGGTATTCGGCGAGTGCGGCGGGTTGATGGCGATGGCGGAGTCGTTGACGACGGTCGACGGCGAACGCCACCGAATGGCCGGGATTTTGCCGGCGAACGTGACGATGTGCGAGCGCTACCAGGCCCTCGATCACGTCGAACTCGCGGCCACGCGCGACGGGCTCACCGCCCGGGCCGGCGACACCCTCCGCGGTCACGAGTTTCACTACTCCCGGACCGACGCGGCCACCGACGCACGGTTCGCCTTCGAGGTGCGACGCGGCGAGGGGATCACCGGCGACGCCGACGGCCTGCTCGAGTACGCGTCCCTCGGAACGTACGCGCACGTCCATCCAGAGAGCGGCGCGTTCGACCGGTTCCTCGAGGCTGTTGCGGCGAACGACGGCGGTTACAGCCGCTGAGGCCCCTGGCATCTGCGGACACTCGACCCGTCAGTGCCGGTGATCGTGGAGACCGGAGACGTCGGGCATCAGGTATCTTCGAGCAGCTGAGAGAACGCGTCCGGTTCGGGAACGGGAAACGCCACCATTTTGCGCCCGCCAGCCGAGCGAGTCAGTAATGCGTCGGACTGTGCCACCGAACGGTACGAACGTGGGCGTCGGACGACCACAGGTGCGTGCTGCCCCGTTCTCGAGGGGGTCGAACACGAATGACTGAAACCGTCCTCATCGCCGGTACCGCGAGTCACGTCGGCAAGAGCACGCTCGCGGCTGGACTCTGTCGACTCCTGGCTCGACGGGGCGTCTCCGTGGCCCCATTCAAGGCCCAGAACATGAGCAACAACGCTCGAGTGGCACTCGCGCCCGACGGGACGTGGGGCGAAATTGGGGTATCCCAGTACGTCCAGTCGCGGGCGGCCGGCGTCGTTCCGTCGACCGACGTCAACCCAGTTCTGCTGAAACCGAGAGGGGATGGCGAGAGCCAACTGATCGTTCACGGCGAGGCGGTCGCAAACGTCAGTGCCGGGGAGTACTACGACGACCACTGGTCGGTCGCCCGACGCGCCGCCGAGGAGTCCCACGAGCGTCTCGCGGCGGATCACGACGTAATCGTCGCGGAAGGGGCCGGAAGCATCGCTGAAATCAACCTCCACGACCGGGACCTGGCCAACGTCGAAACCGCGCGGTTCGCCGACGCCGACGTCGTTATCGCGGTCGATATCGAACGCGGCGGCGCGTTCGCCAGCCTGTACGGGACGCTCGAGCTCGTCCCAGACGACCTCCGGGAACGGGTCGCTGGTGCGATCATCACAAAGTTTCGGGGCGATCCGTCGCTCCTGACCTCCGGCATCGAGGAACTCGAAGCCCGGACCGGCGTGCCGATTCTCGGGGTGGTCCCCCACGACGACCCCGGGTTGCCCGCGGAGGACAGCGTCTCCGTCCCCGACCTGAACGCGAACGAGTCGCGTACCGTCGGCGACGACGATCCCGCTGGTCGATCGGTGACGATAGCGGTCCCACGGCTCCCCCGGATCTCGAACTTCACCGACCTCGAGCCCCTGAGTAGCGAACCGGGCGTTCGCGTGGAGTACGTGCCGCTCGAGGCAGATCTGACCGACGCCGATGCGGTGATCGTTCCGGGCTCGAAGAATACCGTCGACGATCTGCAGGCGCTCGTCGACGCCGGGTTCGACGACCACCTCCGGGCCTTCGAGGGACCGATCGTCGGCCTGTGTGGCGGCTATCAATTGCTCGGCGAGCGCCTCGAGAATGCCGCCCTCGAGAGCACCCGAGACGTCGACACCGCTGAGGGTGTCGGGCTCTTACCGGTCGAAACGCGGTTTTCGTCCGAGAAGCGTGTCGAGCGCGTCTCGCGGTCGGTAAGCGGCGACGGACCGTTCGGCATCGCGGGAACAGTCACCGGTTACGAGATCCGGATGGGACGAACCACGCTCACGGCACCGGCCCCCCAGCCGTTCGGTCCGGAGAGCTGTGCCTCGGGGCTGGTGGTCGGAACCTACCTGCACGGCCTGTTCGAGAACGATTGCGTCCGCGAAGCGTTCCTCGCGTCGGTGTTCGAGTCGGCGAGTGTGCCTCGGCCGCGTTCCCGGGTCGACGACGAGGAGTCGCCGTACGACCGAGCGGCGTCGCTGCTCGAGAGGCACGTCGACCTCGGACCGATCGGGTTCTGATCGACGACGGTAACGTCGAACCGTTCGACAGCACTGCGGAAACGGGGTGAGTGATCGGAAAAAACGCGATCAGGCTTCCGGGGTCGCTGGTTCACGTCGCTGAGGATGGAGCAACGACTCACCGGTATCACGGTCGAAGAGTCGGATCTTCGACTCGTCGAAGGTGATCTCGATGGTCTCGCCCACGGCGGGCTTGACGTCGGCGTTGACGCGAGCGATGAAGTCGTCGTGGACGTCGAGGTAGAGGTAGTTGTCGCTCCCGATCGGCTCGAGGACGTCGACCGTCGTCTGGATGCCGTCCGAACCGGGATCGGCCGTGTAGACGTCCTCGGGGCGGATGCCGAGCGTGACCGGCTGTCCGTCCTCGACGTCGATATCGGCGGCGTACTCGGGCGATAGCGAGTAGCGGAAGTCCTCGCCGTCGGTGAGGACCAGCGAGTTGCCGGACGTGCGAGCGACGATGTCGAGGAAGTTCATCGACGGCGAACCGACGAAGCCGCCGACGAACGCGTTCGCGGGTTCGTCGTAGACGTGAGTCGGCGCGCCGACTTGCTGGAGTTCGCCGTCGTTGAGGATGACGATTTTGTCACCCATGGTCATCGCCTCCTCCTGGTCGTGGGTGACGTAGACGGAGGTGATACCGAGTTCGTCCTGGAGGCGCTGGATCTCGGCGCGCATCGTGGTCCGGAGCTTCGCGTCGAGGTTCGAGAGCGGTTCGTCGAACAGGAAGAGTTTGGGTTCGCGGACGATCGCTCGCCCGAGGGCGACGCGCTGTTTCTGGCCGCCGGAGAGTTCGTCGGGCTTCTGGTCGAGGAGTTCCTCGATGTCCATCATCTCGGCTGCCCACTGGACTTTCTCCTCTCGCTCGGCTTTCGACAGGTCCGTGCTCATCCGCAGGCCGAAGGCCATGTTCTGGAAGACCGTCTTGTGCGGATACAGCGCGTAATTCTGAAACACCATCGCGATGTCTCGATCCCGGGCACTCTGGCTCGTGACCTCCTCGTCGCCGAGGTAGATCGACCCGGTCGTCGGTTTTTCGAGGCCAGCGATCATTCGCAGCGTCGTCGTCTTCCCACACCCCGAGGGCCCAACGACGGTGACGAACTCGCCGTCCTCGACCTCGAGATTCAGATCGTCGACGGCGACGATCTCTCCGCGGTCGTACTCCTTCCGGAGGTCCTCGACTCTCAGACTCGCCATTTCCTAGGTGTGGGTGAATCGCACATATAATTCTTTTCCTCGATTTCAAACGAATGATGCATTATTTCGTAGTATTTTTATCTGTGGCCGGGTGAGATTCGGTATCGTATTCCAGTGGCTGCTGGCACTTTCGGTCGAGACTCGCTTCACCAGTCCTCGAGAGCGGCCGCGGGTAGGTCGTCCATCGACCGACGACGCGCACGCGAGCAGACCGCATTGAGATACCCATGACGACACCGAATTCGACCCACGACGACTCGAATCGATTCCCCGCCGTGAACTGGGCGAGCGGCGAAACGTACGGGCTCGAGACGCCCCAGGACTACGACACCGACGATCCAACGCGTGTCTGGTGTACTCTGACCGACGGAGCGATCACCGAACCGCGGTTCCCGCGCGTGGACGTGATGAACCTGCGAACGCTGTCGTTCGTCGTCACCGACGGTGACGGCTACGTGGCACGAACGAGTCGACCAACCCAGCGCGCGAGCGATTCGCTCGAGCGCACCGTGACACCGACGGCCGACGACGCACTCGTCTACGAGCACCGGTTTCGTGAGACGGCGGCGGGCCACGACTGGACGCTGACCGTCGAAACCGCCGTCGATACCGAGAGCGAGGCCCTGTGCTGTTCGCTCGCCTTCGACGCGGCCGACGCGCCCACCGAGTACGACGTCTACGTCGTCGGCCAGCCGACGCCATCCGCACGAGGCGTCCACACCCGCGCCGAACGCGTGGGCGAGACTAGCGACCACGGCCTCGTCGCGTACGACACGGAAGGCGGGTCGACCGTCATCCACGACCAGGACGGCGAGCCCTACCGCGTTGCGCTAGCACTCGAGGCCGCGGACGGCTTCGACTGGGCCGCGGTCCGCGAGGGCGGCGAGAACGGGACGGAACCGCTCGAGGGGGACGACGGGGCCGCGGCTTCGGGCGAGGGAATCGTCTCGCTCGGCGCTCGCGTCGAGACGGGTGTTTCTACCCTCGAGACCGAGGTCGCGCTCGGATTCGCGACCGAGGCGGATACGGACGCGGCACGGGCGGAATCGAGGCGCGCACTCGAGCGCGGCTTCGAGACGATTCGCGAGGACTACGTCGACTCCTGGCGGTCGTATCTCGCGGACCTCGACGTCCCCGCGAGCGTCGCCGACGATCCGGACCGACGCGTCCAGTACGGCTTCGCGGCGATGACTCTCAAGGCCGTCGAGGACAAGACGTTCGCCGGGGCGGGCCTCGCGTCTCCCTCGGTCCCCTGGGGGACTGGTGTCGAGGCCACCGAAGCGGCGGACTACGGCTACAACTTCGTCTGGTCGCGCGACCTCTACCAGGTCTCGACCGCCTTCGAGGCGATGGGCGACGTCGAGAGCGCGATCGACGCCACGGCGTACCTCTTTCGCTACCAGCTCGAGGACGACGGCTTCCTCCCCCAGAACACCTACCTCGAGGGGACCACGCGATGGGGTGGCGAGCAACTGGACAATATTTCGTTCCCGGTCGTGATGGCCTACCAGCTCGCGAACCGCCACGGCCACGGGCTCGATCAGGCCAGCTACGACTACGACGACGTGCGGACCATCGCGGAGTATATCCTGCGAAGCGGGCCCGACAGCGAACAGGAGCGCTGGGAGGAAGAGGTGGGCTACTCTCCGAGCACGATCGCCGCCGAGATCGCGGGGCTCGTCTGTGCGGCGTGGTTCGCCGACCGCGCGGGCGAGGACGAGGACGCCATCCGCTACCTCGCGGTTGCCGACGACTGGTCGCGTGGCGTCGAGGAGTGGTGCGCCACGGACTCCGGAACCGACGAGCACGACGCGCCCTACTACGTTCGCGTGAGCGTTGACGGCCGGCCCGACGAGACGAGCGAGCGGACCCTCGCCAACGGCGGCCTGACGCTCGACGAGCGCGAAATCGTCGACGCGGGCTTTCTCGAGCTGGTCCGACTCGGAATCCACCCCTGGGACGACGAGGTCGTCCGCAACTCGCTCGCCGTCGTCGACGAGACGATCCGCGTCGACACGCCCCACGGCCCCGCGTGGTACCGCTACAACGGCGACGGCTACGGCGAACAGACCGCCGACGGACCGGACGGCGCGGGCGCACCCTGGTCGCTCACCCACGCGGGCAAGGGGCGACTATGGCCCATCTTCACGGGCGAACGTGGCGAGTACGAACTGCTCGCCGACGAGACCGACGCCGACCTCGAGCCGACGGCCCTCCTGGAGACGATGACCGGCTTCGCCAACAGCGGCCGAATGCTTCCAGAACAGGTCTGGGACAGCGAAGACTCGACCGAGTTCGGCTGGACGTTCGGCAGCGGAACGGCGGCTGCGACGCCCCTCGCGTGGAGCTGCGCCCAGTACGTTCGGCTCGCTCACTCGATCGACGCCGGTCGCCCAGTCGAAACGCCCGAAATAGTCGCGGACTTCTTCCGCAAACGAGGTCGTGGTCGCACCTCGAGGGACTCGGCGACCCCGACGCTCGAACTCGAGGCCGATGGCGAGACGGTGTCGGGTACCACCGATGGCGACTACGTCGTCGCGCAGACGGATGCAGGAGTCGAGACGAAAGCAGTCACGGACGGGCGGTTCTCGCTCGTGAAGGACGATGCACCGTCACCGATGCGTGTCATTGCCGTCAGCCTCGAGGAGACCGTCTGGGACCTCGACACGGCGACCGTGGTCCTCCGACCGAATCGGGACGCGCCGTGACCACGGGTGTGGTTGGCATCCGCATCCAAAGGACTAAATAGGTGAAGTCATAATTCATCACGTATTCACCATGACAATGGATAGGAGGACGCTGGTGAAGTATCTCGCGGGTGCCTCGGCGGCAGGCGCCCTGGCAGGATGTATCAGTACCGAAGATCCCAGCGGCAACGGCGATGGGAACGGGGACGGCAACGGGGACGGCAATGGAAACGGCAACGGGAACGGCAACGGAGACTACGAGGAGGACGAAGACTGGCCGACCGTCGAACCCGAGGGCGTCTCCGGCGAGGCCGAACTCTGGCACGACCTCAGCGAAGGCGAACAGGACTCCTTCACCTCGTACGTCGAGGAGTTCAACGGCAGCTACGACATCACGATCAGCCCGAACGCGGTGTCGGAACTCGAGGATCAAACGACGGCGTCGATCCCCGCCGGCGACGGCCCCGAACTGTTCGTCTGGGCCCACGACTGGGTCGGGAAGTACTACGAAAACGGCTTCCTGAGCGACCAGAGCGACAATATCAACATCGATCCCGAGGAGTACTTCGGGGAGAACGCGAACTCGGCGCGCTACGACGGCGCGACCCTCGGCCTGCCCTTCGCGGCCGAAACCGTCGCCCTCGTCTACAACAAGGAGTACGTCGACGAGGCGCCCGAAACGTTCGAGGAAGTGCTCGAGATCGCCGAGGAGCACCACGCTCCCGAGGACAACACCTACGGGTTCACTTGGCCGATGGACGCTTACCACGTCAGCGCGTTCCCACACGGCTTCGGCGGCTACTACTACGACGAGGAGTCGGGCGAACTCGGCCTCACGAACGACGAGACCATCGCCGGCTTCCAGTACGTCATTGACAACGTCTGGGACTACATGCCGGCCGATCCCGGCGGAGAGGCCCAGCAGTCGGTGTTCATCGAGGGCAACTCACCGTTCCTCATCACCGGCCCGTGGAACCTCGGCAACTTCGAGGACAACGACCTCGACTACGGCATCGCACCGTGGCCCGAGGTCGAGGGCAACGAGCCCAGCCCGTTCACGGGCGTCCAGCTGTTCTACTTCGCCGCCGCGATGGACGAAGACCAGGAGCGAGCCGACTCGGCAATCGGCTTCGCGGAGTGGTACACGACCAACACGAGCCTGATCGCCGAACAGGCGGACAAACACGGGTTCATCCCGGTCCACAACGCCTTCGCGGACGACGGCGAGGAATCGGATGCACTGTCCGACAACCTGCAGGGCTTCTCTGCGGCCGTAAACCAGGGCAACCCGATGCCGACCGCCGCCGACTTCCAGGCCGTCTGGGAGCCACTCGAGACCGAGTGGTTCGAGGCTCTCAACGGCAACAAGTCCGTCGAGGACGCGATGGCCGACGCCGAGAGTCAAATTCAGGACGCCTGGAACTGAACGTCTGACCACCAATGAGCCTTTCTTCAGTCGGAGCGCGCTCACGGGACGGGTACCGTGCGGTAGTACCGGAGTCAATGCGGGAATGGATCAGTGACAACAGCGCGTTGTTCCTGGTCTTGCCGGGCCTGTTTTTCTTCTCGCTTTTCATGTTCTTCCCGCTCCTTTTTACGATCTACCTGTCCTTTACGGACGCCGAACCGGCGACTGTCTTCCAGGACGGCCCCGGCGGAATAACCGGCTTCTTCGGCCTGCGTGGGGTGGAGAACTTCGTCGGTCTGGAAAATTACGTGTCGGTTCTGTCCGACCCCGCCTTCTGGAACTCGCTCGGAATCACGTGGCTGTTCGTCGCGATAAGCGTCACGCTCAAGGTGGCCTTCGGCATCTTCCTCGCGATGCTCGTGACGAGCGACCGTGTCCGCGGGAAGCGGTATCTCCGGTCGATCATCATCATCCCGTGGGCCCTGCCGCCGATATTCACGATCACCATCTGGAGGGGGGTGTTCAGCTCGGCTCGGTTCGGCCTGGCGAACCAGGCGATTGCCGTCTTCGGCATGGCACCGAAATCGTGGTTCAATGACCGATGGCTCGCGTTCGGGACCTACCTGCTGACCGAGATGTGGCTGGCGTACCCCTTCATGGTCATCATCACCGTGAGCGCGCTCCAGGCCGTCCCGGACGACCTGATCGACGCCGCGAAAGTCGACGGCGCCGGCTTTGTTCACCGGTTCCTGAACGTAACCGTGCCGTCGATCAAACGACCCGTAATGTTCGCGGCAATCTTGACCGCTGCGGCGTCGTTCACCCAGTTCCTGATTCCCTACGTGTTCAACCGGGGCGGACCGGGTCGAGCGAACGAACTCATCATCCTGTACGGCTACCGTGAAGCGTTCACGTTCGACGCCTACGGGGCCGGGGCCGCGATCATGATGACCGCCGTCGTCTTCATCGGCATCTTCATGCTCGCCGCGGTCTGGAAGGGACAACTGGCGGAGGGGGTGAACTAACCATGACGATGCTCGAAAGCATTCGCCGAAAACTCGCACGCGACGTACGCACGGCAATCGACAAACCAGCCGAATTCAGGGCCGACGTAGAGTACACGATCGAGGGGGTCAAGCGGGGAACGATCTCGCCGCGGGACGTGTTGATTCCCGCCCTCTCGACGCTCGCAACGCTCGTCTTCGTGTTCGTGCTGTTGATCCCCATCTACTGGGTGCTCATGATCGCTCTGCAAGGAGACGGGGCCACGCTTTACTCCACCGACAGCGCGGGCTTAATCCCCAAGGAATTCAGTCCGGAGGCGTTCGTCTGGGTCGTCGGCGACCTGTACATTCCCGGTGCAATCGTCCGGATCGCCGTTCCCTTCACCGACGTCGTGTACTACCTCGAGTGGCCGCGCATCGTCTTCCTCGACGCGAGCAACTACGTCGACACGACGTCTGACTTCCCCAGGTACTTCTGGAACAGCCTGTACATCGGCGTCGCCACTGTCGTGATCGCCATGTCGCTCATCGTCCCGGCCGCCTACGCGTTCTCCCGCCGGGAGTTCGCCGGCCGGATGAAACTGCTCTACGGCTACATTCTGTTCACCCAGATCGGCGGTGGCCTCGGCATCGCGGCGCTGATCGCCCTGTACACGATCTTCTCGAGCACCGGGCTCACCAACAACAAACTCGTGTTGGCGGTCTACTACGCGGCGATGGCCGTACCGTTCAACACCTGGCTGTTGAAGACGTACATGGACTCGATCCCGGTCTCCTACGAGGAGGCGGCGATCATGGACGGGGCCTCCCCGTTCCGCGTCGCCTGGGAGATTGTCCTGCCGCTGGCCAAGCCGGGGCTGGCGACGATCTTCATCTTCATCTTCCTCACCGGGTGGATGGAGTTTATCGTCGCCCAGCTGGTGTTACGCCCCGAGAACTACACGCTCCCAGTCGGGCTGTTCAGCCTGGTCGACACCTACACGGTGCCGTGGGGACGGTTCTCGGCGTTCGCACTGGTGTACGCCTCGCCCATCGTGTTCGTCTACATGTTCGCCCAGCGCTACATCGAGAGTGGACTCTCCTTCGGCGGCGTCTCGGGGTAGGGGTAGCCTGACCTCGAGCGACGTTCTCCAGTTTTTCACGTTCCACGGCGTCCTCAGTTTTCACGGCCCACAGTGGGACGCTCACGTGAGTTGGTTCCGACATTGTCGCCACCTGGTGGGCCTCGAGACGACCACCGCCGGCGAGTGGCGTATGCAAGTGTAGCGACTACTCCCGTGGCCCGTGAAACGAATGGACATGACCCAGTTCGGGTACACGCTCTCGAGCGAGGAACAGGGCCCCGACCGACTCGTCGATCTCGCGGTCGCCGCCGAGGAGGCCGGCTTCGACTTCGTCTCCATCTCGGATCACTTCCACCCCTGGATTAGCGCCCAGGGCGAGTCCCCGTTCGTCTGGAGCACGCTCGGCGCGATCGCCCGTGAAACCGAGGAGATCGAAATTGGCGTCGGCGTCACCTGTCCCATCGTCCGCATCCACCCGGTCAACGTCGCCCAGGCCGTCGCGACGGTCCAGGAGCTGGCCGACGGCCGGTTCACCTTCGGGGTCGGAACCGGCGAGAACCTGAACGAGCACGTCGTCGGCGAGCGCTGGCCCGAGCACTCGGTTCGCCTCGAGATGCTCGACGAGGCCATCCACGTCATGCGCGAGCTCTGGACGGGCGAGCCGATCAGCTTCCACGGGGAGCACTTCACGGTCGAGGACGCGAGGCTCTACACCGTGCCCGACGAGGACCCCGACGTGGTGGTCTCGGCGTTCGGTCCGAAAACTGCTAGGATGGCCGCCGCGGAAGGTGATGGCCTCTGGACCGTCGGCCCGCAGGAGGAGGTCATCGAGGCCTACGAGGACGCCGGCGGAGACGGACCGACCTACACCCAGCTCGACGTCTGTTACGCCGACAGCGAGGAGGAGGCGGTCGACACGGTGTATGAAATGTGGCCGAACGGCGCGCTCCCGGGCGAGTTGAGCCAGGCGCTTCCGAGTCCGGCCCACTTCGAGCAGGCCACCCAGATGGTCGAGAAGGAGGACATCGCGGAGGGATCGACAGTGACCGATCCCGACCCCGACGCACACGTCGACTCGCTCGAGGAGGCGGTGGAGGCCGGATTCGACCACGTCTACGTCCACCAGATCGGCGACGAGGAAGAGCGCGCGATCGAGTTCTACGCGGAGACGGTGCTGCCGGAAGTCAGGTAGATTTGGGTCCGAGGGCGGTGTCGGGTCGCGCTCGGTGCGATCGGTCACACCCTCGAGACGCCTCGACCGTCTCGCTAGGCAGACACTGTCAGCGAGCACCCTCGGCCGTCTCCGCTGATGGACGCCGTCACCGGGAACCTTCGGCCACGTCCACTCCGGCTGCGGTCGGCGTACGGCTCCCGGCGTAGGCGACGTAGCCGGCGAGCAGCGCCGTCAGGGCACCCGAGACGATGGTGCTCCAGTAGGCGCCGCCGGTATCGGTGCCGTACGCGAGCACGAACGGCGAGAGCAGCATCCACAGTCCCAGGATCGTCACGAGTGCCATGGCGGGCGTACTCGAGGGGTGAGCCGTCTGGATCCGGTAGTAGTTGTAGCCGGCGAGCAGGAAGATCGACGCGCCCACGAGCACGTTGTTCCAGATGGCCGTCTCGGACGTCCCGTAGACGAACGGTGAGACCGCGATCCAGAGGCCTATCAGCGAGACGAACCCGCTGAGCCACTTCTGGCCGCTCGTGTCCCCTCGCGTCGCTGTTCGTGTCGATCGGTCGTCGGCTCTCGGATCCGTCGAACCGCGTGATGAGTCGCTCATGATTGTCCTCGAGTCGGCTCCAACCAGGGCGCCAAAAAAGGCGGTCGACCGTTCGAGCTGCTAGTTCGCGGCCTCGAGGCTACGCTCTGCCGGCTACAACTACCACACGAGTCGGCGATCGGCGGTCTGGACGACTAATCCAGGATTATCGGCGACTCGAGGTACCACGAAAACGGAAGGCTCGGCGTAGACAGTCGACTGGGGCGCGTCGGGATCGATAACGGCGGGTTACTGTCCCTGGGATCACGCGCCAACGGCGACGAGCGCGTCGACCAGAATCGCCACGAGGACGGCCCCGAGGAACGCGTTCGAGGCGTGGAACGCGCGGAACGCGGCCCGTTCGGTCTGCTCGAAGTGGAGGTCGACGGCGAACCAGAGGAAGAGGCCGCCGAAGCACACGACCGTGACAGAGTAGAGCGCACCGAGGTCCGTGAGCCAGACGAGCGCGACCGCGCCGACGAGCGTCGCCCCGATGTAGTAGAGGATGTGCTTTCGCGTGACGGTTTCGCCCCGGACGACGGGCATCATCGGGAAGCCGCCGCGGGCGTAGTCGTCTCGGTAGGCCAGCGCGAGATTGTAGAAGTGTGCGGGCGTCCAGAGGAAGATCAGGCCCGCCAGCGCCAGGGCGGGGACGCCGATCTCGTTGGTGACGGCGGCCCAGCCGATCAGCGCCGGGAGTGCCCCAGCGAATCCGCCGATGACCGTGTTCTGGACGGTGTTCGGCTTGAGCAAGAGCGTGTAGACGACGCTGTAAAAGAGGATGGCCACGAGGCCGAGGGCGGCCGCCAGCGCGTTGATCGACAGGAAGACCGTCATCGAAGCGGCCGTCAGGAACAACCCGAACAGCAGGGCGTTCCGGACCGGAATCAGGTCGGTCGCCAGCGGGCGGTCGGCTGTCCGGGACATTCGCTGGTCGACGTCGCGCTCGAGGACGTGGTTGAACGTCCCCGAGGCGCCGATGGCAAGGACGCCGCCGCCGAGGGTCGCGACGATGGTCGAGGCCTCGAGGTCCGGGCCAGCGGCCAGCGCCATGCCGGCGGCGGCGACCAGGCACAGCAGCCACATGAGCCGCGGCTTCATCATCTTGAAGTAGGCATAGGCGGTGAGACGGGCTCTGGCGAGCCCGCCGTCGGGAAGCTGTCGGGGCGGGGCGTCGCCGGTGTCGATCGGTTCCGGCGGCTCCATCCGGTCGTCGCTCGAGCCGGTGGTGACCTCGAGCTCCCACGCGAGTGCGAGGACGACGAACGCGAAGATGGCGACGCCGATGGTGAGGTGTAATCCGGGGATCAGCGCCTGTGATCCCATCGTCGCCGTGAGCGCGCCGACGGCGACCTGGACCGGGTACAGGGCGACGGCGGCGTACAGGGTGTAGCGGACGCGCCGGGTGGCGTCGCCGATCGCGGCCACGAGGGTCGTGCCGATCAGCAGGAGGCCGACGAGAACGGCGGCGACGCGGTGGCCCCACGCGATCGCAAGTTCGGTCTGGCTCAGCGGGTCGGTAGGCGGGGCACACACCGGCCAGGACGTGCACGCGGTGACGGCGTCCGTCAGCGACGTGGTCGCGCCGACGATCACCAGGAGGTAGACGCCGACGGCGGTCGCTGCCAGCAATCCGGCGAATCGCGAGCGCGTCTCGATCGGACGAGGGAACGGCGGCGATGACACGTGTCTCTAGAGGAGGGTTCGTCTCCGCGTATTTAGGGGTCCCGCTTTTTCCGCTCGCCCGTCCATCGTTCGCACTCGCTCGAGTCGGCGCTTTCGCTCGAGTCGGCGCCTCCGCTCGGCCGTCCGATTCGTCACTCGGCTGTCTGTCCACTCACCGCGACGACCGTGCGTTCGACGAACGGTACTCGATATCGGGACGCATTTGCCCCTCGAGATGCCCCGTCGAGACACGTATGTTCACTCGACGAAACCCTCGCTCCTCGAGATCCGTAGCAACCGGAGAAGCACCCCGAACGGAGGCCGACCATCGATGAACGTCCTCGCCGTCATCGGCGCGGCGCTGGTGATCAGCGGCGTCGCCGGGATTCGGATGGCGCCACGGATGGTCGACGCACAGGCCGAACGCGGGCTTGGCGCCGCGGCCTCGGCCGGCGTCTCGAGGGACGACCGGATTCGCGTGATGAAGGGGTCGGGCGTGGTGATTACGCTCGTCGGATTCGGACTGGTTCTCCTGGGAGTTACCTGAGCTCACCGCAAACAGGCCGCCACGACCTCGAGCATCGACTCGCCCTTGACCTCCTCGGCGAACAGCGGCACTCGCCGCACGTCGGTCGCGCGAAAGAGGTCCTGGGCCTCCATCAGCGCGTTCTGCTGGACGTCCCAGCGGCGCTGGCAGAACGCACAGGAGTCGAGATCTGGCTGCAGAAACTCGCCCTCGACGTCGTCGGTGACTTCAGCCAGCGGCTCCATCACGCGATTGACGACGACGGTGCCGACCGGAATGTCGAACTCGTTCAACTGGGCGCGCAGGCGCTTCGACTCGAGGACGCTCATCTCTTCGGGGACCATGACGATCCGGAAGTCGGTTCGCTCGGGGTCCTGCAACACGGCACGAAGGCGTTCGATGCGCTCCCGGAGGATCTCGAGGTCCTGGAGGTCGTTTTCCCCTGCTTCGCCAGCGCCGCCGAACATTCCCTTGATCCCGTCGACCATGCTCCCGACGCGCTGGCGGAAGCTGATGATCCGGCCCATCATCGTGTCCATGATCTCCGGCAACTGGAGCAATCGGAGGGTATGGCCCGTCGGGGCGGTGTCGACCACTACGCGGTCGAACCGGTCGTCGTCGAGGTACTCGAGGAGGGTCTGCATCGCGGCGGCCTCGTCGGCGCCCGGCATCGTTCCCCCGAAGAGCATGTCCATCGGCGTGTCCTCGCCCATGAACTGGCCGAGGCCGCCCAGCGCGTCGGGGCCGCCCTCGGCCATGAACGCGGCCTGGCCCTCCTCGAGGGCGGCGTCGGGGTCGATCTCGGCGGCGAACAGCGGGATATCCTCGCGGAGGCGCTCGGGTCTGGTTCCAATCTCGGTCTCGAAGGTATCGGAGAGGGAGTGGGCCGGGTCGGTCGAGACGACGAGCGTCGCGGTTCCGCGTTTCGCGCTGTCGAGGGCCGTCGCGGCGGCCATGGTCGTCTTGCCAACGCCGCCTTTCCCACCGTAGAGGACGTACGCGGGGCCGTCGACAGGTTCGTCGGATGGCTCGACGTCGATTGTCCGTCGGCCTGTGTCCGCGCTCGCGTCCACATCCTCGTCGGCCCCGTCGTCGACCGATTCCGTCGGCGTCACTTCGATCGTGTTGTCCTCGTCTTCGGCCGCGTCGGTCTCGTCGACGGGATCGACATCGAGTCCGCTCATGCTCGAGGCTATCGGTCGGAGCCACGAGTACCCGTCGGTTGCGAGTGCTCGAGTTGAGTAGCGATTAGCGAGTTGCGAGCAGCGAATACGGAGCAGCGATCAGCCGAAGTACTCGGCCAACCGATCGGCGGCCTCCTCGAGTCGCGGCGTCACGAGCGCGAATCGGAGCCAGTCCTCGCGGGCGGTGCCGAAGGCCTCGCCGGGCATCCCGGCGACGCCGGCCTCGTCGATCAGGCGCTCGACGTTCCCGAGCGTGCCCGGATACCCCTCGAATCTGGCCAGGACGTAGAACGCACCGTCGGGACGGGTGTACTCGGCGCCGGCCGCCTCGAGCGCCGCGGTGAATGTGTCGACACGCTCGCGGAGCAGTTCGCGATTGGCCTCGTAGTACTCCGGGCCGGTCTCCCGGAGCGCCTGGAGGACGGCGTACTGGGCCGGAGCGCTTCCGGCGACGTTCACCAGCATGTGGCGACTTTTGGCGTCCTCGACGAGATGGGGCGGGAAGATGGCGTAGCCGACGCGAAAGCCCGTGATCGCCAGTGACTTCGAGAACGCGTTGGTGACGATCCGGTGGTCGGAGTCGACCTCGAGCGCGCTCGAGAACGTCCCGGAGAGGTCGTAGTGATCGTACACCTCGTCGGCGACGAGGATCGCGTCGTTCTCCTCGGCGATGGCGACGAGTTCGCGAACCGTGGACTCGGGGTAGACCGCGCCGGTGGGGTTGTTCGGGGTGTTGACGACGATGGCGGCTGTCTCCTCGTTTGCCACCTCGCGGACCGCCTCCGGCTCGAGTTGGCCATCTTCGGCCGCCTCGACGTAGCGGGGTTCGCCACCGAGCATCGTCGTCTTGCCCGGGTAGTACGAGTAGACGGGATCGGTCAGGATCACCTCGGATCCTGCGTCGCGCTCCAGCGCCCGGGCCATCGCCAGGTAGTTCGCCTCGCCGGCCCCATTCGTGACGACGACCTGCTCGAGGTCGACGCCCCGGCGGGTCGCGATCTCCTCGCGGAGGCTTCGAAGCCCTTCGCTGGGCGGGTACTGAAAATACTCGCTCTCGAGGTCGGCGTACTCGTGGAGGCCGTCCCGGAGGGCCTGCGGCGGTTCCCAGTCGGGGTTACCGCTGACCATGTCGACGACGTCCCGGTCGGCCTCGGCGGCGTAGCCCATGACGTGAAAGAAGAGGGGCGTTTCGTACTCCATGTGCGCTCGTGCGCCGTCGGAGATGGTGATTCTTTCGTCACGCGGTTCCGACCGGGGGCCGATGCCATAGAACCATTGCCCTCGAGTGCGTGTGATGTGCCATGCCTCCGCTGGATGACACGCCCAACGGCATCGACCCCGAGGCGCTCGTGCGGCGCTACTACGACCGCGTCGACGCCGACGACGTCGAGGGACTGCTCGAACTCTTCTCGGAGACGATTACCTACGAACGCCCCGGACAGGATCCGATCGAGGGCCGCGAGGAACTTCGAACCTTCTACGAGCGCGACCGCCCCCTCGAGGACGGCGAGCACCGCCTCGACGCGGTGATCGTGGACGCCAGCGATACTGGAGACGACCCTGGGGATGCTGGAGACGACGACAGCGGCGGCAATCGGGTGGCCGTCCGCGGACGGTTCTCGGGCGTTCAGGACGGCGAGACCGTTTCATTCGGCTTCGCGGACTTCCACGAACTGAGCCCCGAGGGCGTAATCGAGAACCGATGGACGTACACGGACCGCGACACGGTATAGGACCCTTGCAGGCATCGACTGATGCGTGAAACCGGACGAATGCTATCGGTTTCACCCATCAGTTCAGGCTTGAAACGCCACTAACCGTCGAGTCGCAGTCTGGCTCGGGCTCGAGCGCCTCCCGCCCTCGTCTCGACTCGTCAACCCCACTATTCACGGCAGTGGCTCCCATCTGGTAAGACATGAGCAACGCCAACGTCGATTCGGACCGACCTGCCGAATCGTCGCCGACGGATCCCGCTACCCGAACCGGTTCGGCGTCTGGAGCGGTGCAGTTCGACCCACCGCTCGACCTCGTTTCCGGGGTGGGCGAACGGCTCCGCGAGCGCGGTGACACCCTCGCCGTCGCCGAGTCCTGCACGGGGGGCCTCCTCGGGGGCGCGATCACGGCGGTTCCCGGTTCGAGCGACTACTTCGACAGCGGGCACGTCGTCTACGCCTACGACGCGAAGCGCCGCCACCTCGGCGTCTCCCGGGAGTCGCTGGACGAACACGGCGCCGTCTCCGAACCCGTGGCCCTCGAGATGGCACGGGGGGTTCGCGACGTTACGGACGCCACGTGGGGACTCTCGATCACGGGCGTCGCCGGTCCGAGCGGCGGAACCGCGGAGACACCGGTCGGGACGGTCTTCATCGGGGTCGCCTACGCTGGCCCCTGGGGGACCGAAACCTCGTTCGCGACGGCGACGCGCCACCAGTTCGACGGCGACCGACACGACGTTCGCATGCAGACGGTTCGAACCGCTCTCGAGCGGTTGCAGGCGGTGCTCGAGTCCGGGCCCGAATCCGACTCCGAATCGACTTCGTGATATAACTATACTATCGATACTGATATAGTATAGATTCTATAGTAAAGGCGAACCGCCCGGCGATGGGGACGATCCCTCGAGCGAAGGGTACGGAAACACCTGAGCGAACGGGGGCAAGTCTACTTGGCGTCACTCGTGGCGAGACGGCTTGCGATCGCCCGAACGCGAGGTCGGTTCTAACCCCGCTGACCGTCACGAAGACAGGTTTTTCTCCCTCGGCTACACAGACCGAGTCGATGAACAAGAAAGGACACGTGCTCAACGCCGCCCTCCTGGGCATCGGGCTGGCGTACCTCCTCGAGCCGACCGGGGACGAGATGACCTTCGCGACTGTGCTCGAGGTGGGCGTGCCCGTCACGCTCGGGGCACTGTTCCCGGACGTGGACACGGCGTTCGGCCGCCACCGCAAGACGCTGCACAACCTACCCATCCTGGTGGGGTTCGCCGCCTTCCCGTTCTATTTCGGCAACCTCGAGTGGGTCTGGCTCGGCATCCTGACTCACTACGTGCTCGACGTCGCCGGGAGCAAGCGCGGCATCGCCCTGTTCTATCCGGTCTGGAAGCGGGAGTTCGGTCTCCCCGTCGGCGTCGCCGTCACGAGCCGGCAGGCGGACCTGGTGACGGTCCTCGTCACGGCCGGCGAACTGCTGATCGCCGCGGCCGTCATCTACCGGGCAGACGTCTGGGCGAGTGAGACGGCGCGCGCGATGCTCGGGGTGTAGCCGGTTCTCGAAACTCGGCGCTGCTCAGAAACTCGGTGACAACGCGCATCTATGCACGAACGCGCATATTCTATCGATCGAGAACGCGGATGCGAGCACGAACACGGGGGATTTTTATCGCCCTGGCCCGGTAGGTTCAGCCATGACTGATGGGCGGGGCGAGACACCCCGGCGAACAGGGATGACCGAGAAGTGCGGCGTCGTCGGCGTCGCACTCGCGGACCGCGACGTCGCGCGGCCGCTCTACTACGGACTCTACGCGCTCCAGCACCGCGGCCAGGAGTCCGCCGGCATCGTCACCCACGACGGCTTCCAGCAACACAGCCACGTCGAACTGGGACTCGTCGGCGACGCCTTCGACGAGGACGACCTCGAGTCCCTGACCGGGTCGGCGGGCATCGGTCACGTCCGCTACCCCACCGCCGGGAGCATCGATACCTCCTGCGCCCAGCCGTTCTCGGTCTCGTTCAAGTCCGGCTCGCTCGGACTCAGCCACAACGGCAACCTCGTCAACGCCGACGAGATTCGAGACGACCTCGCCGCGCTCGGTCACGCCTTCACCTCCGACGGCGACACCGAAGTGATCGCCCACGACCTCGCGCGCAACCTGCTCGAGGAGGACCTGATCCGGGCGGTCAAGCGGACGATGCAGCGGATTCACGGCTCGTACTCGCTGACGATCATGCACGACGAGACCGTGATGGGCGTCCGGGACCCCCAGGGGAACCGGCCGCTCTGTCTCGGCGAGCTCGAGGACGGCTACGTGCTCGCCTCCGAGTCGGCAGCGATCGACACCCTCGGCGGCGAGTTCGTCCGCGACGTTCGACCCGGAGAACTCGTCGTCCTCGAGGAGGACGGCTCCGGGTTCGACTCCTACCAGCTGGTCGAGGCCGAGGCGACCGCTCACTGCTTCTTCGAACACGTCTACTTCGCCCGTCCGGACTCCCAGATCGACGGCACGCTGGTCTACGAGGCCCGACGCAGACTCGGGCGCAAACTCTGGGAGGAAAGCGGCGTCGAGACCGACGTCGTCATGCCGGTCCCCGACTCCGGGCGCGCGTTCGCCTCGGGGTACGCCGACGCCGCCGACGAGACGACTGCCCAGGGAGAGCCCCGGGAGGAGGACGACGACGGCGTCGAATTCGCGGAGGGTCTGATGAAGAACCGCTACGTCGGCCGGACGTTCATCATGCCGACCCAGGACGAGCGCGAGCGCGCCGTGCGACTCAAGCTCAACCCGATCACCTCGACGGTCGAGGGCAAGACCGTCACCCTCATCGACGACTCGATCGTCCGCGGGACGACCTCGAACCAGCTCGTCGAACTCCTCAAGAACTCGGGGGCTGAAGAGGTCCACATGCGTATCGGCGCGCCACCGATCGTCGCCCCCTGTTACATGGGGATCAACATGGCGACCCGCGAGGAACTCATCGCCTCGGACAAGACGATTCCGGAAATCGGCGACGAGATCGGTGCCGACAGCCTCGCGTACCTCTCGCCAGACGCCGTCGCCGAGGTGCTCGAGACCGACCGGGACGACCTCTGTCTGGGCTGTGTCACCGGCGAGTACCCCTACGACATCGACGGCGAGGCGACAGACCGCGACGTGACCCGCCCGCAGATTGGGCAAGCGACCGTCGACGCGGACGACTGAGCGGGCGGCTGTACTCGAATCGAGCTGTTGTGTCGGGTGTCGGTCTCGAGTGAAGCTGGTGTGCGCGTTCGTCGGGCGCCGGTCAGTAGATCACGTGCAACAACACGTAGACGACGACGCCGAGGCTGAACGAGACGAGCCAGAGCGCCGCGGCGATTCGCCCGACACGTGCGTGAGCGGTCCGTCGAAGCTCCGGCACGCTATGACTTGCGGCGAGCAGGAGGACGTAGTACAGCAGAGGAATGCAAACGATCGCCAGCAGGATGTGGATCGCCAGGACGGGCAGGTAGACGTACAGTCGGATCGCGTCCGGGCCCGGAAACGGCTGGGAGCCGCCGAGGACCACCAGCCGGTACAGGTACAGGACGAGAAAGGTCGCGAACAGCACGGCCGAGGCCATCATCAACAGGCGGTGGCGGTCGACGTTCCCGCGCCTGATCGCCCGCCACCCCGTCGTGATCGTCACGATGGCGGTCAGGCTCACGAGAACGTTCACCGTGGGAATCGCCTCGAGGAGCCACGCGGGCGGCCGCGGAACGGCCGTCTGTGGAATCACGCCGCCAGCGGCGCCGAACACGAGCGCCAGGGAAACGACCGAGAGCAGGGCCGTCAGGTGGGGAACCCGATCTCGAGAAACTGCAGTCATAGTCGGGAATCTGGCCCGAATCCCCAAATCGCTACCGTTCGCACGCCGGTGACGGGACGCACGGCTGGCGACGGGCGATATCGATCACAGACCGAGGCCGAGAGCAGGGGCCAACTATCGGCTACTCGCCCAGCGCCGCAATCTCGTCCTCGAGCCACTCGCGGAACCACTTCACCCGTTTGAGTCGGCGGTGGGCGATTCCGTCGGCGGTGTCGCTCCGAACGCGCGAGGCGGCGTCGAGGCCGCGCTCGAGGACCCGATCGACCATCTCGTCGGCGTCCATGTGCGTCCGCGCCTCGTACCCCATCCGCAACAGCATCAGCGCCGTTCCGTTGGCACCGATCTTGTCGAGCAGGTCGGCCTCGATGACACACTGACTCTCCATCGAGAGGTCGGTCACGTCCCCCTGGTAGGAGTGGTACTCGATGGCGCGAGTGACCTGGGCGATGAACGACTCCGGGTACTCGCCCTGGGCCTCGAGGTACTCGCGGGCGACGCGAGCGCCGGCCTCGGCGTGGAGCTCCTGGTCGGTCTCGAGTTTCGCGACGTCGTGAAACAGCGCGGCCACGCGCGTGACGTCGACGTCGGCGCCCTCCTTCTCGGCGATCTCGGTTGCCAGGTCGACGACGTTGAGGATGTGGTTGTGACGGTACTCGGCGGAGTGCCAGGGGTACCACCGCATCCGGCCGCCCTCATCTTCCTTCTCCACGCTGGCGGCGAGGTACTCGAAGACGAACTGTTTCATGGCCTCGAACTCGGTGTCGGTGACCGTGGTCTCGGTTATCTCGACACCCACGATAGATCCCTCCGCAATATACGAACGATAGTCATTACACGAACATTAGCGTGATTCACTCTTTAGCCTTTGGTTCGGGGCGATGGACAGACGTTGGGTTTTGTCACGATCGACGACACTCGCCAGCATATATCTCCCTCGAGCCCCTGGGCTCGCCTATGACCGACCTGTTGTATCTCGAGGACTCGAGCGTCCGAACGTTCGACGCCACCGTTGAACGGATCTTCGAGGATGGCCGCGTCGTCCTCGATCGAACGCACTTCTACCCCGAAGGTGGAGGTCAGCCGGCGGACACGGGGACCCTCCGCGTCAATTCCAACGGAGCGACGCTCGAGTGGCCCGTCGTTGACGTTCAGAAACGCGATACGGTGTACCACGCCCTGGATCTCGAGGCGGGTACGGATTCGACTGACGGGCCGATCGCGGACGTCCTCGAGCCCGGAACGACCGTGACTGGCGAACTCGACTGGGATCGACGATTCGCGCACATGCGCTATCACACTGCCCAGCACCTCCTCTCGGCGTACCTGCTCGAGGCCTACGACGCGCCGACGACGGGCAACCAGCTCTACGCCGACCGGGCCCGCCTCGACTGCGCGTACGAGCGCTTCCAGGATGACGACCTCGCGGCGATCGAGGCGGCCATTAACGACCTGATCGACGACGACCTTCCCGTTCGCTGGTACGAACTCGAGCGCGACGTCGCCGAAGCCGACCTGGACCTCGAACGCACGCGCATCGATCTCCTGCCCGCCAGTATCACGGAGATCCGAATCGTCGAGATCGGGGACGAGAACGGCCCACTCGACCGGGTGGCGTGCGCCGGCACGCACGTCCAGTCGACCGCGGACCTCGGCACGCTCGAGATCACTGGCCGCGAAACTGCCGGAAGCGGGGAGGAACGGGTCAGGTTTCGGCTCCTCGAGTAGCCGCCCAAATATTTTTGGCGGAATTATTGAGGGGGAGAGGGTGCCGATAGTAGTTATGTCAACCGTGCGAACCCCGTCGGTGGAGCCACTCTTCGAGGCGCTTGCGGACGCCCGGCGCCGGTACGTGCTGTCGCTGCTGCTGGCCCGTCCGGCGGTGAGTCTCGAGGAACTCTGCGGCGAGGTCGTCGGCTGGGAGCGAGCAGGGACCGACGGCGGCGTCGTGCGAGACTCGGTGATCACCGTTTCGCTGGTACATACCCACTTGCCGAAACTCGACGAGGTGGGGCTGGTCGACTACGACGCCGAGGACGGACGCGTCGTTCGAGCGGATGTGGACCTCGAGACGCAGCGCATCGTCGAGCGAGCGATCGAACTCGACGAGTCGGTACCGGTGGCACCCGCGTCGCCGGTCGGCAGCGATTACCGTCCGGAATCGTCGCTCGCGCTCGACGACGAGTGATCGTTCGAGCGGGCGACTGTATCCGCAGCCGCGCCGTCGGTCAGGTCTGCCTCAGTATTCGCAACTGCATCCGCGTCGTCGCTCGCAACTTCTTCAGCATCCGCACCCGAAGCCGCACCATCGACCGCATCCGCCTCAGCGTCCACGTTCGCGTAGACCACGGCGTGGTCGGCGCAAAACGCCGGCTCCACTAGCTGCGCCCGAACGACGCCCTCGTGGGTGTGGGCGTTGTACAGCCGACAGGTCGGCTCCGCACAGAACGGCTCGCCGGTCTCGAGATAGTGGACGGCTTGAAGCACGTACCCGCACATCGCGTCGGTCGTCCGGGGGTCGTCCTCGAGGAGGAAGTCGTCCGCGACGTCGCGCTCGAGAATCTCTCTCAGGGGCACGTCGCCCGAAACGAGCGCTCGACGCTGTTGTTCCTGGTAGTACGATTCGGGTTTGGCCGGCGCCTCGTACAGTCCGGGAACCGAGACGAGCGCCGGCTGGCCGGGAACCGTCACCCGTTTGTGCCAGCGCCCGTCGTGGTCGCCCCACGTCGCGAGTGCCCGATCGAGGAGGACGACGTGAGCCCACTCGAGCCCTCGCTCGTCGGCCGGCAGTTCCCGGTTGAGCGCGCGAGCGATCTGGGCGCCGTCGTAGAGCACGCCGCCTTCCCGCTCGGGGTGCTCGAGTGCTCGCTTCTCGTAGCGAACGGTTCCGAGCATCGTGTTCCCCGTCTCTCGCTCGCGCGGCCCTCGAATTCGGGCAGCCGCGAACCGCTCCGCCAGTTCGTCGGCGTCAACGTCGTCCAGAAACCGTTCTCGTACCGTTACCGACGCTTCGAGTCGCGACTCGAGCCATGCGGTGACGGCGTCGGCGTCGACGGCGGTGGTCGGTGCGCGATAGATGGCGACGTGCTCGACCATGGTACAATGTAGTGGTACCATCGGGTGTAACCGTTGTGGTCGATCCTCGAGCGGGCCGAAATACGAACCTGATCGCGTCGCTCACTCCAGAAACAGCGGTCCCGGCACCTGCTCGAGTTCGGCGTCTTCCCACGTGTGTTCGGGCCGCCAGTCGAGTTCCCGCCTCGCCTTCTCGGTGCTAAACGCCGACTGGTCTCCCTCGAGGGCACAGGAGTCGGGCAGGTCGCCGAAGACCGTCTCGATCACCTCGGCGGTCGGACGGTCGAGGAAGTTGTTCTCGGCCGCTGCGAGGTACACCTCGTGGTTCCCACGGTCGTGTCCGTCGAGTCCGGCCTCGGGGTCCGCCTCGAGCACCGCTCGAACGATCGAGACGACGTCGCGAACGTCGACGTACGACCAGAAGTTGCCGTTCGGGTCCGCCGTCTCCGGGTCGAACGTCTCCCGGCCCCGGGCCGTCCGCTGGCTCCCCGGGTACGTGATCCAGGAGGGCCGGATCGAGGTCACCGAGATGCCGTGTTTGCGGGCGGTCGCCGCGGCGAGGTCCTCGCCGACGAGTTTCGACGTGGCGTAGGGATCCTCCGGTCGTAGCGGGTGGTCCTCGTCGATCGGAAAGTACTCGGGGAGCCACGGTTCGTCCGCGAAGACCGACCCGTAGATGCTCTCGCTCGAGGCCCAGACGACGTCCGCGCCGATTTGACCCGCGGCCTCGAAGACGTGGTAGGTGCTCTCGACGTTCGTCAGGAAGGTCTCGGCTCCTGGTTTGATCTCGTTTCGCGGAATCGCCGCGAAGTGGACCACAGCGTCGGGCTCGTACGTCTGAAGAAGTTCCCACGTCTGGCCCTGCTCCCTGAGATTGGCCTCGAGGAACGTGACGTTCTCGCGGGCCCGAGGCGGACGCTCGAGGTCGACGCCGACGACGTCGTGGCCGTCTCGAGCGAGGTCCTCGACGATCCAGCTACCGGCGCCGCCGGTCGCGCCGGTGACGATGACGGTCATATCGACCGTTTCTCGAGCGGGGCCTAAATGCTGTAGCTTTCGGCGTCGATCACCGGCTCTGGAACGGGGCGGTGACCAACCGTTTCAGTCGTCCGCGGGGACTCGGCTCGTCAACTCCACCGGTTCGGCGTCCACCTCGAGTTCATCGAGGGCGACCTGGGCGGCGCGCTTGCCGGAGACGAGCATGGCGCCGAACGTCGGACCCATGCGCGGCAGGCCGTAAGCGGTCGCGGTCGCCATGCCCGTCGCGATGAGTCCGTCGTGGACGAGGCCGGTGTGTTCGACGACGGCGTCCTCGCTCTTGCCCACCCACATCGAGTCGTGACCGGGTGAGTCGTGACCGGGGGCGCCGTAGGTGTCGCCATCGGTCTGATCCATCACCGTGCCGCGCTCGCGAGCGTCCCGAATGCCGGGCGCGTCGAGGACGCCGCGCTCGTCCAGTTTGGTGATCGCCATCGCGTCGTGACCCGTCGCGTCGATCACCAGGTCCGCCTCGACGGCGATGGGGTCGACGCAGGTAATCTCCCGGGGCAGGGCGTGGACCGGCGTCCAGTTCATCACAATGCCGGCGACACGGTGGTCCTCGCGGATGACGATGTCCGTGAACTCCGTCATGTTCTGCATCTTCGCCCCCGCGTCGCAGGCGGCCTTGATCAGCGCGGAGCAGGCGTGGGGCCCGTTGGCGACGTACAGCCCCTCGGTGTCGGCCGCCGGCTTGTACTCGACGTCCAGTTCCTCGAGCACCCGCTGGGCGGGAGAGCGAACAGTGACTTTGTTCATCAGGAAGCCACCGAGCCAGAAACCGCCGCCGAGGTAGTTGTTCTTCTCGACGACCATCGTCTTTACGCCGCGCTCGGCGAGTTCCTTCGCGGCGGTCAGCCCGGAGGGGCCGCCGCCGACGATGATGACGTCCGAGTCGGAGAAGTCCATGAACTCCTCGGTCCACTCCTGTCCAATCGCTCGGGTTACGTCTGCTTCGCCAACGTCACTGAACGGTTCGAACTCGCTCATATTCACAAGTGGTACGACCAGGTAGTAAAACGTATCGAATCAGCTCTGTTACGAACCGGTTGCCGAGGAGCCGTTTGTTCGCCTCGAGACGTTCGATGGCCGCGTGGTCGGCGTCGTTCACTCGACGTGGCCGTTCCCGAAGGCTGAAGAGTCGACCCGTCGAACTGGTAGCTGACTCGCGTATGAAACGCCGCGCGCTCCTCGCGTCGACCGCCTTCGCCTCGCTGTCCCTTTCGGGGTGTCTCGACCTCCTGACGGACAACGGCGAGGACATCCTCCAGCCGACAGACCTGGTGGTCGTCTGGTCCGACCTCCTTCGGGAGAACCCCTGGACCGACGACGAGCGCGTTTCCGTCTGGGGGCTCGTCCGCAACGAGGGGGAACGTGAACCGACTTACGTCGAGATTCGGGCAACGTTCTTCGACGATGACGGCGAGGAACTCGACACCGTCATCGAACTAATCGACGACACGACGGAGGGAACCGACTGGCCGTTCGAAGTGGAGTTTCCCCACTTCGGCGAGGCGGCCAGAGAGGTCGCCAGCTACGAACTCGAACCAGCGACGAGCGTCTAAGCGAGTCGATATCTACTCCAGGTACCGACTCGAGCCGAACCGCCAACCCAGCAGTCGACTCAATACACGACTCTCGAGGACATGACCGAACACGATTCAGGGGTTTCCACGCTGGCAAAACAGGGGAGTATCACGTTCGTCGGGAACGTACTCAACGGCGTCCTCGCGTTCGCCATCGTGATGCTGATGACGCGGTTCGTCAGCCCCTCTGTCTACGGCCTGTGGGTACTCGCGACGTCGGTCATCCTCTTCATGCAGGTGTTCGCGAACCTCGGATTGCCGCTGGCCATCGATTACTTCGTCCCGCAGTACCTCGAGGCGGACGAACCCGGGAAGGCCAAGGGCGTCATCGTGCAGGTGACGGCGACCGTCCTGGTCACGTCGTCGCTGGTCGCGCTCGCCCTCGCGATGACGGCCGAGCGGTTCGGGGTCTTCTTCCGAGAGCCCTCGCTCGAGGTCGCACTCCTGTTGCTGGCAGTGACGATTCCGATGCTCGCGATGTACAACGTTCTGCTCAAATCCTTCTACAGCATCAAGAAGCTCCAGTACCGGGTCGTGATGCGCGACATCGTGCGCCCGGTGGTTCGGTTCGTCGTCACCGCGGCACTCCTCCTGGCCGGCTTCGGGTTACTCGGGCTCGTGGGCGGCTACGTTGTCGGGCTCTTCGTGTGCATCGTGGTCGGCGCCCTCCTCTTTACCTACCGCGCCTGGGAGATCATGTCGGCGACGTTCGAACCCGTCGCGCCGGGGCCGATGATCCGCTACTCGGTGCCGCTGGCAATGACGAGCGTCGTCTTCGTCCTGATGGGCCACGTCGATTACTTCGTGCTCGGCTACTTCCTCGACTCGGGCGAGGTCGGCATCTACCGCGTCGGCTACATGCTCGGCTCCGGGTTGATGATCATCTTCAACTCCCTCTCGCCCGTGTTCAAACCCCTCATCGCCGAAACGCGAGACGACACCGCTCTCGTCCAGGAGCGCTTTCGCGTCGCCGCTCGCTGGATCGCTGGCATCACCCTCCCGTTCGCGATCATCATCTCCCTCGGCGCGGAGGCATTTCTCTCCGTGATGTACACGCCCCAGTACGGCGAAGCCAGCGCCGTCGTCGCCCTTCTCGCGATGGCCTTCCTGTTCAACGTCACCTTCGGCGGTCCCGACGGCACCCTCTTGCAGGGGATGGGGTACTCCCGAATCGTCTTCGCCAACACCCTCGCACTATTCGGCACCAACCTCGTCGTCTCGTTCCTCCTCGTCCCGATCTTCGGTATCAATGGGGCGGCCGTCGGGTCGGCGTCCGCGCTCGTGGTCGTCGGCCTCCTGACCCTGGGCGAACTCCACGTCGTTGATGGCATCCACCCCTTTACTCGAGATTTCGGCACCGTCGTGTTCGCGGGGATCCCGGCCGCCCTCGCCGGGCTTCCGATCGTCCTCCTCGTCGATTCGCACCTCCTCATCGTCGCCACGCTCCCGCTCGTAGTTCTCTTCGTCTACGTGGCGACCCTCGTCGTCACTGATGCGTTCACGGACAAGGACATCCAGCTCGCCAACGAGTTCGGGTTCAATCTCCGATCCTGGTTACCGAGGCGGGGCGAACAGTGACGGATGGCGAACGTGACCGCTCGAGCCGATCCGTCTCGAGCCACTGATTCGAGCCAGCGACTCCGAACCACTAGCTCGAGCCACTACTTTTGACCACCGACCTGAGCCACGACGAGTACCAGCGTAACCGACGGTAGCCGTCCTCGAGAACGCAGACGCTCGATGAACAGATGAACAGGAAACCGAGCGGGAGCCGGAAAAAGACGCGACGAGAGATGGTTCAGTTGTTCTCGGCGTAGTGGGTTCGTACGCGCCGGCCGGCCGGAATGAGCGCCCAGAACGTGATTGCGCCCAGGATACCGAAGTAGAATGCCGCTTCCTTGACGACCAGTGCCAGCGTCGTGTACGTGCCGGGGTCTTCGGGGTTCGGTCCGACGAGCTGGGTGTCGTAGAACGATGGCGTATTGTACCAGCCCGCGAACGTCATCCACACCAGTAACCCGAGTGACAGGATTACGAAGCCCTTGACGAATTCGTCAGCCATTGTGTGATCCTTCGTCGGCGTCGTCTTTAGCGTTTCCCATTCCCGCCGTTCGAAATCGGGTCGAGAACGCGTAGGCTCCGGCACCGCACGCGATCAGCGCTACACCAAGTAACGCCAATCCGATGCTCACGTCCGAAGCCGCCGCTTGCGCTCGATCGGTCGCGACGTCGAGCACGATGAACCCGCCGAGAATCCCGACCACCGCGAGAAGCGTTGAGAAGACGGTGATCGTCTTGTACAATCGCATGGGAACGACGACCTCGCGCTGTCCCGAGGCGCCGACTCGAGGTCCCTCTTCGGCATCGTTTTCGCTCCTGTTCTCGCCGTTACTCCCGTCATCGGGGCCACCTTCGTGCTTCCCAGTCCGCGCCTCCTCCGTCGGCGGGTCCGACCCCGATTCTGAGCCGCTCATAGGCTGGCTACGCGGCGACGGAAAATGAGTACTGTGACTTCACTCGGCGGTGCGTGTCGAGTCGAGCGGCTCGATTGAATGGGTAACGCAGCGATTGGATAGGACCACGGCGAAACAGCGGTCAACGAAACAGCGAACAGGAAAACCAGCGCACGCAACAACCTACCGCGGCGGTCGTAATCGATAGTACCGTTTGTTGAGGTTGTACATATACCCCTCCCGCATCGTCTTCAACACCGCGTAGGTGATGATCGCGCCGATAACGGGCAGGAAGAACGCCATGTCGAACGTGATGTGGACGTCCCAGGGGAACATGGCCTCGATCGGCAGGAGCGATAGCGTGAACGCGAAGATGACGCCACCCACACCGATCGACGCCCAGAACGGCTCCTCGACGGGTCGCCGTGCGTTACCCTTGTTCAGGAACGGGAGGATCGCGATCGCCCCGAAGACGACGCCGTTCGCCAGCACGCCGTAAAGCTGGTCGGACATGATCTTCTCGCCTCCGGCGAGCGCCAGTTCGGGGTTCAGCGACTCGAGGTGCAGCAGACCGAACGACCAGTAGAGGTACCAGTCGGGAAGGATGACCGAGGGCGTCTCGGATGGATTTGCCGGGTCCTCGATCGTCGGCGGCAACAGCGCCGCGAGGAACAGCAACATACCGACGAAGAAACTCGCGAGTGCGAGGTTTCGGATCGTCTCGTGGGGCCAGGCAGGGAAGCCGAGCACGTCGCGCTCGACGTAACTCGACTCCTGACGGAGGTCCTGGTCCTCCCGGCGGGCCCGCTCGAAGTACTCGTAAGTGAGCCGGGAGAGCCCGGTCGTTCGCTCTTTGCGTTCGCTCCAGGTCGGCACCTCGTCGTCGGGGGCGACGATTCCGGTGCCGCTTCCGTCGGTTCGGACGTCGTTGTTTGCGTCGGTGTCTGTATCAGTCATGGTGGATCAGTGTGGTTCGGCGATGCCCTGCATCCAGACGATGCCAATGTGGAGTGCGATCAGCGCCGTGACGACGAACGGCAAGACGAACACATGCAGGATGTACATCCGTTGGAGCGTCGGTTGCCCGAGGCTGAGACCGCCGAACAGCAGGTTCGCGGCCCACTCGCCAACGATGGGGACCGAAATCGCCATCTCGACGCCGATCTGTCCCGCCCAGAACGCGAGCTGGTTCCAGGGCAGGAGGTAGCCAGTGTACCCGAAGAGGACGGTCAGCGCCAGAAGTACGACGCCGAGCAGCCAGTTGACCTCCCGGGGTTCCTTGTACGCGCCCGTGAAGTAGACGCGAAGCATGTGCAAGAAGACCGCGGCGACCATCACCTGGGCGGCCCAGCGGTGGATGCTCCGGAGCATGAACCCGAAGTTGAGATCCGCCATGATTGCCTCGACGGTCTGGTACGCAACCGGCGTTTCGCCGGCCGTCGACGGGGAGTAGTAAAAGCCCAGCAGCGCGCCGCTTATCGCGGCGACGATGTACGCGAGCAGCGAAAACGAACCCAGTGCGTAGAGCGGATACCAGTACCAGAACTTGTTGTCGAGGTTGTACTGTTCGGTGTGGCTCTTTGGCATCTGAAGGTTGATCTTGTAGTACATGTCCTCCAGCAACTCGAGGTAGTCGACGAGCCGGAGCCGTCGGTCGAGCCAGATCAGCATCGTCAGGTAGGATTTCTCGATGAGCGAGAGGTCCTTCTCGGCGAGCCACGCGCCGTGGTCGTGTTCGTCTTTGCGCTCTAGGCTCATTCTTCATCACCCGACCGCGGGAGAGCCACGAACTCCTGTTCGTTGATGCTGAACGGGTCGTAGACCGAGTTGTGGCAGTTACAGAAGATCTCGTTCGCGGCGCCGAAGGCGGCCGCGTCGTCGAGGGACCGGTACCCCGGTGCACAGCAAAAGTGCGTACACTTGTTGACGTAGCCGAGGTAACGGCCGCCGTCTTCGTCCTCGGGACAGGACGCTTCGACCCACTCACGGGTGCGGTCGTCCATGCTGTCGACGTCGAGTTGATCCGTCTTGATCACCAGCACGGGAACGGTCTGTTCCGGGGGCACGTTCTGTGACCGCCAGGTTCCCGTCGCGGGTTTGCCCTGGCCCGGTTCGCCGATGTCGTTGGTCCACTCGTCGTAGTCCTCGAAGTCCTCGGTGAGCATCGGGTCGCCGTTCTCGACGTCCGACATCCACTCGTAAGAACCGGCGTCGTAGCGAAGGACCGCATCCTCGCCGTCTGCATCGGGGACGAGTCCGCCGAAGGTCTGGAGGCCACAGTACTGGTACCACTCGGTCGTGTACTCGACACCGCCGAGTTCCATGCTCGCTTCGGTAAATTCGGACCCGTCGGGGAGCGTTTGCGTTTCCGGTTCGGGCCACACCCCGAGCAGTTGTCCCTCCTCGTCGATCTCGATGGGGATCTGCGGCAGGCCGCGGGGAGCCGGGCCAGCGAGCCGTTCTGCACCGAAGTAGTTGACGAACCCGCCGCCGCCGCTCGAGGGAGCGGTCGCGCTCGAGACGGCGACTGCGCCGGTCGTCAGCACGCCGGCGAGCACGGAGCCACCGACGACGCCCTTGACGAAGCGGCGACGATCGGATTCGACTGGATATTTGTCGTCGTTAGCCATTGGTTATCGTTTGTAGTAGGGGTAGATTGCGCGTTTGATCGTGTCCCATGCACCGGTATCGTCGGCCAGCGTCTGTCCTTCGACGTCCGATTCCCGGACGTAGAGGTCTTCCCACTTGCGACGGCGCTTCTTGACGATCATCACGTCGGGCAGGAACTCCTTGCGGTACAGCAGGAGGATGAACCCGAGGTTGAGGAAGATCGCCGACAGCAAGAAGCCGAGGAACGTGTTCCCGACGCCGGCGTCGAGTCCAGCGATCGCCCAGTTCGCCGAGAGACCGTACACGAACAGCGAGACGAAGATGATCTGGACGAACGTCAACAGGACGATCGCGATCGCCGCAGCGGTGCTCTCACGCGGGGGTTCGTAGCGGTGAATGTCGCCGTAGGTGCTTCCTGACGATGACATGGTTACTTCCTCCCTGGGCTGCTGGTGTGAGCCGATTCACCGTACTTCAGCAGGTAGAACGTGAAGACGAGGGCGATGAAAATCGCGAAGAACGACGCGACGCCGACGAAGTGCTTCTGAATCGGGACGCCGAGGTCGTGGATGTCGACGTCGGCGGCCGCTGCGCCTTCGCCGCCCGCGTCCTGGGTCACTTCGATGGAGCCAGTCATGCCAACGCTCACGTGAGGCTCACAGATGTAGTCGTACGTCCCTTCGACCTCGAATGTGTGTTCGTACGTCCCATCCGACTGGAGATCGGGGTGTCCCTCCCAGTCAGCGTCTTCTGGAATCTCGCTCGGGGCGACGTTGTGATCCGCGTCGCCAACCCACTCCCAGACGACCGTCGTGCCGGGTTGAACGGTTAGATCTGCGGGAACGAACTCGTTGTCGTCGACTTCGACGGTTTCGGTGCCGCCGCCTCCGCCACCTCCGCCACCGCCGTCGGCCGACTCGTTGCCGCCTTCTTCGCCGCCTTCGCCATTTCCGCCGGCTTCGGTGTCGTTTCCGTCGCCACCGTCACCTGTTTCGGTGTCGTTACCGTCCTCTTCTTCCTGGGCTACGACGGGTGTCGCAGCAGTGGCGGCTACGGCACCCCCGGACACGCCGCTGGCCGCTACCATAAACTCCCGCCTCTTCATACAGTGTGGACTCAGGAACGTGTTCGCTTAAACCCACCGATGCAGCCGCTGACCGTGTCCCGCGGTATCGTGGGTTTACTCCTCGAGCGGCGACCGGTTTCGGGGTGGTGCGTCGCGCTCGAAGGCCTCGTCGTCGATGGGGAGAAACGAGGGCCGGTCCCCGGAGCCGATCGTCCGCAGGCGCGACTCGTACGCTTCGGTCCGGAATCGATCCGAGAGTCGGGCGTTCGCCACCATCAAGAACAGCACGAGCGAGATGACGACGAGCACGATGCCCACGATACCGAGGACGAGCTGGGACTGGAGTCCCTGCACCAACCAGGCTCCGATCGCGACGACTCCGATGACGAGCTGGGCAGCCGCCAGCAACTGGAGCATCCAGTTGCCGAGTTCGCTGTGTTCGCCCTCGAGGTCGGCGGGTTCGGGGAGGTGCCAGTCTGCAGGCGGTTCCTCGACGTCGTAGTTCTCCATCGAGCACAGGGCGACCGTGGGTTTGACGTCGCGAACGACCGTTCCGCGACCTTCGACGGTCCCGTTCGGGAAGATAATCGCGTAGTCGGTGTCGGAATAGGCCACGAGACTTCGTCGGCCGTCGACGACGGCGTACTCGAGCATCGCGAACACCTCCCGGTAGGCGATTCGGGATTTGAGTTCCCGTTCGACGCGCTCGAGGAGTTCGTCGCCGGTGATCCAGGTGTCCGGGTCGAAGGCGACGTCCCACTCCTCCGGGGTCATTTCGGCCATGTCCGCCTCCCCGAAGTCCTCGAAGTTGTACTTCGCCTCGACCTGCCGGCGGAGGTCCTCGACGGACTGGTCGTCGTCTTCCGTCGCCGAAGTGTCGGCCGACGGCTCGGTCGTTCGGTCGGCGGGCGGTTCGTCCGAAGCGTCGGTCATCGTTCGACGATGAGACCCGTAGCCGCATAAGCGCCGCGACGTGCGCTGACGAGCACCGCCTGTGGCGCCGAGGCCCCTCTGGCCGGTAAACGGAGAGCGGAATCAGGCAACACCAATACGTACGTGGCCGTCGTACCGTCGGCTAGCAATGAGTGTCACGCTGGAGTTTACCGTCGAGAACGACCAGTTCACCCTCGGGCAGGTGCTGTCCGGGCCGCCGTCGATGCGCATCGAACTCGAGCGGATCGTACCCACGGGAACCTCCGCGATGCCATTTCTGTGGGTGTCCGGCGAGGACTACGCCTCGTTCGAGGAGAAGGTCGTCTCGCACCGCTTCGTCGACGACATCATCGCCATCGACCGCGTCGAGAACGCGGTTCTGTACCGCGTCACGTGGCACGAGGATCACACCGACCTGATTCGGGGGATCACGGACGCGCAGGGGACGGTGTTACAGGCTTTCAGCAACGGCAGCTGGGAGTTCCACGTTCGATTTCCGGACCACGACAAACTCTCGCAGTTTCACAACTACACCACCGACAGCGGCATTTCTATCCACATCAACCGAACCTACACGGTCACCGAGCGAACGGAGAGCGTCCACCAGTTCGGCCTCTCGGACGAGCAACGCGAAGCCCTCGTCCTCGGACTCCGTCGCGGTTACTTCGACACGCCGAGCGAGGCGAGCCTGGACGAGCTCGCCGACGAACTCGGCATCTCCCAGCAGGCCGTCTCCAATCGCGTTCGTCGAGGTACGAAGCAGGTGCTCAGTGAGATGTTACTCTCGACTGCCGCCGACTTCGACTGACCCCCGTCTTAAGAGGGTTGTCTCAACAATAATGACTCCTTTCTCGATGGATCAAATACGGCTAGCCAGGCCATGTCGAGACCAACCCTCGAGGACGAGTTCGACCCCGAGACGGTAGACAAACTCCAGTCGATACTCTCGAACGGGTACACCCGCGGAGTGGTAGAGTATCTCCACCGCTGCACGGACGACGTCGCCTCGCTCGACGAACTCGCCGACTACATCGTCGACGGCCAGTTCGACTGTGCGGCGGAATCGTCGCGAGATGCCGAGATCTACCTGCACCACGCCGGGCTCCCGAAATTAGCCGACGTCGGTCTCCTCGAGTACGACGAGCGGAGCAAGCACGTCAGACGGTGGGACCATCCCGTGTTCGAAGCTTCGAAGGCGTTCCACGGGTACGCCGAGTGTGACGAAAACGCCGGCGTGGCGTGATGGCGATTTCGGTCCGCGAGGCACGTTTCACACCCGATGAACGCACGTTTCGTTCACGAAGGTCGGAATCGACCTCCCTCTCGAGGGCCCTGAATCCGACGAGTCAACCCCTGCCCGCGCCCCGGTACGCTTTCGCTTCGTTTATTCGTTCACCCTCCCGACGTCCAGTATGGTCTCTGAGCTGGCGACGGCCACCGTCGCGCTCGTGATGGTCACCGCCAGTTTCCCCTTCTATCTCTACGGCGCCTGGATCATGATCGACGCGGAGATAGTCACCTGGGACGTCCTCGTCTATCATCTGAAGGTCATCGCCGTCGGCCTAGTCCTGAACACGATTCCCGTCCTCCTCTGGATGGCGCCGCGGGTGTTCGAGCAGATAAGCGGGCTGGCGGCCGTGCACGCGTTCTTCGGGCTACAGGCGTACGCGATGTTACTCGTCGCGTTGACCGGTATCGTTCGCATTCTACAGGTCAAACTCACCCACGACCTCTACGGCAATCCCGACCAAGACGTCGACCTCGACGACCTCCACGAGCACATGGGTGCCTGGCGACGGCGACTTCGCGTGGGCGTCTTCGGCTACGTGTTCTTCTGGCTGGTAGCATACCTGCTCGGGGTGGTTCGCTATCTCCTCCGGTACGACGTGTTTCGCTGATCGAAGAACGAATAAGGGTGCGTACTCAGATTTCGTCGACGATCGACGCGAAGTCGTCGGTATCGAGAATCTCCATCGTCTCGCAGTCCAGTCCGTGGCGGTGGAGGGTCAGTGCCGACGTAAATGCCTTCTCGTGGTCCGGTGCCTCGAAGATAATCAGAAAGTCGTGACTCCCGAGGACGGCGTAGGACTCCCTGAGCTCGGCGTTGTGTTCCTCGAACTCCGACTGTACCTCCCCCCAGATGGACGCGAGTTCCTGTGCGTTCTGGACGTCGCGGTCGCCGACGTCGACGAACGATGCGTAGAGCGGCATGTGTCCGACCACTTTCCCATGGAAGAAAACCGTTTGGCAGGCAGGTGCCACCGCGACCTACCCCTCGATCGCCGTCCAGGACGTGCCTTTTTTCACAGCGCTCGGCTAACTGACGGCCATGCGAAACGCGAAGATCGTCTGTACCCTGGGGCCGGCGACGAACAGTCGCTCGGCTATCCGGGAGCTCTCGGAGGCAGGGATGGCCGTCGCCCGGTTGAACGCCAGCCATGGGTCGCTCGAGGATCGCGCGGAATTGATCGATCGGGTTCGACGCGTCGACGAGGCGACCCCGAATCCCGTCGCCGTGATGCTCGACACGAAGGGGCCGGAGATTCGGACGGCGCCGCTCCCCGGCGGGGAGACGGTGACCCTCGAGAGCGGGAGCGAGATCCGGTTCGTCGAAGGGACGAACGCCTCCGCCGAGGAAGTCGGCCTGTCCGTGCCGCTCACCAGCGTCGAACCCGGCGACCAAATCCTGCTGGACGATGGGTTGATCGAGACGACCGTCACCGGGGTCGACGGGGAGGCGGTCCTCGCCCGCGTCGAGACCGGCGGCGAACTCGGCGGGCGAAGGGGAGTCAACCTCCCGGGCGTCGCCCTCGACCTCGACGTCGTCACCGAGAAGGATCGGCGCGACCTCGAGTTAGCAGCCGAGAAGGAAGTCGACTTCGTCGCGGCGAGTTTCGTCCGCGACGCCGACGACGTCTACGAGGTCAGCGAGACCCTCGAGTCCTTCGGGGCCGAGATTCCGATCATTTCGAAGATCGAACGCGCGGGCGCGGTCGAGAATCTCGACGAGATCATCGAGGCCTCATACGGGATCATGGTCGCCCGCGGGGACCTGGGCGTCGAGTGTCCGATGGAGGACGTCCCGATGATCCAGAAGCGAATCATCCGGAAGGCCAGGGAGGCGGGGCGGCCGGTCATCACGGCGACGGAGATGCTCGACTCGATGGTCCACTCCCGCCGACCGACGCGAGCGGAGGCCTCCGACGTAGCGAACGCGGTCCTCGACGGGACCGACGCGGTCATGCTCTCGGCCGAAACCGCCGTCGGCGACCACCCGACGGCCGTCGTCGAGGCTATGGACAGCATCATCCGCCAGGTCGAAGGCTCGGGGGAGTACGCCGAACTGCTCGAGCAGCGCGTACCGACCGCCGGCGAGGCCCGGACGGACGCGCTGGCGCGCTCGGCGCGATACCTGGCGCGCGACATCGGCGCCGACGCCGTCGTCGCGGCGACCGAATCCGGCTACACGGCACTGAAGACGGCGAAGTACCGGCCCGGCGTCCCCGTGGTCGCCTCGACGCCGAGCCACCGCGTCCGGCGACAACTCGCGCTCTCCTGGGGCGTGACGCCGCTCTACGCCAGCGTCTCGGACCAGGGGGCCGACGCTGTCGTCTCGCGGGCGGTTCAGTCGGCGCTCGACGCCGGGGTCGCCGAGAGCGGCGACACCGTGGTCGTCCTCTGTGGCATGATGACCGAACTCGAGGGCGCGAACACGACGAACATGATGAAGGTCCACGTCGCGGCGGACGCCCTCGAGACGGGCCGCGTGGTCGTTGACGGTCGTGCGACGGGTCCGATCGCCCGCGTCACCGACGGCGACCTCGAGGCGATTCCCGACGGTGCGATCATCGCACTCTCTGCGGACTTCGACGCCGAGTTCACCGGCGACGTCGGGAAGATCGGCGGCATCGTCGACGCCAGACCGGGCATGACGGGGTATCCGGCGCTCGTCGCGCGCGAGACCGGCGTCCCGATGGTGAGCGACGCCGACGTCACCGACCTCGAGGACGGGCGGACGGTGACGATCGACGGCGAGCGGGGCGTCGTCTACGATGGCGACGTTCGCGGACGGTCGGCGCGGGATTAGACAGGCTCGACGTCGAGAACGAAGCGAGGTGTCGAACCGCGGCTTTTTGCCTGTCGCGGTCGAAGACGGGGTATGGACGACAGGGACTCGGATCGCGGCTCGGACCGATCGAGCGAGCGAGACGAGCGTGCGCAGGTCGGGCCCGATGGACTCGAGCGAGGAGGCGACAGGGACGGCGACGCCAGCGGCGAAAGCGAAGACGAAGACGCGTGGGGCCGCATTCCCATCTCGGACCCGGCCTCGCGACGCCAGCGAACCGAGGACGACGACGCCGTCGATCCCGGCGATTCTGTCGCCCCTGGCGATCCGTCCGCCTCCGAACCCGAGCCAAACAGCCAGCCGGTCCGCTCGGGTGATCCGTCCCTCGAGGGCGCCGTCTTCGTCTTGCTCGGAGCGATCGCCATGGTCCTCGTGATGGTGAGACTCGGCTCGATCTTCGCCATCTGAGTGGCCAGCCGCGGTAAACCTTTAATCGGACTGAGACCTAACCCTCACGCATGGTCGAATTCCTCGTCGACAATCTCCCCGTGGTGCTCCTGGCGGCCGGGCTCGGATTGATGGTGCTCGAGGCGATCTCACCGGGCGCACACCTCATCGTCATCGGCGTCGCCCTCGCCGGTGCGGGGCTCGTCGGGATGCTTCTTCCGTTGTCTAGCCCGTTCATCCTCGTCGCATTGACGCTGGTCATCGGCGTGATCGCGACGTACGTCTACCGCGAGTTCGACTTCTACGGCGGGAAGGGGACCGCCCAGACCCGCGACTCGGATTCACTCGCGGGGTCGACAGGCTACGTCACCAAGACGGTCACGAACCGGAGCGGCGAGGTCAAACTCGAGGACGGCGGGTTCGCCCCATACTACTCCGCGCGGTCACAGGACGGGACGATCGAGGAAGGCGAGGAGATCATCGTCCTGGACCCCGGCGGCGGGAACGTCCTGACCGTGGCGTCACTCGAGGCGCTCGAGACAGACAGCATCGACCGAGAACTGGCCCGGGAAGCTAGGCGGGCGGACGCCGAAAATTCCTCGTCTCGAGATACCGTCTCCGAGACGGAAGGGTCAGGCTGAGGAAAATGTTAGCGAAATAAGGGAACGCTTTTAGTCCCACCGACATAAGTTCCGCGTATGGTTCCGGAGCTGATACTCGCACAAGCGGCAACGGTTGGGCTCTTCATCGGCGCCCTCCTCCTGATCGTAGTCCTCGCGGCGCTCCTGAGTGCCATCGAGATCGTCAACGCGTACGAAAAGCGCGCGCTGACGGTCTTTGGGGAATACCGAAAACTGCTCGAGCCCGGCATCAACGTGATTCCGCCGTTCGTCTCCCAGACGTACACGTTCGACATGCGGACCCAGACGCTCGACGTCCCCCGCCAGGAGGCGATCACGCGCGACAACTCGCCGGTGACCGCCGACGCTGTCGTCTACATCCGCGTGATGGACGCCAAAAAGGCGTTCCTCGAGGTCGACAACTACAAGACTGCCGTCTCGAACCTCGCCCAGACCACCCTGCGGGCCGTGCTGGGTGACATGGAACTCGACGAGACGCTGAACAAGCGCCAGGCGATCAACGCGCGCATCCGGACGGAACTCGACGAACCCACCGACGAGTGGGGGATCCGCGTCGAGTCCGTCGAGGTTCGCGAGGTCAACCCCTCGAAGGACGTCCAGCGCGCGATGGAGCAACAGACTTCCGCCGAGCGGAAACGCCGTGCCATGATCCTCGAGGCCCAGGGTGAACGCCGCAGTGCCGTCGAGAAGGCCGAAGGTGACAAACAGAGCCAGATCATCCGCGCACAGGGTGAAAAGCAGAGTCAGATCCTCGAGGCCCAGGGTGACTCCATTTCGACCGTCCTTCGTGCCCGCTCGGCCGAGTCGATGGGCGAACGCGCCGTCATCGACAAGGGTCTGGAGACGCTCGCGGAGATCGGACAGAGCGACTCGACGACGTTCGTCCTGCCCCAGGAACTGTCCTCGATGGTCGGGCGCTACGGCAAGCACCTCACCGGCAGCGACGTGAAAGCCGACGGCGAGAGCCTCGATAGCCTCGAGTTCGACGAGGAGACGCGCGAACTCATCGGCCTCGACGACATCGCCGAGATCATCGGTGAGATCGACCAGGAAGCCGAGATGGACCTCGAGGCGATGGAACAGCAGGCCCAGGCGATCAAGGAAGGGAAGGACACCGGGGCGATATCGGAGGCCGAAACCGAGGAGAGCATCGGCGGAATCGACAAGGACTTCGACTCCTCGAGTGAGGAGCCGACCTCGCCGGAAAACGACTGAGTCGAATAATACGCTCGGTCGACGGCCTTCGCCGGCCAGATGCGAACACCGCTCGATTTTCTCTACACGCGGTGGAGCGAAACGCGTTTTACCCTCCGCCGCTTTTCAAACGATACGCAGCATATGACGGGTTCCGATGGGGTCGACGAGAAGAAACGAGCCACGCTTCGGCGGTTCGCCGCCGTCGGCGCGGCTTCGCCGCTCACGCGGTTTTCGGAGTCAGCTGCCGCCGATACTGGCGAGAGCGACGCCCGAGACGCAATCGTCGGCTACCTCTCGACGACCCCCGGTGCCCACTTCTCGAAGGTCAGAGACGACCTCCAGCTGGGAACCGGCGAGACCCAGCACCACCTGCGCCGACTCGAGGACCTGGACCTCGTCGAATCGTACAGCGACGGCGACTACAAACGGTTCGTCCCCGCCGCCCGGTTCGACGGCTTCGAGAAGAACGCCCTCGGGTATCTCCGGCGAGCAACCCCCCGGGGTATGCTCGTCGAACTCCTCTCGAATCCGGACGCGACGGCGAGCGACCTGGCGGCCGCCCTGGAGGTGTCCCCACCGACGGTGAGCAAGTACGCGGGCGAACTCGAGGAGGCCGGTTTGCTCTCTCGGGAAGACGGATATGCAGTCGAGCGGCCCGAAACCGTCCTGTTGTTGCTCGTTCGCTACGCCGATTCGTTCGGTGAACGAGCGGTGACGCTGGCGCGGGACGCGGACGCGTTAATCAGCTACGACGGGTAGTCTCGCTTCTGGATTCGAGATTCGAGACTCGAGACTGAGCGACATCGCCGATCTCGATCCACTTGTCGAGAGAGTCGAATACAACGAGCAGTGTCGCTTCCGTATACGTTCGGTGAAATACAGGCGAAGTGGCGCGAAAACCGATCTATCGGTATCGAACCCGGTTATAGGAGCACTTTCCAGGTCGTACTCGAGGAGTAGCCCCACTTCTCGATCTCGATGTCGTAATCGCCGTCCTGTATCGCCGTGATGTTCGCACCGACTTCCTTCGCGGTCATCCCGAGTTCCTCGCCGATTAACCGGGACTTGAAGTACGTCTTGGTCGTGGCGTGTTCGCGGAGGTATCGCAGGATACGGGTTTGTTTGCTCGTGAGGTCGGCGGCGACTGCTGTGCTCATACCCCACTCGAGGTCGGGTGTCGACTTAGAGGGTTTGGTACACCCGGCTAACCCGCCGCAGTCTCCTGGTTTTTGGGCCGTCGATCAAGCGACCCCCCGACCCGGCGGTCGCTCTTGGTACGGCCGGTTAATACGTTCTTTTACGTGACGATCACCGGTAATTGAACGATACCCGCGTTCGCGAAGGGAGTGTCGGTGTCGGCCATCGAGTCAGCCGGTGAACCGACTCGAACGTCTCGAGATTACGCGAGCGACGGGTAATCGTGGCTTATCCGACTACTCGTAGTACGGCGTGACGAACGGCCCCGCGGCACAGGAGACGGCAGCCGCGAGCGCCGCCGTTCGGTCAGTCAATCCGTCAGTGAGTGCGCCGGCAGCGCCCTCGGTTTCGGCGATGTCGGTCGTCCCCAGCAGATCGTTCATCACGGGTCCGAGTTCGGTACCCCGCTCGAGACGCTCTGCGACGACGGCCGGGAGTCGAAGGCTGGGCCCGCTTCCGAGGCCGACTCGTTCGCCGTCCGTGACGGTTGCCCACATGATCAGGAACAGACCGTCGGTGCCGTCGATTTGGGCGACGCCGCCCTCCAGGCCGACGCCCCAGTCGGCGTCGGATCGCTCGAGGGCGCGCCTCGCTCGCGTTTTCGCGCCGGTGACGGTCTCGCGCTGGCCGGTCGGTTGTTCGGACACGCCGGAGTCGACGGCGACGCCGACGACGGACGGATCGTACCGCTCGAGGGCGTGTTCGGTAGCCTGGACTTTGACGGGGTTCGTGCTGCCCACGGCAACGTGCATTGGCTCGACGGTGGCGTTCAGCGCCTAAAGCCGGTCCGGAAATCGTGCGAGTGGGGCGCACGCACATATTTTAATGTTTGGATTGATAATGCCATTCCCGACGAATAACCAGGTTTTGCGCACTCTCGGCATATGTTTTCGAAATGTTTATATATAACACCTCTGAACCCAGTAGGTAACGAATCCGTCCGAGCTTTTCCGATTTCGTTCGGCCGGGGAGAGTTATCATCGTATGACAAACGCCCGACTATCCGCTAGAGCCCGACGCACCGAGACCGAAACCGAGACCGAAACCGAAACCGAATCAGAGGACGTTGCAGACAGCGACCTCGCCTGTCCGGAGTGTGCCGGCCAGCTGGTCGTCGACGACGAACACGGCGAGACTATCTGTGAGGACTGCGGCCTCGTCGTCGAGGAAGATTCTGTCGATCGCGGGCCCGAGTGGCGCGCGTTCGACTCCGCCGAGAAGAACAAGAAGTCCCGCGTGGGTGCGCCCACGACGAACACGATGCACGACAAGGGTCTCTCGACCAACATCGACTGGCGAAACAAGGACGCCTACGGCAACTCCCTGGGCAGTCGCCAGCGAGAGAAGATGCAGCGCCTGCGCAAGTGGAACGAGCGGTTCCGCACCCGCGACAGCAAGGAGCGCAACCTCAAGCAGGCCCTCGGCGAAATCGACCGCATGGCCAGCGCGCTCGGCCTCCCGAACAACGTTCGCGAGACCGCCAGTGTGATCTACCGTCGGGCGCTCAACGAGGACCTCCTGCCCGGTCGATCCATCGAGGGCGTCTCCACCTCCTGTGTCTACGCCGCCGCCCGCCAGGCCGGCGTCCCGCGCAGCCTCGACGAGATCGCCGACGTGAGCCGCGTCGAGAAGAACGAAATCGCGCGCACCTACCGCTACGTCGTCCGCGAACTCGGCCTTGAGGTCCAGCCAGCCGACCCCGAGAGCTACGTCCCCCGCTTTGCCTCGGGACTCGAACTGTCCGACGAGGCCGAGCACCGCGCCCGCAGCCTCCTGCGAAACGCCAAGGAGAAGGGCGTCCACAGCGGCAAGTCGCCGGTCGGCCTCGCGGCCGCCGCGGTGTACGCCGCTGCCCTGTTGACCAACGAGAAGACCACCCAGGCAGCCGTCAGCGACGTCGCCGACATCTCCGAGGTCACGATCCGCAACCGCTACCACGAGTTGCTCGAGGCCGAGGAGACGCTCGGTCTGGCCTGATCGCGGTTCCGGTTTCATTTCTCCCGTCTCAATTACTCGACGCGCGAGCATCGCCGCCGACGCGTCTTTTTTCACCGCTGCCCTCGAGCGACGCACATGGACACGAACAGGGACGGGGACGGAGACGGAGGTGGGGACGAGAACAGGAACCTCGCGTTCGAGACGTTCACGCTCGCCGCCTCGACGGTCGATTTGAGCGAGGAGCCGGCGGCTCGAGGTCGTGCGGACTGCCTCGAGTTCCGGATGGACCTCGCTGACGCACCGGTCGCGGCGCTCGAGTCTTACGACGGCGAGTTGCCGGTCCTGGCGACGAATCGAGCGGCTTGGGAGGGTGGCGAAGCCGACGACGAGGGGCGACTCGAGGCGCTCGCCGAGGCCACCGCCGTCGATGCCGTGGGAGCGATCGACGTCGAACTCGAATCGATACTCGCAGGGGAGGCGGACGACCTGCTCGAGGTGGCTCGCGAGCGCGGCGTCGCCGTCGTCGCCTCGACGCACGATTTCGAGGGCACGCCGCCGCGATCCGAGCTGGTGCGAACGCTCACCGAAGCGGGGAAGTACGCCGACGTGGCGAAGCTGGCGGTGACGGCGGAGACGAACGCCGATGCGCTGGCGCTGCTCTCGGCGACCGAACAACTGACGGCGCACGGGGATTCAGTGGCGACGATGGCGATGGGCGAGGTCGGCCGGCACACCCGGGCCGTGGCGCCGGTGTACGGTTCGAACATTGGGTACGCGCCGGTCGACCCCGAACGGGCGACCGCGCCGGGACAGTACGACCTCGAGACGCTTTCACGGCTGGTCGCGGCGCTCGAGCCGGTAACGTGAGAGACCCGGTCGAGCGCGTCGAAAGTGCGGATCAGGGGTCCGGTGTTGCAGCGACGATGGTGAGCGTCTCCTCGTACGAGTCGACTGACGCATCGAACGTCTCGATGCGAACCCCGACGTCGACGGCTGTCCCCGGCGAGAGCGTTACCGGAGCGTCTCGTAACGCCGTTCGATCCGGATCGGTCACGTCGAAGAGTTCGATCTCGAGTTGGGAACTCGTCTCGTGGTCCGCGTGTACCTCGACCGTGTTGGTCCCCTGGTTTCCGATTCGGAGCAGTCCCTTCGTTCCGCCTTCGTTCGCATCGTAGACGAACTCGTACTCCGAGTTCAGGCCCAGACCGAGGTCGGGATCGTCGACTCGTTCGACGAGCGACGGGAATCGGAATCGAACCCGTTCGGGTGTGCCATCCTCGAGGGACCGCTCGCCCGCACCGAGCTGGCGAAGGGAGAGGTAGGCGTCGTTGTCGTGGACAACCTCGACTTCGAACGGTCTGTCGGCCTCGATGCTCGAGAAGGCGCCGGGGGTCAAGATCGAACCGGACGCTATCGCCGCGCTTCCGAGACCAACGATGAATCGTCGCCGGTTCATGGTGAGGGGATCAGCGGCTGGTCACCTACGGGGAGACCTGGTTTGCCGTGTCTCCGTCGAGCGCGTTGATGGTGAACGTACCGTCGAAGTCCCACTCTTCCCCGTTGTTGGTGAAGTAGATCCCGACGGGCAGTGATTCGCCGGGCTCGAGGACGCGGTCGTCGTTACTGGGACTGCCGTAATCCAGTTCGCTGTCCATGTCTTCCTTGTCGTAGGCACTGAGCGTCTCGCCGCCGTGTTCGCCGACGAAGAAGTGGACGTGGTTCGTCGCGCCTCCTGGAAGATCCGGCCTGTCGATCTGAATTCCGACGGTGTTCGTTCCCTGATTTTCGATCGTAAACACGTGGAGGAACATCGTCGTCGCGTTCCTGTTGACGCCGGTTCCCCCGGACGACGTCGGATTGTCGCTGCTGAAGTCCAGTTCCAGCATTCCATCGGTTACTTTCGCGTAGTCGCTCGCAGACGACAGCGCAAGGTACGCGCTCGCGTCGTTCGCCGTCTCGACGGCAAACCCTCGCTCGGCCTCGACGCTCGAGAACGCGCCGCTTCCGATGAGAGTACTCAGTCCGATTGCGGTACTGCCGACACCGATCATGAATTTTCGTCGTTCCATGGGTCACTCCTCGCTCGCGGCGATTCCGGTCGGGCCTATCGTGGCGGCCGTCGGGTTCGCCGCGACAATACGTCAGCACGGGCCCACCCCTGTTTTGTATACGCCGCCAGTCGTTCCGACACGCGGTACCTGCAGTGCGATAACGGGAAGATTCGACCCGTAACGGTCGTGGGAATCGCGACTTACGGACGAAACGGTCGATCGTCGAGAGTAGGCTCTTCAGTCGCACTCGTCCGGGACGACTATCGAGCAGGTTCGTGGCGGTCACCACGCTCGTTGCCCTCATCGCCCTCTCCGGTCGATGCCGACGGCCGGTACCCGTACAGGACCCGCCCGTCGACGACGTAGTACCCATCCGAATCCTCGAGGACGCGTCGGTCGGAGTCGATGGCCACGTCCACCAGACCCTCGAGCGAACCCACATCGATCAGCGGATACTCTTTGACGCGTTCCGGGAGTGATCCCTCTGAGACCCAGTCGTCGAACTGGGCTCGTTCGTGCGATGCGGCCAGACGAGCGCGCTCTTCCGGCCCAGGAGCAAGCACGCCTCGCGATCTGGCCGTGACGATCGTTCCGAGCGCACCGAGTGCACCGACGCCAATACCGAGGGGGACGAGAACTCCGAGGAGGCCGCCGGAACTCGAAGCTTGCACGGGTTCGGGCCGCTCCTCGACTCGCCGGTCGGGGCCGACGCCCGCGAGTGCGTAGGTGTCGCCGCTCGAATCGATGCGCAGTTCGTACGTTTCGGTTCGGTCGACGCCCTCGCCGTCGATCGTTCCCGCCATCGCGACGTGAGCGACGATCACGGTTTCGACGGTCCCCGGCGACTGTCCGACGCTCGCTTCGATTCGATCTCGCTCGTCCTCGAGTGCCGAGACGTTGAGGTCGTACGCGGCCGCCTGTCCGTCGCCGGGGCCGACCCCTTCGGCACTCGTTGACTCGAGGGGTTCCGAAATCGACCAGTGCACCTCGCCCTCGTCTCCGACGGCACGGACGACACGAACGAGTTCGATGTTGACGGTCACCTCGCCCGCGGGAGCGTCGTACCGGTGGCGGAACTCCCCTTCTAGTTCGGGCGAGACGTCGGTGAAGTAGACCGGTCGATTCTCGAGCGTCGTCCCGACCTCCCAGACTTCGTTTTCCGTCTGCACGACGGCACCGTGAGTGAACTCGCCCGTAGTCGACCACGCTTCGACCGTTCGCTGAGCCGACTGGGCATCGTTCGATCCGGCAAGCGCACCGTAGGTTAGCCACCCGCCCAGGAGCGTCAGCACGAGTAAGGCGACGACGACGACGATGAATCGCTCGTCGGCAATCGTGCGTGCGCGCAGTACGAGTCGATCACTGTTCATGGCCGATTCCCCCTCCAGACGTGTGTCGATCCCTAATCATCCCGATCACCAGTCGAATCTCCTCGAGCGCGTCGTCCGTCGCGCTCGCCTCCGCGTTCTGATCGTCCCGGTACCGATGAGCAACGCGAACGGGAGCACGAACAGCGCGACGGTGACGCCGGTCACTGCGACCATCGCCACCCACGGATGGACTGCGTGCAGGGCGAGAACGATCGAGGTCGGAAGAACTGCGAAGTACCGATACTCCGCGAACGACCGCAGGTAGTAGCCCGTCTCCGGTGGTGCGGTGATTGCGACGGTCGCTTCGACCGATTCCCCGCGGTGGAGCCGATCCGGTGGGGCGTCCACCGCGATACCGTCACTTGCTGGTTCGAGCACCGTGACCACGGGCAATACGCCTGCGTTGTGTAGTTCGTAGGTGGCCACTTCGGTCTCGCCCATCGGGATCACGTTCGAGTGCTCGGACTCGAACTCCGCGCTCACGATGCCGATTTCGGTCGTTCCGGCGGACGCGGCCAGCGTACCCAGCGTGACCAGACAGAGCACGACTGCGAGTCCGAGCACGAGCGTTCGTCCGTCGAACACCCCGGAGCGCGAGCGCGTCCTCGTTCGATTTCGATTCGTTCGATCCGCTCCAGTGCCAAGCGAGAGGCCGATGCTCACGATGCCAACGCCGAGCAGGAGGAGTGCCAGGCCCTCCGTGCCGACCACTGCGGTCGTTCCGAGAACCGTCGCCAGTCGCCACTGGATCGACTCGAGTCCACTCTCGAGTGCCATCACCGTCGTGCCCAACTGGGGTATCGTGACCACGTCGCCGTTGACCTGCCAGGCTTTTGCGACGACCTGACCGTCCGTGACGTGTGGCTCGCCGCCGTCCTGGTCGGTGAACGGGTTCGCGTCGCCTCTGGTGACGTACCCGTGTTCGCGCTCCTCGACCACGCGGTGCGTGGTGAGCCCACCGCCCTCGACCGTTCTGGCCTCGTAGACGACGACGTCGCCGGGTTCGACCGGGCCGGCGATTGCGGACGGAATGGCGACGAACCCGTCACCTGCCTCGAGTGCAGGCGCCATACTCCCGGTTTCGACGTACCCGAACGCGACGGGAGTCCCGATGAGGTGCCCGACAACCATCACCGCCGTAAGTAACACCACGAGAGCCAGCACTACCCGGCCTCCCCTGCCCCATCCCGTTGCGTTCGATCCTCCCATCGTTTCGTCGCGCACCCCTGAAGCCGAGCTAGGCTCGGTCGGGGTACGTTCGTAAACACCGCTCTCGGTCGCCGGATATTGCTATGTGCCGATTTCCACCCCTGCTGGCGGTGCGTGTAGTCGCGGTACGCCGAGCCAGTCGGGTCGGGGGACTCCGTCTTCGTTCGATATCTCGACAGTACACCTCGAACGCAGCGATCTGAATCGGTAACTCTCCTCGTCGGCCCGTATCGAACGCGTTACCGAACGATAGTTTCCGATTAATTAAATTACTGTACATTGACATGCGATCGTGTTCACATCGTGGGGGGTTTCCGGATGCGAAATCGATTACCAGTAGTCGAAACGGTACACGAGGGGGACAGTATCTCTCGAGACGAGATTTTCACCGTTCTGAGTAACCGTCGACGGCGGTGGGTACTGCACTACCTCAAGCAACACGACGGACGACGAGTCGCCCTCCGAACGCTGGTCGACTCCATTTCGGCGTGGGAGTACGAGACGCCGCCAGACGAACTGCCGTGGAAGAAACGCAAGCGCGTGTACACGGCATTACGACAGTCACACCTGCCGAAGCTTGACGACGCGGGCGTGATCGAATACGACAAAAACCGCGGCGAAGTCGAACTCACCGACGACGCGCGCGAGGTGCAGATGTACCTCGAGTACGTTCCGCGCCACGATATTCCCTGGAGCCAGTGTTATCTCGGGCTTTCGGTCGTCTCGGGGGTGATCACGTCGCTCACCTGGCTATCCGTCTATCCGTTCGCGGAACTCCCCGGACTCGTGCTGTCGACGGTGCTCGTCTCGATGTTCGCCGCATCGTCGATCGTACACACGGTGTACACGCGTCGCAACCGTCTCGGGTCCGAGGCGGGGGTGATTTCGTGAACCCTCGCCTGGGGATCGCAGGCGTCACTGCCATTGCGCTCGGTCTCACGTTGCTCGTCGTTTCGAGCGGGGCTGGCTCCTCAGTCGCCCTCGAGCGACCGATCGACGTTCGAATCGGAGACGTCTCCCAGGATGCGTTCGAAGTCGGTGTCCGCGAGCCCAGAATAGCCGCCGGGTCCTCGCAAACTGTCGACCTCCTCGAGGTGACGAACCGGGAGACCGAGGCGATAACGGTTCTAATCGAGGTCGACTCGTCTGCACACACGAATGCGACTGAGATCGAGGCCGATCCGCCGGGCGAGATCGCGGTCGGACCGCACGAGACGGTCGCCGCCACGGCGACGGTGGCGTGTCCTGATCGTGGCGGGAATTTCGACGTTCCCATAACCGTCGTAGTCGAATCAGCCGGCACCGTCGTCGAGACCGATGACACCCTGGAAGTCACTTGCGAGTTGCCATCAGAAGAAACCGCACGTGACCACTCCGTTCCGTAATCGGATCGGCCGGTGCAGCACTCGTATTCTGTGCGGTCACGCTCCTGCGCTCTCGTCTCCGAGGTCGTCAAAACCTCGAGCGAAACCGGAATGTTAACGGAGTCGACACCGAACGCACACACGAATGACGCTGGTTCGTGCCCTCGTCGCCGCCGCGTGTTCGCTGCTGTTCCCCGGGATCGGCCACGCCGTTCTCCGCGAGTGGGTGCGTGCGCTCTTCTTCTCGGGGCTGTTCGTCACGGCCGTTGCGCTCTCGTTCTCGACGGACCAGCTAGCCGCGATGTCGTCGCTCGAGGGGACCTGGACGGTCGTGACCGAGGAGACGAGCGCGGTCGATCGGTTCGTCCTCGTGTCGATCGCCCTCTTCACGGCGACTGACGCGCTCTTTCGCGGGCTCGGAGCGATCGGCCGCAACGACAACGAGGGGCCGACCTGTCCTCACTGCGGCCGCCCGCTCGATACGGACCTCGAGTTCTGTCACTGGTGTACGACGCGTCTCGAGCCAGTGGAGCCGGATTCGGCGCCGTAGCTCGAGTGGAGCTCGTCACTTCTCGATGATGCTCTCCTCGACGGCCTCCCCGAAGTGGCGTGCCGTGTCCTCGTAGTAGAGGAGGAGTTCGTCGCCGGCCGAGAGGTCGGTCACCGCCCGGCGCCCGTCCCTGGTCGCCACCTTGATCGTCTCGGCGTTCTGGAGGAGCGTCTCGATCCGGTCGCCGGAGCCGGTCTCGAGGGCGACGCGGAACATCGGACGCTTCTCGATCTTTACTCGGCCGACGATCGCCTCTCGAGTGTGACCGTTCGTGTCGACGACCTGTACTTCGTCGCCGCTGGTGAGTTCCGAGAGGTACTTCGTGCCGCCGTCGGGCGTCCGGACGTAGGCGTGGACGGCGCCCGCGTTGACTCGGAACGGACGGGAGGCGACGTACGGCGACTCGGCGGTCTCGGCGTGGACGAACACGAGACCGCGGGCCATCGATCCGACGAGCATCCCCTCTTCGTGTTCGAACAGGTTTCCGGTGTCGACGCAGACCCGGTCGGCCGAGCCGACGGGTTCGATTTCGACGACGGTGCCCCACTCGAGGTCGAGCGACTCGCGCTCGGACTCGTCTCGAACCTCGACGGTTCGACGGATTTCGTCGGGATCGTCCGAATCGAGCAGGACGGCGTCGGCGCCGCGCTCGAGGGTCTCGAACGCGGTTTTGGCCTCTGCGGCGTCCGTGACGCCCGCCACGAGTTTCGTCTCGTCGCCGATCCGGGCGATCAGGTTCTCGAGGGGGATGATCGTCCAGTCGTCGCCGATGACGATGGTGTACTCCGCGGTCTCGGCGGCGGCTTCGGCGAACGACTCGTAGTCCGTCCCGAGGATGCGAACGTAGGCCGCCTGGTCGACGGCACCGTTTCGACGCAGCGTCGAGAGGTCGGCCGATCCCGAGAAGTCGTTGGGGAGGTCGATCGTGCCGTCGCCCTCGCCGTCCTTGCCGGTGACGTAGGCGTCCGGCCGTTCCTCGCGCTCCTGATTCTCGGCGTCGTCGATCAACGTCACGTCGCCGTCGGTTCGAAAGGCGGCGACCGAGACGTCGCCCAGTTCGCGCACGCGGGCGACGTCGCCCTCGTCGACCAGTACCCAGTCGGCGCCGGCCTCGAGGGCGGCGGTGATTCGTCTTCGGCGGGCGTCCCAGTCGCCGACGGTGCCGTCGGCTTTCACCCAGACTGCTCTCGTCATGGCTCCACCCTCGAAGGGAACTGGCTTCAACGTGGCGGATTCGTCAGTGCTCGCCTTCGCTCGCCGTCACGGTCACGGTGATCGATTGCGACGGTCGAGTCGAGACGGGCTATCCGGATGCGTTGGATTATGATGAAGGTAAAGAAAGTACCGATAGTTACGATGGTAACGATACTATCAAAGATATCAATAATATACGGTGGAAACGAGATGCAGATATGCTGTGGAATACCGAATTGGTGCCCACGGACGACTCGACCGTCGAACGCATCAGCCGGGACCTGGGGTGTGCCGGCGTCGCCGACGACGCTCGAGCTGTCGTCGCCCGCGCCGAAGCGGTACTCGGGTGTCAGTACGATCGCGAGGTGCTGACCGTCGCCGCGCTTTCACTGCTCACCCGCCGCAGCCGGGGTTCGCGTCCGCCCCTCGAGCGAGCGGCCGCCTGCGAAACGCTCGCGATGGACCCCGAAACGGTCGCGGAGGCCGAAGCCGTCCTCGCGGCGGCCCTCCAGTCTCCCGCTGACGAAACCGAAATCCGCGCCCTCCGACGGACGGTCGTGACCCTCCAAGAACTCCTCGCCGCGGTCGAGGCCGGTCGGTCGTGTGCCCCCTATCGGCCGGGCTCGAACCTGGTCGGACTCGATCCCGCGCTGGCGAGACTCCTCGAGCAGCCTCTCGACGAACTCGACGCCGACGCCCTCGAACGCCACCTCGAGCGACTCGAGACGGACCTCGAGGTGGCGCAACTGGGCGTCGAGCTGTACGCGTTGCTCGAGGGTGAGTCGGGATCGGCTGACGACGAGAGCGACTAGCAGAACCGAACGTCAGGGGAAGGTGCCGCCTTCCTCGAACGCGTTGACGACCCGTTGCATAGCGACGACGTAGGCCGCCGTCCGGAAGTTCTCGAGGTCGTTCGCCTCGTAGGCGCTCGTCAACTCGTCGAAGGCGTCGACGATCATCGTCTCGAGTTCGTCGTTGACGCGCTCCTCGGACCAGTAGAACCGCTGGCGGTTCTGCACCCACTCGAAGTACGAGACGGTGACGCCGCCTGCGTTCGCGAGGATGTCGGGAATGACGTGGACGTCGCGCTCGGCCAGTACGTCGTCGGCGCCCGGCGTCAGCGGTCCGTTCGCGGCTTCGACGATCAGGTCGGCAGCGACGTCGCGGGCGAGGTCCTCGTCGATCGCGTTCTCGAGGGCGGCCGGGATCAGCACGTCGACGTCGAGCGTGAGAAGGTCCTCGTTCGAGAATTCCTCGTCGGCGCCCTCGTACCCGTCGACTGTTCCGGTTTCGTTCTTGAACGTCTTGACGGCCGCCGTGTCGAAGCCGTCTTCGGCGTAGATCGCCCCGCTCGAGTCCGAGACGGCGACGACGCTCGCTCCGAGTTCTTCGAGCAGGTTCGCCGCGATCCAGCCGGCGTTGCCGTACCCCTGTACCGCCACGGTGGCGCCCTCGATGTCCCGACCGAGGTAGTCGTAGGCCTCGCGGGTCGCGAGCATCGTCGAACGCCCCGTCGCCTCGACGCGGCCCTCGCTGCCGCCCGATTCGAGGGCTTTTCCGGTGATCACGCCCGGTTCGGTCGTGTTCTCGAGGGTCTCGTAGGTGTCCTTGATCCAGTTCATCTCGCGCTGGCCGGTGTTCACGTCGGGCGCTGGAATGTCCCGGTCCTCGCCGATGAACGGACGCAGTTCCGTCGCGAACGCGCGCGTGATCCGCTCGAGTTCGCTCTCTGAGTAGTCGGCGGGGTCGATGACGATCCCCCCCTTCCCGCCACCGTAGGGGATGTTGACGACGGCACACTTGTAGGCCATCCACCCCGAGAGCGCCTTCACCTCGTCGCGGGTGACGCCGGGGTGATAGCGGATGCCGCCCTTGTACGGCCCGCGGTCGCCGTTGAACTGCGACCGGAACGCCTTGAATCGCTCGAGTGAACCGTCGTCGAGTTCAACGGTGAGGTTCGTCTCGAGGACTCGCTCGGGGTGTTTGAGGCGGTCGAGTACGTCGTCGCCGATCTCGAGGTGGGCCGCGGCATCGTCGATCTGTGACTGGAGGCTCTCGAATGGATTCACGGATTCGGTCATACGATCATATTCTGGTGAAGCCGGTAAAAGCGCGTCGACAAGGGAGAATATTAGGCGAGTAGACGGCGCCTGTCACCGATACCCGTGCCCTAGCACGGGACGGCGCCTGCACGTGCGCCCGAGACGGATCACTCTCCGCCGGCGGAATCGGCTGCCGCCTCCGCGCGCTCGAGGATTCGCTCGGCCTGGGCGATCAGCGGGGCGTCGATCATCTGCCCGTCGACCTCGAAGACCCCTCGACCGTCTGCGTCGGCTTCGCGTTTTCCCTCCAGGACGGCCTCGGCCCACTCGACGTCCACGGGTTCGGGGGTGAACGCCTCGTTGATCGGCCCGACCTGGGCCGGATGGATCGCCATCTTCCCGTCGTAGCCCAACTGAATAGCGAACTCGGTTTCCTCGATCAATCCGCGCTGGTCGCCGAAGTCGGTGTAGACGGTGTCGATAGCGTCGACGCCGTTGGCCGCCGCGGCGATCACCACGCGCTCGCGAGCGTAGAGCACCTCGAGGCCCTCGTCGGTCCGCGTCGCGCCGATGTCCGCCGAGAGGTCCTCGGCGCCGAAGACGAGGGCGTCGGTCGCCGACGCCGCAGCGACGTCAGGTGCGTTCAGGACGCCGGCGGCAGTTTCGATCAGCGCCAGGATCGGGACGGAGGCGTCGTACGTCTCTAGTACGCTCGCCAGCCGGTCGACGTCCGTCGCCGACTCGACTTTCGGCTGCATGAGAGTGTCGAGTCGCGGATTTCTATCCGCGTCGTCACCGTCACCGTCACCGCCACCGTCACCGAGGACGGCCCCGAGGTCCGCTCGCGCCTGATCCGGCGCGGCGTTGACTCGCACGCACACCTCGCAGTCGGGATCGAAGTCCGGGTCGGTGAGTACCTCACGAACGATCGTCCGCGCCTCAGCGATCCGGGCGGGTGAGACGGCGTCCTCGAGGTCGAAGACGAGGACATCGGCGCCGGCGGTCGGCGCTTTACGCAGCATCTCGGGTCTATCCCCGGGCGTGAACAGGACGCTTCGACGTGTCATACCCACCGTTTCGAAGAGAAAGAACGTGAATCTGCGGATCCGGTCAGGGCCAGAGACCGCGAGCGTCGTGACCCTCGGCGACCCGCTGGAGAGCGACGATGTAGGCGGCGTCGCGCCAGGTGACGTCGCGAGCTTCGTACTCCCTCCGAACGGCGTTCCAGGCCTGAAGCATCTCGGTCTCGAGTTCGTCGTGGACGCGTTCGAGCGACCAGGTACGGCGGTTCGTATTCTGGAGCCACTCGAAGTACGAGACGGTGACGCCCCCGGCGTTCGCGAGGATGTCTGGAATCACCGGAATCTCGCGCTGCTCGAAGACCGAGTCCGCTCGCGAGGTGGTCGGCCCGTTGGCACCCTCGACGATCATCTCCGCCCGCACGGCGTTGGCGTTATCGGCCGTGAGCACGTTTCCGATCGCCGCGGGAATCAGGACGTCGACGTCTAGCTCGAGCAACTCGGCGTTGGTGAGCTGTTCGGGGGCGTTGTATCCCGAGACCATCCCCGGACGGGCGTCGTGGTCCTCGACGTCGTTGGTGTCCAGCCCGTTGGGGTCGTAAATCGCACCGTCGACGTCACTGACGGCGACGACCCTTGCGCCGTGGTCGTCGAGGTAGCGGGCGGCGTAGGCACCGACGCTCCCGAAGCCCTGGACGGCGACGGTCGTGTCCGTGATGTCCCAGCCGTAGTGTTCGATCGCTTTCTCGGCGATGATTCCGACGCTCCGTCCGGGCGCTTCCTCGCGTCCTTCGCTGCCGCCCACGGCGGGCGGCTTCCCGGTGACGATTCCGGGCTGCGTCTCGCCTTCTTGCATCGAGTATGCGTCCATGAACCACGCCATCATCTGCGGGTTCGTGCCCATGTCCGGCGCGGGGATGTCCTTCATCGGTCCGATGACGGGGCGCAACTCTTCCGCCAGGCGTCGCGTGAGTCGTTCTTCTTCCGTCTCGCTCAGGTCCTTTGGATCGACGACGATGCCACCCTTGGCGCCGCCGAAGGGGAGATTCATGACGCCGCACTTCCAGGTCATCCACATCGAGAGCGCGACGCACTCCTCCTCGGAGACGTCCGGGTGGTACCGGATACCGCCCTTGTAGGGGCCGCGGACATCGTCGTGGTGGGCTCGGTAGCCGGTGAGGATCTCGGTCGTTCCGCTGTCGCGCTTGAGCGGAATCGCCACCCGGTAGACCGAGTCGGGGTGCCGGAGTCGCTCGATGATGCCGTCGTCGACGTCGAGGTGTGCGGCGGCGCGTTCGAGTTGCGCACGAGCGGTTTCGACGGCTGACTCTGCCTCAGATTCGTGTTCTGGTTCGGACGTGGATTCAGCGGTTACCATGGTATCTCTGGGAACGGACACGGTCCGGCCGCGGACGGTGTCTGGACCAACCCGTCGACGGCCCCGTCGAGAGCGGACGGGTGCGTCGACGCATTCGTTCGGATTTCCCGAGGCCGACGCTTAACCCTTGCTATTACTCCCCGGATAGGGCAATACTTGCACCCCGATGGCGGCCACGGTATCGACCAGGGACCGATCGGTGACATTTTACTCGCCCCCGTCGACGCTCGAGACGATGACTGGCCTGTACTACGAGGAGTTCGAGGTGGGCGAAACGATCGAACACGAGCGCAGGCGGACGATTTCCGAAGGCGACAACCAGCGGTTCTGCGATATGACGATGAACCAGCAGCCGTTGCACCTCGACGAGACCTTCGCCGCGGAGACCCAGTTCGGCGAACGACTGGTCAACGGCATCTACACGATGGCGCTGGCCGTCGGCATCTCGATTCCCGAGACGACGGACGGGACGATCGTTGCGAACCTGAGCTACGACGACGTCGAGCACCCGACACCGGTGTTTCACGGGGACACGATCCGCGTTCAGTCGACGGTGACGGACAAGCGCGAGACCAGCGACGGCGAGCGCGGCGTCGTCACGATGGACGTCGAAGTGTTCAACCAGGACGACGACCTCGTGTGTTCGTTCTCCCGAACCGTCCTCTCGCTCAAGCGCGAGTTCGCGGACGCATAACTCCGAACTCGGGCGGCGCTCGAGTTCGATTCGATTCAGTTCGGGAGACGGCTATCCAATACGCGAGTCGTCCGTCGACCGACGTCGGCCGCTATCGCGATCACTCCTCGGAGACGGTGGATGGCTGCGGACGTTCACGTTCTCGCTCGTCCTCCGGCGCTGGCGTCCATCGCCGCGGTTCTCCCTGCGGGCGCATCGTGGGGTGATCCTGGTAGTCGCGCCCCTCGTCGGCGTCGACCTCGCGCTGGTCGTCTCCACGCCGATGGCCGTACTGGCGGCGCTCGACCGCTCTAGCGCGTCGCGTCGTGTCCCAGTCCTCGAAGAGTCCGTAGTCGGTCATCGTCTCCATGCCGGCGATCGCGGCGGACAGTTTGATGCCCACGAGCGGAATCTCCGCGACGGAGACGATCACGTCGGCGCGCACGACCGCGCCGTCGCGCAGGAGCACGTCGAGGACGTCGACCAGCGCGTCGTCGTCTCGGTCGGGTTTCATTGCTGGCGATCACCCGTCTGGGTTTCCGTTTCCGTTTCCGTCTCGGGTCGCGTCCTCGTTTCCGTGCTCCCAGGCCGACCACCGCCCGCGGCAGCGTCCGTCTCCTCCCCGAGCGTGGGCGCGAACGAGTACGGCGGCCACGGCCCGGTGAACCGGACCTCGAGCCCCGGTTTCTCGGCGACGTCGTCGAGTACCGAACCGATCGTCTCCTCCTCGCTCTCCCGGGCGAGGACGGTCAGTCGGCAGAGCCGGGTTCCGTCAGTCGGTTTCCCTGCCCCGCCGGAACCGCTGGAAGCGCTAGAGAGACTCACCGACGGCTGGCGCTCGAGTACCTGTACCTCCCGCGCACACGACTCGAGCGACCGTCGCAGGGACTCCCGAATCGACGCTCGTCGGTCGCGCCGGAGGTCCCTGATCCGCTGGTCGAACTGCTTCTCGAGGAGGAACGCCCGTCCCTCCGAGGCCTCCTCCTGCTCTTCGGCCAGTGACGCGAGTTCGTCGTCACGCTCGATCAGCGTCTCTTCGTCCGGCGGATCGGTCTCGACGACCTCGATCCGGTACTCCGCGTGGCCGGCGAGGTCCGCGAGCGCCGCCTCGAGCGGGGCCCGCTGGTCGGCGAGCCATCCACGGACTGCGTCGTCGTCACCCCGGACGATGGTGTCGAACTGGAACGGCAGTGGCGTGCCAAACTGCTGGCTCGCCCGATCGATGACCGTCTGGTGGCGGACCAGCCATCGTTTGACCTGCGCGAGGTCGGCCGAATCGTACAGCGAGTCACAGGCGTGAACGACTGCGGCGAGGGTCGCGTTCCGGTCCCCGTCCCTGTCACTGCCTCCGTCCTTGTCTCCGTCCCTGTCGTCGCGCTCGAGCGAAACGACCGACACGGGTTCGTCGTCGATCCCCTCGACGTCCAGGTCGGCCTCGCCGCTCTCGAGCGTGACGACGCAGTAGACGTACCGTCCCTCGGCGAAGTCGGGGGTCGCGTCGGCGTCAGGAACGGGTTCGGCGTCGCGTCCTGTCGGGTCGTCGCGGTTCGCGCCCTGTTCCTGGGCCGTGGCCTCGCTCGGTTCACGCCCCATCGTCGTCACCTCCGAGGACGGCGTGGCCCGGTTCGACGTTCGTCGGATCGCCCTCGAGTTGCCTGATCGCGTCGCTGACCAGACCGTCGAGGTCGTTTCGGAGGTCGGCGACGCCCTCCTCGATTCCCTCGTCGGCTTTGAGTTGCTCGAGTTCGGCCTCGATGGCCGCGAGCTGGCGCCCCAGCCGGTCGATTTCTTCGTCGGTGAGATCGGGAGATTCCATCCGCCGGATCGCCTCCCGCTCGAGCGCTTCGACGAGGAGTTCCACGACGGTGATGACGAGGGTCATCAGTCCCTGGCGCGCGTTGCCGTCCTCGCCGACGTCGATCGTGGTCACGTGGTCTCGCCTCCGTCGGTTTCGGCTTCGGCCTCGGCCTTGGCTTCGTCTTCGCTCTCCTCACCGTCGTCAGTGTCCGCCCCACTCGAACCGTCGGTATCGTCGTCCAATTCGTCCTCGCTCGAGTCGTCAGCGTCCGAACGCTCCATCTGGTCGTCCTCGCCAGTCACATTCACGCCGTGGACTGGTGCGACGGGTGGGATCAGGCGCCGATCCTCCTCCGCGAGTTCCGGTTCGCCCGCGGCCTCCGCCACGCGGCGCATGTCCGTCCCCTCGGGAAACTCGAGGCCGTACTTCGCGGCCGTCTCGAAGGAGGCGATGGCGGCGCGAAGCTGGATGCCGAGTAGCTGGGTATCGCCGATGGAGACGGCGATGTCGGCGTTGATCACGATCCCCTTGTCGAGCAGCATCTCGACGACGTCCGCGAGGTCGGCCTGCTGACGGCTTGGCTGAACGGCGTCGACCATCAGCGCTCACCTCGTTGGCGTTCCCGTTCGATCTCGAACCGCCTCCCGTAGATCCGACGTCGGGCAGGCGCCGTCGACAGCTTGACCTGCTGGGGAACCGTCGAGTAGCGGTTGTCACTCCCGAGGTCCGCCCGGGCGACCGGCATGGTCGACGCCGCGGTCGGGTTCCTGGACGTGGTTCCTCGATCCTGGCGGCGCATCCGTTCCCGGTTGAACTCGTAGAGCTTCTCGAAATGCTCGTGGGTCTCGAGCAGCGTCCAGCGAACGCCATCGATGGCCTCCATCGCAGCCTGCTGGATCGAGACCTGCACGTACTCGGGGTCCTCGAGCACGTCGACGTCGAGGGCGTCCATGGTCTCCTCGGCGCTGACGTCGAGTTCGTCCTCGAGGAAGTCGTCCTCATCGTCGCCATCGTCGTCCGTTACCGTCGACGCCGCCGCGCCGACGGCCGAATCCTCCTCGCTCACGTCCTCGAGGGTGTCGGTGAGGTCGTCGCCCTCCCTGAGCACGTCGGTCACGTCGGTCGCGCCCCACGCCTCGAGCAGGTTGAGCGCGTCGAGCAAGGCCGTCACGTTGACCGCGTCGGCGATTTCCCCCGACTGCAGCGCATCCGGGATCTCGCCGACGTCGATCGCCTCGAGCAATTCTCTCGGTTCGACGACCTCGGCCAGGTCTTCGAGATCCATCGCCTCGATGAACTCGGCGAGAGCCGTCGTCACGTCCTCGAGCGCGTCGAGGTTCTGCCGCACGTCCTCGAGTGCGTCGTCGTCGAGTTCGCCGAGCGCGTCGACGTCGGCGAGGTGGTCCTCGAGCGCAGTGAGCGCGGCGCTGCCGGTTTCGACGACCGACTCGAGGTCGTCGGCCTCGATGTCGATTTCGTCACCTATTTCGCTCGTTTTGTTCGTCTCGCTCGTTTCGTTCGTTTCACTCATCGATCTCACCGTCCGCGGGGTCGGGTGAATCCACCCGGGTTACCCGCACCGTAAGGATGCCGTTGTTCACCGTCGCGTCGGCCTCCGTCTCCGGCCACGGCAGACTCACGCGCGACAGCTCGTGGCCGTCGTCGTCGGCCAGGACGAGGTCTCCGTCTTCGAACCCGACGCGGACCCGATCTTCCCCGACCGCCGAGACGTCGGCGACGACCTCGAGTTCCGTCCCGTATCGTCGCTTCGCGACGTCGATCGACGGGACCGCGTCGCGTCGAGCGCGTTCGGGCGAGCGCTCGCCGTGCAATCCGTGAGGCCGATTTCGACGGGCGTCGTCACCGGCAGGTTCGATCGAGCTGAACGTCAGGTCGACGTCGGTGTCGAACCTGAAACGGCTAGCGTCGTCGCGTCGGCTCGAGTCGCCGAAGGGCGCGTTTCCGTACGCGCCGCCGAATCCGGTCCCGCTCTCGGCTCCCGACTCGAGGAGTCGAAAGAGCCGCGACAGGAGCTGTCCACCCGGCCTGGCCTCGAATCCGGACTCCGAGTGGTGTCGGCGGGGGGACGGAGATGACGGACGACGCTCGTCTCCGTGTTCGTCGGACCGATTCGCTCGCTCGTTCGGTTGGCTGCCAGTTTCGTCGGGTTCGTCGGATTCGCTGGATTCGTCGAATCGCTCCTCCGTCTCGTCCTCGCTCGCGTCCATCTCGTCGACCTCGTCGACTTCGTCGTCTCCCGCGGTCGACTCCTGGTCGGACGGCTGGCTCGAGTCGGACACCGAATCGTCGTTCCCGTCGTTCGGTGGCGTCTCGGGTGATTCCTCGGACGGTTCCTCGGGCGGACCGTCGGGCGAATCTGGGGGGTCTGGTGGTTCGTCAGTCATTGGTTCGGATCTCCACGCGTCCGCTCGTGAGTTCCTCGTGGACCTCGCGAGCGAGTTCGAGTTCGTCTTCGATCTCGGCTTTGCGCTCCTCGTACTCGGCTTCTGACCGTTCGCCGAGTTCGTAGAGGAGCCGGTTTTCCTTGCGTTCGTCCTCGAGGGCTTCGATGTCGTACAGTTCGTCGATCGCCATCGTGTGCAACGTGTTGACGAGACCGACGAACGGGCGGACGAGCAGGTCGTCGACGATGATCGCCATCATCGCTGGGCCCCGATCTTGACGTCGACGAAACTGTACGGCGCGAACGGCCCCGAGTACCGGATCATCACGTCATCGAGGTCGGCCTCGAGTTCGCCGACGGCGGTGTCGAACGCCTCGCGCTCCGATCGGTCGACGAGGTAGGAGCGGTTGAGTACAAGCCGATCGCTGAACTCCCCGCTATCGACGCTGCTCGTGGCCAGTGGCTCGAGTTCGTCGCTCACCCGCTCGACGATCGTCTCGTCGTCGACGGTCGCGTCCTGCTCGCGAACGACCTTCAGGCCGAGTTCGACCCTGTCGTCGATGTCGTGAAGCGTTCGTCGAAACGCGCCACGGCCGCCGCGGAGGACGTTCTTGAGCGCGCGCTCGCTCTCGAAGACCATGCCGAATCGCATCGGAATGATCGTTCGGCCGCCGTTCTCGGTCAACAGCGCGCGGAGCACCGCGTCGTGGCGTTTCGCGTCCTCGTCGGTCTCCTCGGGATCGGTCACGTCGATCGGCGACGCCAGTGCGGCGAGTCGCCCGTGGGATACCGGGTACAACTCGGTCGCCCCGGCGACGCCCGTCCCCTCCACGGGTAGCGTCTCCCGGTCCGAATCGTCGTCCTCCTCGAACTCCTCGGACTCTTCGACTTCCTCGAGCGAGATCACGTTGGCGTCGCTCGAGGCGACGATCCCGTACACGTAGTGGTAACTCGAGTTCGAGTCAGCCACCGTGCCACCTCGCGGATCGTCGCCGGTCCCGGTGACCGCGACCGATCGCTCGCGGACGGTTCCACCGGCCGTCTGCGTCTGCGGTCATCGATTGTTGTCGTGTATGCATACGTCTCACCCTCTAAATGCAGCGGCGACTGTGGCCGCCGCTCACTCACTGAGAGGTTCGAGCGGGCCGTGCGTTACCATGCTGCTTGCAGATGCAGCCTAGGCTCGTCGACGAGTTCTGCTTCACGGTGTGCGGATCGGATGGTGCGAGCAAATCGCGCTCCCACATCCCTCAACTCCGCCAGTGGCACTGGCGTATCGACCATTCCCGGAATCCTTAATGGACCGTCCGGCAATACTTACGCTCATGTACGATGAGGAGGATCTCGAGACGATCCAGGACGGCGAATCCGAGTGGGAATCGGAGACGCTCGAGCCCGTGATGGACCGCTTCGGAGAGCGCAAGGACCGGTTCGCGACGGTCTCGAACCTCGAGGTCGACCGACTGTACACCCCCGACGACGTCTCGGACCTGGACTACCTCGAGGATCTGGGTTTCCCCGGCGAGGAGCCCTACACGCGAGGGCCGTACCCGACGATGTACCGCGGCCGGACGTGGACGATGCGTCAGTTCGCCGGGTTCGGGACCGTCGAGGAGACCAACGAGCGCTTTCACTACCTGATCGACCAGGGCCAGACCGGCCTCTCGACGGCGTTCGACATGCCGACGCTGATGGGGCTCGACTCGGACGACCCGATGAGCGACGGCGAGGTCGGCAGGGAGGGCGTCGCCGTAGACACGCTGCGGGACATGGAGGTGCTGTTCGACGGCATCGACGTGGGCGAGGTCTCGACGAGTTTCACGATCAACCCCTCCGCGCCCGTCATCTACGCGATGTACGTCGCGCTGGCCGACCAGCAGGGCGTGCCCCGCGACCAGGTTCGGGGCACTCTCCAGAACGACATGTTCAAGGAGTTCATCGCCCAGAAGGAGTGGGTCATTCCGCCCGAACCCGCCCTCGACCTCGTGACCGACGTCGTCGAGTTCTCGACCGAGGAGACCCCGAAGTTCCACCCCATCTCGGTCTCGGGCTATCACATCCGCGAGGCCGGTTCGACGGCCGTCCAGGAACTCGCCTTCACCCTCGCGGACGGTTTCGGCTACGTCGAGGACGCGATGGACCGGGGCCTCGAGGTCGACGAGTTCGCGCCACGTCTCTCGTTTTTCTTCAACTGCCACAACTCCTTCTTCGAAGAGATCGCCAAGTTCCGCGCTGCACGGCGAATCTACGCCCACGTGATGGACGAGTGGTACGACGCCGAGCGCGCCGAATCGAAGCGACTGAAGTTCCACACCCAGACTGCTGGCCAGTCGCTGACCGCCCAGCAGCCCATAAACAATGTCGCTCGCGTTACCGTGCAGGCCCTCGCCGGAGTGCTGGGAGGAACCCAGAGCCTCCACACCAACAGCTTCGACGAGGCGCTCGCCCTGCCCAGCGAGAAGGCCGTTCGCGTCGCCCTCCGAACCCAGCAGATCATCGCCGAGGAGTCCGGCGCCGCAGACATCGTCGACCCGCTCGGTGGCTCCTTCGCGGTCGAAGCCCTGACCAACGAGGTCGAGGAGAAAGCGATGGCCTACATCGAACACATCCGCGATCTCGGCGATGGCTCCGTTCGCGACGGTATCCTCCAGGGCATCGACGACGGCTACTTCCTCAGGGAGATCCAGGAGGCCTCCTACGAGTACCAGGAACGCGTCGAGCGCGAAGAGGAGGTCGTCGTCGGCGTTAACAAGTTCACTATCGAGGAAGACACCAGCCCCGACATCCTTCACGTGGACGAAACTGCCCAGGAAATCCAGCTCGAGCGCCTCGAGCGGACGAAAGCCGAGCGCGACGACGCGGCCGTCGAGGCCGCCCTCGAGGACCTGAAGGAAGCTATTGGGAGCGACGAAAACACCATGCCCGCCATCGTCGATGCCGTCAAGGCGTACGCGACGATGGGCGAGATCATGCAGGTGTTCGAGGACCACTACGGCGCCTACACCGAACAGATCGGGTTGGCCTGAGCGGGCCTCGAGTCGCCCATCCTGTTCGAGTCGTCCTCCTCCATCAAAATATATTTAGTGTTTTAAAACCGAGCCGAAATAATGTCCGACGACCCCGTCATCTTTCGTCTCAACGTCATCATCGTCCTCCTGATCGTGATTATCGTCGTTCTGCTGGGGCCCGTATTCACGGCGCTCGTCTACGTCGTCAGCACGCTGATCGTCCTCGCCGTCGCCGGCACGATCGGATGGGCGATGGTTCAGGGCGCCCGGTAACCGAATCAGGCCTCGTGGACCGTCACCTCGAGCTCGCCGTCCTCGACGTCGACGGTCATCATCGTCGCCTTCTCGGCGGGGTCGGCGCCCGTCACCGAACCCGGGTTGAGCAGCCGAATCCGCTCGTGGACGCGGTCTTCGACCCTGTGGGAGTGGCCGCCGATGCCGACGACTCCCTCCCCGTCCCACGCGCGGGTTCGGGTGCGAGCGGTGTCCGCGATGGCGTTCGCCCAGTCCTCGTCGGTCATGACCATCCCGTCGTGGCCGTAGACGGCCGCCTCGACTGGGTTCAGCGTGCCGTGGGTGACGACGAAGGTGACGTCCTCGAGGGTCACGTCCGCCACCGCTGGCAACTCGAGGTTGGCCGGATCGGCGTTGCCGTGGACGGCAGTCAGGTCAGCGGCGAGATCGCGAATCTCCGCGAGCGCCTCGGGGGTCTCGAAGTCGCCGGCGTGAATCGTGTGGTCCGCGTCGGCGATGCGCTCGCGGAAGTCGTCCGGGATGGCGTCTGCTCGCTCGGGAATGTGGGTATCGGAAATGACGGCGAGTCGCATACCTGTCGTGCGTTGGACGGCCAAAAAATAGTTCTGGTCGCTCGAGTCAAGGAACGCGAAACGTCGGAAACCACTCCCCGTTCTCGGACTCTCCTCCCGCGGAATCCTCCGGTCGGTGGCCGACCAGGGTCACCAGCCGCTCGCCGTCGACATCCCGCTCGGCGTAGTACCGGATCTCGAGCCTCGAGCAGGCCTCGAGCAATTCGTTCGGCTCGAAGCGGTAGCGGTTTCCGGGGCTGCCTCCGTCCGCGCCGTCCAGGTAGTGCTCGTAGACGAGCACCCCACCAGGGGCGAGGGCGTCGAGGATTGCGGGCAGACGGTCGCGGGCGTCGAAGAAACTGATCGTGACCAGGTCGTAGGCACCCGCGGGAAAGCCGTAGCGATCCACGTCGGCCAGAATCCAGTTGATCCCCAGCGTCCGCTCGAGTGCTCGCTCTCGATCCTGCTCCCGCTCTCGAGCCCGCGAGAGCACGGCGCTCGAGACGTCGATAGCGTCGACCGTCCACCTGCGCTCGGCGAGGAATCGGGCGTTTCGCCCGCCGCCGGTGGCAACGTCGAGCGCCCGACCCGTAAGGAGGTCGTCCGCGAGGGCCTCGAGAACGGCCGACGGTTCGCCGGGTGAGCGGTGTGTCGAGTCCTCGTAGCGGTCGTTCCAACGCCGTCGTTCCTCGTCGGTCACGACTCGTTCTTCGTGGCGCTCGAGCAAGAAAGGATCGCCAAGACGGACGTACTCGAGGAAGCGTCTCAGTCGTCGAAATCGTCGATGGTCGGCCGCTCGAGGTCGCCGGGGAACGCGGTAACTGGAACCTGGACCTCGTCGCCCGAGGCCATCTCCTTGACCGTGATCTCGTCGTTCTCGAGGTCGCGCTCGCCGACGATGACCGTCGTCTCGGCGTTGATCGAGTCGGCGTACCCCAGCTGGGCGCCGAAGGAGCGCCCGGCGACGTCGCTCTCGACGACGTGCCCCCGGTTTCTGAGGTCGCGAGCGATCCGCGAGGCTACCGAGCGGGTGTCGCCCACCGAGAGGACGTAGTAGTCGGTCGTCACCTCTTCGGCGGGCCAGACGCCGGCGCGTTGCATGAGAAGCGGCAGGGTCGCGTGGCCGGGGGCGACGCCAACCGCGGGCGTCGGCTGACCGCCGAAGGACTCGATCAGGTCGTCGTAGCGCCCGCCGCCGAAGATCGATCGCGAGACGTCGCCCGCGGAGTCGAAGCACTCGAAGACGACGCCTGTGTAGTAATCGAGGCCGCGCGCCGTCTCGAGCGAGATGGTGCAGTACTCGCGGGCGCCGAAGTCCTCAGTCGCCGCGAGGACGTCCTGCAGGTTCTCGACGGCCGCGGTGACGCGCTCGGTGTCGGCGAACTCGACGACCGCCTCGAGGTCGCCCCCGGCGATCAGATCGGCGACGTCCTCGGCCTCGCCTCGCGAGAGCCCGGCGTCGGCGAGCAGTCCGTGGTACTCGGCGCGTTCGAGTTTGTCCGACTTGTCGACGGCCCTGATGGCCGCCTCGACGTCGACGTCGTCGCCGTAGGTCTCGAAGATGCCGCCGAGGATGTCGCGGTGGGAGACGCGGAACTCGAAGTGCTCGCCCGTGAGCCCGAGGCCGGTGAGCGCGTCGGCGGCCCACGCCAGAATCTCGGCGTCGGCTTCCGGTTCCGAGGAGCCGAAGATGTCGACGTTGGTCTGGTAGAACTCGCGCTGGCGGCCCTGCTGGACCTGCTCGTAGCGCCAGAACGGGCGCGTCGAGAACCACTTGATCGGCTTCGAGAGTTCCTGTTGCTTGGCGACGACCATCCGGGCGACCGTCGGCGTCAGTTCCGGGGTGAGGGTGACGTGTCGGCCGCCCTGGTCCTCGAAGGCGTAGAGTTCGTCGACGATGTCGTCGCCGCTCTTGTCCGTCCACAGCTCCGCGCGCTCGAGTGCCGGCGTGCCGATCTCACGAAAGCCGTAGCGACGCGCCGTCTCCTCGAGGGTATCGATCGCCTGGCGGCGAGCGGCCATCTCGCCGGGGTAAAAGTCGCGAAAGCCCTTGATGCGGTCGTACATGGAATGTGGTTTACGGACCGAACACTTCTACTCTTTCGTTCGGTGCGGCCGCTCGAGCCTCGAGGAAACGACGATGCGGCGAAAATGACGAGTCGACGATCTACCGGCGGTTCGGCGTCCACTCCTCGCAGGCGTCCATGTCGTCCATCGTCTCCTCGAAGCGTCCACAGTAGGGCGTCATCCCGTTCGACGTTCGGACGTACTGGAAGTGCTGGCAGTTCCCGCAGTAGCGGTCGGTCGGGTCAGGGCTCGTCGGCCCGTCGACGATGACGCCGTCCGATTCGGTGGCGTCCGCCGAGGGCCCGTCGTCAAGCGGCGACCGAATGTCCTGCGTGGTCGAGCCACCGTCGCTGGCCGCCGAGGCCGGGTTTCCGGAGGTGGATGGTCCGTTCTTCTCGGCAGTCTGGGTCTCGACCTCGCCGTCGGGCGTCCCGCCGAGGAAGCCGATGCCGCCCAGGCCGCCTCTCGAGGACTCGACCTCGACGACCTTCGTCTGGTTTCGGCGGGTGACGTTCATCTCGAGCATGCCACCGGGGTCGTTTCGCGTCTTGAAGTTGACGACGCCGGTGAACAGACACCACATCGCGGTGAACAGTCCGAAGAGGTAGACGACGGACACCTGGAGCGTGAGGTTCTGGCCGTAGTTTCGCCAGTGGTCCGGGTAGGCGTAGGAGAAGAAGACGACGCCGAGCAGACAGATGCTCGTGCCAATTACGGCGGCAGCCTGCACGCGGCGACTCGCCGGAAGGACGGCGAAGACCCCCAGCAGCGCCAGTGGGACGCCGGTCCCGGCGAGTATCCCCGCCCACAGCACCGGCCCGTACTGGTCGGCGAACAGGCTCGCGAACGTCGAGGTCGTCGCGACGATGACGGCGACGACGGAGAGCAGCGCCCCGACGGCGACGAGTGCCGTTCCGGCGTACAGCCGCCGGTGGCTCGTTCCCGTTCCGGCCCCGTCGTAAACGTCCGTCAGGCTTGTCATATCCGCCCAATGGGGCTCATTCCACAAAACGATACGTCAGACACATGTAAGATATCGCATATGATTCTCGACCCGGGTTGTGCCCAATTCGACGCCCATCGGGTGTGGGGTGAAACAGTGTGAGACTCGACGCGTACTCGTCGTTTGGAACCACCGTCGAGACCAACCTCGACCCACCCTCTTACTATACTTTCTATAGGAATGCACAAGAATCCCGATACGCTTCGTTCCCGCGCTGGCGATCACCCCTCGAGGAGTGACGCTGGCACACCGAATCGATCGAGTCCCGGTGGTGACTCGAGCCACCACGATCGACGACGGCGGGGGAGGTCCCTGATCCCCCGGAAACGAAAGCTTGAATCGACGGGCTCGCGAACGCTCGCCTATGAGTGACGAGGAAGACGATTCGACGCCCGCCGTCGAGCTCGGTGAGCACACGCCCGTCGAGGGTGCCCCCCTCGCGCGCGTGACCTCTCGCCTGCACTGGCCCATCCAGAAGAGCGAAATCGATCGACTCGAGGGCCAAAGCGAGATCCGGACACCCGACGGTCCCCGGACCATTTCGACCGTCCTCGAGGACGTCGACGAGACGTACTTCGAGCGCCGCCAGGAGTTCGAGGCACACGTCCAGGACGTCGTTGGAACCGGACCCGTCGCGACGGCGGACTCGGGCACAACGGCGGACTCGAGCGCGTCGACCGCCGACGAATCGGCCTCGAGCGAGTAACGAATCGTGGAACGGGTGGACGAATCGGGCCCTCGCCGGTGGGTGCGCGAACACCTCGGTGACCTATCCTGGGTCCAGAAGTCGTTGCTCGCGGGAGCAGTTCTCACGATCGTCTGGATGACCGGCGTCCCCGAGTCCGTCGGCCGACGAGCGATCTTCGACTCGGTCGTCCTGATCGGCGGGCCGCTCGCGCTCGGCTACACCCACGGACGCCACATCGGCTGGCACGTCGACCGCGTCGCGATCCGAAACGCGGTGTTGCTCGCGCTGTTCGTCCTTCCGATCTACCTCGTCGGCTCGACGCTCCCCACGATCCGCGCGTACTACCCGATGTGGGAAACGTCGCTCGCGATGGGCGAGTTTCTCCCCCACGCAATCCAGTTGTTTACGCTCGCGCTCGCCGCCGAGACCTACTACCGGGGCCTGCTCTGCGTCGGCGTCAAGGAAATCGGCATCGTGGCCGTGTTCATCAGCCCCGTCGTCTACATGGTCCACCACGCCGCGAAGCCACCGATCGAGTTCCTGCTCTCGGGGCCGACGGACGTCCTCTTCGGCGCCGTCGACTACCACTCGAACTCGATCCTGCCCTCGGTCGTCGCCCACGGCGCCGGACTGGTGCTTCTCGACTGGCTGGTCCTCCGAGAGCCGCTGTTCGATCCCACGGGCCTGCTCGAGGCCCTCGAGTGGCTCCCGATTCCGCTCTAGGTCGTCGCAACCACCCCGTCGAAGGTGAAGACTTATGGGACTGTCACGTTAGCACTCGCTATGGATATTCGAGCCGGGTTCTTCGTGCTCTCGTTGTTAATCCTCGGCTACATAGCCGCCCTGATGGTTCTTCCCCTCTTTCCGTACGTGATGGCTGCCTGTCTGCTCGCGTTCGTCCTCTATCCCCTCCAGCGGCGCCTCGAGGCTCGCTTCGAGCCGACGTGGCTCGGGAATCGTTACGGGACGAAACTCGTCGCCCTGGCGTTGACCGTCGTCGCCGTCGTCACCGCCGTCGTGCCGCTAGTGATTTTCTCGGTTATCCTCTTTCAGACCGTGTTCTCGTTTCTCCGCGACCTGGACGGCCGCAACCTGCTCGAGGGGGTCCGAACGACGGCCGAAGACCTCGGTCTCGACCCGCAGACGGTCGCCGCCCTCGAGGAACAGGCGCTCACCGGTGTCGAAACCGACGTCCTCACCCGCGTCATCAACCTCCTGCTGGACGAATCCGTTCGCCTGCTCAACTCGGGAATGGAGATGAGCATCGGACTGATCGTCCTCGTATTCCTGCTCTATTACTTCCTGGTCGACGGCGATCGGTTCGTTCACTGGGTCGGCGCCATCGCCCCCCTCGACCCCGTCGTTCAGGACGAATTGTTCGAGGAAATTCGGGTCGTCACCTGGGCGGTCATCCGCAGTCACGTCCTGGTCGCGCTCGTCCAGGGCGCCCTCGGCGGCCTCGGACTCTGGCTCGCCGGCATCTCCAACGTCGCCTTCTGGACGCTGGTCATGATCGTCGCCGCCTTCCTGCCCGCCATCGGCGTCTGGCTAGTCTGGGGTCCGGCCGCCGCTTATCTCCTCGCTAGCGGCGAGACCGGCGCCGGACTCCTCTTGCTCGCCTACGGTGCCGCGGTCCTCTCAGTCGTCGACAACTATCTGCGCGCCATCTTCGTCGACCGCCAGTCGGGCGTCCACCCCGCGGTCGTCCTCGTCGGCGTCATCGGGGGACTCTACCTCCTCGGGATCATGGGCCTGTTCCTCGGCCCGGTCCTCCTCGCGGTGTTCAAGGCCGGCCTCAACGTCTTCGGCGAGGCCTACGGCAACCTCGAGCCGCGACCCACGCTCGCGGAGGAACCCACCCAGGGCCCAACGACGCTCGAGATGTCGGCCGCGACGGCCGCTGGCGAGGAGCCAGCAGGCGAGTCGGATTGAAAACCCACCTTTTGCGCTGCGCTCGTATCGCGTCGACGCCAGCAATGCTGGCGTACGACGCGCTGTCGCTCGGCAAAAGCTGTCTGGCGAGCACACGTGCTCGCTGACCTTGGCTCGCTGCGCTCGCCAAGAGACCAAAAGCACTCCTCCTTTCCCTTCGCTCACTTCGTTCGCTTCGGGTCAGTCGTCGGCCCGCTCGCTCACTTTGTTCGCTCCCGGTTCGATCGGGGTAAGACTAACTGCCGGATGGAACTACTCGAGCCTCGCCTCACTCACTCGAACCCGTCCACGGGACCCTTCCCACTCGGTCTCGTACTCGAGGTCCAGTCGCCGATCCATGTGCGGCCCGTCGACGACCAGTGTCTCGAACTCGCCGCCTTCTCCGAGGATGTGGACGCCGTACTCCTCGTTGAGGGCCTCGAGTTCCTCCAGTGCATCGTAATCGAGCGTCCGACCCAACCAAGACTCGTCGAGGCCCGCCGCCGCCACCTGAACGATCACTATCTCGAACCCGGCCTCGAGCATCGACTCGGCCAGTTCTCGGGGATCCTCTCGCCAGAGCGGCGCGAACAGGTCACACTCGAGTCGCTCGCACATCGCCTCGAGACGACTGGTCTGGTACTCGCTCTCGACGGCACCTGCGGTGACTCCGGCGAGCCCACCATCGCCATCGAGGTCGTCCGCGAGCTCTGCCAGTGCCGCCTCGAGCGGCTCGAGTTCGTCGTCACCCTGGGTGCTCGAGTCCGCCGCCGACTCGGCGTCGAACGAGTCGGGTTCGACGTCGATCAGCGGAACGCCCATGCTCTCCGCGACTAGCGCCGTCAGGCGTGTCTCGGGGACGTGGTACATGTAGGAGTCGCCGTCCGGATGGACCGTCAGGAGCCACTCGACGGACAGCCCGCGCTCGAGCGCTCGATATACCGCCCACGCGGAATCCTTGCCGCCCGAAAAGAGGCCGACCCAGGCGCCCGTGTCCGTCGAATCGTTGGCGTCGTCCGGTGCTGTCATACTCGATGGTTCGACTCGAGAGCCATAGGGGTGGCGAGTCGGGTCACTCGCGGTCACGCTCGCTATCGGTGTCCGTGTCGTCCCCGGTGTCGGTACCCGTGTCATCGTTGACTCCGGTGTCGGTATCGCTATCGGCGTCGGTATCCGTGTCTTCGTCGCCTCCGGTGTCGACGTAAACATTGGCGCCAGTTTCGTCCTCTACCATTGGCTCCGAGTCGGCGGGACCGTCGTCATCGCCCATCGTCCCCTCGTTTCGAGACCGTGTGGATTTCGATCCGCCGTCGGTCAACTCCGCGTCCGCCAGTCGCGACGGCTCTTCTTCGGCCGCTGACTCGTCGCTATCGACGTACTCGTTTTCAGCGGCGGAGTCAGAGATACGCGAAACGGTGAAGACACCGACCAGGCTGAGCAGAATAGCCAGTCCGACGAAGAGCGCCAGCCGTTGACCCGGCGTGAGCGCGAAACTGCCGATTCCCTGTTGGTTGATCCGGATCGAAGGAATGACTAGCGGATCGGTCCACCCCTGTTGCTCGAGGAAGAAGCCGCTGAACCCGCGAACGACCAACCCGACGGAGACGACGAGCGACGGCAGGTGGAGGTAGGAACTGCGAAGGGGACCGTCGTCGATCAGTTCGTCGAACAGCCGACCCAGGCTGGCGGTGAGCCCCGCGGCGGCCAACCAGGGGACGCTGTCGAAGACGAAGCGCATCGTCGGCACGAGCACCCCCTGCGTGTCCTCGAGGGTCGAGACGCCGAGCGCGCCGACGAAGAGGCCCACGAGGGTCAACCCGATGGCGACGACGTAGGTGACGACCGAGACCTGTCCGGAGTACAGCGACTCCCGGAGTCGTTTCGCCGTCCTGGTCAACCGTTCGTCGATACTGAATCCCTTGTACAGCAGGAACAACCCGATCACGGCCGTGATCGTGGCTGCTCCGACCGCCGGGGTGAACACGCTGGCGAGTATCGGGAAGACGAGCAGGGTCAACCCGAGCGGAACCAGGATGGTCTGGCGAAGCTCTTCGTCGGCCAGGAACTGCTTGAGCAGGTAGTACGTCGACTCGATGTCCCTGGCCTGTCGAACGACCACCCGGTCGACGGCGTCGACCTGCAATCGACTCTCGACGATGGGGACGAGTCGCTCGTCTTCGGCACTGTCGATGACGACGACCGCTGAGTCCGGTTCGTACTCGGTCATCAAATCGTCCAGCTGGCGGGCGACCGCCCGATCGGCCGAAACCATCGACTCGCGGTCCCCAGAAACCACCGCGACGACCGTCTCCTCGTCGTCGTCGCGGAGGCTCTGAGCGACCCGCAGGGACTCGAGCAGCGTGTTCACTCCCGAGTCTTCCGGATCGGCGAGGCCGACGTCGGTCACCAGGGCGCGGACGGCTTCCCACCCTACGATTGGCGTCCGAAGACCGGTCCGTCGACCGACGTCGTCGGTTCGGTCGAGACAGACCACCAGCGTTGTCACGGTTTCTGTTGCATTCTCTGCGACGATAAAACCACTCACTCGTTTGGCGGGTCGAACGGCCGTCGGGCCGCGTATCCGAGTTCGTCGGTCCCGCCATCGGCCGTACGGCCCCGAGTCGACGGTGGACTCCCGAATGGGATCAGGTCCGGAGCCGAAATCCGCGTTCGTGAGCGGTTCCAGAGAGTCCGGCCCCGAACGCGTAGGCCAGCGACCGGGCGCCTACGCCCACGCGAGCCATCAATGGTCGTTCGGGCTCGAACGCCTCGATGACGACGTCGTCGGCTCCGATCTCGAGCCGATCGGCCACGGCCTCCTCGACGTCCTCGCGTGTGCCGAGAGCGTCTACTAGCCCGATGTCGAACGCGTCGGCCCCGAGGTAGACGCGGGCTTCGGTCTCCCTGACCAGGTCGGGATCGAGCCCCCGGCCATTGCTGACTCGTTCGACGAACGACTCGTAGTAGTCGTCGACGATTCCCTGGAGGTACTCGCGCTCGTGGTCCTCGAGGTCCTTCAGGGGAATCCCGGCGTCCTTGTACGCACCTGCTGTGAACTGCTCGTAGGACAGTCCTACCCGATCGACCAGTTCGGCCGCGTTGACCCGCGAACCGACGACGCCGATAGAGCCGACGATACTGGCGTCACGCGCCCAGAGTTCGTCGCAGCCGCTGGCGATCCAGTAGCCGCCGCTGGCACAGAGATCGGTCGCGTAGGCGATCGTCGGACCGTCGAAGCGTTCTGCCGCGAGTTTGATGTCGTCGCTCGGGACGACCTGCCCGCCCGGCGTATTGAGTTTCACGAGCAGGGCGTCGACGTTTCCGTCCTCGTCCGCCCGCTCGATCTGGTCGACGAGGTCGTCCGCCGGGGTCGAGCCAGGACTGCTGAGGCCGGACCCGCCGCCATCGCGCGTGATCGGCCCCTCGACGGCGACCTCCGCGACGTTGTACGCCGGAAACACGGTTCCGGCGATATTACTCGCGAACCGAAACCCAACCAGCGTCGCCGCGAGCGCGAGCACGACGCCGAGAACGTCCGCGACCGTCGTCGGAACGACGACGAACAGGCCGACGCCGGCGACGGCGACGATAGCGGTTCCCAGTAGAACGATTCCCAGCCGAACGACGGTGTGGCTCCCCTTCATCAGTACTCACTCACACGCCCGAGTCCACCCGCTGGTGGGATAATGGTTGACCACGCCCGGCACGTGCGCACTCGAGCGTCTCAGGATCGTCGTGTGTTGTGCGCACTCGAGCGTCTCGCGAATACTGCTGTCGTACAGCCGTCGCTCGCGGTCGAAAAACGAAGAGAGAATCTCGAGAGTGAGAACCGTCGGACTTAGAGCAGGCCGGTCTTCTGGAGCTTCATCAGGTCCTCGGTGTCGAGCGTCTCGCCCTCCTTGAACTTCTGATAGATCTCCTCGGCTTCCTCTTTGGCCTCCTCCTTCTTCTTGTCGCGAGCGGACTGGCGCTGTTTCTCCTCTTTCTTGTCCATCTCGCGCAGGCGCTTCTGGACGCGGACGAAGTCCTCGTGGTGGCGGTCGGCGGCCTCCTGGGCCTCGACGAAGGACTCGTGCATCTCGTCGGCCTCGTCACGGATGTCGTCGGCCTCGCGGTAGGCCTCGATCATCTGGTTGTGGTGCTCCTGGGCCTTGTCGGCCAGCTCGGTCACCTTCTGGTGGTGCTGGGAGGCCTCGGAACGAACCTCTTCGGCTTCCTCGACGAGTTCCTCGAGTCCGTCGTTGTCCTCGAGCTTGTCCTTGCGCTCGGCGTACTCCTCGCGCTTGGATTCGATCTTCTCGATGAGTTCGCGCTCCTCTTCGGTCGAGAGCACCTCGGTCTGTTGTTTGAACTCGAGCTGTTCGATCTCGGACTCGAGTTGCTCGAGGTCCTTGCCCTCGTCGAGTTCCATGTCGGACTTGAGCGTCTCGACTTTGTCGAAGAGCTTGTTGGCCTCGGCGTTGAGTTCGTTGCGTTTCTCCTTGTGTTCCTGAACCTTCTCGTTGAGCTCGTCGCGCTTCTCGCGGTGTTCCTGGGCCTCGTCGACCTTCTCGCGAGTCTTCGCGTTGAGGTCGTCACGCTTTCCGGCGCGTTCGGAGGCCATCTGGTTCAGCTCGTTTCGTCGGTCCCGGAGCTGGCCGGCCTTCTTGATGAGCTGTCCTTTGGAGTCGTTCTCGAGATGTTCGTCTGTAAGGTCGATGTTTTTCGATTCGTCTACCATGTGTAGTTACCTTCGGTGCCATACCCGCACCGGCCGGCGCAATCGCTCATGACTCGCGAAAACCCAGTGATAAGATTTCCTGTCATCGATCATCGAGCGATACGCGCCCCGGTGGCGTTCTGGTACCCGATACTACTGGTGCGCACCATTTAAATGTACCGGTCCGCTTGACTGTGAAAATCGTTACCAGGGAGCCTGAAACGGTGTGTAATTCACTCGCATGGCCGAACGGGCAGCTTATAAACCGTATCGATTCTCGACCGTTCGGTCCGGCAACTCGAGGGACAGGACGACGACGTCGGCGTCCGACGGGACGTCGACGGTTCCGGCCGACGTACAGCCCGTCGCGTCGACGGTTACCGGCGTCTCACCCGACTGGTCGCCTGCCCGCCAGGAAACCGTCGTCTCGAGCAGTTCGGGGCCGTCGTTGACGACGGTCACGCCGACCTCCTTACCACGGGCCGACGCGTCATCGAGCACCGCCTGCACCGGTTCGTAGGCGGACGCAAGCGCTTCGAACGCCGGTTTCGCCTCGCCGTCGACGGTCAACACGCCTGTGCCGCCGCCCGGCCCACTATCGCGAAGGCTCGAGGCGACGAGCAGGCTGCTCTCGTGGCGACGGAGGGCTTCGGCGACCGTCCGTACCGTCCTGGCCTGCTCCGCGAGGGACTCCTCGGGGCTCGCCGCTCGTCCCCCGAGCGACGCGGCGTCGACCCCCGTCACTGCCGCCGGATCGACGTCGTCGGTGAGCGATCCGCTGCCGAACGCGCCGACGAACCGGCCCAGGGAGGGATACCGCTCGAGGAGCCACTCGATGTCGGTCGCCTCGAGGTAGCGCCAGCCCGGGTAGAGCGTCGTGGCGGTCGCGTCGAGTCCCGGTGCTCCCGTCAGGGGGACGGTCACGACGGAGTCGGGAATCGAGTCGGCGACCTCGAGCGCCCCGCGCTGGTCGACGCCGGCACGCCAAGTCCGCCAGCGAAATGCCAGGCGGGCCCGCCAACCGCTCCCGAGCGGGTCCGCGAACGGGTCGACCGGTTCGTTCTGAACGCCGACGAGGCCGAGGCTCGAGTGCGAGCCGTAGGTTTCGACGAGCGCCTGGGCCAGTTCCGTCGCGCGGTCGACCTCGAACTCAGGGTCGGCCCCGATGATCGGCAGGTCCTGCCAGACGAGCAACCCGGCCTCGTCGCAGGCGTCGTAGAACTCGGGACGCGGAACGTGACCTCGCGCGCGTACGAGATCCGCGTTACAGTCGACGGCGCGCTGGACGTCCTCGAGGGGGTCGCCGCCGGGGAGTCGAGCGACCCCGCGGGCTCGGATCGGCCGGTCGTTGACGAGGAGTTCATCGTCGGTGCGCTCGACCGTCCGGAGCCCGACCGTCCGTTCGGTCGCGTCCTCGCCGAGTTTCGCCCGCACCGTGTATCGGTGTTGGTCCCCGTATCCTCGCGGCCACCACAGCGACGGGTCCCGGACCTCGAGCGTCTTCGAGACCGCGACTCGTTCGCCGGGGTCGCCGTTGACGCGGACGCGGTCCATCGTTCCGCCGCCGCGAAACCCCTCCGGGCGGAGCGAGAGCGTGATCGAATCGTCGAGCGGGTCCTCGCCGACGTCGACGACGAGCTCGACGTCGATGTACGCGGTCTCTCCCTCGAGTCGAGGCGTCACCGACAGCTCGTCGATGAACGTCTGCGGGCGCACCTGCACCGCCGCACCCCACCAGATCCCCGGCAGACCGAGTTCTGGCGGTACCTCGTCGGTATCGTAGACGCCGCCGGCGGTTCGCGCCGTCGCGAACTCGAGGTGGAGTTCGGTTTCGGATTCCGGCTCGAACTCGAGTTTCGTCGGGACGAAGTACGGCGATCCCGGGTCGATCTCGCGTTCGATTCCGTCGATCCGGACCGACTCGAGACCCGAGGCGCCGTGGAGGGCGAGCAGCGTTCGGTCGTCGGGCGTCGTTCGAGGATCGGCAATCGTCGTTCGATACGCGAGGTGTTCGTCGGCCGAACGCGCCGTCTCCGCGAACCCGCTTGGTCGACCGGGGACCGAAACGGGCGTCCACCGATCGACAGTCGGCGGCCCGTCGTCCGAACGCGATTCGACGACGCCAGCCATCCACTTGCCAGCCATTACCACTGTTCACTGAACGGGGACCAAATAGGTGTTGCGACGGTTCGACCCCTCGAGGCCGCCACCCCTCGCCGATCACCCCGACCCTTGAGCGACCGCACGAATCGGATTCAGCCGACTTAAGGTGGATGGCGTCATCGACTCGAGGTAGGTGGCCACACGCAATGTCCGATCTACCGGACGACTTCAAGTGCACGATCACGAACTGGGAGTACATCTACAGCCTCTGTCGGGACGTCAGCGACGACGTTCGCCGCGACGCGTTCGAACCGGACGTCATCGTCGCGCTGGCTCGGGGGGGCTGGTTTGCGGGTCGGTGTATCTGTGACTTCCTCGGCCTCGACGACCTGACGAGCCTGAAGATGGAACACTACGTCGGCACCGCCGAGAAGTCCGGCGAGCCGACCATCCGGTACCCGATGCCCGAAGGAAGCGTCGAGGACAAGGACGTCCTCATCATCGACGACATCGCCGACACCGGCGGCTCGATTAGGCGCGCCCAGGAGTACGTCGAGGATCGCGGCGCCGGCGAGGTCCGGACGGCGACCCTGCAACTGCTCCAGACCAGCGAGTTCGACCCCGACTACGTCGGCGAGCGACTCGAGGAGTGGGCCTGGGTCGTCTACCCGTGGAACTTCATCGAAGACATGGTCGACCTCGTCTCGGGCGTCATGGAGAAAGCCGACCAGCGGTCGTTCACGAAGGCGGACGTCCGTCACTATCTCAAGGAGTACCACGACGTCGACCGAATCGGGATGGAGATCGCCCAGCCCAACCGGCTGACCGAGGTGCTGACCGAGATGGAGCGTCGGGAGGTTCTCGAGATGACGGCGCCGGGCGAGTGGACGCTGGCGGAGTAGCGTCTCGAGACTGACACCGTCGACGCGCTTGATGACGATTTCGGCCCGGAACTCTCGAGGAGGCAGTCGACGCCTCGATCGAGGCATTCACTCGTTCACTCGTCGATATCCTCGTTCAGTCGTCGCTCGAGGACGTGCTCGCCGGTTCTGGCCCCGCTTGCTCGGCTTCGCCTTCGCCCTCGTCCTCGACGATCGACTCCTTCCACGTTCCGCGGGTGAAGTAGGCGATGGCGGCGAGCGCGCCGACGACGTCGCCGGCGACGACGCCGATCCAGATTCCCATCGTTCCCCAACCGGCGACGAAGATGAGGTAGTACGCCACCGGCACCCGGGCGATCCAGAGGGTGACGACCGAGAAGACGAGCGCCGTCTTGGTATTCCCGGCCCCGCGGAACGCGCCGAGGAGGACCTGCAGGACGCCCATGAAGACGAACATCGAGGCGGCGATCCTGAGGTACGTGCTGCCGTGGGCGATCGTCTCGGCCGCCCCCTCCTCACCTGACGTCATGAACACGCCGACGATCGGTTCCGGGGCGACGAACGCGATCACTCCCGCCGCGAACATGATCGACGCGACGACGCCGGAGGCGATCCAGGTCGCACGGCCGGCGCGGTCGGGTTTTCCGGCCCCGAGGTTCTGGCCGACGATCGTGTCCGTTGCCTGCCCCATCCCCATCGCCGGGAGGAAGGCGAGCGAGATCAGTCGGTTGCCCAGGCCGTAGGCCGCGACGACGGCCACGGGAAACGTCGAGACCATCGCCGTCATCGCGATCATCGCGAGCGAACTCATCGACTGCTCGAGCGCCGTGGGGACGCCCAGTCGCGTGATCTTCGAGACGTACTCGCGCTGTGGCACGAGGTGGCTCGCCTCGATCTTCGGGCCGACATCCGTCCCGAACAGGACGTAGAGGCCGATGGCGGTCGCCACGGCGCGCGAGAAGACCGTCGCGACGGCCGCTCCCTCGATCTCGAGGGCGGGAAACGGCCCGACGCCGAAGATGAGCAGCGGGTCGAGCACGAGGTTGACGACGACGCTGACGGCCATCACGCGCATCGGGGCCCGCGTGTTCCCGTAGCCGCGCATGAGCGAGGTGAAGATGAAGAAGCCGAACAGGAACGGCGACCCGAGGAAGAAGATGCGCATGTAGTCGGCCGCCAGGGGAATCACGGTGGCCTTCGTCTCCGGATCCGCCGGAAGCAGTGCGAGCATCGGATCGGTCACGAAATAACCGAGCACGCCGAGGACGATCGCGACGATCGAGATGAACGAGAGCGTCTGGCCGGCGATCAATCCGCCTTTGCCGCTCTCGGCGCCCGTGTGCTGGGCGATGAGGATCGCCCCCGCTGCGGTGAAGCCGCCGCCGATCGAGATCAGGAAGAAGATCAGCGGGAAGGCCAGGCTCAGCGCACCGACCGATTCGGGCGACAGCGCGCCCAGCCAGAAGGTGTCGCCGATGTTGTAAGCGACCTGCAACAGCTGGATGACCATGAGTGGCCACGCGAGCCGAAACATGGGTCGGAGGAGCGGGCCGTCGGTGAGGCCGCTACCGGTCGTCGTGGTCGTCGTGGTCGTTCCCGGGGAGTCGGTGTCGGTCGTCTCGCTCTCGCTCGCACTCGAGTTCGCGTTCGCGTTCGTACTCGCGTTCACGCTCGCGTCCGTACCCGCCGTCTCCTCGAGGGGCTCGGTGCCGGAATCGTCCTCGGGAGGCATTACGAATCGAAATAGTTCTCAGGATACTTGAACTCTCGTACGACGTGATAGCGTGTCACATCGCCCTATCGTCTCGAGCGAGCGGCAGTTGGTGGTGAACTGGGCCGCACAGATTCCACACCGTTTAGGAACCTCCCCGTCGACGTCGAGGTATGACCATCGGCGTCATCGGCGGAAGCGGTATTTACGAAGCACTGCCACTCGAGAACGTCACGACAGAGTCGGCGACGACGCCCTACGGCGAGCCGAGCGACGATCTGACGATCGGCGAATTAGCGGGCAAAGAGGTCGTCTTCCTCCCACGTCACGGCGAGGACCACCAGCACACCCCCACCGAGGCAAGCTACCGGGCGAACATCTACGCGCTCAAGGACGCGGGCGTCGACCGCGTCATCTCGACGAACGCTGTCGGCAGCCTGCGCGAGGACCTGCCGCCACAGTCCCTCGTGATCCCGGATCAGATCTTCGACCGAACGAAACACCGGACGCCGACGTTCTTCGGCGACGGAATGGTCGTCCACATGGGCTTCGCCGACCCGTACTGTCCGGCGATGGTTGACCACCTCGCGGAGGCCGCCCGGGAGGCGACGGAGACTACCATCCAGGAGGGCGGCACCTACGTCTGCATCGAGGGACCCCAGTACTCCACGCGAGCCGAGAGCGAGTTCTACCGGGACCAGGGCTGGGACGTCGTCGGCATGACCACCATCCCGGAGGCCAAACTCGCCCGCGAGGCCGAGATGAGTTACGCGACGGTGACCGGAATCACCGACTACGACGTCTGGAAAACTGATAGCGAGGTCACCCTCGAGGAGGTCCTCGAGAACGCGGCGGCCAACCAGGAGTCGATCAACGCGGTGATCGAGCAGGCGGTTCGGACGATGCCTGAGGACTTCGAGAGCGAGGCCTGGTCGGCGCTCGAGGGGACGATCAACACGCCCATCGAATCGATCCCCGAGGAAACCCGCGAGCGCGTCGAGTTGCTAGCGGGGCAGTACCTCGAGTAGCCGGTCTCACCGCGCGTCAATCGTCGAACTCTCGAGCCAGTTCGCCGCGTTCGCTCGCTTCGTCCTCGTCCGTCTCATCCGCACTCACCTGGAGCGCTGCGCTGCTCGCCTCGCGCTCGAGGCAGTCCGGGCAGTAGACGTTCTCGCCTTACTCGGGGACGGCGACGGTCGTGCCGAAGAGGACCTGCCGGGTCGCGTACCGGCGCTGCTCGCCGCCTGTCGCGTTGGCACCGCACTCGTCACAGACGCTCGCTTCGTCGGTCACCCGCTCGCTCGAGACCCCGCGGCGTTTGCCGACGACGTAGACGGGATGGGTCGAGGCGGCCGCGGCCTGCCAGCAGAGCGCCAGCCCGAGGAGGAACGAGAGCGCGCCGATCCACCAGTAGCCGAACCACGTCGGGACGAAAAACAGCGAAACCAGGAGCCAGCCCCACAGCAGGGTGAACCCGAGGTTGTCCGCCAGCCGCCGGACCTGCCGGTCGAGACTGGTGGGCCGCTCGGGCATCAGGCATCGTCCTCGAGCGCGCGCTCGAGTTCGCGCTTCGCGCTGGTGTCGTTCGTTCGGACGCGCCCGACCTCCGAACTTCGGACGACGCCTGGGCCGCCACCCGGCCGGGCGCACTCGAGGCAGTAGTCGTTGATGCCCCACTCGAGGGTGTGCAGCGGGACGCCGAAGAGAACGAATTGGCGGGTGTAGCGTCGTCGGAGGCCCTGTCGGCAGGTGGTGCCACAGCCGGCGCAGTGCTTGCGGGGGCCGTCGAAGGTGTCCTCGTCGACGCGGTGTTCGACGCCGAAGGTGTGTGCTGGATAGAGCGGGATCCCGCGGGCAATCCAGAGGACGAAGAGACCGAGGAGGAGGTTCACCCAGCTGAGGGCGAAGGCCCACTCGGCCCCGAAGACGATGGGTGGCCAGACGAACAGGAAGACGAGCGCCACGACCGGGAAGAGCTTTCGAAGGAGGGTGAACGCGCCGAGGTGGGCACGATAGAGTACGTCGTCAGGTCGCGACATCTGTTTATTTGTTTTCTCGTGACTTCCTAAACTATTGCGATTGGCTCGAGTCACAGGTCGTCGCTCGTCGAACCTCCACCGTCAGTGACGTCGCGGGTCGTCGCTCACGCCCCAGAGCACCCGGTAGGCGACGTAGCCGACGAGCAGGGCGAACGCGAACATCGCGACGGTCTCGGTGAACCAGACGATCGCGTAAAGCGCTCGAGTGAGCGTTCGCACGAGGACGTACCCGCCGTAGAGGGCGACGACCACGACCAGTCCGCCGAGGGCCGCCTGTACGCGTTCCATACGCTCAGTGTGGGCGGCCACTACAAAAATTGGAACGTCAGCGCGACTCGAGCGGTACGACGTGCCACGTATCGCGCGTCGGTCAATCCGCGATCGCTTCCTCGGCCTCGGCCTCCGGCGTCACGGGTGCGATCCAGAGGTCGCCGAAGAGTTCGTCCTGCTCGAGGACCAGCCGTCCGCGATGGGCCAGAAACAGCAACGCGAGGTAGGTCATCACGCGGGTGCCGCCCACGTGATCGATCTCGGCGTACAGTACTTCGTCGCGCCCCTTCTCGTAGTGGGTCTCGAGTTCGGCCTCGACGTCGTCGATGACGGCCTCGATGTCCTCCTCGTGGGCCGTGTGGGTCACGTCGTCGGCCGTCGGCTCGTCGTCCACCCGGAAGTCGTCCCCCGAGTGGTAGCTCAGTTCCTGCATCCCGCGACCGTACCCGTGCGGGGAGCCGCTCGTGTCGTAGCTCCGGGAGGACTTCCACCAGGTGCCGCGCTCGGCGTCCCGGAGCTCTCGCACCAGCTCGTCCAGCGTCTCGGGCTTTCCGCGGGCGTGCTTGCGCTCGAGGCGGCGATCCATCTCGGCCTCGAGGCTCTCGATGGGGTCGAAGCCAGGCGCCGCGTTCTCCATCGCCGCCTCGTCGGCGAAGGGGGCTTCCCACGGCGGGAGTTCCTCCTCTTCGGGCTGGTCGGGGGCGAACAGTTCGTCGCTCTTCATCCGGAGGAGGACGCTCGCGTAGAACAGTGCCCGACCCGAGGTGCGGAGGTCGGCGTCGTCGAGCACCTCGAGGAACTTGTCGGTGACGGCGACGATGTCGATGTCCCAGGGGTCGATCTCGCCGTCTTTGGCGAGCTGGACGAGGAGTTCGACGGGTTCGACCTCGTCTTCGTCTTCGTCTTCGTTCCCAGCCTCGCCTCGGCCCTCGCCCCCGTCGTCTCCGCCATCGCCCGCCGTCTCGAGGTCCTCCCTGGTATCCGAGCCAGTGATCTCGCTTTCGTCGAACGCCAGGACCGACTCCCCGGCTCTCGAGTTCCCGTCAGACCCCGGCCGTTCGCGATCCTCGTGACTGGCGATCTGCAGGGGGATGTCGTCCTCGCCGTCAGTCATCTGCAGGGACCTCCTCACCGTCTCCGTCGCCGCTCAGGTCGATCCCCGTCACGGCCGAGACGTTGTCTTGCTGCATCGTGACGCCGATGGCTCGCTCGGACCGGTCGAGCATCGCCGAGCGGTGAGAGACGACCACGAACTGGGCCCGACCCGCGAGTTCGTCGACCATCTGGCCGACACGCTCGGCGTTGACCGCGTCGAGGAACGCGTCGACCTCGTCGAGGGCGTAAAACGGCGCCGGGTTGTGACGCTGGATGGCGAAGATAAACGCCAGCGCGGTCAGGGACTTCTCGCCCCCGGACATCGCGTCCAGGCGCTGGATGGGCTTGTCGCCTGGCTGGGCTTTCATGGTCAGCCCTCCTTCGAACGGATCGTCCTCGTCCTCGAGGTGGAGCGTCCCCGTCCCCTCCGAGAGCTTCTCGAAGATGTCGGTGAAGTGTTCGGCGATGGCGTTGTAGGACTCCATGAACGTCCGCTTCTTCTGGGTCTCGTACTGCTCGATTCGCTCGCGGATTCCCTCCGCTTCCTCGACCAACGTCTCCCGTCCCTCCTCGAGGTCGTCGAGGTCCGAGCGCACCTCGTCGTACTCGTCGATCGCCAGCATGTTCACCGGTTCGAGCGCTTCCATGTCGGCCTCGAGCAACTCGACCATCTCGACGACGGTGTCGTGGTCGGGGACGTCTTCGGGGTCGTACTCGCCAACCTCCTCTTCGAGGGCGTCGATCTCCCACTCGAGGGCGCCGGCGCGCTCGCGGGCGGACTCGAGTTTGCTCTCGACGGCGTTGACGCGATCCTGTTGCTGGTCCCGGGCCGTTCGGGCCTCCGAGACGGCCTCCTTGACCTCCGACCGTTCGCCTTTGAGTTCGGCCAGCTCGTCCTCGAGTTCCGCGACGGCCTCGCGTTTTTCCTCGAGTTTCTCGCGCTGGTCCTCGATAGCGGCCTCGCACTCCTCGATGGTCGACTCGAGTTCGGCTTTCCGGTTCTGGGCCGTCTCGATGTCGTCGTGGAGGTCCTCGATGGCGTCCTCGGCGTACTGCTTTTCGAGGCCGAGTTCGTTGAGCTTCGTGTCGAGGGCGTCCATCCGTTCCTTTCGCTCGTCGATTTCGGCCTCGAGGTCCTCGATCTGGGCGGTGAGTTCGGGGATCTTCGAGTCGGCGAGTTCGGTCTCGAGGTCGTCGATGTCGGCCTGAATCTCGTCGATCTCTCCCGTGGTCGCTTCGATCTCGTCGGCGATTTCGGTCATCCGCTCGTCGACGGACTCGCGCTCGTCCTCGAGGTCCTCGAGTTTCGTCTCGAGGTCCTCGACGTCGCCCTCGATGCGCGCTCGTTTCTCGTCTAGCTTCTCGAGTTCGGCCTCGATCGAGCGCACCTCGTCGGCGGCGTCGGTCTGCCGGTCGCGGGCGTCGTCGAGTCGCTCCTCGACCCCTCGGAGGTCGCTCCGGACGGACTGTTTCTCGTCCTGGAGCTGGGTGATCTGAGTCGCGACGCGCTCGAGTTGCCCCTTCCCGCCGCTGGTGAACGAGTACCTGGATCCCTTCCGAGAGCCACCAGTCATCGCCCCGCTCTTCTCGACGAGGTCGCCGTCGAGGGTGACCATGCGGTAGTCGCCCATGTACGCCCGGGCGGTCTCGATGTCCTCGACGACGAGGGTGTCCCCGAGGACGTACGAGAAGATGCCCGCGTACTGGTCGTCGAAGTCGACGAGGTTGTACGCGAAGTCGACGACCCCTGGATCAGAGGGCGCGTTCGGCAGCCCTCGCGAGCGCATCTTCGTGATCGGGAGGAACGTCGCCCGCCCGGCGTTTCGCGATTTGAGGTACTCGATGCACTGCTGGCCGATCACGTCGTCGTCGACGACCACGTTCGCCAGTCGGCCGCCCGCCGCGGTTTCGCAGGCGATGGCGTACTCGCCGCTCACGTTTCCTAACTCGGCGACGGGGCCGTGAACGCCGTCGATGGCCGCGTTCTGGATCGTCGTCACCGCTCGACCGAACGAGGAGTCGCCGCTCTCGCCCGCGTTGGCCTCGAGTTCGGCGTACTCGGCCTGTTTGGCCTGGAGGTCGTCGTCGATCTCCTCGAGTTTCGCCTGCAGTTCGCGCTTCTCCTCGCGCAGGTCCTCGACGACGCCCGTGATGTTCTCGCGGTTGGCCTCGGCCTTCTGGAGTTCGCGCTCGAGGTCCTTGCGCTGGGTCTCGATCTCGGGGATCGACTCCTGGAGGGCCTCGATCTCGGCCTCGGTCTCGCTCACCTCGTTCGAGCGACGACGGGCCTCGTCGAGCAGGCGGTCCTGTTCGCGCTGGAGGTCGTTCTTCTCGGTCTTCGCCGCTTCGAGTTCGTCCTTTCGCTCCCGGAGTTCGGCTTTGACCTCGTCGTACTCGGTGTCGACGTCGTCGATCTCTGCCTCGAGACGTTCGACCTCGCTCTCGCGTTCCTGCACTTCGGACGTGAGCGAGGCCTTCTCGAGTTTGTACTCGCGCATCTCGTCTTCGAGGTCGGCGACCTGCTCCTGTTTGCGGTCGATCTGGACGAACGCCTCCCGTCGCGTGGATTCGGCTTCCTCGATCCGCTCGGTCGTCGCCTCGATCCGATCCTCGAGGCGAGAGATTTCGCCCTTGACGGACTCGATCTCGCTCTTGATCCGCAGCTGTTCGTCCTCGCCCTTTCGCTCGATTTCAGCGTTGAGATCCTCGAGGTCCTCTTCGAGCCTGAGTACCGTCCCCTGGCGTTCGTCGAGTTCGCGCTGGAGCTCTTCGAGTTCTTCCTCGAGACCGTCGATCTTCTCCTCGACGCCCGCGAGTTCTTCGCGCTTGTTCTCGAGTTCGCTCGCCTTGAGATACCCCTCGTACTCCTCTTTTTCCTCGCGGAGTCGCCGGTAGCGAAGCGCCGTCTGGCGCTCGTCTTCGAGTTGTGCGAGGCGGTCGCGCTTCTCGCCGATGCGCAACTCGGCCTCGTCGATGCGCTCCTGGACGATCTCGAGTTCGCCGAAGGCGTCCTCCTTCTTGGCGTCGAACTCGGCGACGCCGGCGATTTCGTCGATGATCTGACGCCGGTTGTACGGCGTCATGTTGATTATCTCGGTGACGTCGCCCTGCATGACGACGTTGTAGCCCTCTGGTGTGACGCCGGCCTGGGCGAGTAAGTCCTGGATGTCCGAGAGGTTGACCGAGCGGTCGTTGAGATAGTAGTAGGAGTAGTAGTTGTCCTCGGTGCGCTTGATCCGTCGACGGATGCGGATCTCCTCGCAATCGCCGACGTCGTCGCTGCCGGCGGCGTTGACGACCTGCGAGCGCGTCAGCGTCTCGTCGCTATTGTCGAGAATGACCTCGACGATCGCTTCTCGTGGGCCGGAGGACTCTCCTTCGCCGTCGTGGCCCGGGTTGTAGATCAGGTCCGTCAGCTTCTCGGCTCTGATCCCGCGGGTGCGAGCCAGACCGAGCGCGAAGAGGACGGCGTCGATGATGTTCGACTTGCCGGAGCCGTTCGGGCCCGTGACGACGGTGAAGTCCTCGTAGAAGGGGATCTTCGTCTTTCGGCCGAAACTCTTGAAATTGTCCAGGACGAGCGCCTTGATGTGCATTCGAGATCTCCGTAGAGCGGATGTCGACCGCCGACGTGAGTCGGGCGAGTCGACGAGTTATGCGACAATAATGTCGTCGGTACCTGAGTCTTCTGGTTCGCCCTCGAGTGCCTCGTCTTCTTCCTCGACCCCGTCGGCTTCTGCGGCCGCCTCGGCGACGTCGTTCTGGGCGGCCTCCGGCGTTTCGTCGACCTCGGCCTCGGCGTCGGCGTCGGCCGATTGGCGACGTTCCGGAACGCGCGTCGGGATTTCAGTATCCAACTCGGCCTCGAGCACGCGGATGCGTTCTTTCGATTCGACGAGTTCTTCGGTCAGTCCCTCCACGGTGGACTCGAGTTCCTTCACGGTCGCCTCGAGTCGCTCGACGCGGTTTTTCGGCATACCTACTAGGGACTGTTCTCGATACTTAAACGTACGTCAGACACGAGTATTTTTTCTGTCAGATGGTCGGACGTCGAGTGCCGACGTGGTACCACCGCCTCGCGTGTCGGTCCGACAGCGGCGAGGCGCTATTAACATGTTCACGTTTGGCTATTTGCAGTGATGCTTGCTACCATACCTATGGCAATACAGCCACGAATGGGGGTTCCTACGCAATGACCGACGCGACGAATCCTGCTGCGGCGAACGGTGGTATCGATCGTCGAGACGCGCTCAAACTGTTCGGCGGGTCGGCGCTAGCGGTCGCGCTCGCTGGCTGTACCGAACTCCTCGGCAACGGCGACGGCGACGACTCCTCGCCGAACGAGACGGGCGACGGCGACGTTCCGGACGAGCCGATCCAGGCCGGGTTACAGACCTTCAGAGAAGGGGCACCCGCTGTTCTCGGTGTTCAGGCGGAGTACGGGGCCGAAACCGCGGTCCGACGAATCAACGAAAACGGCGGTGTCGCTGGCCGAGAGATCGAACTCGACATCGTCGAGGAAGGCTCCGAACAGCTCGAGAACTACCAGCAGTTCGTCGACCAGGGCAAGGACGTGACGTTCGGCCCGATCTCGAGCGGCGGCCACGAGGCGATGGTCCCCGAGATCGACGACCAGGGTGTGATCAACGTCGCGACCGACGGGACGGTGACGACGCTCTACGAGGAGAACTTCCCGGATACCACCTACTCGTTCCGCTTCCAGAACCACGACGTGATGGAGGCGCTGTCGGCCGCCAAGGAGGCGGTCGAGGTGCTCGGCGCGGACAACATCGACACGTACGCTGGCGTCAACCCGAACTACGCCTTCGGCGAGGACGAGATGGCGCTCTTCTCGGCCGGGATCGAGAAGCTCACCGGCGCCGAGGAGGTTTACAACGGGACGCCGGACCTCGCTACGGACGACATGTCGACCCACGTCACCAACATCAACAGCGAGGAACCGGACGTCGTCTTCACGAGTTGCTGGGGCGGCGACGCCACCTTGCTCCTCCAGCAGGCCCAGGCGAACGACATGCTCGACAACACGGAACTCGTCGTCGGCACGGTGCTGTACGGGTCGGCGAACGACTACGAGGAGGGCGACCTCGAGGGGCCGATCCACGGCGGATCGCGAAACTTCTACTGGGACCAGCCCACCACGGACCAGTGGACGCCCGCCGCGGACCTCTTCGACGAGGTCCAGAACGAGTACGGCGTGATCCCGACCGCGCACTTCATGAGCGGCTACGGCGCGGTGACCGCCTGGGCGACGGCCGCCGACAAGGCCGTCAGGCTCCTCGGGCGCTGGCCCGAACAGGAAGAACTCGCGATGGTGCTCGAGGAACACGGCTTCTTCACGCCGGCAGGCTACCACGTCATGTCGACCGACCACCAGGGCTACTCGAGCGCCCACTTTGGCGAGATGGCGTGGTCGGACGAGGTCGGCGGCGCCGTTCTCGAGAACGTCAACGTCTACGCGGCCGAGAACGTCTCGCCGCCGCCAGGAACGACGTCGCTCGACTGGATCGACAGCTGGTAGAGGGACCACGACGCATTTCACGCTATGATATTCTCAGCACAAGTACATCGGAAAGCGACAGTCGAGGGGGTGTGACGAGATGATCGAATCACTCGTCACGCACACGCTCAACGGCCTCTACTACGGCCTGATCCTGTTTATGATCGCATCTGGACTGACGATTATCTTCGGCGTCCTCGGGATTTTGAACCTCGCTCACGGCGAACTGTACGCCTTTGGCGCGTTTCTCGCGGTCAGCGTCGTCGGATTCCTGGTCGGATCGCTAACGGGGTCCGTCGCCAGTATCGCCGACTTTCTGTCCGGATTCCTCCCCGTGGCGACGGAGCCGGTAGCCGCGCTCGTCTTCGGTGTGGTGATTTTGCTCGGCTCGCTCGTCGCGGCCGCGATTATGTTACCTGTCGGCGCCATCCTCGAGTCGGTGTTCGTCAGACCGATATACGAACGCGAGGACGTCTACCAGCTCCTGTTGACCTACGCGCTGTTGTTGATCCTCGTCGACGTAATGAAGTTCGTCTGGGGAACGTCCCCGGTCAGCACCAGTTCCTACAGCCGACTCAACGAGATCCCAACGACCGAACTCGTCGGGTTCAGCTACCCCTCGTACAACGTGATCGTGATTCTCGTCGGTGTCGTGGTCTTCGCCTGGCTTCTCTGGTTCTTCGACCGGACGAAGACCGGACGCATCGTCCGGGCCACCGCGATCAACCGTGAGATGTCGACCGCTATCGGCGTCAGCACGGACCGGACGTTCACGCTCGTCTTCGCCATGGGGGCGTTCTTCGCCGCCTTCGGCGGGGCGATGAACAGCATCGGTCCGAGCGACGCCTACCTCGAGATGGGTCTGGACCCCCTCGTGCTCTCGTTCGTCGTGGTCGTCATCGGCGGCCTCGGCAGCCTGAAGGGGGCGTTCGTCGCCGCGTTGCTCGTCGGCGTCATCAGCCGGTGGACCGTCGGCGTGTTCAGCCTGCCCCAGCTCGAGCTGGCGGCGCCGTTCATCCTGATGGCCATCATCCTGCTGGTCAAACCCGAAGGCCTCTACGGGACGTGGGGTGAGATCGAATGACTCGCGTTTCCAGAAATGGGGTCCTGGCGGTACTGGGCGTCGTCGTCCTGCTGGCCGTTCCCGACATCGCCAACGTGACGCCGCTATCGTTCTCGATCATCCACCAGGGGATCCTGTTCGGAATGGCGGCTTTGGGGTTGAACCTCCTGTTGCGCCACACCGAACTGGTCTCGTTCGGACACACCGCGTTCTTCGGGGCCGGTGCCTACGGCGTCGCCGTGCTGACGGCCCACTACGAGGTCTCGAGCGGGTTGCTGTTGCTGCTTGGGGCGGCCCTGGCGGCGACGGCGATCGCCCTACTGATCGGCTACCTCGTCGCCGGTTACCTCGACATCTACTTCGCGCTGTTGACGCTCGCGTTCAACCAGGTGCTGTTCGCGTTCGTCCTCCAGAGCGGCTTCTTCAACTACAACGACGGCCTCCGGGTTCGCGTGGGATCGGACCGGCCGTCGCTACTCGGCATCGACCGCTGGCTCGTCTCGACGTTCGGTGCCGACCCAATCGTCGCCTACGACTACGTCCTGTACTATCTCACAGTCGTCGTCCTCCTCGTCATGGTTGCCGTGACGTGGAAAATCGTCAACTCGCCGTTCGGTCGGGCGCTCGACGCCATCGGTCAGGACCGGACTCGAGCGCGGTTCATCGGCATTCCGGTCGACCGATACGTCTGGATCGCGTTCACGCTCTCCGGCCTCTACGGCGGCATCGCTGGCGGGCTGTTCGCTCTCCTGCAACTTCACGTCCGGCCGGAACCGGTTCTCTTCGTCTTCGTCTCCGGCGAGATCCTGTTCATGGCGATCATCGGCGGCATCGGGACGCTCGTCGGACCGATCGTCGGTGGCATCGTGCTCATCTACTTACTCCGGTTGGCGCGATTCTACTTCGAGTACTACCACGCGCTCACCGGACTCGTGTTGCTGGTCGTCGTCTTCTTCCTGCCGGAGGGGATACTCGGCTCGCTGCCGACGCTCAGAGCGGGCCTCGAGCGGCGCCTTCGCGACCCGACGCTCGTTCGCGGGGACGCCGCCACCGTCTCGACGACGATCCGCCAGCGACTGTACCGCGCCGTGACGACCGTTCGCATTCTCGTATTCGGGGTGAAATAGATGCTCGAAGCACGCAACTTACGGAAGGAATTTGGAGTGCTCCGCGCCACCGACGACGTCTCGCTCACGTTCGGGGAGACCCCCGGGGAGATGGTGTTCATCGTCGGGCCGAACGGCGCCGGAAAGACCACGCTCATCAACCTCCTCACGGGGTTGCTCGAGCCCGATCAGGGATCGGTCGTCGTCCACGAGGACGACGGCAGCGGCTCGACGGTCGAGCGCGACATCACGGACACGCCGCCGGAAAAACGGGTGAACGAAGGACTCGTTCGGAGCTTCCAGATCGTCCACGTTTTCGAGGAGATGACCGTTCGCGAGAACCTTCGCGTCTCCGTCCTCTCGCGTCACGGCAAGACGCTGAGCATGCGAACCCGCGACGATTCACACGACGAAGTCGAGGAGACGGTCGACGGTCTGCTCGAGCAATTCCGCCTCGAGGACGTCGCCGACGAGGTGGCGGAGACGCTGCCTCACGGCGACCGAAAGCTCCTCGACGTGGCGATGTCGTTCGGCCTCGATCCGACGTACCTGCTCCTCGACGAGCCGACCTCCGGCGTCGCGACGCGGGAGAAGGAGTACGTCATCGAAACCATCGTCGAGGCGAGTGAGGCCGATGGCGTCACCACCGTCACCATCGAACACGACATGGACCTCGTCAAGGAGTACGCCGACCGACTGGTCGTCCTCCACGAGGGGAGCGTGTTCCGCGAGGGAGACCCGGACCTGCTCGAGACCGACAGCGAACTGCGGCGGGTGCTCCTGGGGGTGGACGAATGAGTCCGTCGAACCCGCTGCTCGAGGTCTCGAACCTCTCGGCGACGGTCGAAGGGTTCGAGGTCACTCATGGCGTCGATCTGACGGTACGCGAGGGCGAAGCCGTCGCGCTCGTCGGACGAAACGGCGCCGGGAAGACCTCGACGTTCCGGGCGATCATGGGACTGACGCCCATCGCGAACGGGTCGATACGGCTACACGGCGAGGAACTGACGACGCTCCGACCGGAACTCATCCCGCAGCGTGGAATCGGGTACCAGCCGGAAAATCGCGATTTGTTCACGGGTATGAGCGTCGAGGAGAATTTCCGGCTTCCGATCTGGACGGCGGGCGACGCCCGTGGCGTCGACGACGAGGACGCCATGGTCGAGGACATCTTCGACCTGTTCTCCGAACTGGAGTCGCGCCGCGACGCCGAGGTCCAGAACCTGAGCGGCGGTCAGGGGAAGATGACTGCGATCGGTCGGGCGCTCGCGCTCAACCCCGACCTGCTCATCCTCGACGAACCGCTCGAGGGGTTGGCGCCGGTCGTCGTCGAGAATCTCAAGACGTACATCCGGGAGATCATCGACCGGGACATCTCCGTGCTCGTCGCGGAGTCGAACGCGAGCCACGTCCCCGACATCGTGGACCGAATGTACGTCATGGAGCGCGGCGAGATCGTCGACAGCGGCGATCCGGACGTCCTGGTCCAGGACGAGGAGATACAGATGCTGATGCAGGGCGGTGGCGGGGAATGACGGCGGCGAACTCGAGTCCCACTACCGAGATGGCCGACCGCACCGTCTTCGTCACCGGCGCCAGCCAGGGTATCGGCCGCCGAATCGCCCTCGCGTTCGCCGACCGTGGTGCGAACGTCGCCCTCGCGGCGCGTGGCGACGGAATCGAGGAAACCGCCGGCCTCGTCGACGACCCGTCGCGGACGCTCCCGGTTCGTACCGACGTCACCGACGAGTCGTCGGTCCGGTCCGCGATCACTGAGACCGTCGACCGATTCGGCGGCCTCGACGTCCTCGTCAACAACGCGGGGATCGCCGGACCGACGGCGCCAGTCGAGGCCGTTGAGCGCGATGACTGGAACCGGACGATGGCCGTGAACGCCACCGGCCCCTACCTGACGACGAAACACGCCGTGTCTCACCTCCGTAAGAGCGACCGGGCGAGCGTCGTCAACATTTCTTCGATCAGCGGCAAGCGGCCGCTCGAAAACCGGACGCCCTACGTCGCCTCGAAGATGGCGGTGATCGGGCTCACCCGGACGCTCGCGTTCGAACTGGGCGAGGACGACATTACGGTCAACGCGATCTGTCCGGGCGCGACCAGCGGTCCGCGGATCGAGGCCGTCATCGAGGCACAGGCCGAGAGCCTCGGCGTGGAGTACGACGAGGCCAAACGGCGAGTGTTCACCGAGGACGCCGCGCTCGAGACGCTGGTCGACGCCGACGACGTGGCCGAGATGGCCCTATTCCTCGCGAGCGACGCCGCCCGCCACGTGACGGCCCAGGATGTCAACGTCGACGGCGGCACCGCCTGGTACTGACGAGTACCTGGGGAACTCCGTCGACGTCCACGACTGAGCGAACTCGGCCACATTCCGAGGTAGCGTACGGAGACCGCCACTCCATTTGCAGTCCGTGAAATGCTTGCAACCTGTGCTCGAGTGTCGGCGCTTGCACGAACGTCACCACGTAGCTATCTGGCCCTGGATTCCGTACCTTCCTCGGGGGATACCTAATGACGATCAAAACGCCAGTAGACCACCCGGAGTACGAAACGCTCGCCGAAACGACCCGCGGCGAGGTGCTCCGTCCCGACGACGACGGCTACGACGAGGCCCGATCGGTCTGGAACGGAATGATCGACCGCCGACCGGCCGTCGTCGTTCGGCCCACCGGCACGGCTGACGTAATCACCGCGGTCGAGTTCGCTCGCGACCACGGCCTTCCCCTCGCCGTGAAGGGAGGTGGCCATAACGTCGCCGGAAACGCCGTCTGCGACGACGGCCTCACGATCGACATGTCTCCGCTTTCGTCGGTGCGGGTCGATCCCGCGGCCCGAACCGCCCGGGTCGGCCCCGGCGCGACGATGGGGGATCTCGATCACGAAACGCAGGCGTTCGGCCTCGCCACCCCGGGCGGGGTCATCTCGACGACCGGGGTCGCCGGACTCACACTCGGAGGCGGGGTCGGCTGGCTCAGCCGCAAGTACGGGCTCGCGATCGACAACCTCCGGTCGGTCGACGTCGTCACCGCCGACGGAAACCTGATCACCGCGAGCGAAGCCGAGAACCCGGACCTCTTCTGGGCGATTCGCGGCGGTAGCGGTAACTTCGGCGTCGTCACGTCGTTCGAGTTCGACCTGCACGAGGTCGGTCCGGACGTGCTCTTCGGCCCGACCGTGTACGCCTACGAGGATGCCCCCGACGTCCTCTCACACTACGCGGCGTTCGCTCGAGACGCGCCGCCGGAGTGTACCGTCTGGGTGAACAGCGTGGCCGCACCGCCGCTTCCGGTCATCCCGGAAGAAATCCACGGAACCACGGTCCTGGTGCTGGTACAGTTCTACGACGGCGACTTCGAGGAAGGCGAGGCGGTGCTCGAACCGCTCCGCGAGTACGGCGACCCCATTGCCGACGCCGTCGCACCCACTCCCTACACGGCAGCCCAGAGCCTCCTGGACGATCTGTACGCCGAAGGCGCTCGAAACTACTGGAAGGCGCCGAATTTCACGGACCTCACCGAGGAGACGATCGACACCATCGTCGAGTACGCCGAACGGTTCCCGACGGGACAGTCCGAAATCCTCCTCCACCAGGTCGGCGGAGCGGTCAACGAGGTCGGACCGAACGAGACCGCCTACCCGCACCGGGAGACGGCGTTCATCGCGAGCGTCGCCGCGCGATGGGAGGATCCGGCGAACGACGAGGAGTGCATCGCTTGGGTGCGGGAGTGCCACGACGCGCTCGAGGAAGGGGCCACCGGCGGAACGTACGTGAACTTCGAGGGCGACCAGGAGGGCCGCGAGCGAAACGCCTACGGCGAGAACTACGATCGACTCGCCGAGACGAAAGCCGAGTACGATCCGAAGAACGTCTTCCGGATGAATCAGAACGTCGAGCCGGCGAGGTAAGGTTCGGTGAGGGGCGGTTTCTCGCCGAATTACTGCCGCTCCGTCTCGCCGTCGAACCGCTTCTCGGCAGAGAGTCGGTGCGCGACCGTCCCCTCGAGTTCGCAGATTTTGGCCGCGTGCGGCGCGATCGAGGCCGCTCCTTCGGCGGTCAGTTGCTGGTGGGTGAGCGTCTTCAGGTAGGTACCGATCCAGATGCCGCCGGTGTACGTCGACACCTCGAGCGTCGGTAGACAGTGGTTCGTCCCGACGGCCTTGTCCCCGAAGACGACCGGCGAGTGGTGGCCCAGAAAGAGCGAGCCGTAGTTGACGAGGTCGTCGACGTACTCGCGGGGCTCGTCGCTCATCACCTGGAGGTGCTCCATCGCGTAGTCGTTCGCGACTGCGACGGCGGCGTCGCGGTCTTCGGCGACGATCACCTCGCCGTTTTCCTCCCAGCAGGTTCGGGCGGTTTCGGCCGTCGGCAGGTCCTCGAGTTGCGCCTCGACGGCGTCGATCGTCTCGCGGGCGAGCGATTCCTCGAGCGAGACGAGCACGACCCGGGAGTCGGTGTCGTGTTCGGCCTGGGCGAGCAGGTCGGTCGCCACGAGGCCGGGATCGGCGGTGTCGTCGGCGATGACGAGCACCTCGGTCGGTCCGGCGAGGAAGTCGACGCCGACGTGGCCGAACACCTGTCGCTTCGCCTCGGTCGTGTAGGCGTTCCCGGGGCCGGTGACGACGTTCACGGTCGGCACGGAGTCGGTACCGTAGGCCATCGCTGCGATCGCCTGGGCGCCGCCCACGCAGTAGATTTCGTCCGCGCCGGCCCGGTCCATGGCGTACAGCTGTGCAGGCTGGACGCTCCCGTCGTCCTGGGGCGGCGCGCAGGCAACGACGTGCTCGACGCCGGCGACGACGGCAGGAACGATCGTCATCGCCGGCGACGCGACGAGCGGGTATCGTCCGCCGGGGACGTACACCCCAGCTCGCTCGATGGGGACCACTCGCTGTCCGAGTCGAATCCCGTCGTCGAACTCGCGCTCGAAGCCCTCGAGGTGGCCGCGCTGTTCCTCGTGGAATTCGCGAACGTTCTCGATCGTCGCGTCGATCACTGCCCGATCCTCCTCCGAGAGGCGTTCTCGAGCCGACGCCAGTTCCTCGTCCGTCACCCGGATCGACTCCCGCTCGACGCCGTCGAACCTGGCGGTGAGTTCGCGGAGGGCGTCGTCCCCGTCACTTCGGACGGCGGCGATGATCTCCGAGACGGATTCGGTCACTTCGGGTGGAAACTCGAGCGACGGTCGCTCCGCGCCCTTGATATGCGTGCTATTTTCTATCACGACGTGAATTGACGCGGCTCCCTCGGATAAACTCCGATGTTAACACGGAAACACAGGGAGGCGCCTCGAGATTTCGGATCGGTCGCGAGAACGGCGACGCTAGAGCGGGGTCTCCTCGTCGTCCAGGTCCGAGAGCGCCGACAGCGCGGCCCCGAGCAGTTTGCGCTCGCTCCGTCGGAGGTTCATCGAGACGGCCGTCTTCGAGACGTCGAAGTGGTCTGCGAGTTCGTCGAGGGTCGCCCCGCGAGGCGTCTCGTAGTAGCCGAATTGGGAAGCCGTTTCGAACGTCTTCCGTTCGGTCTCCGTGAGCGACCGGCACCCGTCGAGCAACCGCCTCGCGCTGTCGGCGTTCTCGAGGAGGTCGAACAGCGTGGACGCGCCGAACTGGTCGCGGTTTTCGACGTCGTAATCGTTGTGGCGCTCGAGGTCCGCGAGCGTCCTGTCCTCCGCGTCGTCGTCGTCGAAGCCGACGTGCCAGTGCTCGCGACCGTTTTCGATCTGGAACGGACCGGTGATGTAGCCTCCGTGTCGCTGGATCGTCTTCATCGCGTTCGTCTGTTCGATCACCGTCCCGATCTGGGCGACGTTCCCCCGCCGCGAGAGCAGATAGTAGTCGGACATGTTCCGGTGCTCTCGAAGCGTCTGGAGGCCGGTATCCAGCGTTCCGGGGGAATTACCCCTGGCGATGAGGCGAGTCTCGAGTTTTTCGGCGTCCGTATCCAGTTGCCACTGGACGGCCGAGAACGCGATGTCGACGTCGTCAGTGGTGTCGATGAACGGACAGTCGTACTGACGCATGTCGATGTTTAGGTCGATCATCGCAGGTCAGTACCCGAATGGGGCCCACCGACATTAATTGTTAGCATCTCCCTCATAGCGTTACCTTTTCCTCTCACTGGTCGTCCCCTCACGCGGCCACTCCCTTCCCTCACCCTCGCGACCGCCCATTGATATGTTAACATTCGAGTTTTAGCGTGACTCGAGTCAACTAGTCACTCGATTCAACGATGACTCAGGATCAAGTCGCCGTCCCGGCGGTCACTCGAGAGACGATTCACACGGTAGATGACGATTCGTTCGCCGAGGAAAACGTCTGTATCGTCACCGGTGCAGCGTCGGGCATCGGCCAGGCGGTCGCCCTCACCGCCGCCGAGAACGGACTCACCGTCGCCGCAACGGATTACGACGAGGGGGGTCTCGAGGAAACGGTCGATCGCGCCGACGAAATCGACGTCGCGGGGTCTGTAGAGGCAGTGGTCGGCGACCTCACCGTCGACGAGGACATCGAACGCATCGTCGAGGAGGCGGCGAATCTCGGCTCCGTGAAGTACCTCGCGAACGTCGCCGGGATGCAACACATCGATGCCATCGAGGAGTTCCCGATGGACGCTTACGACCGCATTCACCAGATCATGCTCAGGGCGCCGATCTATCTGACGAAGCTCTGTATCCCGCACTTTCGAGAAACGGCGGACGGGCGCGGATGCGTCGGGAACATGGCCTCGGTTCACGGCCACTACGTCACGAGCGACAAAGTCGCGTACAACGTCTCGAAGTTCGGCCTGCGCGGCCTCACGCAGTCGATCGCCGCCGAGGGCGAGGGCGACGTTCGGTCGTTTTCGGTCAGTACGGGGTACGTCAAGACTCCTCTCGTCACGAACCAGCTCCAGGACACCGCCGAACAGCGTGGGATCAGCGTCGACGAGGTCATCTCCGACGTGATGCTCGGACAGTCCCGCGTCAAGGAGATGATGGACCCAGTCGACGTCGCCAACCTCTTCGTCGTCGGGTTCTCGAAACTCGGGCGCCACCTCGACGGCGGCGACTTGCTCTTCGACGGCGGGATGACGCTGACCTACGAGTGAGCGGAACGACGGTGAAGTGAATGTGGACGACGGCGTCCCCTCGAGTCGTCGAAGATCGTCGGTCGCTCGAGGGAAGAACGAGGCGAGGGATCGCTGGTGATCGCTGGCACACTTCTTGCTCCGCTCTCCACGGTGACGGATTCGAAACGATCGCAATCGTGTGACCTTTCCGTCAATCAGTACAGTCCGATCGTCAATCAGTACAGTCCGATCGTCAATCAGTACAGTCCGATCGTCAATCAGTACAGTCCGACTGCCTCGATCTGCTCCTGGTACCGGTTGCGGATCGTCACCTCGGTCACCTGCGCGACGTTGGCGACCTCTCGCTGGGTCTTCTTCTCGTTACAGAGTAGGGAGGCCGCGTAGATGGCCGCGGCAGCGTAGCCCGTCGGCGATTTCCCGGAGAGAAGCCCCTTCTCGGCGGTGACGTCGATGATCTCGTTGGCCTTCGCCTGGACCTCCTCGGAGAGCTCGAGTTCGGAACAGAATCGGGGGACGTACTTCTTCGGGTCGACGGGCTCCATGCCCAGACCGAGTTCCTGAGCCACGTAGCGGTAGGTGCGGCCGATCTCCTTGCGGTCGACCCGCGAGACGGCGGCGACCTCCTCGAGGCTCCGTGGGATGCCCTCGATTCGGCAGGCGGCGTACAGCGCCGAGGTGGCGACGCCCTCGATGGACCGCCCGCGGATGAGGTCCTCCTGGAGCGCCCGGCGATAGAGCATACAGGCGACCTCGCGGACGGACCGTGGAATGCCCATCGCCGAGGACATCCGGTCGATCTCGGAGAGCGCAAACTGGAGGTTGCGCTCGCCCGCGTCCTTGGTCCGGATGCGTTCTTGCCACTTGCGCAGACGATGCATCTGGCTGCGTTTCTCCGAGGAGAGCGAACGGCCGTAGGCGTCCTTGTCCTTCCAGTCGATGGCCGTCGTCAGCCCCTTGTCGTGCATCGTCTGGGTGGTTGGCGCGCCGACGCGCGACTTGCTGTCGCGCTCGGCTGCGTTGAACGCCCGCCACTCCGGCCCGCGGTCGATCCGGGATTCCTCGACGATCAGCCCACACCGCTCGCAACTGATTTCGCTCCCCCCATCGCTCGTGACGAGCGACTCGGACTCACACTCCGGACACTGTTTGACCGTCGACTGAGTCGAGTCCGTTTCTTTCGTCGCCGACGTCGCGGATTGCTCTCGTTCGCGGGTGGGGCGTATCATCGGATACCTCCCTGAATGCGACGGGGAGGGTTAAGCCCTCTGTCCGGTCTTCTGACAGTTACTCGCCGAAACTCGCTCGTTTCCGCTCTCGAACTGTGGCCGCCGACTGCTTCTCGGGTCAACTGCCCTCGCAGCTCGAACGATACACGTGGAACCGACGGATTCGCCGTATTGACCCCGTAGACCCTCGTCTCCCAGGGACTGGGAACGCGAGCCAGGCTTAGGACCATGTAGCCCGAAGCGAACGTATGGTCACCGCCGCCGATCAGCACCGACGACCCTCGCCCCCGACGATGTTCACGGATCGGGCGGAGCGACCGATCACCGTCGACGCCTACGCTGGCGGCCCCGAACCGCTGGTCGAGATGTATACCCACTTCGACGACGAATCGCGGTCCCAGGGGCTTCCACCGCGGGGCGAATCTCGGATACGCGAGTGGATTAGCGGACTCCTCGACGGTGGGCTCCACGTCGTCGCGCGCCATCGAGGCGGCGTGGTCGGTCACGCCGTCCTGGTTCCGTTCGACGACCGAGCCGAGCTGGCTATCTTCGTCCGGCCGGCGTACCAGTCGGCGGGGATCGGGACGCGGCTCATCAGCCGTTTGCTCGAGTACGGCCGGGAAAACGGCGTGACCCACGTCTGGCTGACCGTCGACCGGAACAATCGCATCGCGATGAACCTCTACCGATTGGCCGGGTTCGAGACGATGGCGCGTAACCGCGGCGACTACGAGATGGAACGGTACCTGTAAACGCGAGACATGCGTGATTAGATCTGTTTCATCCCGGAACCACCCTTCGAGTACGCACGGGGTACTCGAGAACGCGATAACGAAGTCACCGAATGAAGGGAGTATCCGCGATGGGACTCCGAATATCGCAGCGACCCTCGTCTACAGGTTCGTCGTCGCCTCGAGCGCGATGTCGATCGCTCGAGCGACGTTGTTTTTGGCCTTCTCGGGCAGTTCGTCGTCCTCGGTGTCGGTTCCCTTCTGGGTGCCCTTCACGAGATTTCCGTCGACGGTGCAGATCGCCCCGGCGCGGAGGCCTTTGCGGCGCGCGAGGGTGAACACGGCTGCGGCTTCCATCTCGACTGACAGCAGGCCGGCGGCCTCCCAGTTCTCGACGTATTCGTCCGTCTCGGCGTAGTAGGCGTCGTCGCTGGCGATGGGGCCGACGTGGACGTCCTCTCCGTTTTCCTCCGCACCGTCGACCAGCGCCGAGAGGACCTCGTAGTCCGGAACGGCCGGGTACTCCACGTCCTCGTAGCGTTTCGAAGTGCCCTCGTTCTTGGCGGCGCCGGTCGCGACGATCATGTCGCCAATCTCGATCTCTTGCTGGAGGGCGCCGGTTGTTCCAACGCGGACGAACGTCTCGACGCCGACGTTCGACAGTTCTTCGAGCGCGATAGCCGCCGAGGGGCATCCGATGCCGGTCGAACAGATGGTCAGTTCGCGGCCGTCGTAGACGGCGTTAACGACCTTGTACTCACGGTTCTGAGCAATCGTCTCGGATTCGTCGCAGTGGCTCGCGATACGGTCGACGCGTCCCGGGTCGCCCGGAATCAGCGCGATGTCGTGGACGTCACCGTCGTCGACGAGCAGGTGCGGTTGGGTTGCCATGGACGGCGATTCTCGGACCGGCCGCAAAAAGGTCGCGTTCCGTTCGGCGGAAGCCAATCGGTTCGTGACGCCACTCGAGGTTGACGTTCCTCAGTAATCGGTGCTCGGTGCTTGGTGATCGGTAACCGGTGCTCGCCAGTACCGACGACTCGAGAGCCGTGCGCTTATCCGCCGTCGACGCTCGGAGCGCTCGAGCTCGGGCCGTGAGCCGCCGCTCAGGTTGCTGGCTATTCGCTGCTCGGTCTCCTTGCTCGCTGTCGCTGCTCGTCGTATCGCCCATACGATTCGTCACCCGGTGTCTCGCTGGACGGTGGCGCGGTTACGACGTGATCTCCTGTCGCTCGTCGTCAGGCGTGACGTGAACGGACGTCGACGTGATGACGACTAACCCGTCGGGGAGGTCGATCGTAATCCGGCCCGCTTCGCGGGGCGTCCCGTCGTGTCTATCGGCGAACAGCGCGTCGAGCGCCTCCGGGTCGACGTACTCGTACAGCTGTGTCGACGAGGAAAGTACCTCTTCGCCTCTGTACATCGCGATTGCGGACGCCGTGGCCACGCTCAGCGGCTCGTCGTCGTCTCGCTCGTACCGGACGTGATGTCGTGCCCCAGTCCCCCGGGACCGAACGGCCCCTGCTGTTCGTTCGTTCATGTCTATCAGGTATACGTCTCCGTGACGCTACTCGAATTGCCAACGACCAGCGCCATATAGCTACCGTCAGACACCACTGCCTGCAATAGTTTGGTAGTGGAGAACGTGGTAAAAAGTGGCACGAAATCAGCGGGTGCGGGCGTCGTCAAGTAGCGCCTCGACTGCACCAATCGTCGGCGCACACCGTGCCCCTTCGACGCTCGCCGCGAGCGCGCCACAGGCGTTCGCGAACTCGAGGATCCGTTCGACGTCGTCGGTCTCGAGGTACGTCGCGAGAAAGCCGGCCGCGAACGCGTCGCCGGCACCCGTCGTGTCGACGGCTTCGATGTCGAATCCGGGATGGTGAACCGATCCTCCAGGCGTGTGGACTTCGGCCCCGTCGCTGCCGTACTTGACGACCAGGATGCGGTCGCTGAAGTCCGACGTGGGGTAGGTCTCCTCGATCATCGCCTCGACCTCCCGGTCGTTGGCGAAGATCACGTCCGCGTGGGCCAGCGCCTCGTCGTAGTCGCGTTCGGCCAGCCGCCGTCCGGGATCGATGCTGACGGTCACGCCGGTGTCGTTGGCGAGACTGGCGAGACGACCGGCCGTATCGGGGCGCTGGCTCGTCAAGTGGACGTGGTCGCCGCGCTCGATGCGATCCGGGTCCAGATCGGACGGCCGAACGGCCTCGTTGACGCCGTCGTTCCCGAGGACGGCCACCTCGCCGTCGTCGTCGACCAGGATGTACTTGACCGCGGTGTCGGCGCCCTCGATAATCCGAACGCCCTCGAGGTCGACGCCCGCGGCCTCGAGTTCGCGCCTGGCGAGGAGGCCGTTGTCGTCGTCGCCGACGCTCCCGACGAGGCCGGCCTCGACCTCGAGGGTGGCGAGCGCGGCGGCGACGTTCGCGGCGCTTCCGCCGCCGGACTGGCGTTGCGAGCGGATGGCGGCCTCGCCGTCGGGTTCGGGGAAGCGGTCGACGCGGAGGGTGACGTCCCAGTTGACGTGGCCGGCGGTAAGTACGGTGACCATTCGACGATGGCGGAGAGACGAGAGCCGGTCAAAAAACGTTGTCGTCTCCTCTCGATGTGCGAGCAGTCGGTGGTTTTTCTCGATACTCGGGTGTTCGTCGGGCTCTTCACACTACTTGAGCCAACCCGACGTCACGACCCCACGCCCACGGTAAACAGGAGGATATTGTGGACGCCGGGTCCGAGACCAACGGCCGCGATCAATCCGAGGACGATCCGGGCCTGTCGCGGCTCCTCGCGGACGTACTCTTCGAACAGCGAGACGATGATCAGCGCGAGGACGATTTTCACGAGGACGAACAGCCAGCCACCGCCGATGTACCCTGCCGTCGGGAGCATTTCACCCACCTCGAGGATGAACGCCGAGGCGGGGACGTCCTCGCTGACGCCGAGAACGTCGTAACCGATTGCCGTCGACACGCCGTCGAGGGCGTGGGCGAAGACGACCAGCGCGCCGGTCACCCCCGTCACGGCCGCGACGTCGGTCCGCCAGAGGCTGAGCGCCACCCAAGCGATGGCGGCGACGACGCCGGTGACGACGACGGTGATCACCGGCCAGAAGGGTTCGAAGGTTCCCATCTGCCAGCCGATCAGGACGGTGAACGTGGCGAAGACGACGGCGAAGCCGGTCCCGACGATGCCGACGAAGCGTTCGATCGATCGTTGCAAACCGGCGGCGTACAGAAAGCTCCCGGCGATCCAGGTCAAGCCGGCGACCGTTGCCGTCGTCACGTACACCGTCGGTGCGCTGAATAGCGCTTCAAGGCTCGCGGGAAACTGCTCGAGTTGGTGCAGGACGTACAGCGTCGACCCCAGCATCATCCACGGGACGAAGGCCATCACCGTCTCGTCGGTCACCGGCGGCGCCAGCACCCACAGGAGCGCCACGGTTCCCAGAAGCACCACCGCCAGCGGCACCACCACGTACCACGGCGGCAAGACGAAACCCTCGGGTACTACCATAGCACTACTGGGACAGACCAGCGTGAAACAATTTCCGGTTATCGACGACGTTCGGCCGTAGCGCGGCCTCAGACCGCCCAGGGATCGGTCGTCGTCTCGCCGAAGAGGTCGCGCATGAGCATCACGATGCTCTCGGGCGGGTACTGCCCGTGCTCGGTGACGATGGCGTCGACGTGGCGGGGCGGGGTCACGTCGAACGCCGGGTTCTCGACGGTGAGGCCCTCGTCGGGTACGTCGCCGTCGGCCGCGACGTCCGCGTAGGCCGTCTCCTCGAGCACTTCCCGTTCGTCTCGCATCTCGATCTCGACGGTGTGACCCGTCATCGTGTCGGGGTGGAGTTTGATCGACTGGGCGGCGACCATCACGGGAACGCCGCGCTCGCGGGCGTTGACGGCCAGGCCGCTGGTCCCGATCTTGTTGATGACGCTGCCGTCGGCAGCGATGCTGTCGGCCCCGACGAGCACGTGGTCGGCCTCGTCGAGGTACCGCCGGGCGGCGTTGTCGACGATCAGCGTGACGGGGACGCCCATCGAGCGCAGTTCGCTCGCGGTGATGTGCCCCTGGAGACGGGGGCGGGTCTCCTTGACGATCGCCTCGATGTGCTTGCCGTCCTCGATGGCTGCCTCGACGCAGGCGAGCGCGTCCGTCGAGTGGCAGTGGGTCATGACGACGTCACCGTCTCGAAGCCGGTTCGCGCCGACTTCACCGAGGGTCTCCTGGGCCTGCTCGAGGTCCTCCCGGAAGGCCTCCGCGCGAGCGACCGTCGACTCGCGCATAGCCTCGACGGTTTCGCCCTCGACACCGCGGAGGACGTACCGCAGGGCGTTCGGCAGGCTCACCGCGGTCGGTCGAGTCTCGTACAGGGCCGAGGCCGCGGCCTCGAGTTCCTCGCGGAACGCTTCCGGCGAGTCCGCCTCGGAGCGCTCGGCCTGGGCGGCGAGGGCGGCCGCCGCGGCGTCGGCGATCGTGGCCGCGCCGCGAACCTCCATGTCGGCGATGTCGGTGGCGGTCTCCTCGACGACGGGGGCGACGTCGGGCGTCTCGTTGCTCATGGGTCGACGTTCGTCGGCCGAGGCCAAAAGTCCGCGGGCGTGGTCGGCCGCTGTCGTCTTAGGCGGACCAAAACCTATATAGGTTTAGGCTCGCCTAACACCTGCTAATGGACGTTCCCGTACAGCGCGACGACGGGCGCTCGTTCGAGCGCTCCGACGACGCGGACGCCGACTGTCTGGTGACCTGTCACGAGACCCGCCCCGGCAAAGCCGTTTTCACCGAGTGGAACAACACCGATGGCTGGATCGCGACCGACCTGACCGTCGACCTCGAGCGCTGAGTCGGCCCCACAGACGGCTCGGTGCTGCCCTCACGTCGACGCCGTCACCGCCGACTCGGAGTCGTTGAGATTCGATCCGCCTGGACCGATTTGTGAATCGCTCCGTCACAGATCCGTATTCCGTCACTCCTCGGTCGTCTGGAACGCCCCAAACGCACACTCCAGGGAGAACATCACGAGTCCCATCGTGAGAACCTGAACGAGGGGAAGGTCGTCGCTCAACAGAAGGCCAACCGTGAGAACGCCGACACCTGCCGACGTACCCAGTAACGCTGCGTACCGCACTCGAGAGAGTCCCTTCGCCCACTCGTCGGTGCGCCTGTAGAGGCGAGTCACGGCGTTCATACTGACGATACGGGTACTCCGGGCAAAATATGTTGTGTAACTGATATTCGTTCTCGACCGATTCACTCGCAGCCATCTCGTTTGCAGTCGTCATTTCTGACCGACGAACCGGCTCCAAGCTGCCGACGGCACGCGCGGTTCGCATACGCGATCGACGGTCCGAAAGCGGAGCCTATTCAGTTCCCCGCCACCGACGCCTCACCGTGATCGCAATCGTCGAGAGCCGCGCCGACCGCGCTTCGAGTCACGTCTGTCGGCACCTCCTCGAACTCGCTGACTGGGAGGAGCGCGTCGATCCGGGCACGCCCGACGCTGCAGGCGGCGGCACCTACTATCGTACCGACGGCGCCGAGTTGCGCTCGTTCGACGCCCTTCACCTCGACCTCGAGCGCCCCGTCGAGGCCTTCGACGCCGACCCCGAACCCGACCTGCTCGTCTTCGCCTCGCGCCACTCCGGGAACACCGGCCCGCTCCTGACGGCCCACTCGACTGGCAACTTCGGCCCCGCGGAGTTCGGCGGCGAACCGGACGCCGTCGCCGAGGCAGCTCCGAACGCCCTCTCCACGATCCTCGAGGCGTTCGACCGCTATGCACCAGACGGGTACGACACCGGCCTCGAGTGCACCCACCACGGGCCGACCGACGTCGGCTGTCCCTCGCTGTTCGCGGAACTTGGGAGCGACGACGCGCAGTGGGACGACCCGGAGGGTGCCCGCGCCGTCGCGAAGGGGATCCTCGAGTTGCGGGGCGTCCCTTTGCACCGTCGACGGACCTTCGTCGGCTTCGGCGGCAACCACTACGTCCCTCGGTTCGAACGGATCGTCCGGGAGACGCCATGGGCCGTCGGCCACGTCGCCGCCGACTGGGCGCTCGAGACGATGGGCGACCCGGCCGACCACCGCGAGGTGATCCAGGCGGCGTTCGCCGGGAGCGACGCCGACCATGCCGTCCTCGACGGCGAGTGGCCTGACCTCGAGGACACGATCGAGGATCTCGGCTACCGCGTCGTGAGCGAAACCTGGCTTCGCGAAGTCGGCGACCGACCCCTGGACCTCGTCGACGCGGTCGAGTCCAGACTGGGAGCCGTCGACGACGGCGTTCGCTTCGGGTCCCGTCGAGCGGACGACTTCGCGGTCGTCGAGCTGCCCACGAAACTGCTCGAGGCCGCGGAAGCCGTCGACGCCGGGGCCGTTCGAACGAGTCTCGAGTCCACCGCGGTCGCGTTCGAGACGCGGAACGGCGGGAGCCGAGTCGGGGGACGAGCCGCCTTCCCCGTTACCTCCGCCGATGGTGAGGGCTCGCTCGAGTCCATCGCTCGCACGGCCGCTGCGGTACTCGAGGACCGCTACGAGACCGTCGACGTCCGCGAGCGAGCAGTGGTCGTCCGCGAGGTCGCCTTCGATCCGGCGCTCGCTCGCGAAGCGGGCGTTCCGGAGGGCCCGAAGTTCGGACGACTGTCCGCGGGTGAGGACGTGACCGTCGACGGGGCGACCGTCCGGGCCGAGGACGTCTCTCGAGAACGGAGCAAATCGTTCCCGTGGAACCGTCTCGAGGGAGAGGAGTAACGATCAGTTACGGGGTTCCTCCGGCCGGTGCGTCAGTGACAACCCGATTATATGTAAGAACGAATTACTATGTCTGACGTCTGACTGACGCATGGGGGAAAGATAATAATACTCCATCTTCTAGAACGGAGCAAGAATGGATTCAATTGTCGAAAATGCCATCGACGAGGCCGAGGAGGACGCCGCCGAGGGCGTCCCCGGGGCCGAGGAACCCCACGAGGGCGGGGCCGACGCTGGCGCGAACTCCGGGACGATGACCGACGACGAACTGCTCGACGTACTCGACGACCTCCAGACGAACATCACGGTCGTCGGCTGTGGCGGTGCGGGCGGCAACACCGTCGATCGGATGAACGAGGAGGGAATCCACGGGGCGAAACTGGTCGCCGCCAACACCGACGTCCAGCACCTCGTCGAAATCGACGCCGACACCAAGATCCTGATGGGCGAGCAGAAGACCTCCGGGCGGGGCGCAGGCTCGCTCCCGCAGGTCGGCGAGGAGGCCGCCCTCGAGAGCCAGCAGGACATCTACGACGCCATCGACGGCGCCGACATGGTGTTCGTCACCGCCGGCCTCGGCGGCGGCACCGGCACCGGCTCCGCCCCCGTGGTCGCGAAGGCGGCCCGCGAGTCCGGCGCACTGACCATTTCGATCGTCACGACGCCCTTCACCGCGGAGGGCGAGGTTCGACGGACCAACGCCGAGGCCGGCCTCGAGCGCCTGCGAGACGTCTCTGATACCGTCATCGTCGTTCCGAACGATCGACTGCTCGACTCGGTCGGTAAACTGCCCGTTCGACAGGCGTTCAAGGTCAGCGACGAGGTCCTGATGCGCTCGGTCAAGGGTATCACCGAACTCATCACCAAACCCGGCCTGGTCAACCTGGACTTCGCCGACGTTCGCACCGTGATGGAGCGCGGCGGCGTCGCCATGATCGGTCTCGGGGAGTCCGATTCCGAGGCGAAAGCCGAAGACTCCGTGAAGACGGCGCTTCGGTCGCCCCTGCTCGACGTCGACATCTCCGGCGCGAACTCTGCGCTCGTAAATGTCACCGGCGGGAACGACATGTCCATCGAGGAGGCCGAAGGCGTCGTCGAGGAGATCTACGACCGGATCGACCCCGACGCCCGCATCATCTGGGGAACCTCGATCGACGAGACCCTCGAGGGCTCGATGCGCACCATGATCGTCGTCACCGGCGTCGAGTCGCCACAGATCTACGGCCGGCCGGACGGCGAGGCCGTCCAGCCCGAGGGCGACGACATCGACTTCGTCGACTGAATCGCTGATTCTCCCACGTTTCGTTCGCGTCCAGCAGTCGATCCAGAATACGACGGTCCAACTCTCTAAGAATCTCGAGCGGAGGTCGAAACCGGGCACTCGCGCTTTTCTGTCGTTTCGTCCCTGCTCTTCGTTCACATCGTGACGTTCTCACTCTTCGCTCACACCGTACGTTCTCACCCCCGTTCACACCGTGAATTCGTCTCACCGAGTGAGTACAATGTCCCTGGGGGCCAACGATCGGTCGATGCAATCACGTGCGAATCGTAGCCTCTCGAGGCGACGACTGCTTCGGACTACGGGCGTCACCGCGGCCCTCGTTCTCGGCGGTTGTCTCGACGACGTACCGATCGGTGACGCAGAAGCCGACGAAGACGGTAGCGCCAACGACGGCGGCGACAGCGACGGAACCGACAGCGGAACTGACTCGAGCGATCGCTCACAGACCGGTGATCCAGACGACGCGTCATGGAATCCCTTCGAGTTCGACCGTCCGATCACCTACACCTACGAGACCTACTCGGCCGACGAGGGAGCGGGAACGCTCGTCTGGGACGTCACCGACGTGACCGACGAGGAGGCCACGGTCACGCTCGAGTACGAGACGACGGACACGCAGTTCGAGACGACCGTCAGCGGGACGAAGGAGGATCTCCAGAGCGACCTGATCCTCACGCCGGCGGGCACGTTCGTCCTCGCGACGCTCTTCTCGCCCACGATGGGTTACTACGAGGGACGCACGCTTTCAGTCGGCGACGAGTGGTCGTACTCCTCGCCGGACGGGTCGATGCGCTTCGCGATCACCGAACGGCGAACGTACGCGGGCGTCGAGTGCTACGCATCCGTCACCGAAGTCGACGGGCGGGCCGTCCACGAGGGCTGTTTCGCACCCGATCTCGGACTGGCGCCGTACACCGTCTACTACGACGAGAACGGCGAGCGCTCCTTCGAGCTGACGCTGGTCTCCGTCGATACGTAGTGTCAGAGGACGGCTCGAGTCTCGAGTCGCTTTTGGAGACTATTCAGACGAGGCGGTCCGCATCTTCCCGATAGCGCTCGAACAACTGTTCCCCCCACTCGTACGCGTCCTCGTTATCGGTGTCGACGAACACCTCGAGGAGTCCCGTCTCGTCGTCGTAGCCCCCGATTCCGACCCGGTCGTCGAACAGCGCGAGACCGAACGGGACCTCCTCGCGGACCCAGAGCGTGAAGTTATCCCGCTCGAACGCGTCGGTCGCGAGATCGGTGTATTCGGTCGCCAAGCGTTCGACGACCGCCTGGTCGTAGACGAGTTCGACCGGCAACCCATCCGCGATGCGGTCGTAGACGTCCTCGACGTAGGTTGGTGAGACAGACGTCGTGTCGATGCCGCGGATCGAGGAGGTGTCCTCGAGCAGGTCGATGAACCGGTTGAGCGGGCGGTACGGGTCGTGGGATTCGACGGTGGTGACGGTCGCGTCGTCGAACCACGCGAAGTCGACCGAATCCGACGGCGCGGCAGTCGTGATCACGTCGTACAGCGGGGCCCGTCGGTGCGTCTCGCTTACCGTCGACCAGTACGTCGCGGCGGCTCGTCCCAGCGCCTCGCCGAATGGGGTTAGCGTGTACCCGTGCGGCGTTCGTTGGATCCAATCCTTCTCGCGGAACGACGCGAGAATGCGGTGGGCGGTGGCCGGCGAAACCTCGAGCGCCGCGGTGAGTTCGGGTTTCTCGAGGGGTTCGTCGGCCAGTACGTCGAACACGTCGTGTCGCCGGATCAGTTCGACGAGCACGTCCTCGGTGTTCGCTTCGGCCGAACGAGTATTCATTAGTAGTGTATCATATTCACGGTATAAAGTCTTTTCAGAGATTGAAATCCGATCAGGGGGTGAGTATAGATAATTCACCTTTCGAACGTATTGTATGCAACGACTGTTGGGGAGAGTGGTAGCAGTACTAGTCGTACTTTTAATTGTCGCCACGGGTCCCGTGGCGCTCACATCGAGTATAGAGGAAATCGACAGTTCGAATCTCGAGACTCGAGATGGGGCAGCCGTTGGACCTGAATACGCTTCGGGGTTCGTCGGTTCGACGAGCCTTGCATCTCTGAGCCAGTCGACAGTACAGGTGTCCGACTGCCGGGTCATCGACACCCCGGGGCACTACACGCTGGAGAACGACATCAACACCAGCGACTCGAGCAACTGTGTCAAGATCACTACTGGTGGCGTTACGTTTGACGGCAACGGTCACGTCATCACGTATACCGGAGGCAACTCCGGTCCTTCGGCCATCAGTGCGAGCAGCGGTTCGAACGTCGTCGTCCAGGACGTTACGATTCGCTACTTCTCTACCGGCGTTCGGTTTTACGACGTCGACAACGGCGAGATATCCGATGTAACCGTCGAACCGGAATCGAGCGATAACTACCCAGGTTCGTACGGAAATGGTATCACCCTGTTATCGGATTCGAACTACAACCTGGTCCAGAACAACGTTATCGACAAGCCTGGTGAATGGGGTGACGCGGGGACCACCGGGAGCGGTATCTACGTCGTGGACTCCCACCATAACGAACTGATCGCCAACGACGTTTACAATCCGTCGGACGTAGGGATTCAACTGGACGGATCCCAGGCGAACAATTTGACAGACAATCAAATCTGGGCTAACCAGTGGGATACCCAGCGAACTGTCCGCTCGGGGATTCGCCTCGATTCGGACAGTAACGAGACGGTTCTTCAGAGGAATTACGTGTACGGTCAGAGTTCGTCTCAGACGCAAGCCCTTCAGGATGGCATCTACGTCGCTTCAGAGCGCAACACGCTCACTGCTAACTACGTTCAAAGTGCACATTACTCCGGAATCGTCGTCTACGGCGACGGGAACGAACTCGATTCGAACACCGCGACAGGAAACGTCGAGCACGGGTTTGAGATCAAGAGCGGCGACATCGAGTTGATGAACAATGTCGCTACCGGAAACAGCCTATCGGGGATCTACATCGATGGAACCACGTTCGGGACGGTACTGAACAATACGGCGTCCGGCAACAGCAACTGGGACGTAACACTCGTGGACACGGCAGGACTCGACGCCGACAACACCGCACTCTCGAGTGGCGGCCCCGGCGTCACTGTCAGCGCCATTGACGCTTCGATTAAAGGCGTCGGTTCGAAACCCGTTCCCGATGGCATGGATCACGTGGGTCAGTTCGTTGAGGTCGACGGATCGCCGAGTCTCGAGATTTCGTACACCGATGCGGCGGCCACTGGCGTCGACGAGGACAACCTCTCGCTGTGGTACTACGACGACAGTTCGTGGTCGCACTCGGGAGGCAGCGTCGATACGGCGGCAAACGTTGTCTCTGGGACCACCACCTCCGGCATCTACGCGCCACTGTCAAACGATACGCTGGCGCCGACCATCTCGAATTTTGAGGCGACCAGCCCCGCCGACGGCGAGCTCCATGTGTCGTTCGATTCGACCGAATCCCTGGACGCGCTCGAGGTAACGATTTCGAACGAGTCCGGGACGGCCGAGACGCTCGCATTCGGCGACTTCACCGAAACGGAGTACAATAATTTCACCTACACCGCCGACCGCTCGATCGAACCGGGCGCGTACAACGTCACGCTCGAGAGCGCTGCTGACGCGGCAGGTAACGACGGCGCGAACGGCCACACGGACGACGCGTTCGTCACCGGACCGCTCGAGATTCCAGCGGTTCAGGCGATAGGCGAACGCGGGACCGACATCGTCAACGACGGCGACGCGGTCGAGGTGCGCGCGACCGTGGTTGGCTACGGAATTGAGTCGGTGACGGTCGACGCCTCGGTTCTGGGTGCGGGCTCGGTGAAATTGACAGATTCCAACGATGACGGCGTCTACAACGGGTCGTTCACGGTCGACGCGTACTCCCTTGGCGACGGTCGAAAATGGATCGACGTTACGGCGATCGACGGAAGCGGAAAAACGGTCTCGAACGACTCGGCCTGGCTCGACCTCGACACGTCGAACCCGTCCATTGAAAACTCCTACGCCGTCGATAACGGGGATGGTGATGACGTTGTCAGCCACGGAGACGAGGTAAAAGTCGTCGTGGCACTGTCGGACTTCTCGGGACTCGAGACCGTCGTGGCATCTCCAAACGACCTCGGTGCGAAACCGACCACGCTCGAAGAGATTGACGAGGGATTTTACGACACGTTCGAGGGGATGTTTACGGTCGACGCCGCGAACGCGACCTACGACGGTACGAAGAGAATCTCGATTCAGGCGGCCGATCGTGCAGGGAACCACGTGTGGTTCACGGTTCCTATCATCCTCGATACGAGTGACGTCGATCCGCCAACGCTGGTCGGCGCTACGGCGACGAACCTCGACGGGACGAACAACTCAGTCGGCGACGGCGACCGGATCAATGTCTCTGTGAACGCGACCGACGCGCTCGGCGTGGACGCCGTTACTGCGGACGCGTCGGACTTTGGCGCCGGAGATGTTACACTCGTTGATTCCGACGGCGACAACGTCTACGAAGCGACGTTCACCGTCGATACCCAGAATGCGTCACCGGACGGTACATACGGGATCGACATCCAAGCGACCGATATGCGAGGCAAACGGTCGACCGTGACGACGAACGAACTCACGCTCGAGACGCCGCGCGACCTCGCGGCACCAGTGATAACGGGAGTCACGGTATCCGATCCGTTCGACGACCAGATCATCACCGACGGTGATACGGTCACGGTTCGTGCGACCGTCACCGACGACAAGACCGGCGTCTCGCTCGTTCAACTCAACGCGTCGGCCTTCGGAGCAGGAACGGTCGAACTCGAGAACGTGACGGATGGCGATGTCTACGAGGGAACGTTCACCGTCGACACCGCACAGGCTGCGTCCGACGGATACCAATCATTGCCTATCCACGCGGAGGACGGGGACGGAAACGCCGCCACCGAGTGGCTCTCGCTCGAGTTGGACCGGTCGATTGCCTCCGACGTGACGCCGCCGACGATCAACGAGTTCGACGTGACCGTCGGGAGCGGTGACTCCGTATTCGTTACGGTCAACGCTAGCGAACGACTGACCGTTCTTGACGTGGCAATACGAAACGAGTCCGGAACGATCGTCAGCCGGTTGACCGAAATCGGCGTCGACTTCGACAGCGGGTCGTACGGCAACTCGTATCGCTACTTCGGCCACTACCCAGATCCGGCGGACGGAACGTACGAGGTGACCCTCGAGAGCGCCGTGGACCTCGCAGGCAACGAGGGTGCCAACAGCGAGACGGGAACGGTAATTATCGATTCGTCCGACGACGGGGACGGCGGGACTGGTGACGACGATACGAACGATACACTCACTGTCACCGGCCAGTTGACCGAGTCTGACGGGACGACTCCCGCCGCCGGTGATTGGATCCTGCTCGTCGACGAAGAAACGCTCCAGCCTGTGAGCGACACAATCTCCGACGGAACCGGTTCGTTCTCACTCACGGCGCCGAAGGGGCCGACCTACTGGGCCATCTACATTCAGATGAACGAATCGGGTTCGCTAGGGCCGGTCGACGGCTCGCCGGACCTCTTCACGGTTGAGTCTGTCGACGATAACGCGACTATCACGCGAACGCTCCCGGCAGCCTACGAAACGAGCCTGACAGCGATCAGGAGCGATACCGGCGACCCGGTCTCGAACGCCACCGCATCCATGGGTCACGAGGAAGCCTCGCTCCTGGGGCTTTTCTCCGGACTGACTGACGAGGAGGGACAGTTCGCCGTCGGAACTGGCTCGCAACCCGACCGCGGATTCGAGGTCGGCGGCACGCTCCACGTGCGCGTCGAGCCTCCCTTGGGAACCAACCTCGAGACGAACGTGACGTCGTTCGACGTTACGGGCCCGACGGACGCGGTCGTGGTCCTCAATGCGATCGACAGCGGCGAACCGCAACCGGACATCACCGTCGTTCCGCCGACTCTCGACTTCGGCACCCAGACAGTTGGTGACAACGAGCTGCGAACCGTGACGGTCGAAAACGAGGGGAACGCGACGCTCTCGGTCACCGATATCGGCCTAGCTGGCGCCACCCGTCACTTCGACGTCGTCAGTCCCGTGTCGTTCACTCTCGCGCCGGGCGACTCCAGGGACGTGACCGTCGCGTTCGAGCCTACCTCAAGCGGAACGAAGACGGCGACGTTCGAGATCTCGAGCGATGACCCCGGCGAGCCGACGGTCACGGTCGCATTGGCGGGGAGCGGTTTCAGTCCGAGTACACCCGACCCGATTGAAGGCTCGAACGATGCGCCGGTCGCGGCCGACGACGCCTACACTGTCGTCGAGGGGCAGACACTGTCGGTGAGCGCACCCGGGGTTCTCGAGAATGCTCATGACCCCGATGGCGACGAGCTGGACGTGACGATCGTCGAGCAGACGCAGAACGGGACGCTGAACGTGGACGCCGACGGGTCGTTCACGTACGCGCCGGACGATGGGTTCGTCGGCATGGATTCGTTCGACTATGAGATCAAAGACGAATACGGCGATCCCTCTGAAACGGCGACGGCGACCATCGAGGTGACCCTCGCCGGATCCGGTGACGACGGTGCGGACGATGAGACGAACGACGATTCCGAGAGCGATACGGATACCGGGAGCGACACGGACACCGAAAGTGATGCGGACACTGACAGTTCGGATCCACCGGACGGTGACGGTCCCGACGATGGGACCGACGACACCAACTCCGACCAGAATCATAGCGGCACTGACGACCCGGAAAACGGAACCGGTGCCAACGACGATTCCCAATCTAATGAAGACGACGATTCAACCGATGATGCCGACACGGTTCCCGGCTTCGGCGCCACTGGGGCACTCATCGCGGTGATCGCAACGCTCGCTCTCGTCGGTGCGAACCGCCGCACCGGACGAAACGAACCTCGTCGGTAATTGGAACCGACGGATCCACCGGGCGTGGATTCGGGATCGGACGTCGATCTCATTGACCTGATTGACCACCTATTCTCCACTCGTTCTACACTGGGTATCGAGATCGGATCGAGCGAATAGCCGCGAGCGCGAGTGCTGTATCGAATGGCCGTCACAAAGCGGAAGGCACTCTCAAAAACCTGTTTCTCGAAGACTACACGCTCCTTCAATCGTCCGCCGGGGCCGTATCGCTCGAGCCACCGGTTTCGAGATCGGCCTCGATGCTCGGCGGGTACTTCCCGCGCTCGAGTCGCAGATCCGACTGGGGTCGAGCCATGCAGGTCAACGCGTAGTTCTCGGCCTCCTCCTCGGTCAACCCACGGGCTGCCGGCTGGGTGACTTCGCCCTCGAGAATCTCTGCCGAGCACGCCAGACACATCCCGACCCGACAGGAGTACTCCTGGGCGATTCCTTCCTCGAGACAGCGGCTGAGAATCGTCTGCGTGTCGGAGCAGGTGATCGTCTCGCCCGTGCCGACGAATTCGACGGTGTACTCGGTCATACTGGACGGTACGAAAGACCGTACTAAAACTCTTTATCCCTCTCTGTCGTCTTCGCCCCGACAGAATCGGGGACGGCGACACTCTGGAGCGGTCGCCGACGCACAAAAAACGTTTTCTTACCCCAGTGTGGAGAGTCGAGTTATGAGCAGCATGGAGCAGTCGGCCGCGACGACGGGCCAGCGCGAGCAGTCACCAGACGTCGTCGTCGTCGGCGCCGGCACGGCAGGGTGTTACGCCGCCGCGACCGTCGCGAAGGCGGGCTACGAGGTCGTCGTCCTCGAGCGAAAGTCCGAGGAACAGGCTGGACACATCGCCTGCGGCGACGCGCTGAAGGGCGCGGACGCGTTCCCAGAGGCGATTCCCAAGTCCCGCCTCGAGCCGGCGTTCACCAACACCGACGTCACCCACGGCCGCTTCGAGATTCCACAAGAGGACACCGTCCTCGAGATTCCGGTCCCCGGCGAACTGGCTGTCGTCGATCGCTGGGAGTACGGCCGCCGGATCATCGAGGGGGCGAAGCACGCAGGCGCGACGTTCCACTATAACACCGTCGTCCAGGACGTGATCCAGGCGGACGACGGGCGGGTCACGGGCGTCCGGGCGATGTCCCGCGGCGATCCCTACACGTACGAGGCCGACATCGTGATCGACGGCGCCGGGTCGCTCTCGCTCCTCCAGGACAAGGTCGACTTCTCGGACTCGACGTTCGACACCAACGTCACCTACTCGCAGTTCTGTTCGGCCTACCGGGAGATCGTCCACGTCGAGGAGCCAGTCGAGTGGAGCGACGCTCTCGTCTTCAAGCCGACCGAGCGCGCCGCGGGCTACCTCTGGTACTTCCCCCGAACGGACACCGAGATCAACGCCGGCCTGGGCTTCCAGATGACCGAACAACCGATGAAACTCGTCGAGGACCTCAAGCGTGACCTCCGGGACCGACCGGAGTTCGCTGGGGCTCGCGTCGAGGACAAACTCGGCGCCGCGCTCCCCACCCGACGTCCCTACGACTCCGCGGTGCACCCCGGCTTTATGGCCGTAGGCGACGCCGCTGGCCACGTCAACCCCACGACCGGCGGCGGCATCGCGGGCGCCGCCTACGCCGGGAAGTACGCCGGCGAGCAGGCCGTCGAGGCGATCGAGGACGGCGACGTCAGCGAGCACGCCCTCTGGGCGTACAACGAGCGCGTGATGGACCACTACGGCGCCCGCTACGCCGCTCTCGACGTCTACAATATCCTCTCGACGGCCGTCGACGTCGACGACCTCATGGGCCTGCTCGCGGCCATGCCCGGCGACAAGCTCGCCGAGGCGCTCTACTCGGGGAGTACGGACATCGGCATGAAGCTCAAACTCGAGGCGTTGGTCAAGAGCCGCGGCCACTGGGGGACGATCCTGAACCTCTACCGGACGAAGCGCCGGGCCGACGAGGTGCTCGAGCAGTACGAGGGGTATCCCTCGAGACCCGACGCGCTCCCGAACTGGCAGCGCCAGCGCGACGACCTGATGGAGACGGTGTACGAGACGACGGGTGCGGATCCCAAGTACTAACACCGACCTTTTGCGCTGCGGTCTTGCGCGTTCGCGACAGTCTTGCTGTCGCGAACGCGCTGTCCCTCGGCAAAAGCTCGACCAAAAGCACTCCTCCTTCCCCTACGGGTCAGTCGTCAGCCCGCTCGCTCACTGCGCTCGCTCGCGGTGAGTGTCGGTGTGGCGCCTGCCCTTCCCCGAAAAGCGCGTCTCTCGCCGTCGCTCGAGCGACGGCGAGAGACGCGCTTCCGGCCACCAGTACTGAGTCCGGTCGCCTCGAGTGATGAGGCGCAGGTGTGGGTTGGGTGCGTCTCAAATGAACCCGAGCAGGTCGAGGAGTTTGTCGAGATACCAGCCGTAGCGATCGTCGTCATCTTCGTCGACGTCGTCCTCGCTCTCGACCCCGTTCTGTCCCTCACCTTTTGTCATCGACTGATAATCTCACGCCCGAATAGAATAGTCTGTGGGCGTACGGACGGTGTCGAGACCACGCGTGTAACGCGTTTGGAGACTCGCTGGGGCTCGAGGGACAGGGAAGCCGTTCAATCGGCGACTCGGGTGGCCGGAGGATTCACACACCGTCAGTAACCGACTCCGTCGTCGTCATCGTCGCCATCTGAGTCATCCGTATCATCCGAATTATTGTCGTCCCCCAAGCCATCACCATTGTCCGGCCGCATCGGCGTTCCGTCGGGCGCGAGCACCCACCAGACGTCGTTGACACCCTGGCCGTTCGCATCGCCCGGTTCCTCGTCAGAGGCGAAGTAATACAGCGGCCAGCCGTCGGCGGCCACCTGCATCGTCCCGTCGTCGCGTTCGAACGTGGTCAGCGTCGCGGAGACGCCGTCGCCGGCGGTGGGTTCCCCGTCCCCTTCGACCGTCAGCGGCGGCCACGCCTCGGCACAGCCGTCGTAACAGGTGCTCGCCATCTCGTCCTGCGTATCCTGGTCGAAGTTGTACAGCGTCAGCCCCTCCGGGCCGACGAGGATGTCGCCGTGGTCGGGATGGGACCGAACTCGAACCGTCGTGTCGGATTCGCCTTCGTCGTCGGTCTCGTTTTCGTTCTCGTTCCCACTTTCGCTATCGTCGTCACCCGACTCGTCGCTATCGTCCGTCTGCGCCCCGCCGTCCGTCGAATCTTCGCTCCCGCCGTCCGATTCCTCGTCGCCGAGACAGCCAGCGATAGCGACGCTCGAGCCGACCGCGAGCAGGACCGTTCGTCGTGGTATTCCCATACCACAACCGTCACCAATAGTGTAGATGAGGATTTTCCGAACTCCATCCAAAATTCGTCCCCAATCGCCCAGTTACCCGGTCATTCAATCACGCCCTCGTACCCTCGCGCCCAACCGTCCCGTCACGACCACGTGATGCGAACGAGGAACGCCAGGGCGAGCGTCTCGAGGCCACAGAGGAGCACCATCCCGACCTGGACGTCCGTTCCCGCGTTGACGAACCATCCGATGTACCCCTCGTGGAGGCGGTAGAAGTACAGCCAGACCCCGTTCTGGACGAGGAGCAACGACGCGAACACGAGCAACCCGAGGGTGTGACTCGCGCCGTGTCGCCGGTAGCCCTGCACCCAGACCCAGCCCAGAGCCGCCAGTAGCACGACGTTCACCGCCGCGGCGACCCAGGCGATCGTGAACAGGGCGCTCATCTATCCCCACCTTTCCAGTCGACGGTTATCCGTGTTGTCCAAAATTGATCCATGATTACGATTACCTCGCCTCCGAGTCCGGATCGACCGCCTCGAGAACGGTTTCGACGGTGTCCCAGTTCGACCGCAGCTGCTCGGTGAACAGGTAGACGGCCGCGTAGTCGTCGTCGGTTCGGCGGACGACGTTGTTCTCCATCAGGACGTCCAGGTGATGGCGAATCGTCGTGTAGTCGAACTCGAGGTCGGTCGCGAGCTGGTTGGCGTTCCGCGGCCGCTCGTCGAGTGCCCTGAGGATCCTGACGCGTGTCGGACCCCCGCGAGAACTGGCGAGGACGTACCACAGAACGTCTTCCATCTGCCTTCCGTTCTCACAGGAGGATTGTAAAGTCGCTGGTCGCTGGAGTCCTCGCCTCGACTCCACTGATCGGCTCAGGGCCGCTCGAGACTCACCCGCTCGATCGCACCCGCCAGGACGTCGACGCCGTGACGAAGGCTCGCCTCGTCCACGTCGAACGTCGAGGTGTGGTGGCCGCCGGGGTGATTCGTGCCGACGCCGACGTAACACGCCAGCCCGCTGTGTTGCTGGACCTCCCGCATCAGGAAGGTGGCATCCTCGCTCCCGCCGAGTTTGTCGCGCTCGAGGACCCGCTCGACGCCGTCGGTCGTGCCCGCCACCTCCGCAACGAGGTCGGCCAGCTCCGCGTCGCTCGTCGCGCTCGGCGCTTCGGCACCGAGTTCAATCTCGAGGTCGCAGTCGTGCATCTCGGCCGCGGACCTGAGCACCCGCGTGGCCTTCTCGCGCATGTACTCCATGAGTTCGGTCGTCTCGCCGCGTACCTCCGCGACCAGACGCGCCTCCTCGGCGATGATGTTCGCCGCGGAGCCACCTTCGATGACGCCGGCGTTGACCCGCGTCTCCCCGTCGGAGTGTCGCGGGATCGCGTACAGGTTCTGGACCGCTGTCGCGAGCGCCTGGTTCGCGTTGCGCCCTTCTTCCGGACGAGCGCCCGCGTGGGCCGGTTCGCCGTGGAACGTCGCCTCGAGGTGGGAAACGGCGAGGAAGCCGTCGATGCCGGCGACGATTTCGCCCGTCGGGTGGTCGAGGCCGATGTGCATCGCCAGCAGGTAGTCGACGTCCGCGAGGTGGTCGCTCTTCGCCATCGCCTTCCCGCCACCGATGACTTCCTCGGCCGGCTGGAAGAACACTTTCAACGTGCCCTGAAAGTCGCTCTCGGTGACGACGTCGAGCACGCCGATACCGATCGTCGCGTGGGCGTCGTGCCCGCAGGCGTGCATGGCCTCGTGTTCGGATCGGAAGCCGTCGGCCGCGGGTTCGTGATCCTCGCCGTCGGCCTCGATCCGCGGGAGGCCGTCGATGTCGACCCGGAGGCCGACCGTCGGACCCTCGCCCTGCTCGAGGACGGCGACGGCGCCCGTGTAGCCGCCCTCGAGCGAGGCCAGAACCTCGGGATCGACGTCGTACTCGCGGGCTTGCTCGTACCAGGCGTCGATCTCGCTATCCTCGGGCAGTGCCAGGCGGTGGTCGCCGTCGATGGCTTCGGGTCCCACGTACAGGTCCAGGTCGGCCTCGAGGCTCTCGAGGGCCTCGACGATTCGCGCGGTGGTGTAAAATTCCCGCCAGGCGGGTTCGGGTTTCCGGTGGAGGTCTCGGCGAAGCGAAACGAGTTCGTCGTCGTGCATACGGCCTCCTTCTCGGGAACGGAAAAAGAATTGATGAAAGCGGCGATGCGCGTGTGAGTCAGAACCAGACGATGACGAGAACGACGGCGAGACTGCAACGAATCCCATCAGAACCCCCGAAGACGACGCTCAGCTTCGGCCCTGGCCGACGCCCCGGACCTGCTCCACTTCGGCCTCGATGTGAACCGAATCGGGGAAATTCTGCGAGGCGATGTTCCGGGCGAGGTTGTCGTGGCCGTGAATCTCGAGTTCGCGGGTGAAGACGGTGTACGTCCACGCGGAAAAGCGGCGGTCGTCGTCCGCGTGGAGTCGGCGGTGCTGTGGAACGGTGTACTTTTCCGGCGGGTGGGAGTGTGGCCCCTTCAGCGCGGCTCCTTTCTTCTCGGCGGTCGCCTTGATGTCCTCGACGATGCCATCAAGGGCGGCCCGGTCCCCACTCTGGAGTCTGAGACGGGTGACGAAGGTCATGGTTGTATTGTGCACTAATCCACGACGGGGACAGAAAAAGGTGCTGAGTCGCGTTCACCGGAGACGAACAGTCCGATATTCTCTTAACGTCCGGCCTGCTATTTCTGGCAATGGCAGTCGAAGCTACGAGCGCAGGCGCGATCCTCTTCCGCGACACGCGGGGCCGGCGCGAGTATCTTCTACTCAAGAGCCGCCCGGGCGACTGGGAGTTTCCGAAGGGCGGTGTCGAGGGAGAGGAAGAACTACAGCAGACGGCGATCCGCGAAATCAAGGAAGAGGCAGGTATCGAACAGTTCAGACTACTCGACGGCTTCCGCGAGGACTACGACTACGTCTTCGAGGCGAACGGGAAGACGATCCACAAGACCGTCCACCTCTTCGTCGCGAAGTCGTTCGAAGCGAGTGCGGAACTCTCGAGGGAACACCGGGACCTCCAGTGGCGTGACTACGAGCAGGCGGTTAACACGGTCACCCAGGACGGGCCCCGCGAGATCCTCGAGCAGGCTCACGCCTACCTCGACGACCTCGAGGAGGACGGCGAGATTTAGGTCTCGCCGAGACGCCATCGAGAGCCGCCCCCGGGGAGCGGTTGCGCCGTCTCCGATGTCGTTCAGCACTCCGTAACCGTTCAGCAGCGAGTTCGGATGCGACCCCGGTGTCCGCCAGTCGCGGCTCGAGTAACGAGCGTTTTTGATCCCCGACCTCCTACGACGGCCGTGAACCGGGTTGCGACCGAGAGTGAGAGCGAGTTCCACTTCGAACTGCGGACCTGCCGCTGGGCCGAACGCGAGTGGGCGCCCAACTCGAGCGACGCCGCCGTCCTGGTCGCCCGGCAACTCGGGACGAAGCGGCGCCGCTGGGATACCATCGTCCTCGAGTGTGACCCCGACGCGCTCCGCCACCGCGCGAAGTTCGGCGAGAAACGCCTCGACGGGGACCTGCTGCACGTCCTCCGAAACGCGCCCGAGGAGTGGGCGTACTACCGCGACTGTCTCCCCGACCCCGGCTACCCGTGGCGCTACGTCCGCGAATCGATCCACGAGGCCGACGACCGCGGAATTCTCGAGACGCGCCGGAACGGCAACCGCATCGAGATCCGACGCACGTGGCCCTACCGCGAGTGGGTGCGCCGGATCGTCGCCATTGAGAACAAACCGGATCTCGACGCGAGCGCCGCACGCGCCCTGCGCCCGCAACTCGAGTACGACGTGGCGATGGCGCTGGCCGACGAGGTGTGGGTGGCCACCCGGAAGACGGGCGAACGGATCGAACCCGCCCTGCTCGAGCGCCTGCCGGTCGAGGCGGGCATCCTGACGCTCGATCCCGACTCGCTCGAGAGCGAGGTGGCGTGGTATCCCCGGCGTCTCGACGTCGACGGGCCGGGTACGCGCATCCTCGAACGACCGACGGGTGGCCCGCGAGACGCGTCGCCGGCGCAGTTCGAGTACGTCGATCCAGAAGCCAAGGCGCGAAAACGGCTCGAGATTGCCGAACGTGCCTACGAACGCGGCTGGCGGTCGTTCGCCGACACGATGCGCCCCGACTGCCGCCACTTCGAGTTGCGCTCAGCGGGCCAGTTTCTGCCGTGGTGTGCGGCGAAGGGTCGCTGTCAGACGGCCGCGGAGTGTAGCAGTCGCTGTTCACACGTCGAGCCCGAACCACCCGCGTGGCGGACCCGCGGCTGGCCGATCGAGGGTGGGCCCGGCAAGCGAGCGAAGGCACTGCTCGAGGAGCGGCGACGACGGCGGCGCCTGGGGCTGTAAGCCGTCGTGTGTGGCCTGGATTCGGATAGCCCTCCAGTCGCTCTGCGGATAGCCCTCGAGTTACTCGATTGCGTCGCTGCTCAAGATTCGAGAGGTAGTACCGTTGCCGGCTCAGAATGGGTCTTCGTTCGACGCACTACGGCCGTGGTGAACGGACCGACGCCGCGTCGAACTCCCCGAGAAGGTACGCCCGCCCACGATCGGTGATCCGATATCGCATCGCGTCGGAAGCGACCATTCCGGCGTCCTCGAGCGTCTCGAGTCGCTTGTCGACGTAGTCGAGACGGAGCGCGATTCCGAAATCGTTCAGTTCGTCTCGGATGTCTCGAGGGCGGCACCGATCGGTGGAACACAGCAGTTCGAGTATTCGCTCGTCGTTCTTCGACATCCACTCGCCCTGCTTCCTGACGGCGATCGTCATGGGCCGACCACCGTCCGACGATGCGGCGTTCGCGTCAGTTCGTGGAAGTGTTCGTCACAGAGACACGGGACGTCGCCGTCCTCGAGCACGCTCGTCGAGACCAACGACTGATCCCGGGTCTCTACCTGGGAGAGATATCGCGGGAGGGAGATCTGACCGTCGCGTCGACAGAGTTCGCACTCGGTGCCGTCTCGGCGGCTCGCGTACTGAAGCGTTTTGCCGAATTCGTCTTTTTCGCAGTTCATACACAGCCGACCGATTTCCGCGCCGCTGTATAGATCGATCGCAGCCCTGTTGTACCCTGCCTCATTCCCACATATAACACAATTCATACATGATCCCTGTTTCACCTTCCGGGAAATCGAGTTAAGCACCAATTTCACTTAAAGGAGGCCAGCGTGGCGAAATTGAACGGACGTGCGCGTTCACAGAGGTGAGTGTGTGTACGGCATTGACCCACACCTTCTGTCGATTCCGAGTCGTGAAACGAGCAGTTCACGTCCAGATTTTTATATGTTCGATTTATACTGGTATTCCGGTTCTCGCGATGAAGGTTGCTACGAAGTCCATCACGTCTGGTGATTTCCCGACGTTCGTCCAGTAGAAAGTTCGGTTCAACGGCTCGACGTGTGTCGATTTGAAGGTTTTATATACGCCTTCGTTTCGTGTGGTCGTCTCACATCCACCAGACTGTCTGAATTGTGAACGGTCGACTCGCTTCTTTGCACCGCAAACCTCGACAATAGATCGTTACCTTTGGTGAAACGGATTTTTCGGGGCGGACGACTGTCCGATCGAGAACAATTTCGTCGGCACCGAACGACGTCGACGCTCGAGCGTTCTACAGCCCGATCTCGCGTCCGATCACGAGGTGCTGGATCTCGCTGGTGCCCTCACCGATCTCCATCAGTTTCGCGTCGCGGTAGAAGCGCTGGGGAGCGAAATCAGTCGTGTAGCCGTAGCCGCCCAGCACCTGGACGGCGTCCTCGGCGACTTTCCGGGCCGCCTCGCTGGCGTCGAGTTTGGCGAGAGCCGACTCCTTCGTCACCGATTGCCCGTTGTCGTACCGACTGGCGGCCTTGTGGGTCAACAGTCGGGCACGCTCGGTCTTGCGGTGCATGTCGACGAGTTTGTCCCGGATCGCGTCGAACTTGCAGATCGGTTTGCCGAACTGTTCGCGCTCTTTACTGTACGCGTGGGCGTGTTCGTAAGCCCCCTGGGCGAGCCCCGTCGAGATGGCCGCGATGGAGATTCGGCCGCCATCGAGGGTCTTCTTCGTCTGGTCCCAGCCCTCGCCGACCTCACCGAGGAGGCGGTCCTCGGGGACGCGAACGTCGTCGAGGGAGATCTCGCAGGTCGGGGAGGCGTTGAGCCCCATCTTGTCCCACACCGTCGTCACCTCGAAACCGTCGTCCGCCTCGGGGTCGACGATGAACGTCGAGATGCCGTCGTAGCCCGCCCCGGGGTCGGTGACGGCCTTCACGAGCACCGAGCCCGCGACGCTCGCGTTCGTGATGAACTGTTTGGTGCCGTTGAGCACCCACTCGTCGCCCTCTTTCACGGCTCGAGTGTCCATGTCCGACGCGTCGGAGCCGCTGCCGGGCTCGGTGAGCGCCCAGCCACCGAGATACTCGCCCTCCGCGAGCGGGCGAAGCCAGCGCTCTTTCTGTTCCTCGGTGCCGAACAGCTCGAGCGGTTTCGAGGCGAGCGAGGTGTGTGCGACGTAGGAGAGCGCGACCGAGCCCGACACCCGGCCGAGTTCCTCGGCGACCACGGCGTACATCAGCGTGTCGCCGCCGAGTCCGCCGTACTCCTCGGAGATGGGGACGCCCATCACGTCGAGTTCGCCGAGCTGGGCGAAGATTTCCTCGGGGAAGCGGTGTTCGTCCTCGATCTCCTGGGCGATCGGCTCGATTTCCTCCTCACAAAACTCCCGGACGGTGTCCCGGATCATCCGGTGCTCGTCGGGCAGATCGAACTCCATGCGCAATACTTGCCGACCGGTGAAATAAACGCTCCGAAGACCAGTTGGTCGGCGGACGTCGTGGGTTACCAGCCGCGGTCGCGGTCCTGGTCCTGGTCCTCGTCGTCGTTACGTCCGCTGTCGAATCGCCCGCTGTCGTCGTCGCTCGCATCGTCGTCCCACGAACTCGAGTCGTTCCAGTCGTCGCCGTCGGACCCGCCACTCGAGCCGGGACCGGACTCAGGGCCGACCGGTCCGCCCGTCCGAACCGCGTTTCGCCGCTCCGGGATCAGATCGAGGTCCGGGCTCGTGTCGCCGAGCAGGAGAAAGCCGTAGTACCGGAAGTACGAGTCGATAGGGACGCGGAGCACGAGCGCGGCCAGGAAGATACAGAGGAGGCCGACGACGGCGACGACGGCAGCGAGATAGATGGCCGGGCCACCGACGACGACGAAGATCGCCCCGACGACCACGAACGGAATCGCGACGACCACGGCGACGATGGCGGCCAGGATCCCGTAGCCGAAACTCACCACGAGCTGCAGGATCCACACCAGGATCACGTAGACCGCGTACTCCGCCAGGTTCGATCGAAGCGTCGGCAAGAATCGGCTCCAGCCGGAGAGCACTCCGCGGTCCTCGAGCACCATGATCTGGGTGACGAAGATCGTGGTGAAGCGATTGACGAGCGCGTACGCGAGCCCCAGGACGATCGCGCCGAAGACGTACAGGGCGCCGAGGGCGGCGAGTCCCGCCGAGAACTCGGTCGCGCTCGCCACCACGAACCAGATCGGGACGAGGAGGGGAACGAGTACCGCGAGCAGCAAGGCGAGTCGAAAGCCGAACAGCCGCAGGCCGTCCCCGAGGTGGCTCCGTGTGTACCGCCTGACCTGGACGGTCTCCGTCCGGAGCGATTCGATGAAGACGAACTCCATGATCGACCCGACGAGCACGTAGAGGAGCCAGAGGATCAGCAAGGCGACGAAGAGGGCGGCGACGGCGTACAGCACCGTCTCGAACGGAGGACCGTCGGTGACCTGCGACTCGTACTCGGCCTCGAGGTCTGCGAGCGAGTCGATGTCGGTGCCAGTCGCCCCCTCCGGCGCGGTGTCCGTGCCGGTCGAGGGCGCGCCCGGTCCACCGAAGGTAGCCCCACCGATGAAGAAGAGGACGAGCGCCAGTTTGAGCCACGTGCCGGCGTCGATCGGCGTCAGTCGATCCCGCGTGACGTCGATCGCGTCGCCGAGATTATCAATCGCGTGCATGGTTTTCTGGAATTACGATTCGAGGCCGTAAAATACTGCGGTATTCGGGCGAAGAAGGGCCGGACCCCTCCGGTGCCGCTGCGCTTTCACAGCGAACTGAGCACGGCGACCGGACAGGGAGCGTTCTGTATGACGTGCTCGACGTTCGGTCCGAGGAAGGCTCGTCCGGAGATCGGTCGCGTATTCGATCCCATCACGATCACGTCGGTCCCGTTTCGACGGGCAATTTCGACGAGCTTCGCACCGGGATCGTCCGATACCGCAACTGTCGTCACCACCTTTGCCCCGAGTTGCCTGCCCAGTTCCGCCTCACGGTCGACGATCCGGCCCCCGACCTCGATCTCGCTCGAGAGGTTCGGATCGGCGGCAAACTGGTCGTCCGACTGCGGCCTATCGACGACGTGGACGACTTCGACCAGCGCGCTCTCTTCGGCCGCGATGGTAAACGCCAGTTCGGCGGCGTGTCGACTGGAGAGCGTGCCGACGGTCGGTAGGAGGATGCGGCGAATCGGCTCGTCGATCCGATCGGGTACTCGATCCATCGAGTACGGCGTGCTGACGACCATCGCTGGACACGGTGTCCGCTGGACGACCCGATCGACCGTCTCGCTGTACAGCGGTTCGCCGGGGTAGCCGCCGAGGCTTCGCTCGCCGAGGACGACGAGATCGTAGCCCACGTTGACCTCCTCGAGAATCGCATTCGACACGCTCGCGTCGGTCCGTCTGGTGAGGTGTCTGGGCTGGCGGTCCTGCTCGCCGAGGCGCGTCTCGACTCGAGAGAAGACGCGACCGATTTCGTCTGACCCCGTTGGCGTCGGCACCGTTTCGGACGACTCGTCTCCGCCGCGGGCGTAGCGACCAGGCCGGAGCCACCCGGGAAAGCCAGCCCGCTCGCGGGTTCGTCTCGATTCGTCGGCCGGGTTCACACAGAGCAGATCGAGTTCGACGTCGAGAGTTCGAATTAGCGATCCGATCAGACGGGCGGCGTACTGGGTGTCCGCGCCGCCCTGGGTCGGCAACAGGATTCGAGTGAGGTTGTTGACGAAACTCTCCTGTAAGTACTGTTCGCGCTCGAGGCGCGTTCGTTCTTCCTCGCGCATTTCGATCTTCGGGATCGACCAGCGCATGATCGCCGGGGCCATCAGCGACGTCGCGATGGCGACCGCGACGATGATGCTGTACATGTTCGTCGTCAGGATCCCGAGTCCGAGGCCGACGGTCGCGACGATGATCTCCATCGCGCCTCGGGCGTTCATCCCGCCGCCGATGGTCACGCCCTCCCACCGCGAGAGTCCGGCAAAGCCTGCGACGCCCATGATACCGGCGAATTTGCCGAAACAGGCCACCGCAAGGACGACGAGCCCGACACCGAGGACCGCCGGATCCGCCAGGGCGACGAGGTCCATTCGAAGACCGGCGATGGCGAAAAACAGCGGCGCGAAAATGGAGAGGGTAATCGTCTCGAACGCGTGACGAAGCTGGTAAGTGAACCGTTTGACCTGTCCGACCAACACCCCTACGACGAATGCACCGAGGATCGCCTCGAGCCCCAGGTACTGTGTAATCGCCCCTGCGGCGAGCGCGAAGATCATCAGCGTCGACAGCAGGGCGCTGTCGCTCCCGAGGACGTTGTCGACCCACCTGATCGCGCCGGCGACGAGGGGACGACCGACGACGAAGGCGAGGCCGAGGAAGGTCAGTACCGACAGAACGGTCGTCAGTGCCGAACTGAGGTCGACCACACCGGTTCGGGCGAGCCCGGCGACGGTCGCCAGGAGTATCCAGCCGATCGTATCGTCGACCATGCCGGCGGCGAGGATCAGCTGACCGATGTCGCGGCGGATGGCGCCGAGTTCGATGAGTACCTTCGCAATGACTGGGATGGCGGAGATGCTCATCGCCGTGGCGATGAACAGGCTGAATACGAGGCGCTGGTCGGGAGCGGCGATGAACGGAGCCGGAAGCACCCATCCCAGCGCGAACCCCGTCGAAAAGGGGACGACGATACCGCCGAGCGAGAGTATCACGGCGGTTCGCCCCTTGCTGACGATGAGGTCGATGTCCGTCTCGAGGCCCGTGACGACCAGCAGCATGATGAGACCGATCCAGGAGATGATCTCGAGGAGGTGAAACTGGCTCTCCGAAACCGCGAACACCGACTCGTAGACGCCGGGGACGACCAGGCCGAGCAGAGAAGGGCCGAGAACGACACCGGCCAGGAGTTCGCCGACGACTGCGGGCTGACCGATCGAACTGAAGGCCTCGCTGAGAACCCTGGCGACCAAGAGCAACAGCGTAAGCTGAACGATGACGAGAAGTAGTTCGTGATGCCCGATCGGGTCGATAGCCTCCATGGATTCGGTTCGGACGGTCACTGACGTCGCCGTCTCGTCACGTAATCCGCTGCGAGGGTACTTCGAACCACAGTGCTCGAGCCCGTGATATAATCGAGACGCTACAGTTCTCGTCGAGAGCCTTGAGACCGGACGGGCGCTCTCGGCAGCGGTCGGCCGATCGGGGGTCGGTCGACGTGACAATCGGGACGGTGAACCCGTTCGTCCTCGAGAAGCCGGCGACGATCTACCGAGTCCGGGAGGCATTTATGATCGTCGCGTCTGTATCACCGGTATGGACATCCGCCAGCTCGCTCGCGGTACGGTAGAGTGGGATCGACTCGAGCGAGTCGTCCGGACCCTGGCGGATCGATACGATCTCGCGGACGTTCGCGTCGACTTCTTCGAGGCCAACAACTGGCTCTCGACGCCGTGCGTGCTCGACGACGAGTACTTCGTCAAGATCGTCTCGCGACAGAACGCCCTCGTTCACGGACTGTTGACCACCGGGCGCAACGTCGGCGCGTTCTCCTCGGGAACGGAGGGCTTTTTCGACCGATTCGAGACGCCCCGCGAGATGGTCGAACACGAATTCGAGGCGACCCGACGAATGCGCGAAATCGGTCTCAACGCACCGCGTCCGATCGACGCCTTCGAGGTCAACGGCCTCGGCGTCCTCGTCCTGGAGTACCTTCCCGACTTTCACTCGCTCGACGAACTCACGGACGAGGAGATCCGCGACGTTTCCTCGACGCTCTTCGGGATGCTCCGAACGCTCCACGACCACGGACTCGCCCACGGTGACCTCCGGGCGGAGAACGTCCTCCTGCTCGAGGGGGACCTCTACTTCATCGACGCGACGAGCGTGAACGAGGGTCGGATTCGCGAAACGAGAGCGTACGACCTCGCCTGTGCGCTCGCGATGCTCGAGCCGCGAATCGGGGCTCGAGCAGCCGTTGCCGCGGCCGCGAGCGTCTACGACGCGGAGACGCTGCTGTCGGCGCGGTCCTTCCTCGATTTCGTCAGGTTGCGCCCGGATCACGAGTTCGACTCGACGCAGCTGCGAAGCGAGGTCGAGAAGGTCGCCGACATCGGGTATCCCGGTGACAGCTGACGACGTGTCGTGGCCGAGTTCCGCCGCTCGGGATTCGTTCGAGCTCAGTTCCGCTGCTCGAGAGCCGTCGGCGAGCAACCGCCAGGTACCACCCATTCACCCACCCACTCTCGTCGGCCCGACGTACACCCCCATCGCTCGCCTCGAGTAGCAGGCTTTTTCATACCGCTCGGCGAAAATATTGCCGAGCATGAGTCAAGACGACCCTTCGCAGACGTACGGCCACTACGTGGGTGGCGAGTGGACCGACGGGACCGGCGACGACACCTTCGGGAGCGAGAACCCGGCGACGGGCGAGACGCTCGCCGAATTCCACCGTGGAACCGAGGCCGACGTCGACGCCGCGCTCGAGGCCGCCGACGAGGCGTTCGACGAGTGGCGGGAACTCTCCTACATCGACCGCGCGGAGTACCTCTGGGACATCTACCACGAGCTGCGCGACCGAACCGACGAACTCGCCGAGATCGTCACGAAAGAGTGTGGCAAAGAAATCTCCGAGGGCCGTGCGGACGTCGTCGAGGCCTACCACATGGTCGAGTGGGCCGCGGGCAACGCTCGTCACCCACACGGGGACGTCGTCCCGAGCGAGGTCGGCGCGAAGGACGCCTACATGCGCCGCAAACCGCGGGGCGTCATCGGCTGTATCACGCCGTGGAACTTCCCGGTCGCCATCCCGTTCTGGCACATGGCCATCGCGCTGGTCGAGGGCAACACCGTCGTCTGGAAGCCTGCCGAGCAGACGCCGTGGTGCGGCCAGATCATCGCCGAGATGATGGAAGACGCCGGCGTCCCCGAGGGCGTCTTCAACATGGTGCAGGGCTTCGGCGACGCCGGGGCCTCGATCGTCGACGACTCCCGGGTCGACACTGTCCTCTTCACGGGATCGGCCGAGGTCGGCCACGAGATCGCCGGCAAGGTCGGCGGCGAACCCGGCAAACTCGCGGCCTGCGAGATGGGCGGGAAGAACGGCATCGTCATCACGGAGAACGCCGACCTCGACATCGCCGTCCACTCGGCGGTCATGTCGAGCTTCAAGACTACCGGCCAGCGCTGCGTCTCGAGCGAGCGCCTGATCGTTCACGAGGACGTCTACGACGAGTTCAAGGAGCGCTACGTCGAACTCGCAGAGAGCGTCGCCGTCGGCGACCCGCTCGACGAGAACACGTTCATGGGCCCGGCGATCGAGCCGGAGCACGTCGAGAAGATCCACAAACACAACGAGTTGGCGGAGAAGGAGGGCGCCGAGGTGCTGGTCGACCGCGCCGACCTCGAGGCGAGCGAGATCCCCGACGGTCACGAAGACGGCCACTGGGTCGGCCCGTTCGTCTACGAGATCGAGTACGACACCGACCTGCGCTGTCTGAAAGAGGAGTGTTTCGGTCCCCACGTCGCTCTGCTGAAGTACTCGGGTGACATCGAGGAGGCCGTCGAGATCCACAACGACACGCCCTACGGACTCGCGGGCGCGATCATCTCCGAAGACTACCGCCAGATCAACTACTTCCGCGACCGCGCCGAAATCGGGTTGGCCTACGCCAACCTGCCGTGTATCGGCGCGGAGGTCCAGTTGCCGTTCGGCGGCGTGAAGAAATCCGGGAACGGCTACCCCTCCGCCCGCGAGGCCATCGAGGCCGTCACCGAGCGCACCGCCTGGACGCTGAACAACTCGAAGAAGATCCAGATGGCCCAGGGGCTCTCGGCGGACATCACGACTCACGACGACTAGTGCAGTTCTAAGCCCGAACTGCCCGATGAAACCGGATTCGGGTACCGATTTCTCGGCAGTCGTCGCTCGGGAGCAGACGAGCGACTCGTCCGCTCCAGACGGGCGAATCGGTACGACTACTCCTCGGTTCTCCCGCTGCCACGACGCGTGAGAGCCGTCGAAGCCGCTTCTCGAGGACCGATCTCGGATCCCGACCAGTTCAGCGCTGCTCTCACGTGGGCGATCGAGAACGTCACTCGTATTGGGGAAATCGCTTATTGAGTGTCGGACAGTAGCATACGTGTTCACAGGTCTCGTACAGTACCGGACGATCACGGCACGCGGCGCGACCCATCGAAGCGCGGTCGTGCACCGATCCACGCTCGCACTCGACGCCGGTGAATCCATGCCCGAAGACGAACCCGCGATAGACGATCCGGACCGAGTCGAAACGGCACCGCTACTGGCCAGCGATTCGTTCTATCGGGCGCTCTCCGAACGCCCCCGTCGTCGCGTGCTCTACTACCTGCTCGAGCGAGACGAGTGTTCAGTCGACGAACTGGCGGACGTCCTCGCCGGGTGGGAGACGACGACCGAAACGATGGTCGCTCCCGACCGACGCCACCAGCACGAGCTCTCGCTGGTCCACAGACATCTCCCCCTGCTCTCGGAGGCCGGGCTGGTAGCGTACGATTCCGAGAGCGGGGAGGTCTCGCTCGCGACCGTTCCGGAGCCGGCAAAGGCGCTCGTCCGTCGCGCGATCGAAGCCGAGACCGCGTAGCCGTCGGAATGCCACCGTCGCCCCTCGAGCGGCCGGTTTCGGAACTCGCGACCAGCACCATCGACGGCCTATGCTCGATACGTACCTCGATGCGGTCGAACGCCGACGCAAGTGGCTCACCGTCTACAGCGACGCGGACGCGACGGACCTCTCGGATCGGCTCGCCGCGCGAAACGTGACGGTCGTCCACCGCAAACTGCCGCCTCACGGACCGTCGCCGTTCGTCACTATCTATGACGGAGAGACGTTCGTCGGCGCAATCGGACTCGAGACACTGGAGCAACTGCTCGAACCACCGGTAGTCCGACCGACGGATCGGACGGGCCTGTCCGAGGGGTATCGCGCACTCCTCGAGGTGCTCGAGGAGACGCTGTTTACCGCCCTCGATCACCGACAGCTGCTGACTACCAGCCGCGAAATCGAGGACCGGGCCTTCCGGATCGGCCGGGGGACGCTGCGCGTCGGCTTCCAGCGGCTGTCGGTCTTCGAACAGCAGGTGCCGCTGTACCGACGCCTCGGCGAGGAAACCGACCTCGAGGTGTCCGTCTACGGTCGCCCGGACTGGGAGCCACCGCCGCTCGAGAACGTGCGCTACCACCGGGACGAAGAAGGCGGCCTCGCGCCATTCTGGTGTCTGGCGTTCGATGGCGGCGGGGACCCGATGCAGGCGTGTGCACTCGTGGCTCGCGAACGCGAGTCGGGGTTTCTCGGGTTCTGGACGTACGATCCCGACCTGGTTGGGGAGATTTTGGAGGCGCTCGAGACCGTCGAGTAGTCGTTCGTATCGGTGGCGTGAGGTCCAGTCATCGTCGATGAGTGACTAACTATATTCCCTATAGTAATGGACGCCGTCTCTACAGAGTCATCTGATCGGTCAACGGCTACGACTGGGGACCGCCGACAATTCGCGGATATGGTGCCCGAAGCCGACGGAGAGGCACCGATTCGCAGAACTTTTGCTCCAGACCGAGAAACGGGTCGGTATGACTGCACCCTGGGCGGACTGGAACCACATCCTCAAACTCGACCCCGACAAGGACCTACCCGAGGGCGTGACCTACGGCGACCTCTGTGCGACCGGCACCGACGCCATCGAGGTCGGCGGGACGATGGGGATGACAGAAGAGAACATGACGGCCGTCATCGAGGCCTGCGCCGAACACGACGTGCCCCTGTACCAAGAGCCCTCGAATCCCAGCGTCGTCGTCGAGAACGACGGCCTCGAGGGGTACCTCATCCCGACCGTCTTCAACGCCGGGTCGCCGTTCTGGATCACCGGTGCCCACAAGGAGTGGGTCCGCCTGGAGGGCGACCTCGAGTGGGATCGAACGTACATGGAGGCCTACATCGTCATGAACCCCGAGGCGGACGTGGCGACGTTGACGGAGGCCGACTGCGACCTCGCAGAGGACGACGTGGCCGCCTACGCCACCATCGCCGAGCAGATGTTCGGCCAGGAGATCGTCTACGTCGAGTACTCGGGTACCTACGGCGAGGAGTCAGTCGTCGAGGCGGCCGCGGAGAGCCTCGAGGAGTCGGCGCTGTTCTACGGCGGCGGCATCCACGATTACGACTCGGCCCACCGAATGGCCACCCACGCCGACGTGATCGTCGTCGGCAACCTCGCGCACGACGAGGGGGTCGACGCGGTTCGCGAGACGGTAAAAGCGGCGAACGACGCCTGATCGGTGTACGGCGATCGCCCTCGACCCACGTCCCTCTCGGCCTCACGTGACGCCTGGACGACAAAAGGTAACCCGCCAGCGTGCTAAATTCCTCTATGGGTCCATCGACGCACTCGACCGACCGCAGACGACCACCCGGCCCTGACGGCCTCCCCTACGTCGGAACGCAGCTCTCCTTTCTCCGTCGACCCTACGAGTTCATGACCGAGACGGCCCGCGAGTACGGCGACATCGTCTCCTGGAACGATCCCATCGGCCCCGTCTACCAGCTCAACCACCCCGATTACATCGAGCACGTCCTGGTCGCGAACAACCAGCACTACGTCAAGGGAAGCCTGTTCCAGAACACCCTCCGACCGATCACCGGCAACGGCATCCTCAACAGCGAAGGCGCGGTCTGGCGACGCAACCGCCACCTCCTCCAGCCCGCGTTTCACCCGAATCGGATCCGGGAGTACGCGACGATGATGACCGACATCAGTCTCGAGACGACCGAATCCTGGACCGACGGTGAGACGCTCCAGTTCCACGAGGAGATGTCGACGCTCACGCTCAGGGTCGTCGCTCGGGCGCTCTTCGGCGTCGGCATCGACGAGCGCCTCGGCGTCGTCTCCTCGGCGCTCGACGACTTCATGCTGGCTTCCGAGACCCTCTCACACTACATCCTGCCGCCGGGAATCCCGACGCCCTCGAGGCGGCGGATCGAGCGCGCACGCGAGCGCCTCGATTCGCTGATCTACGACCTCATCGACGAACGGCGGGCGAATCCGACCGACAACGACGTCATCTCGAAACTGCTCGAGGTCGAGACTGAGGGCGGCGACCACCTTTCGGACGAGCAGATCCGCGACGAGGTAACGACCCTCCTGCTCGCGGGCCACGAGACAACCGCGCTCTCGCTGACCTTCACGGCGTACTTGCTCTCGACCCATCCCGCCGTGGAGGGGCGACTGGTCGAGGAACTCGAGACCGTCCTCGAGGGCGAGCTGCCGACGATGGCCGACCTCGAGGACCTGACCTACACCGAGCGCGTCGTGAAGGAGTCGATGCGACTGTACCCGCCGGTTCCGAGCATCGTCCGCGAGGCGGTCAAGCCGGACCTGATCGGCGGGTACGAGATTCCGCCCGGGGCGACCGTCCAGATGCACCAGTGGGTCGTCCACCGGGACCCACGGTGGTACGACGATCCGCTGGCGTTTCGGCCCGAGCGCTGGACCGACGAAATGGAATCGGAGCTACCGAAACTGGCCTACTTCCCGTTCGCGGCGGGACCGCGACGCTGTATCGGCGACCGGTTCGCGATGCTCGAGGCGCGGCTCCTATTAGCGACGATCTATCAGCGCCACCATCTCGAGCTGGTTCCCGGCACCGAACTGGACCTGATGGCGACGATCACGGCGCGGCCCAGGAGCGAGATTCCGATGACGGTTCGGGAGCGGTAGCCTACCCCTTGAGCGCCGTCGTCTGCCTCTCGAGCGAGGTCGTCCCGTCGCGTTACTCTTCTCCGTCCCAGTACTCTACCTCGTCCTCGAGTCGGTAGTACCCGTGAACCGACCGTTCGTCGCGTCCGCCGGGCGGCGAACCGGCGTAGACGCCGATTTTCCCCATCTCGGGGTAGACCGTCACGTCCGGCTCGTTCATCGTCGAGAAGAGCAGGTATCGGAGCGGTTCGTCGCCGTCGTTGACGATTCGGTGACCGCCCGTCTCGCTCGCCGGAAACGCCGCGAAGTCGCCGGACTCGAGCGGGACAGGCCCGTCTTCACACCGGAGCGTCCCCTCGCCGTCCAGGACGAACAGCGCCTCCTCGTTGCCGGTGTGGTAGTGGTACGGCCACGAGCGCTCGCCCGCCGGGAGTTCGTAGAGGCTACAGCCGAGGTCGGTGGCGTCGACGGCTTCCGAGAGCTGTTTCCGCCGGAAATGCGCGTCGCCGCGGTCGTACTCGGCCCACTCGAGGTCGGCTTCGTTGATCGGTTGCATGCAGTGTCTTCCGGTACGTGTGGGAGTGTCAAAAATGAGAACGGGCAGAGTCTCGTTTCCGACTCGAGCGCGAAAGATTGCGCTTAAGTCCCGGCTACGAGAATCGGTGGGTATGCAGGACCGAACCTACACGGCAGACGCCGAGCCAGGCGACCACGTGACGGTCGCCGGCTGGGTCCACGAGGTGCGCGACCTCGGTGGAATCGCCTTCCTGATCCTCCGGGACACCTCGGGCAAGATCCAGGTCAAGTTCGAGAAAGACGAGATGGACGAGGACCTCGTCGAGACCGGTCTCGACGTCGCCCGCGAGAGCGTCATCAGCGTCACCGGCGAGGTCGCCGAGGAACCGCGCGCGCCAACGGGCGTCGAAATCACCCCCGAGGACCTCGAGGTCGTCGCCCCCGCCGACCCGCAGCTCCCGCTCGACCCCTCTGAGAAGGTCGACGCGGAGCTCTCGACGCGACTCGACAACCGGACGCTCGACCTCCGCAAGGACGACGTGCAGGCGATCTTCGAGATCCGCGCCGAGATCCTCCGCGCGGCCCGCGAGCACTTCCGCGAGGTCGGCTGTACGGAGATCACGACGCCGAAGATCGTCGCCACCGGGACCGAGGGCGGCACCGAACTCTTCCCGATCACCTACTTCGGCGAGGAGGCGTTCATGAACCAGAGCCCGCAGCTGTTCAAGCAGCTGATGGCCGGCTCCAACCTCGAGCGGGTCTTCGAAATCGGGCCGATCTTCCGGGCCGAAGAGCACAACACGCCCCGACACCTCAACGAGGCGACCTCGATCGACTTCGAGGGGGCGTTCTGCGACCACACCGACGCGATGGACGTCGTCGAGGGCGTGGTCAAGGCGGCCTACGAGGCCGTCTCGGCGAACTGCGCCGACCAGCTCGAGACGCTGGGGCTCGCCGAGGAGTTCGACCTGCCGGAGGGCGACTTCCCGCGACTCACCTACGAGGAGGCCATCGAGCGGATCAACGCGACGGGCGAACTCGACGAGCAACTCGTCTGGGGCGACGACCTCCCGACTGAGGGCGAGAAGGCCCTGGGTGCGGACGTCGGCGGTCACTACTTCATCACCGACTGGCCCAGCGAGATCAAGCCGTTCTACATCATGGACCACGAGGACGACGAACAGCTCTCGACCGGGTTCGACCTGATGCACCCCGACATGGAGCTAGTATCGGGTGGCCAGCGCGAACACCGCTACGACGAGCTCGTCGCCGGGTTCGAGCAGCAGGGCCTCGATCCCGACCAGTTCGAGTACTACACGAAGATGTTCAAGTACGGCATGCCGCCCCACGCCGGGTTCGGCCTCGGCGGCGAGCGCCTGGTCATGACGATGCTGGGGCTCGAGAACATTCGGGAGGCTGTGCTGTTCCCGCGAGATCGGCAGCGTCTGTCGCCGTAATCGACCATCGTCCAGACGAGCGATGACAAAAACCGCGGCCTACGACCGGCCGTTGAAGCCTACTTTTGACGTCTCGAGCGGGAAACGGAACCGAAAACGGCTACCGTCGCTCGAGCACAGTCCCACCTTCTCCGACGGCAACTGCACGATTGGGACCGATCGCGACGCCGTATAGGGGGTCGCTCGCGCCGGTCACGGCGTGTTCCCAGTCGGCCGTGGGGTCAGGTCGATCGTGGACGCCACCCTGGTCGTCGATCGCCACGAGGTGGCTCCCTGCTCGAGCGAGGGCGGTGATCGCGTCGTCGCCGACGCGGTCGGGCGTCCACGTGGACGGAGACTCGTCGTATCGGTAGACGAAGCCGGCGTCGGTGCTCGCGTGGCACGCCGTTTCCTCGCCTTTGCCTTCGCCTTCGCCCTCACCCTCACCCCCGCCCGCCACGACGCCGGTCAGCGTTCCCTCTGGCCCGTCGATTCCAATCGTGTCGAACGTTCGGCCGCCGTCGGCGGTCCGAAACACGCCGTCGTTGGTGTCACAGCAGTATCCGGTCTCCGGGTCGCGCAAGGTCACACCGGACAGGCTCGAGCCGCTGCCGGGCGTGACGGGTTCGGCCCACGCGAGGTCGCCGTCCCGGTATCGGCCCCTGACGACCGCCCCCGACCCGGTGATCAGGAGGACGGTCTCGTCGCCGGTCGGGCCCGCGGCGGCCAGGCCAGCCAGGTTGTCGGTCCGGTCGTCCGGGGCGGAGAAGTCCGTGTGGCGCCCGGTCGTGACCTCGAGACGGGCGACTGCGCCGCCGTCGCCGGCGATCCAGGCCACGCCGCCGTCGTCCGTCACGTCGACGCCGTGGAGGTCCTGGTCCTGGCCGGCGGGGCCGTGCTCGAGAACTTCTTCCCACGTGTCGTCGGTGGTCACGATGACCGTACCGCCGGTTCCAACGGCGACAGCGCCCCTGCCGACGGCGACGTCGTTGAGGGTGGAATCAGTCGGGCTGTCGACGGCGGTCCAGTGGGGTTCTCCAGGACGGCTCGAGGTACCATCGCTGTCCGTATCCTCGTCACTGTCCGTATCGGTGTCTGTACCGGTGTCTGTGTCCGTATCGGTGTCTGAATCGGCGTCCGTACTATCGCCGTCATTGGAGGTCACGTCTGACCCGCCGGCGGCATCGGTGCCCCGCCCGGGGTCGAGCATCTCGCCTCGCGTCGATGGCGTCGGTTCGGCGCCGGTAGACGTGCTCGTCGCCGCGTTCGTTTCAACCGACCGTGTGGACCGCGTTCTCTCGCCGCTCGAGACTGGTTCGGATCGGTCGGCACGCAGGTCAGGTTTCGACCCGGATCGGGACACCTCGTCGTCTGCCGCGATTACGGCCTCGGACCGGCGTCGTCGAGCGACGTAGAGGGCGACCGGCGGAACGACGTAACTGGCGAGCGCCAGGACGGCGAACCCGCGGTAGAAAATCGTCAGCGTACCGAACGCGGTCAATCCGGCCGTCGCGACGGCGTGGACCCAGGTCTTCGTGTACCGCCTGAAGAACGCGCCGAAACTGTCGGTCTTCGTGTTCGTGGCCATCGTGATAGGCGCCCGGACGGGTCGCTCGGCTGGGAACCCGGTCACGGCGACTCTCGTCACCCGGGGAACGGCGACCTACCCAGTCCTCGACCTGATACTGGTCGCTCGGGACGGAAAAGCCACGCCCATGTGTTTGCCGGAACGGCTCCCGTTGGGCAGAATCTTCAACGTTATATCCGCCGGGCCGAAATGACGACCGTATGCGCGAGGAGGCGACGGCGTTCGTTCCCGGCCACATCACCGGATTTTTCAGCGCCCACCCGGACGACGATCCGACGAAAGCCGGCTCTCGAGGCGCGGGGCTGACGCTGACCGACGGGGTCGACGTGACGGTGACACGAGCCGACGACCCGACCATCTTTCTCGAGGGCGAACGCGTCGACGTCGACCCCGTCTACACGGTGCTCGAGACGCTCGAGGCGCCGGCTCGCGTCGACGTCGAGTCCTCACTCCCGCTCGGATCCGGGTTCGGCATCTCTGGAGCGACGGCGCTGGGTGCGGCGCTGGCGGCCAACCACGTCTTCGATCGACGCCTCTCGTACAACGAACTGGTGACGATCGCCCACGGCGCGGAGGTCCAGGCCGGGACCGGACTCGGCGACGTCGTCGCCCAGGCCCACGGGGGGATTCCGATTCGGCTCGAGCCCGGCGCGCCCGCTCACAACGTTCTCGATGCGATACCCGCACGGGCACGCGTGGAATACCTCTCGTTCGGTGGACTGTCGACGGCGGACGTCATCACGGGTGACACGGACGTGCTGTCGGCGGCCGGGCAGGAGGCGCTCTCGCTGGTCGTCGACGAACCGACGCTCACGTCGTTCATCTACGCGTCCCGTCGATTCGCTCGCGAGGCGGGACTGCTCACCGACGAGGTGCGCGAGGTCCTCGACGACGTCGCGGCCGTCGAGGGTCAGGCGTCGATGGCGATGCTCGGCAACACGGTGTTCGCGCTGGGGACCGGCCTCTCCGATGCAGGGTACGAGCCAACGGTGTGTGGGACCCACTCGGCCGGTGCCGTGCTGAAGTGACGAATTCGATTCCTCGTTCTTTCGTATCGCCGTCCAGCGAAGCGTCCGTGGCCGACTGGATCAAGGTAATCCAATCCGGAATTGGTGGAGAGAAACGACACCAACTTAAGTAACGGCTGAAGCTATCAGTTTCCCGGTATTGTCTCCGATACTCGAGGCCGCAATCGACGTGACTCGCCCGGTCGAGCCGTGCTGTCCGTGTGGCCGCGTCGCTCGACGGAGCGGTTCCGACCGCGGCGTCTATGGCGTCTCCGGTCGCCGTGACGGCCCCCATCGAATAAGGAACCGACCAGTTCCGAATCGCTCAAGGCCGTGTCGTCCATCGATTTTTGAATATGTAATCTCAATTAATGGTAGCCAGAAGTTTATTATGGTTGAGTGTGGTGATGCACTCGAGTTCCAGAATGTCGTCTCTCAGTGACTTTCACCAAAATTTGTTTCGGCTGTACGAACACTACGTCGGCGAGCCCGATTCACCGAAGGACGTGTACGGATTCTGGGTGTTCATTGCCGGCTATCTCCTCGGCGCGGTCGGCGTCATCGTCTTCGTGGTCGGCTACACGGGGCAGGTCGCTCAGTTCGAGTTCCGCGTCTCCGGCGTCCTGGCCGCCATCGGCCTCGCGCTCTGTCTCTTCGGCATCGTACTCCTGTTACCCGTCCGGAGACGGGGGATTCAGGCGAGCGTCGTCGGCCTCTTCATCGCACTGGCGGGCGCCGCATCCTTCGGTGCCGTCTATCCCGACCACTGGTACTCACACGGCCGCGAACTGACCGTCGAAGTCGTCGGACTCTACGCGACCGGCATCGCAATCATCGCCGGCGTAACCGCGCTCGTCCCCATCGTCACGGGGCGCAAGGGGATGTTCGTCACGGAGGAAGGTGCGACGGAAGAGCCCCCGATCATGACCGGCGACTCCCTCGAGGGAGCTCAGTTCGCCGTCTTCCGCGACGAGGAGGGCGACTGGAAGTGGCACGTGCTCCACCTCGAGGCGCTCGCCGAGAGCGTATCCAGTGCGGTCACCCGCCCGGAGACGGAGTCGGGCATCGAGAACGTCAAGTCCCAGATTGGCTCGGCAGGCCTGATGGAGTTGACGACCTCGGCGTTTCGTCTCCACGAGGACCGCGAGGGGACCTGGCAGTGGACGCTGGCTCGAGACGACGGGAGCGTCGTGGGGACCTGCGCGAGCGAGTTCGACCGACGCGACGACGCCGAACAGTCGGTGAGCTTCCTCAAAGACCGCGGCCCTGGCGCGGACGTGATCGAGATCGAGGGGGCAGCTTTCACCTACACCGAACGGCGCGACCAGTGGTACTGGCAGCTGCTCGACGACGACCGGCGTCCGCTGGCCGAGAGCGAGGAGGGCCACGCGTCGATGGACCGTGCCGAAGCGGCAGCCCAGACGTTCGCCGAGCGGTTCGACCGGGCGCGACTCCTCGACGTCGACCACGTCGGCGTCGAACTCCTCGAGGAGGCCGACGGCTGGACCTGGCGGTTCGTCGACGAGGCCGACGAGGAACTGGCCCGGGCGACGACCGACTTCGAGACCAGGCGCGCCGCGGAAGACGCCGTCGAGGCGCTCCTCTCGGTACTCGAGTCGGCGTCGGTGACCGTCGCGGGCGAGCCGACCTACGAATGCTACGAATCCGAGGCCGAAGACGGCTGGAACTGGCGACTGGTCGACGAGAACGAACACGTCGTCGCACACAGCCCGTCGGCCCACGGGAGCGAAGCGGCGACCACCGAGGAGACCACCGCGTTCGCCGACCACACGACGGCCGCGTCCGTCGTGGAGATCGACGACGCCGAGTACGAGGTCTATCCGACCCAGCGAATGGCCGCCGTGGACGGCGGCGAACTCCAACCCGTGGACGCTGACGACGCCGAGTCTGACGAATCGACCGGCACCGACGAACCGTCGGTGACCCAGGACTGGCACTGGCGCCTCGTCACGGAGGACCGGGAGGTCATCGCGGCCAGCACCGAGGCCCACGTCGGTGAGGACGCCGCCGAGGACGCCATCGAGCGCGTCCGTCAACAGGCCAGCGAGGCCGACCTTATCGAGTTCGAGAACGCGGCGTTCCAGGTCTACGAGGCCGACTCCGGCGAGTGGCGCTGGCGGCTGATCGACGAGGACGGCAACGTGCTCGCCGACTCCGGCGAGGAACACACCTCCCGCGGGGACGCCGCCGAGGCCATGATGACGCTCAAAGAGCAGGCGCCCGAGGCCGAACTCCTCGAGATCGACACCGCTGCGTTCGAGATCTTCACCGAGGACGGCGAGTGGGGATGGCGGCTGATCGACGAGGCCGGCAAGATGGTCGCGGAGGACCCGGCCAGCCACCCGACGCGGGCGGCGGCCAAAGAAGCCATGGAGCGCCTGCTCACCCACCTCGATTCGAGCGTCCGGACTATGGACGACGCCATCTTCCAGACCTACGCCGACCAGGACTGGCAGTGGCGATTCGTGCTCCCGTCGGGCGAAACCGTCGCTGTGTCCGCCGAAGAGACCTCGACTCGCGACGAACTCGAGCGGGCCATCGACGACGTCCGCGAGACGGCAGCGAACGGCCAGCCCACGACCGTCGGCGACGTCTCCGTCCAGCTGTACGGCAGCGGGAGCGGCGAGTGGCGCTGGCGGCTCCTCGACCGGGAGCGGACGGTCGTCACCGACACCACCCGAACGTACGACTCGCGCGGTCGCGTGATGTCCGTCGTCAAGGGTCTGAAAGCGCGCGCGGCCGACGCGCCGATCTTCACCATCGACACGGCGGCCATCCGGCTGACCGACGACGGCGGCTGGGCCTGGGAGCTCATCGATTCCGACCGGGAGATACTCGCGAGCGCCGTCGAGACCGAGCGCACGAAGGCGAACGCGATGTCCGTCGTCGACGAGGTCAGGCGACGGGCACCCATCGCCGGTCGCGTCGACTTCGACGTCGCTTCGTTCGAACTGTTCGCCGACGAGGACGGACGGTGGCGCTGGCGGCTGATCGACGAGAACGGACGCACCGTCGCGGTCGGGTCGGAGGGCCACGCCTCGAGCGAGTCCGCTCAGGCGGCCCTCGAGGACGTTCGCGGGCTGATCGCGAACGCGAGCATCCTCGAGATCGATAGTGTCTCCTTCGAACTCCACCGCGCAGAGGACGGCTGGGTCTGGCGGCTGATCGACACCTACGGCGACGTGTTGGCCGAGAGCACCCAGAGCTACGAGCACCGCACGGACGCTCGGGAGGCGATGATGGCGGTGAAATCGCACGCACCCGAAGGCTGGATCACGTTCACCGAGTGATCGCCGGTCCCTGAGGCGGATTTCGTTTTACTGCGAATTCTCCGTTCGGAGCGTTCGGTTCGCTCGAGGGGGATGAGTCTCTCGAGGCCGAAAGCAAGAACGAAAACGAATCTCGAGAACGAGGCCGAGATCGGGAACGGGCGAGAGCTTACGGTTCGATCACGAGTTTCCCGAACACGCTGTCTTCCATCACGGCACGCTGTGCCTCGCCGGCCTCCTCGAGCCCGTACGTCTCGGCGATCTCGATCGACAGGTTGTCCGTCTCGAGGAGGTGTGCGACCCCACGAAGTGGCACGCGGAGGTCGGGCGTATTGAACATGCTCATGAACTGGTAGTTGACGTCCTTCGACCGGGCGGCACCGTCGTTCGTGAAGCCGGGATCGGGGCTGTTCTCGCCGATTCCGACGACTCGCGCGCCGGTCGCCGCCACGTCGGCGTCGAACTGGAGGTAATCGTCGAGGCGGTGGTCGAGAATCGCGTCGACGCCGCCGTCGCTGGCCTCGAGGACGGCGTCGGCGAGGTCTGCTCGGCCGTAATCGAGGACCGTCTCCGCGCCGAGGTCGGCCAGCGCGTCGTGGTAGTCGGGGCTCGCGGTCGTGAGGACGCGGGCGCTCACTGCGGCAGCGATCTGGACGGCAGCGTGGCCGACGCCGCCGGAGCCGCCGTGGACGAGGCAGTACTCGGCGGGGTCGAGGGCGGCGTGGTCGATCAGTGCCCGCCAGGCGGTTACGGTGGCGACGCCGGCCGCGCCCGCCTGCGTGGCGTCGACGCCGTCGGGCAAGTGGACGACGCGATCGGTCGGAATCGTGGCGTACTCGGCGTAGCTCCCCTGGGCCGTCGCGTTGCCGATCCCGGTCCCGAAGACCCGGTCGCCCGGTTCGAACCCCTCGACGGAGTCGCCGGTCTCGACGACGGTTCCCGAGACGTCCACGCCGGGCGTAAACGGCAGGGAGACTGGCTCGTAGGACCCGTCCCGGAAGTAGGTGTCGACGGGGTTGACGCCCGCCGCGGCGACCTCGAGGAGGAGTTCGTCGCTCCCCGGGTCGGGGCGGTCGGCGTCGACTACTTCGAGGACGTCCGGTCCACCGTGGGTGTCGAGTCGTACGGCGCGCATGTGCCTCGAGACGGCGCAGGGCGGCATAAATGGTGGCTTCCGTTTAGCCCGACCGTGCAGGCCTGGGCTGGCGTCAGGGACCGTCTCAGTCCCACACGTTGCCCGCAATCGCGTCGTTTTTGTCCGACCCACTCGAGGTGATCGGTGTGAGCGACCACGAGACCGTCCCGGCGGAGGTCGAAGACGAGTCGGAGATCCCCGCAGACCACCCCCGGTACACCGACCTGGTGACCCGGCACCGAATCGAACGCGGCGTCGAGAAGGGCATCACCCACCTCCAGGGTATGCACGCCGAGGGCCGCGGAAGCGCGTTCGACTACCTCCTGGGCGAAGAGACCATCCCGAGCGCCGACGACGCCGAACGAGCGGCCGCGGCCCATCTCCTGCTCGCCGACCGGCCGGTCCTCTCGATCAACGGCAACGTCGCTGCGCTCGTCCCCGCCGAGATGGTCGCGCTCGCCGACGCCGTCGGCGCCGACCTCGAGGTCAACCTCTTCAACCGGACGCCCGAGCGCATCGACGCCATCGCGGGCCACCTTCGCGACCACGGCGCCGAGGACGTCAAGGGGATCGAGGCGGACGCCCACATTCCGGGTCTCGAGCACGAGCGCGCGAAGGTCGACGCCGACGGGATCTACGCGGCCGACGTCGTCCTCGTCCCGCTCGAGGACGGTGACCGGGCCGAGGCGCTCGACGCGATGGGGAAGACGGAGATCGTCATCGACCTGAATCCGCTCTCGCGGTCTCCGCGCGTGGCGGACGTCCCGATCGTCGACAATATCGTCCGGGCGGTGCCGAATATCACCGCCTACGCGAGAGAGTTGGCCGACGCCGACGAGGCGACGCTCGAAGCCATCGTCGCCGACTTCGACGCGGAAGCGGCGCTCGAGGCCGCCGAAGCGCGGATCCGGAACGGTTTCTGAGCGAGCTATCTGAAACGGTCTCTGAGCGGTCTTCAGAGATCGTGCTGCATCGAGTGCTTCCACAGCTACTCGAAGCGGAACTACCGAGAGCGGGGAGCCGCGAGGCAGGCGCTCGTCGATGACGGTCGAGGGTAGAATCGGCACGCAGCCGCCGATTCAGGGACGGGCTTATGGCCTACCAGGCGACCGAGTCCCAGAACGGGTCGAGCAGGAAGAACAACGACTGGTAGGCGATGTACGCGAGGGCGACCGCCGAAGCGGTCATCGCGGCCTTGGGCCGCTCGAGGGGCAGTTCCTGGCGGGCTTCGACCAGGCGCGCCTCGAATTCGAAGAAGTCCGCGATGAGTAGGGTGAGGGCGAGCGAGGTGAAGATGACCCCCGGATGGAGGTCGACCGTGAGGTAGTAGAAACCGCCGAGGACGATCAGGAACGACGAGATGTCGAGGATGAGCGGGCGTGCGATAGCTTCGGGGTCGTCCTCGCGGGCCGCGGAGACGGTTCGCCGGTGTGCGACCGCGCGGACGAACAGGTTCGCGACGACGAGCGCGAGCAGAACGAACTCGATGAGCATGACGCCGCCGACGACCTCCTCGGCGAGGATGTCGATCGGGCCGAGCAGCGCTGGTGATAACATACTCGAAACACGGTGGTTCGTGCATTAGAATTTTTCCAATGTCGCGCGCGACTGGTCGAGAGCGCTCGAGTGGCGAAAACGGTATTCGTGAGGTTGCTACGGCAGGTATGGCACGATCGGTCGATGCCGACTAGGGCTACGGGCCAGCGAACGGCCCGCGACTGGCCGGCGTCTCGAGACAGGCGAGGCTCCGTTCGGGATCGACCCGGATCGAGACGGCCGAGCCGACGCCGATCGTCTCGAGACAGCGATCGTCGACACAGAGCGAGACGGCGACTTCGTCGCGCTCGACGGCGAGCGTGAGGTCGTCGTCGGGCACCACCCAGTGGCGCGTTCGGGTGGTGAACGGGGCGATCGGGACCACCGAGAGGGCGTCCACGGCCGCCGACAGCGAGGGGCCGGAGGCGGCGGCCGTGTAGGCGTGGCTCCCGGCCGGCGTCGCCGCGACCACGCCATCCGCGCGGAACGCCGCGAGCGTGCTCCCGCGGCTGTGGACGCTGTACTCCGAAATCTGGGCCGGTTCGTCGGTGACGAGCGAAACGTCGAAGACGGCCCTCGAGACGACCGAATCGTCGACGACGACCGAGACGAGCGGATGGTGCGTGACGGTCGCCTCGCCGCGAGTGAGGGCGTCGACGGCCTCCCGGAGGTCGGTTAGTGCGACCGGAGCGACCCCGGCGCTGGTCGCCACGGGGAGGATCGGCGCGTCGACGGCGTTCTCGAGGCCGGCGAGCGACGACAGCGCGCGATCACCGACCGCGACGACGAGGTCCGGGCCGGCGTCGCGAACCTCGTTCGGCGTTCCAGTGACAATCTCGAAATCGCCGCCGAGTACGCTGAGTGCGTCTTCGATCGCCTCCTCGCGTTCGCCAGCCCCCGAGTTCTCGTCCGTCGCTCCGTCCCCACCGGCGAGCGTGCCGGAGTCGGCCGCTCGAGTCGAATCACCCGTCACGTCGTCCGCGACGATCCCGATCCGGGGCGCGTCGCCCAGCGTCAACCCGTCCTCGTCCATACGACTCTGTTGCCGGGGATCGACCAAAAACGTGCGGTTCCGAGCGGCGCCGTCGCACTCGCCGTCCTCGCCGTCACTCGTCGTAGGGCCAGTCGCCCGTGATCCGCATCCCCTCGGCGAGGTCCTCGGCCTCGAGTCGCTCGACGATCTCGTCGGTCGACTTCGGCTCGGTGGTCACGTCGTCGCTCGCGAGCGTGACGACGTACTCGGTGAGGAGGATGGCCTGCTCGAGGAGGTCGCGTTTCTCGAGTTTTTCGAACGTATCGGCGAAGGTGTGGCCCCAGCCGCGACCGACCTCGTCGGACGTGCTCATCACGTGGGTTCCGGGGACGCCCCACCGGACGAACGGCCAGTGATCGCTGTGCGGGCCGAGTTTGGGGATCGTCTCGATGGGGTGGCCAAAGCGGTCGGACACCTCGTCGGCGACCTCCTCGAGGGCGTCGAAGCCGTGGGTGGTCAGCGAGAGTGTCCGTCCGCGCACGACTCCGTCGTTGTTGACGATGGCCTTGATTTCGTCGTGGTCCGCGGTGTCGGCGTGGTGTGCTGAGCCGACGAGGCCGACCTCCTCGGCGCCGTACGCGACGAACTCGACGCGCGTCTCGAGGTCGTCCTCGCGGGTAGCGAGGGCATGTGCGAGTTCGACCACCATCGCGGTGCCGGCGCCGTTGTCCAGGGCACCTTCCGCGATGTCGTGGGCGTCGACGTGGCTCGTGACGAGCACGCACTCGTCGGTCTCGGGACCGAGTTCGGCGTGGACGTTCTGGCTCTCGGCGTCCTCGATCGTCGCCTCGACGGCGACCTCGATCTCCTCGCCGTCGAACCGCCGGGCCAGCCTGGCGCCGACCTCGCTCGAGACGCCGACAGCCGGAACCTCGCCGACGGGACGTTCGGGTGTGCCGACGCTTCCCGTGGGCGGGAGACACCCCTCGACGTGATTGCGGTAGACGAAACCGGCGGCGCCGTTCTCGACCGCGTGGTAGTACTTCTCGCGGCGGTGGACGTACCGGTCGTAGTAGTCCGGAATGTCGCTTCGAACCATGACGATCGCCCCCTCGAGATCGGCGTCTTCGAACTGCTCGGGGAGGCCGTACTCAAGGTCGACGAGGGGTGCCGTCGCCGATCCGGCGGGGCTACGGGGGAGCGCGATGCACTCGAGTTCCAGGTCGTTCACTCGAATCGCGCTCGAGCCGCGTTCCCAGCCCTGAATCTCGTAGGGTTCGAGTCTCGCATTTCGGGCGCCAGCAGCCTCGAGCGCGTCGCGCGTCAGTTCCGCCGCCTCGCGTTCGCCCGACGAGCCGGCCATGCGGTTGCCGACGTCGACGAGGGCCTCGAGGTGGTTCCAGCCGCGATCACTGGTGAATACGTCGCCGATCCATGTAGACATGTGCCGGAGTAGGTCGGCCCGGTAGCCTAACTGTTGGGAATCCGGCCGTCCGGAACGAGACGGGGTCGACGGATCGTCAAAAATTGCCCGAATCTTCGGGCTATTCTCGACGAATCGTTGTGGCCTTTTAAGAGGTGATGAATTATCTTTACCATACCGGGGTAAAGCCCATCATTTATTAGCTAGTGCAGCATCTTCCCTGATAGACCGTTGGAATCTACTATGGCCAGTCACGTCGATGAAATCGTTCGTGTGTTGCCGGAACTCGAAGCCGACGAGGACGAGGGCCCGCAGTACTCCCTCACCCACTCCGAGGACACGCTCCTCGAACTCTACGAGACACAGGTACTCGCCCGAACGTTCGACGAAAAAGCGATCAGCCTCCACCGACAGGGGCGGATCGGTACCTACGCCCCTATGCAGGGCCAGGAGGCCGCCCAGATCGGCGCCGCAATGGCGCTTCGCGACGAGGACTACCTCTTTCCGACCTACCGCGATCACGCGATGTATCTCTCGCGTGGGCTCCCGCTTTCGGAGGTCGTCCGTCACCTGATGGGGCGCGGAAACTACGTCGACCGCCAGGACGAGGCGGACCTCCGGACGTTCCCGATCACGATTCCCATCGCGACCCAGCTCCCACACGCCGTCGGCATGGGCATGGCCTCGAACCTCAAAGGCGACAACGTCGTCTCGATGGCCAGCCTGGGCGACGGCGCCACCAGCGAGGGCGACTTCCACGAAGCCCTCAACTTCGCAGGCGTCTTCGAGGCACCGACCGTCTTCTTCTGCCAGAACAACGGCTACGCAATCTCGGTGCCACGGGAGCGCCAGACGGCGAGTGCTACCATCGCCCAGAAGGCCGACGCCTACGGCATCGAGGGCGTCCGCGTCGACGGCAACGACGTCCTGGCCGTCTACGACGTCGTGAACGAGGCCCTCGAGCGCGCCCGGAACGGCGGCGGCGCGACCCTCATCGAGGCCGTCACCTACCGGCGCGGACCCCACACGACCACCGACGACCCCGACGTCTACCGCGACGAGGACGAAGCCGACGAGTGGACCGACCCCCTCGAGCGCACCCGCGAGTACCTCGAGTCGACCGTCGGCTGGACCGACGAGGACGAGCAGGCCGTTCGCGAGCGGGCCGAGGAGCGGGTCCAGTCGGCAGTCGAGACGGCCGAATCCGAGTCCGACCCCGACGCCGAGACGATGTTCGATCACGTGTACGCAGGCGAACATCCGCGCTACGCCCGCCAGCGTCGGCAGCTTCCCGACGACCCGTCGCTCGGACACTGAGTCGGTTCCGGGCTGTTTTCCGGTCGCTGTTCGCCGTTCACCAATCATCGTTGTCGCTGTTCGTCGCTTTCGCCAATCGTCGCCATCGCTAATCATCGAGCATATTTCCAAAATCGCGACGCGCCTCTCGATTCGATCCCGCGGTATCGTCAGCGGCACTCGAGTCTTCGCACCGTTCCGCTTTCCCGGTAATTATTAGCGCGGCACGCCCACGCTCTGGCATGGAGATCGATCTGTCACCGCTCACGGACTTCCTCGTTGCCGAGGAACTCGACGCCTACCTCATCGACGACGACGCAACCGACTCCGACCAGCGCTACGTCTCCGGATTCTCGGCGCCCGACGCCTATCAGACGCTCGTCACCCCCGACGGCGAGGTCCACCTGCTCGTCTCGGGCCTCGAGTACGGCCGGGCTGTCAAGGAGTCGGGAGCCGACACAGTCACCCGGTACGCGACGTACGACTCCCAGGAACTCATCGCCGAGTACGGCCGCTACGAGGGGTTCCTCCGCGTCCTCGATCGGTTCCTAGACGACCGGGAGATCGCCTCGGTTGCCGTCCCGCGAAGCTTCCCGACCGGGACGGCCGACGGCCTCCGCGAGCGCGGTCTCGAGGTAACCGTCGAGTCCGACGGCATCGTCGGCGAGATTCGCTCGGTCAAACACGACGAGGAGATCGAGCACGTCCACCGGACCCAGCGGGCGAACCAGGCGGCGATGGCCGTCGCCGAGAGCCTGATCGCCGGGGCTGACGTCGAGGACGACGTCCTTCACCACGAGGGCGAACCGCTGACGAGCGAGCGCGTCACCGAGGAGATCGAGGTCGCGCTCCTGCGAAATGGCTGTTCGCTCGACGAGACCATCGTCGCGTGCGGCGAACACGGCGCCGACCCCCACGACCGCGGGAGCGGCCCGCTCGAGGCGAACGAGTTGATCGTGATCGACATCTTCCCGCGCGACAAGGAGACGAAGTACTTCGGCGACATGACCAGGACGTTCTGTCGGGGCGACCCGACCGACGAGATGCGCCGTCGCTACGAGGTCACCCACGAGGCCTTCGAGGCCGCGCTCGAAGCGATCGAACCCGGCGTCACCGGTGCGGCCGTCCACGACGCCGTCTGCGACGTCATCGAGGACGCCGGCTACGCCACCTTCCGGAGCGATCCCGGCACCGAGACGGGGTTCATTCACAGCACCGGCCACGGCGTCGGCCTCGACATCCACGAGTCGCCGAGTCTCTCGCCGTCGGGCGAGGAACTCGAGGTGGGCCACGTCGTCACGGTCGAACCCGGAATCTACGATCCCGCGGTCGGCGGCGTCCGAATCGAGGACCTCGTCGTCGTCACTGAAGATGGCTACGAGAACCTCACCGACTATCCGATCGACCTCGAGCCGTCGGTACGCGCTGAATCGAGCGAGTGAGCGCAGGCCGAACCGACTCGAGTGAGGTAGTGCTCGCCGACTCAGCCGAGTAAGTCGGTGCGTGCCGAACCAACTCGAGCCAATCGATCGGCGCCCGAACCGAGTCGAGCTACGGACCGCCGTCGCCCACCGAACCGTTTTTGCGCCGGCGACGGGTAGCGGTCCCCAATGGAGGTTCTGATCGTCGGCGCCGGTGCGATGGGAACGTGGTTCGGGGAAGCGATAGCCGACGATCCGTCCGTCGACGCGACGCTGGCGTTCGCCGACGTCGACGAGGATGCCGCCGAGCGGGCCGCCAAAACCGTGGGCGGCACCACCGCCGACCTCGAGGGAACGACGACCCACGAGGCCGTCTGTGTGGCCGTCCCGATGAGACACGTCGAGGAATCGATCGAACGCCACGCGAGGCGGGCCGAGCGCGCCGTGCTCGACGTTACCGGGGTGATGGCGACCCCGCTCGAGGCGATGGCCGCGTACGCCGACGAGCTCGAGCAGGCGAGTCTGCACCCGCTGTTCGCCCCCGAGCGAGCGCCCGGGTCGATCGCGACGGTACGTGCCCGCAGGGGGCCGGTCACCGACTCGCTGCTGTCGGCGCTCGAGTCAGCGGGCAACCGCCTCGTCGAGACAACCGCTGAGGAACACGACCGGGCGATGGAGTCCGTCCAGGCGGCGGCTCACGCCGCGATCCTGTCGTTCGCGCTGGCGGCCGAGCGCGTCCCCGAGGGGTTCCAGACGCCGGTGTACGACGACCTCGAGCGACTCGCCACCTACGTCACTGGAGGCAGTCCCCGCGTGTACGCGGACGTCCAGCGGACGTTCGACGGGGCCGACGCCGTCGCCGAGGCCGCTCGAGCGATCGCCGAGGCCGACGACGAGGCGTTCGAGGCGCTGTACGACGAGGCGGCCGGCCGGTGGAGTGACCGAGACAGACTCGACGACGGTGAAACGGGCGTTCAGGACGACGGCGAAACGATAGATCAGGACGTCACCGAGAACGCGAACGGAGGTGAGCGCGAGTGACCGACCAGCGCGAAGCCATCCGGTCGAACGCGAAGTACCTGCGCCAGGTTCGGCCGATCGATCCCGAGGAGATCAGCAGCTACGTCGAGGGCGAACCGCACCCGGCGGTCGTTGCCCAGATCCTCCGCGAGGAGGCGCTCGATCTCGGCCTCGTCGAACGCGAGGACGGGACGTTCGCCCCCGTGAGCGACGAACCGGTGCCGCCGCGATCGGCGGCTACCACCGATCCCGTTCACCGACTGCCCGAGCGGTACGTCACCCGTCTCGAGGAAGTGCTGGTCGACCGCTACGGCGTGGACTGGCACGAGGGCCCCTCGGGTTCGCTCCTCCGGTCGACGATCCGGCGCATGAAGTCCCAGTACCTCGAGCGGCGGTCGGTCTCCTACGACGAGGACGTCGCCGCCGGCTACGCCATCTACCACCTGCCGGGCTACTACGCGGCGATCCAGTACGCCCTGGACGACCTCGCCGAACGCGGGTTGCTCGAGCGACGGTTGCGCGTGCTCGACGTCGGGGCCGGCGTCGGCGGCCCCGCACTGGGACTGTTCGAGTTCCTCCCCGACGATTCGCTGGTGGACTACCACGCCGTCGAGCCCGGCCAGGGCGCCGACGTGCTCGAGGCGTTGCTCGAGGAGACGGGGCAAAACGTCCACGCGACGATCCACCGGACGACCATCGAGGCGTTCGATCCGGGGTCCCTGGACGACCGGGACTCCGATGCGGACGATGCGGATCCCGCGTTCGACCTCGTGCTCGCCTGTAACGTCCTCAGCGAACTCGAGGATCCCGAAGCCGTCCTTCGACGGGCGGTCGAGTGGCTCGCTCCCGACGGCTCGCTGGTGGCGATGGCGCCCGCCGACAAGAACGCCAGCATCGAACTCCGGGAACTCGAGCGAACCCTCGAGGCCGAGGGCGTCACCGTCTACGGCCCGACCGTTCGGCTGTGGGGCGGCGAATCGCCCGAAGACCGGGGCTGGTCGTTCGACGTGCACCCCGATCTCGAGGTGCCGTCGTTCCAGCGAAAGCTCGACCGGGCGGGCGAGGGTGCGGACCCTGGCGAGTTCGTCAACGTCGACGTCCAGTTCTCCTACTCGATTCTCCGGCGGGACGGAACCCGTCGAATCGCGATCGGGCTTGAGGGGAGTGGGCAGGCGAAAATGGCCGAAATGGAACACCACGTCACGAACCGGATCGACCTGACGGCCGCGAAGCTCAGCCACTCCCTGAGCGAGGCCCGTGGAGGGGGCGGGTCTCGAGGGCGGGATACAGACGACCGCGAACCGAACCCGATCTTCAAGATCAGCGACGGCAGCGAGGCCGTCGACCACTACGCCGTCGTGACGAACGAAACCGCGCTCAATCGCCCCCTGCTCGAGGCCGAGTACGGCGACGTGCTCGCGTTCGAGAACACGCTCGTTCTCTGGAACGACGACGAGGGCGCGTACAACCTCGTCGTCGACGAGGAGACGATCGTCGATCGGATCGGCTGACCTGGCTGACCCGGCTGACCGGGACCAGTGCCAGGACCGAAACGACCGACGTTCGCCAAACGGAGCACTTTTCGATCACGACGCCGACGAACGGGTATGAGCGAGCGCGAGAGCGAGCGACATGGAAATCGAGACCGCGACCGGAATCGAAACCGGGACGACGACCTCGAGATCCTCCTGACGAACGACGACGGGATCGACAGCCCCGGCCTCCGGGCGCTGTACGACGAACTCTCCGCCCTCGGCACCGTGACGACGGTCGCCCCAGCTACCGACCAGAGCGCCATCGGTCGCGCCCTCTCGAACGACGTCGACGTCGAGGACCACGAACTCGGCTACGCCGTCCACGGCACGCCCGCCGACTGTGTCGTCGCCGGCCTCTCGGAACTCTGCCCGACCGATCCCGACCTCGTGGTATCGGGGTGTAACAAGGGCGCCAACCTCGGCGAGTACGTCCTCGGGCGCTCGGGCACCGTCAGCGCCGCCGTCGAGGCCGCGTTCTTCGACGTACCCGCGATCGCCGCGTCGATGTACGTCCCCACCGGCGACCTCGCGTTCACCGACGTCGAGACGACCACCGAGGACTACGTCCTCGCCGCCGACGCGACCCGTTACCTCGCCGAACGCGGCCTCGAGTCCGGCGTCTTCGAGACGGTCGCGTACCTCAACGTTAACGCTCCGATGCCCGACGGCGCGACCGACAGCGTCGACCTCGCCCCGCTCGAGCTCACGCGCCCGTCGAAACGCTACGAGATGGACGCGAGTCGCCACGAGACGGGCGTCACCCTCCACGACCGCGTCTGGGAGGATATGGACCCCGACGTCATCCCCGACCCCGAGGGGACCGACCGGCGAGCCGTCGCCGAGGGTCGGATCAGCGTCTCCCCGCTGACGGCTCCCCACACCGTGGCCGATCCAGACTCGCTGTCGGAACTCGTGGCTTCCTACGGTCGTCTCGAGGAGCGTTCGCGACCGGAGTTTTGAGTTCGCCTGGGGCCGCCACCGCTTTCCGTATCCACAACGCCAGTTGTGACATGGTCTCCCTCGAGATCGAGTACTGTCACCCCTGTGGGTTTCTCGACCGCGCGCTCGACGTCCAGGCGGCCGTCATGCGGTCGCTCGGCGGCGAACTCGAGTCGGCGACGCTCACCGTCGGCGACCACGGGGTGTTCGTCGTCCGCGTGGACGACGCGGTCGTCTTCGACGTCAGCGAGGAGTCGTTCGACGTCGACGAGATCGTCAGGGCCGTTCGGGCCGAACTGTGACGTGGGCTGACTGCTGAATCGGGGTCCGCAAAGCTGTCGGACTCGATGCAATTCTCGAGAAACGACTCGACACCGGACACATATAATCCTGCGAGCACAAGAGAAAGGTAGGAGCACATCCTATCAGCGATATCAACCGAGGTTGGTGATCACACAAATGGTATTCAATTCACTTCGAGACCGTCTTTCGTCCCTCTTCGGATCGGAGACTGCCGACGCTGAATCGGTCGACGGCCAGTCGGCTTCCGGGACGCCCTCCGATCCCGATGCGGCCCCCGAGGAACCGACCACAGGACCGGCCGCTCGAGAGAACAAAGAGACGTTGAGTTACGCCGAACAGGTCGAGTACGGCGCCGACGACCGCGAAATCGCCGACGAGGACAAGGTCCTCCGCCTCCTCGTCAAACGCGGCGGGCGCGTCGACGAAACGACCATCCTCGAGGAAACGGGATGGAAGGAATCACATCTCTCGGCAGTCGTCGAGGAGATGGAAGACGACAATCAGGTCAGTGCGATCACGGTCGGGCGAAAGCGCGTCATCTGTCGGCGCGGCTTCGAGCCCAAGGGGTACCGGTCGCACCTGAACGAGTAACTGGGGAATTTTACGGGGTCGGGGACTTCTCGAGAGCAACCAGCGCTAGTGCTGCCTGTCTGATTCTCGCGTTCAGGAAATATTTCGGATAGAACGTCGTCGAGCTCGAAGGAGTGCAACGTAGCCTGGTTCTGGTTGGGCGCTCCTGGTCGAGCCGTTCCACTGCGTGGATCGATGCCCCTGAGACGATAGCAGCGAGGACAGAGTAGATACAGCTACGAGATCGCCGCAGGTACACGCTCGAGCGCGCCATCTAACTGGGATTCGTGGCGGCCGAGCATCTTCCGCATTACTTCTTCAGCAGTCATATCTGAAACGACCCCGTCGGGGATCCAGTTCTGGTCCGTCGGCGCCCCTCGACCCTGTAGTTCTAACACGGCGAACTCGGCGATGTGGGCGTCTTCGATGTAATGAGTGGCGAGGTTCGCGTACTCCCACGCCGTCCGCGGGTCTTCGAAATCCACGAGCGGTTTGCGTCTTTCGTATCCCGATTCGATCCCCGTCCGGAACGAAACTGAGTAGACGGTTGTGTCTGCCTCCGCGTCGCGTTCTCGAGCGTAATTCACTCCATCTTTCGAAACGACGTGTGTGGGGGTAACGAAGACACCTATCTCCCCATTTTTGTATCCGTCCTCAGTATCCTCCCACGCTGCATGATGTGAGACCATTTAGCGTCCACTCGGTTTCCCATCGCATAGAGTTTTTGGACTGTCTCATTCACTTTCGGCGTAATGAGAGACGCACCGAAGAGCGTCCCAACGAATATCAGCAATGCACTGCACTTCCTTCGGAACTGACCATTGAACAGGAAGAAACCGTCCCGCACTTCTTAGACGGTGATTCCCACCACAGCCATAGTCAGCCCGGTCATGATACCGGGCAGGTGGGTAGAGATGTACTGAAGAGCTTCTGCTACCATGCTCATATCTGACTGGTCACTAGAAAAAAGTGTTTGACAACCAAGGTGAAAGTAAAGCCGTGCGTGCTCGGAGGTCAGATAACGAGCAGAATATAGGATGCCACCAAAACTCTAGTCGTATTTTCTTCAATCGGACAAATAGACCGCCTACGCGTCAATAGCGAGTTGTTCGGCCTTAATTTCCGTACCTGACTCGAGTAACTCCGACATGGAGTTTCGGTCGAATGTCTCAAGGAGGACAGTTACCTGTTCAATCGCTTCTCGTGCTTCTGGCTGCAGTCGATAATGGGTTTGACCGTCAATCTGCTGGCGCTCGAAAAATGCCTTCGACCCCGGCTCCCCCGCGATCTCAGCCGTCGCATTGATTCGATTTCCGAACGCGCCTAGAACACCGGGGAATCGCTCTTTGTCTCCCCATCGAATCTTGTTGATAAGTTCACTACTCGACACCCACTCGTCCTCGTCGCGCTCGTAGAGTTCTTTCAGCAGGGTGATTTGCCCACGCGGTATCGACTTCCGTCGAAGAACTTGCTCGAGAGCATGTGAGTTCATCGTTGGCCATTGTTAGTACACCACTCGCTAAAATCTTCCTGACCAACAGCTACAGTTCTCCCTTTCCCGTGAATCGCGGGGGAAATACTGTTGAAATCCGCCGCTGTACGGTCAATACGTAACGAATCGCGGGAATATGCCGCCTCCTGGATTTGAATTGGAGTCATCGTTGACTGCACAAGAATCGGAGTAGCGAGTAATATCGAAGGCACTGGGAGTGCACTTCCGAGGATTATGATATCTTATCCAAATATATTCATTAGAATAATAAATATATCATTTGAATTATAAATCCGGCACCCAACAATACCGCGCCGATTCGAGAATAGAAATGAGTGACTGCTAATTCTAGTCGGTTTTCGAACATTCGACGAGGGGAGGTATAACAAGGAGTTTTAAAACCGGAATTATTCTGAAATTCAAAAACAACGTACGGGTTTTCAAAGTACATTTCTGTCACCTCAGAGCTTGAGACAGACAACTCCCTATGATGAATGATTGAATGGACTATTTTTCTTTCTTTCTCAGTTAGGTTATCAAAATGTGTGTCCTCTCTATCATGTCGGTTCCACCCTTCCGCAAGTTTTCTTTCGATATCTTCAGTATGGGCTATTGCAGAGTTCATCCAGTAGAAGGTACGTTTGACTGGACCTTTGGGAAGGTCTGCCACAAGAAGTAGGAAAGCCCCACTTCCATTAATCACCAATCCAATGAATAGGAGCCACTTCATGGAATTCACTTCGCTACAATGTAGTTTCCTCGTAGTCTAACTTGACAGGTAATATATTTGTCGACCCAATCTTATTGCCAGAAACAGAAAATTGGGTAGCGGTTGAAGATCACGGAAAGTGACCATGAGTCTAAGTAATTCTCCGAGCTATAGGCGCAACAGAGTGAAGAACACATGGTGTTACCTCATTTCGACTCGAAAGCCGTAACGCAATTATTCTGATGACATTGCATTTCTGATTTCGGCAGCGAACTGCTCCGGTCGACCCATATTTGGCATTACGATCTCAAGTGACCGGCCGCCTCCACTGGCAACCCGGACATTGCCGAGTCCGACCAATGTCTCAATAATTGACTTCCGTTCCTGCACACCTCGAACCTTTTTAAGTGGAAGTTCATCTCTTCGAAGCGACAAAAACCGATATTCCTTTATTATTCTCTCATTCGTAACGTAATAGCGCGTAAGAAGGTTTGTCCAGTACGTGTAAAGCCCACTCGAGAATTGATACAATCCGATTATAAATGTGACAGTGGGGTACACATAGGGGGCCATCGTGAAGAATAGTAGATATACTGTTATTATTAATAGTGGAAGACCTGTAACAATTTTCACGAATGCAACGCGCTGGGTCGGATGACGAGTCGTAATTACTTTCTCAGTCTCCTGAAGATGAGGGTCCTCAGGTGCTCCCACCAGCTGTACATACGCACCAATGATTACGACGAATATTCCAAAGAAGAGGAATGGTATGCCTATGGCAGTCGGGTATTGAGACTGGCCGAGATTCAGCCACAAACCAGCAATCACAAATGGAAGACCCAAGATTGTACTCCAGAAACGGGGGTTTCCTCGAGTCATTTTATCGCCCTCGGATGAGTTGATGTGCAATTCCTCCTGCAGAGAGGACGAACCCTCCTACGGTAAGGGTGAAAGGGTCACTCAGCATACCATATTCCTCGTCAGCAGCATCATTGGAGAAAAACCCACGTGTTTCACCAGTGACCTCTTCATGTTGACTTTCATTTGAAGCACTTTCTGAATTATTGTGCGTCCCGTCTTTTTCTGAAGATTTATCTGATGTTCCCCCGGTATCTCTGTCCGATGTTTCGGTGGAGGAATCGGACGTGCTATTTGATGGTTCGTCGGAGGTCTGGTCTTCTGACCCAGAGGTACCATCGTCCGTATTGGAAGTCTGGTCATCTGGCTCAGAGGTTCCGTCATCCGTATTAGAAGTCTGGTCTTCTGACCCAGAGGTACCATCATCGGTATCAGAAGTCTGGTCATCTGAATCAGAAGACCCCTCATCTGCCGAAGAGATACTCATTCCTTCGTCAATCTGTGCCGTAATAGATAATGGTTCCTCAACGAAGAACTCTCTTGAATACTCAATATTTCCACCGTTATCATTAGGTATAGATATTGATAGCTCAACGAGCCCCGTCAACTCCATTCCAGCGTATGGTGCGTCATCTACCACAACGTATCCATTGTGGTTTGTTCTGAGGTTCCCACCAGTGCCTAAATAATGGCCTGTCTGGCCTTTTACAGTCAAGTCTGCTCCTGCGTTTCCAACTGGGTTCCCGTCAGCGTCAAGCGCTTGAGCCTGAACGAGATGTCCCTTTTCAATATGAAGTTCCCCAAGGTCAGTTTCACCGGTTCCTGTGGAAAATTCACCAATCACATACATATGTGGGACTCCATTTGGTTCAGATTCTTTTGGCCCATATTTGTACCTGTAGAACCCAATATCGCAGATTTCGTTCGAAGGTAGTTCCGCTTCAAATTTCCCCTGGCTATCAGTTGTCACTTCTTCATGACCACCTTCCCTAATCGATAACGTCACGTAGCGTTGGGGAATCGGACTGCCTGTATAGTCAACAATCTGTCCCCGAAGAGTTGTCTCACCTGCCGCTGAAACGATGGAAGAACCCATTCCAATAAGGGCGCTTGTTCCTACAGATGAGATGAATGTTCGGCGTCGGTAACTTTTCATCTACCGTGTGTGAACTATCACACCAGTAAATAATTTCTGGAAAACATCATTCCTGGTAGTAGAGTGAGAGTGCTGCGCGCGGCAAAGTGCGAGTGAGTATCACTCCGACACTCGGCGCACCTGGGGAAAATAAAATCAGAACCCTACGCTGTCCGCTCCTTGCGAAAGGAGTGGAACAAAAGTGGACTTGCCGGGATTTGAACCCGGGGCCTCTCCCATGCCAAGGGAGTGATCTACCGCTGATCTACAAGCCCTCGTACGCACCTTCTGCTTTCCGGCGGGCATAGATAAACCCCTCGAATTCTCCGCAGGGACGCTACGCTGGCACATGGTTTTCGGGCGCTCGAGTCCGCCTTTCATCCAAGAATCGATCCCACCCGCTCCTCGAGTTTAAATACCATACCGAAGCCAGAGCCGGTGTATGAAACTACATTTCAGGCGGGCGACGAGCATCTACCTCCGGACATTTCCGTTCGTCCTCCTTCGACTGGGCATCGGGCTCGCACTCGGTATCGCATCGCTCCTCTACTTCGGCGCCATCGGTTGGATGGCCTACACGTTCGTCGACGCGGGGACCATCTCGGGGTGGATCGTCATCGTGGGCCTCCTGGTTGCGCTCGCGCTGTTCGTGAAGGCCTGGCGGCTCCTGGTCAGGTACGTCCTCTACCTGGTCAAGGCGGGACACATCGCCGTCATCGCCCACGTGATCGAAACTGGTGAGGTTCCGCCGAACCAGGTCACCTATGGAATCGAGCAGGTCAAAGCGAACTTCACCGAAGCCAGCGCCCTGTTCGCCGTCGACCAGGTCGTCAAAGGGGTGATCGAGCAGTTCAACCGTCGTCTCCTGTCGGTGTCAGACCTCGTCGACTTCGCCCCGAGCCTCGAGCAGTTCGTGGAACTCCTGGGGCGGGCCCTGGCGCTCGCAGCGACGTACATCGACGAGGCGATCGTCGCCCACCTGTTCGTCACCGAGGAGGACAACCGCTGGCAGGCCGCAGGCGATGGACTGGTGTTGTACGCCAAGACCTGGAAGTCCGTCCTTGGCTCGACACTCCTCATCGTGGTGGGAATGTACGCGGTCACGGGGGCGCTCCTCCTGGCACTCACGCCCCTAGCGGGTGCGTTCGGTGGCCTCTCGACGACGGTCGAGTTCGCCGGCTGGCTCGTCGTCGGGGCCATCGTATTGACCATCTACACCGGGTTGCTCAAACCGTGGGTGAAGACGGTCGTCATCACGACGTTCCTGCTCGAGTCGCGAAATCACTCGCCGGATGCGAAGACGCGGGCGCGGATCGAAGCGCGCTCCGAGAAGTTTCGCGAGTTGCTCGGGAGGGCGGACGCGGAGGACGAAACGAAAGCTCGGGACCGCCCGGCGGCTCCGGCCTGATCGATCGGCGCCGAGTCCAGATACGGCGAGCCGCAGGTCGCAACGCTTTTGCCTCCGACCGAGAAGAAGTGAGTGGGAAGCGCGCGGCCGCAAATCTGACGTCGTCACCCCGCAGTTGTCGGGTGACTCGAGATTGCGGAAGTGCATCCAGCGAGAGCTGACAGTTGCAACGGTACGCCTCGCGGTCAGTGCGGTTCCTATCCTCGACCAATGGCACGAATGCACACCCGCCGCCGTGGCACGTCCGGTTCGGACAAGCCGGCGGCAGACGAACCACCGGAGTGGAGCGACGTCGACGCCGAGAAGATCGAATCTCGCGTCGTCGAACTGGCAGAGCAGGGGCACGATCCGAGTCAGATCGGCCTCAAACTTCGCGATGAGGGCGTCACGGGGACGCCCATCCCGGACGTCAAGCTGGCGACCGGCAAGAAGGTCACCGAGATCCTCGACGAGAACGACGCGAAAGGCGACCTCCCCGAGGACCTTCGCAACCTGATGGAGCGAGCGATTCGACTGCGCGAGCACGTCGAAGCGAACCCCCAGGACGCCCAGAACAAGCGCGCCCTGCAGAACACCGAGTCGAAGGTCCGACGCCTCGTCTCGTACTACCGCGGGACGGAAATCGACCCCGACTTCGCGTACTCCTACGACGCGGCCGTCGAACTGCTCGAGGAGTAGATGACGATGGAAGGTCGCGCCACGGTCGATTCGTCCGCCTCGTCGGTATCGGCACCGGCGCTCGAGCGTCTCCAGAGTGCCGACTTCGTCCGCATAGTCACGCGGGCGGACGGCGACGGACTGGCCGCGGCCGGCCTTCTCGCTAGAACCCTCACCGACCGCGAGACGCCGTTCCAGGTGACGGTCGGCGAGACGATCGGCGACCGGACGGCGCGCCTGCAGCCGAGCGACGATCGCACGCCGGGAACGGTATCGGTCGCGATCGGGCCGCACGACGCCGACACCGACGCCAACACCGACGCAACGGACGTCGTCTCCCTCGAGACCGAGACTCGCCCGGCGACGCTCGCCGCAGCGGAACTCGCCCGAGATCTCGAGGGCTCGCCCGATCCCGTGCTCACCCTCGCCGGAACGATCGCCGCCGGGATCGAACCCGGTGCCGGCGAGTCCGAGTGGGTGCTCGAGTCGGCTCTCGAGAGCGATCGACTGGAGCGACGACCCGGCGTCGGCGTTCCGACTGCGGACGTCATCGACGGCCTCACCGCCTCGATGGGCTGTCTCGCGTCTTGGTCGGGTGACGAGGGCGCCGTTGCGGACGCGCTCGAGGGGCTCGGGGTCGACGTCACCGGTGATGGTGGCGACAACGGCGATGATGACGACAACGGCAATGGCGACAGCGATGCTATCGACCCGGACTCGGACCCGGACCTGGACTCAAACACCCACCGAACGATCGGCTCGGCCGTCGCCCTCGACGTCGTGGGCGACGGCGACGCCAGCGAGCACGCCGCGACGGCAGTCGGGCGGTTCCTCCGCCCGTATGCGATCACCGGCGGCCGGCCGTTCGCCACACTCGAGGGCTACGCGGACGTCCTCGAGGCAACGGCAGCGCTCGAGGCCGGAACCGGCGTGGCCCTCGCGATGGGCCACGAGGCCAGAAAGCCCGCGCTCGAGGCCTGGCGGACCTGTGGACGGCGCGTCCACGCGGCTCTCGACGACGCGTCGACTGGTCGGTACGACGGCCTGTTCGTCGTCGACGTCGGTGACGCGCCGGTCCGACCGGCGGCCCGCCTCGTGCTTGCCTACCGATCACCCGAGCCTGCCGTACTCGCGCTCGGAGACGGGGAAGCAGCGCTTGCGACGCGAGACGCCAGTGGCTTCGGGCCGACGCTCGAGGCCGTCGCTCGCGACCTCGAGATCGGCGTGGCGTACGACGTTGGTCGGCGTGGCGGAACGCTGCGATACGGCGACCGCGAGCAGGACAACGAGACGGTTATCGCGGCAGTGAGGGGGCACCTATGACGGAGCCGAACGCGACGCGACGAGCGACGATTCGGACGCGACTGGCGGTCGATCCGGCGACGATTGCGGCGGCCATCGCTCCGGACAACACGTCGGAGATGGCGACGCGACTCGAGTCGGCTGACGACGAGTCGACGGCCATCGTCACGCGAATCGAACGCGAGACGACGGGTGGCCTCCACTCGACGGTCGACGATTACGTCGTCAATCTGGACGTCGCGACGGACGTTGCGACAGTGGCACAGCACGGACGAACGAACGACACAGATACCAACACACAATGAGCGAACGATCAGTTTCACGCGCGAAACAGGAGAAGCGGTGGTACACCGTGCTCGCCCCGGAGCAGTTCGACCGGGCGGAGCTCGGCGAGACCCCCGCCGACGAACCCGAACAGGTCTACGACCGAACCATCGAAACGACGCTCGGCGAACTCACGAACAACGCCAGCGAGAACAACACGAAGCTCACCTTCCAGGTGAACGACGTCGGTAGCGACGCCGCGTACACGGAGTTCAAAGAGCACTCGCTGGCTCGCGACTACCTGCGCTCGCTGGTCCGCCGCGGCGCCTCGAAGATCGAGGCCTACGTCACGGTCCTGACGACCGACGACTACCGCCTCCAGATCCAGCCGGTCGCCTTCACGACGAAGAAGGCCGACGCGAGCCAGGAGAAGGCTATCCGCCAGCAGATGGTCCAGATGGTCGAGGAAGCCGCCGCTGACCGGACCTTCGAGGAACTCATCGACAGCATCGTCGAGGGACGACTCTCCTCGGCGATCTACGGCGAAGCGAAGACGATCTACCCCCTTCGACGCGTCGAGATCCAGAAGACGACGCTCGAGGCCCACCCCGAGGAAGTCGCCGAAGAGGAGGCGACTGCGGTCGACGTCGACGAAGAAGACGTCGCCGTCGACGAGTAGATTCCCTGTCGATCGATTTTTTTGGCGCTTCGGCTATAGCGGTGCGTAGGCGGTGAGCCGGGTGTTTGCTCGAGTTGTGCGAAGCGACCTCGAAAAACGCACTGGCGAATCGCGATTCACTCGGTGACGACGACGCGGCCGACCATGCCACCGCCGACGTGGGGAACGCAGATGTAGTGATAGGTTCCGGGAACCTCGAACGTGTACTCGTAGGTCTCCCGAATGCCGATTGCGCCGCCGTGATTGTCGTGCCAGGCGTCCTCGGCCGATTTCTGATCGTCGTAGCCCCCGGTCGCGAAGTACTCGGCCCCGTCGGGCAACCTTCCCTCGATCGCGGTGATGGTGTGGATCGACTCGCTCGTGTTCTTCCAGATGACGGGTTCGCCGACGGTCGTCTCGTACTCGACGGGGAGGAACTCGTTTCGGGTCATCCCGATGTCGTACTCGGGTTCGCCGAAGACCTGCTCGCCAACGTCCCCGACGACCGTACAGCCCGCGAGCCCCGCCAGGGCCGCGCTGCCAGCCGTGGCGAGGTAAACGCGCCGGTGCATACCGGACGTTCGGACAGGCGGAACATAACCCGCTCGGTTGCTCCCGCTGGACTGGAATCGAGCGAAACGGAAACACGTAAGAGCGCTGCCGGTCGAACCCGGGTGTATGCTGCCCCGGTTCGTCGGCCGACTCGGAATCGCCGACGCAGTGACCATCGCCAACGCGGGCCTCGGATTCGTCGCCGTCGTCGTCGCGTTCGTCGACATTCGTCTCGCCGCCCGGTTGATCCTGCTCGCGGCGATCGCCGACGGACTCGACGGCATTCTCGCGCGCCGGTACGGCGGGACGGCGGCCGGCCCCTACCTCGACTCCCTGGCGGACGTGGCCTCCTTCGCCATCGCGCCTGCCGTGCTCGCGTTCGTCGTCGTCAGCGACGGACTCGGAATCGGCTTCGAGGCGGTGTCCGTCGAACTCGGGGTCGTCACCACCGTTTGTGCGCTGTTCGTCGCGATGGCCGTCGCCCGCCTCGGCCTCTACACGGCCTACGACACGGCCGACGACTACACCGAGGGCATCCAGACGACGCTCGCAGCGACGATCATGGGCGCGGCGATCCTGGCCGGTCACCCCGTCGACGACCCCTGGCTCGTCCTCGCCGTCACCGGCGCGTTCTGTTACCTGATGGTTTCGCGGATTCGGTACCCCGACCTGCTGGCTCGAGACGCGCTCATCATGGGCGTCGTGCACGCACTGGCCTTGCTCGTCCCGAACGCCGCGGGCCGGACGTTCCCCTACGCTCTACTCACGCTCGGCATCGCCTACATGACGCTGAGTCCGTGGTTCTACTGGCGCGAGGAACCCCATCCGGTCGAGGAACGTGCCGCTGGCGTGGAGTAGCCAGCGCGAGGGCGAACGGGTGCGAACCGATAACTCTCAGAAGCGTGCCTCGAGTGGCGCACTCCGTAGCCAGATGGAAACGCTTAGGAGCATCCTGACACGATTCTCCGGTATGAAGACGGAACTGCGTCACCGCACGCCGACGGGTCACCGGGTGGTTCCATGAGCGACGAGGAGTCCGAAACGGCCGACGAACAAGAACACGAACTCACCGTCGAATCACTCCGCGAGCGCCTCGAGTCCGTCGAGGCCGCCCTCGAGGACGCCGAAACCGAGTCCGATCTCGACGAAGTCGAGGCGGCACTCACCGACCTCGAGGCGGACGTCGAAGCGGCCGACCTCGACGAAGAAGACGAAGACGAATCCCTCGAGGACGACGTCGACTCCTTGTCCTCGGACCTCGAGGACGCCCGAGGTCCCTACGCGGAGGATATCGTTGCCGAAATCGACGACGCGAAGGGCGAAATCGCCGAGACGCGCTGGACTGAGCAGGGCGAGTCCGAACTGGTCGACGTCGTCGAAACCTTCGTCGCCGACGTCAACGAGGTTCTCGGGACGAACCTCACCCTCGCCGACGGCAACGGCGAGGACACCGTCGCCAGGCTGACCGCCACGCTCGAGAACGCCGGCGCCGCCGTCGAGGAAGCCGACCTCGACCCCGACGAGGACGCCGACGAAATCGCAGCCCTGCTCGAGGCCACCGAGGCGCTCGTCGACGGCATCGACGACGCACAGGCCTGGGAGGACCTCTCGGTTCGCCAGCAACTTCGCGCCCAGGGGTACTACGACGTCCTCGATCACGTGAAGGACTATCCGCCCGAGTGGCACGCCCTCAAGGTCCACGAGAAGCAACACAACGTAGACATGATCTTGCTGGCCCTCGAGACGTTCGACTCGGACTTCATGGAGGAACACGCCCTCGAGGCCCTCGAGCGAATGGGCGCCGAGGAAGCCCTCGAACCCATGCTCCAGCGAGCGACCCGTCGTGACCAGGATGCGATCACCATCATCGGCAAGATCGGCGTCGCCGACGAGGAGGTCGTCGAGACGCTCGTCGACTACGTCGACAACGACTCGAACCCGCTGCTCCAGAAGGTGACGTTCAAGGCCCTGGGAGAGATCGGCGCCGAAGAGGCCGTTCAGCCCCTCGCGGATCAACTCGTCGCCGAGAACGGCGAGATTCGAAGTGCCGCCGCGCGCGCGCTCGGCCTCATCGGCGATACCCGAGCGATCTCCCCGCTCGCGGACGTCCTCGAGGATGACGACGACGACACCGCTCGCGCCTCCGCCGCCTGGGCACTCAACCGGATCGGCACCGAAGATGCCCTCGAGGCGCTTCTCGAGTACGACGACGACCGCGCCTACCTCGTGCAGGCCGAAGCCGAGAAGGCGGGGCCGGCGCTCGAGCCGACGGCCTGAGACCGAGACGCGACCCCGTTGGATCCTTTTCTGTCCCACTGTGAGACGAGCGTTTATATACGAACGCGCGGCCAGAGCCGACCGTGCGCCCCGTCCTGCTCGTCTTCCTCGTGATCGCCCTTCTCGGCGCTTCGGTAGGCACCGTCGGAACCGCCAGCGTCAGCGTCGATTCGTCGGCCGGCCACCGTCACCTCCTGGTCGACTCGAGCGACGACCGAGTCGGGATGCCCGGGGCGTTCTCAGGAACGTTCACAGGAGACCCGTCGATGGACGTGCGCGACGACAGTCGAGCCTGTCCGGTTCGGGCGACAACGGCGTTTCCCGGCAATAGGCCTCTCTCCGACACGGTGGAGATGTCCGAGAGCGAATCCCGAACTGAACCACACGTTGCGGCCGTCTACCCGAACCCGACGACTCACGGCAACGTCGGCGAGTTCTTCGTCCTCGAGGTGCCGGCACGAACGCGACTCGAGAACTGGACGGTAACCGACGGACACACAACGGCAGCGATTCCGAACGTGACGGTCTCGGGTCCGATCGCGCTGTCGATGGACCCCGACGAAACGGCGTCGATGACGACCCTCGAGGTCCTCGAACTCGAGGGACACCTTCGGCTGGCGGCCGACGGTGATCACCTTCGAGTGTTCCAGGACGGCACCCCGATCGACGAGATTTCCTACGACCGAGCGCGAACGGCCAGGGTGTGGTACCGGTCCGGATCGAACGCGACCCACCGATCCACCGATTCGGATCAGGGAGCGTGGTGGCCGCGAGGGGCGACCTGTCTCCCGGTCGCCACCTACGACGAGACGGTAGGGACCGCGTTCGTCCTGCCGGACGCACCCGACGTCGCCCGCGACCGAATCGCGGCGGCCGAGGATCGGATTCGTCTCGCCGGCTACACGTTCACGTCCCCGGAGGTCGCGACGGCGCTCGAGGACGCCCTCGAGCGCGGCGTGGACGTCGAAATTCTCGTCGAAGCAGGACCCGTCGGCGGCGCCTCGGAACGCACCGACGAACTCCTCTCCGAACTCGAGAGCCAGGGCGCCGACGTGTACGCTCTTGGCGGACCGGGAGCGCGGTATCGATACCACCATCCCAAGTACGCCGTCGTCGACGAAACGGTCCTCGTCACCACTGAAAACTGGTCGCCGTCGGGACTCGGCGGCGCCTCGAGTCGCGGCTGGGGCGTCGTCGTCGAGAACCGTGCGCTCGCCCGCGATCTCGAGGCGGTCTTCCGGGCCGATGCGGACGGCTGGGACGTCACTCCGTGGGCCGAACACCGGCAATCCGCGACGTTCGTCGAGCCCGACCCGGCGTCGACTTCGTACCCGACGATCCACGATGCAGAGCCGGTCGCACTCGAGCAGGTAGAACTCCTGCTCGCACCGGACAACGCAGAGGGTCGGCTCCTCGAGTTGCTCGAGTGCGCCGAGGAGTCGATCGACGTTACTCAGGCCAGTATCGGCGACGACGCGTCGGTACTCGAGGCGACGATCGAGGCGGCCGAACGCGGCGTCGAGGTGCGCGTCCTCCTCGACGCCAGCTGGTACAACGAAGAGACGAATCGCGAGGTGATCGAGCGACTCGAGACGGCCGCGGCGAGGGACGACCTGCCGCTCGAGGCTCGTCTCGTCGAACCCGGCGACCGGTTCGAGAAGATTCACGCGAAGGGCGTGATCGTCGACGGCGACACGGTCGTTCTCGGGAGTTTGAACTGGAACCGGAACTCGCTCCGAAACAACCGCGAAGTCGTCCTGGCCCTCCACGGCGAGTCGGTTGCCTCGTACTACACGGCCGTCTTCGAGGCCGACTGGGAGGGAGAGGAAACAACGCCGCTTCCCGTCCCGCTCGAGTTACTCGGCGTGGCGGGTGTCGGCGTGGTCGCCGCGGGCGTACTCGGATGGCATCGGCTCGCGTTCGCGGGCCAGGATGAAGAGAGACAGCGGATGCAAGAGGAGTCAGTCGAGGACGAACGGATCTACTTCTAGACTAGTTCTCGAGGGGCGCCGCACTCGAGAGCGCCTCGTCGATGTCCGCGGCGGCCATCTTCTCGACGAGAGCGTCGATGACTTCCTCGCGCTTGCCTTTGACGAACTTGATCGAGCCGACGACGAGGTGACCGCCGCCGGAGACGCCGCCGCCGGGGATCTCCGCCTCGAGTTCCGAGACCATCCGCGGGATGTCGAGGCGGACACCGTCGCTGCGGAGGACGGCGAAATCGGGCCCGTAGCCGACCGTGATGACCGGGTCACCGGTCTCCTGGATTTTGCGGTCGTGGATCTCGCCCGTGGTTTTGCCCGGGGCAGGGTAGGTGAATCGATGGGCGTGGTTCTCGACGTCGATCCGGTAGAGGTGGACGCCGCTGTCGAGGCGCTCGTGCTGGACGTGGTTCATGGCCGCGTCGAGCTGGCGGTCGACGTCCCGGCGGGAGCGGTCGGCGAGGAACGTGACCAGTCGCCGGTGCCGGTCCTCGTCGGCGTCCGAGAGTTCGAGGACGTCCTGAATCAGGTGATCACCGGAGTTGTAGCGGAGCCAGAAGGCGGCGTAGTCGAGGGCCTCGCTGACGTCTCGCAGGCGGTCTTCGTCGTAGCCGTTCTCGGCGGCGAGTTCGAGGTACTGTTCCATCGCTTCGGCCTTCGATCGATCCGAGACGCCAGCGACGGCGGGGACGTGTCGCAGGACGTCGGTGAGGTCGGGGTCGATCATCCGGGCGAGTTCGACACAGAGCATGCCCGTCGTGATCCGGTAGTCCTCGTCGTGGAGGTACGGGTTGACGTGGGCGTCGAGCAGGTCGCCAACGGCGTCGGGGTCGGGGTGGTGATGGTCGATTGCGACGATGGGGATGTCGTAGTGGGCCAGCGTCTCGTAGGCGGGTACGTCCTCGGCCGTCGAGCCGTTGTCGAGCATGAGCACGAGGGGGAGTTGCTGGCCGTGTCGCTCGCGGTCCTCGAGCGCGAAGTTGAGGTCGCGCGTGGCGTCTTCCATCTCGTAGAACGGCGCCTTCGCGGGCAGGCGCTTGATCAGGTGCTGGGGCGCGTTCTCGTCTTGGTGAACCTCGGCGATGAAGTTCTCGAGGGCCAGCTGGAGGGGGACGGCCGCACACATACCGTCGCCGTCGGCATGGTGACGGACGCGGATGGGTCGCCCCTCGAGGACGGTTCGCCGGAGGAGGGTCGCGACCTCCATGAGGTTCGGGCGGAGTTTCTCGAACGCGGGCCAGTCGATGAGGGGGTCGACGTCGTGGGGCTGAGCGCGCTTCTCGAGGGCGGCCTCGAGTCGTTCGCGGGCCTCGGACTCGTCCTCGCCATCGAGTTTCGAGAGGCCGTCGACCTCGATCTGGACGCTCTCCTCACGGGTTTCGGGGGTCCCGGTGACGCGAACGATATCGCCCACCTCGACAGAGGGGTAGGCGCGAACGCCGGCCTCCTCGAAGGCGGCACAGGGGACGACGCCGTACTCGTCGGCGATGTGGAAGATCGTCGGGCCGCCGGTCTGTTTGATCTGGACGATTTCGCCCTCGAGGTGGACCTGCTCGCCGACGTTCGCCTCGAGGCGGTCGGTCCCGGTCAGGGGATAGTCGTGGTCGACGGGTTCGACCTCGTAGTCGTCCTCCTCGAGGTCGACGTCGGCCGGCTGGAAGGCCATGTCGCCGTTGTCGCGAACCTCCTCGAGTTTGACGGCGAGTTCCTGGCCGACGCTGAAGGTGCCCTCCAGGACGGATTCGTGGACGAGGCCGGAGACGTTCTCCGAGAGATCGACGAAAACGCCGTACTCGACGATGCCGTTGATCGAGGCGAGATACGGGCGGTCGGATTCGATGTCCGAAGCGGTGCAATCGGGAGCGAGATCGTAGATGACGGAAACATCTCCGTCTTTACTATCGCCGGAACCTCCGGCGGAGTCACGTGTCATCGGTGACGGTAGTTTGGTTTCGCCGCGTATAACGCTTGCCAAGGCGATCTGTGGGCGCTTTCGACGGGTACGGACGCAGAATCCACGGCCGGTGCCGACCCAGGCCGTCGGAGATACCGACCCGGGACGCCGGGCGTCGGCTTCCGGAACGTTTAGCAACGTCAGGACCGGACGTAGGGGCATGGGTCTGCTGGATGCGCTCTTTCGCTCGAGCGAGATTCTCGGCATCGCCGAGGAGACCCTCGAGTTCGCCCTCGAGTCCTCCGAGGCCGCCCACCCCGACGAGTACATGGGGTTTCTCCGGGGGACGGAAGCCACAGAACTGGGGCTCGACCGGGAGGGACTGGTCATCACCGACGTGCTGATCATCCCCGGAACCGAGTCCAACAGCGTGAGCGCGACCGTTCAGACCAGTTCGATCCCGAACGACGTGAAGGCCCTCGGCAGCGTCCACTCGCATCCAAACGGCGTGATCCGGCCGAGCCAGGCCGACCTCGAGACGTTCGGCCGGGGCAGCGTGCACGTCATCATCGGCGCCCCCTACCGCCGGAACGACTGGAAGGCGTTCGACTCGCAGGGACGGCGGACGCACCTCGAGGTTATCGACGTCGAGTTACCCGACAGCGAGTCGTTTTTCGACTTCACGCAGGCGGACATCGACGAGGAGTTGCGCGGATGAGCGACGCAAACGAAGCGAGCGATACGAGCGCGGGGAGCACAGTAAACACGGTGAGCAACGCAAGCATGGCGGACGCGACGAGCAGTGACGGCACCAACGCGACTGACGGTGAGAGACTACCATGACGGACACGCGAGACACCGACCGAACGGCACGAATCCGGGGACGAGAGGATCGATCCGACGGGACACTCGTCGTTGCGCAGGGAACCTTCGACCTCCTCCACCCCGGTCACGTCCACTACCTCGAGCAGGCCAGAGCGATGGGCGACGAACTCGTCGTCATCGTCGCCCGGCCGACGAACGTCGACCACAAGGAAGCGCCGATCTGTGCCGCCCGGCAGCGCCGGGAACTGGTCGCCGCCCTCGAGGTGGTCGACGAGGCCATCCTGGGGGACCGTGAGGACATCTTCCGGCCGATCGAGGAACTCGACCCCGACGTGATCGCGCTGGGTCACGACCAGCACCACGACCCCGGAGCGATCGAGGCCGAGCTCGAGTCCCGCGGCATCGACTGTGCGGTCGAGCGTGCTTCGGGGCGAGAGCCGAAGTACGACGACGAACTGTTGTCGACGCGATTGATCGTCGAGCGGATTCTTCGGCGTCGGGGATAACGGGATTCGGTTTGCGGGGTTCGGTTTGCGGGATTTGAGCGACTGCTCGAGTCAGGTCCGAAGCGCTCGAATTCTTGTCTCTGCTCGAGTTCGAATCGATGGGCGTGAACTGGGGGCCAAAACCAGTCAGAACACCGCGCGAACGGTCGTCCCACCGGCACCGGCGTTACCGACTTCGAACGTCCCGCCCGACTCGAGGACGAGAATCTGGGCCAGCCAGAGGCCGAGGCCGCTGGCGTGGACGAGTTGATCCTCGATGGCCGTCTCGAGTGCCTCGCGTTCGGCCGCCGGGATGCCAACTCCGTCGTCGACGACCTCGAAGGCGACGTGCCCGTCCGCGGACCGCTCAACTGCGAGTCGGACCGTCGGTTCGTCGGATCCGTGGTGGACGATGGCGTTCTCGAGCAACTCGTCGATGGCGAGTTCGACCTTCGGATGTGCCTCGAAACGGGCGGTCTCCGGGACGTCCGTTTCGATCCGGGCAGACGGGAACCGTCCGCGGTAGATCTCGGCGTACTCCTCGACGATCTCCGCCAGATCGACCTCCGTCCGAGATTGCGGGCCCGTTCCGATCACCGACTCCAGCGATCGCGATTTGTCGCCGATCGAAACCAGTCGCTCGGCTTCGTCCTCGATGATCTCGAGGGAGTCGTCGACGTCCTCGGTTCGCTCCTGGAGCGTCTGGGCGGTCCCCTGGATCACGTTGCAGGTGTTCCGAAGGTTGTGCCTGAGTACTCGGTGGAGCACGCTCGAGTGTCGAAGCGCGAGATCGAGGCGTCGGTTCGTCTCCTCGAGTTCGCGCCGACTCCGGGCGACGAGGGCGTAGATGATGGCCGTCGAGGCGAGGATGAAGACGAGTCCTTTCGCCGTCTGTGCGACGGACATGGCCGCGATCGTCGGGAACAGCGTCTCGAGGATCCGATCGGTGAGCACGACCCACAGCCCGCTCACGACCGCGTAGATGCCGGCGATCTGTGCGGCTGTCAGCGATCGACGATTCTCGAGAGCCATATTCTCGCTACGGGGACAATATCAATAAAACTAGGTGTGGGGCTGAAAAACGTGTGGGAATGCGCCGCCTCGAGGCCGGTCAGAGGTAGCCTTCAGCCGGCAGCCGCTCGATTCCCTCCTCGAGTCGCTCCTCGCTCGCCGCGTAGGAGATGCGGGCGTACCCGGGCGTTCCGAACGCGCTGCCGGGGACGGTCGCGACGTGGGCGTCCTCGATGGCGCCCTCGCACCAGGCCTGATCGTCGTCGTCGACGGGGAGCATCATGTAGAACGCGCCGTCCGGGACGGCCACGTCGACGCCGTGGTCTTCGAGCAAGTCGACGACGAGGTCGCGTCGGCCCTCGAACGCCTCGACCATCTGGGTGACGGCGTCGTCGGTGTTCTCGAGGGCCTCGATCCCGGCGTACTGGACGAAGTTCGTCGCCGAGGACACCGAGTGGCTGTGGAGTTTGCCGGCCTGGTCGATCAGGTCCGTCGGTCCGGCGAAGTAGCCCAGCCGCCAGCCAGTCATCGAGTAGGCCTTCGAGAAGCCGTTGACCGTAATGGTGCGATCGGCCATTCCCTCGAGCGTCCCCAGGCTCGTAGGTTCGACGCCGTAGGTGATCTCCTTGTAGATTTCGTCGGAGATGACCGTGATGTCGTGCTCGACGGCCAGGTCGCGAACGCCCTCGAGCGCCGCGTCCGAGTAGACCGCGCCCGTGGGGTTCGATGGCGAGTTGACGATCAGCAGATCGGTGTCGTCCGAGACTGCGTCGGCGAGGTCGTCGAGGGCTGGCTCGAGCCGGAAGTCAGTTTCCGAGAGGTTGACGCGGGTGAGGTCGCCGCCGGCCATCTCGACCATCGCCTCGTAGGAGACCCAGGCGGGGTCGAGCAGGACGACCTCGTCTCCTGCCTGGATCAGCGACTGGACGATTTCGTAGAGGGACTGTTTCGCACCAGGCGTGACGATAATCTCGTCGGGACCGTGATCGAGGCCGTCGGCGGCGAGTTTCTTAGAGATGGCCTCGCGAAGTTCGAGATGACCCGCGGGCGTGGTGTAGCCGGTGTGGCCGGCGTCCATCGCGTCCTTGCCAGCCTCGACGACGTTCTCGGGCGTTGGGAAGTCGGGTTCGCCGACGCTCAGGTCGACGACGTCGACGCCGTCGGCCTCGAGTTCGGTGGCGAGCGCGGAGATGGTGAGGGTTGCGGACGGTTCGACTCGGGAGACGCGGTCGGTGAATTCCATGGTCATGGCTGAAGTGGGTTTGGCTGTGAGGCGGTGTCAGTCGACTGGTTCGTGGTCTGATTCCGGTTCCGGAAGTTCCTCGACGAGTTCGATCGCGCCATCGACGGCCTTCGCGGCATTTTCGACGCGCTCGCGGGCCTCCGCGGCGGACATGCCGGGACCCGTGACGCCGAGGGTCACCGGGGTGTCACGCTCGAGGCTGACGTCGGCCAGGCGGCCGGCGGCGGCGTCGGTGATCACCTGGTCGTGGTCGGTGTCGCCGGTGATGACTGTCCCGATTACGACGACGGCGTCGACGGCCTCGAGGCGGGCGAGTCGGTCGGCAGCGAGCGGCGCGTCGTAGACGCCGGGGACCGACACCACGTCGTAGACCTCTACCTCGGCGGCCTCGGCGGCCTCGAGGGCGGCGGCTTCCATTCGTTTGGTGATCGAACGGTTGAACTGGGCGATCACCAGCCCGAGCGTGGTCATACTCGAGGCGAAGCGTGGATGCCTAAAAGAGGTACCGCTATGGGCGAGTGTAGCGAGTTAGCGCGTGCAAAAACTCGTACCCGCTTTTCGGTCCGTTCGAGCGTCCGAGAACCGGTACTCGAGGCGGACTCCGCTGAAGCGCTCGAGCGAAACGCCCTTCCCGAACGGAGGGGTGCGGTCGACGACCGGAACGCCCTAGCTGTTGTACGGCGGCTCGTCCCGGTGATTGTCGGGGTTCTCCTGCTCGAGCGCCTCGTTCTCGCGCTCGGTCGAGCCGTGCTCGATGTCCTCTTTTCGCTCCTCTTCGGCTCGACGGCGCCGGGCCTCCTTTTCCTCCTCGGTGAGTTCTTCGTCCTCGTTCGCCTCGGGATCCTCTTTGGCCAGTTCGACGTCTCGGCCGTGATCTGTCTCTTCGGACATAGGCTTCACCAGTTTGTGGTTAACGATTCGCCCAAAAGGTCGTTGGGCTTGCAACCGCCATCGCCTCGTCGCCCCGCGGCTCCACGGTCAGATGGACGTCGTTCGAACGCAGACAGTGATTTAATATATTATCTGTAGTGTTTTACTATAAATATTAAACTATTGGGTGAAGCTGCCTCGAGTCGGTGATGTCCCCCACTTGACGTCGAAGTCGAGCGTCTCGAGTTCCATCGTCGCTTCCTCGTACTCCGCTTGCACGATGGTGTATCGATGCTGATCGGTCACCGTCCCGTTCGGCCGCGGCGAGTGCTGGCGCAGTAGCCCCTCGTGGCGGCCGCCGTACTTCTCGACGTACTTCTCGATCATCCGTCGGAACGACTCGTTATCGGCGGCGCAGGTCGTGTAAAACGCCTCGAGGTCGTATCGCTCGAACGTCAGTTCGACGAACGCGGATGCCCGCTCGAGGCCGTACTCGCGACCCCAGTACGCCGGTGCGAGGACGATGTCCGATCCGGCACGGCGGGCGTCCCACTCGGGTTTGTAGGCCGTGGTCCCGACGATGTCTCCCCCTTCGTCGTTGGATCTAAGGAGGTACCGCGCCCGCTCGCGGTCAGCCCACTGCTGTTCGGCCCGGTCGACGAACTCGGCGACCTGATCGAGTCGCTGGAGCCGGAACCACGGCATGTGTTCGGTCGCATCGGTTTGCCAGTCATCTCGACTCACGAACGCATACAATTCGAACGGGTCGACGGTTTCGTGGCTGATTCGTTCGAAAATCAGTCGGTCCGTCTCGAGGCGCGTGGGAAACAGCGCGTGCATTGTGCTATTCGTGTATCCGTCGAACTCGAGGGGTATAAGATGAGGAGTGTGCACTCATCGCGAGCGAATAAAGTGAGCGAGCGAGCCAAGGAATCCCTCGAAGGCGAGGCTTTGCCGCGCCGGAGGGGGTGACGCCGTGCTTTTCATCAACGGTTTGCCGAGCGACTGAGCGAAGCGAAGGAGCGTAGCGCAAACGGTTGGCTGTCACAGGTGGCGGAGAATCTCACCGACAGCGACACCGATTGATGGCCTCAGCTAGAAGCGAAGCCAATGAGCCAGACCCGCGCGTCGCTCCACCGGCGCCTGTGGAGCACGTATCGATCCGTCCCACTCATCTACCGCATCGCCGTCGCGTTCGTCCTCGGCACCGCCCTCGGCGCCGTCGCCGGGGAACGGGCGGGCGTTCTCAGCCCACTGGGGGATCTCTTCTTGCGTCTCCTCGAGATGCTCATCATCCCGATCATCGTCTTCACGCTGCTCGGCGGGATCCGCAAGCTGACCCCGTCTCGGCTGGGTAAAGTCGGCGGGCTCACGGTCGGGCTTTACATCGCAACGACGACCGTCGCGGCCGTCATCGGCCTCGCAGTCGCGAACCTGTTCGACCCTGGTACCGCCGTGGAGTTCACCGGTGGCGAGGCTCGAGAGGCCGAGCCGCCGACGGTCACGGAGGTCCTGCTGGGGATCGTCCCGGAGAACCCGCTCGGGGCGATGGTGGAGGGCGACATCCTCGCGACGATCTTCTTCGTGATCGTCTTCGGGCTCGCGCTGACGTCGGTCCGCGAGGCCACGAGCGACGAGTCCGTCGAAGGGGCGATCGGCGGCTTCTTCGCGTTCATCGACGCCGGTACGCAGGCGCTGTTCAAGATCATCTGGGGCGTCCTGGAGTACGGCGTCATCGGCGTCTTCGCGCTGATGGCTGCGTCGATCGGGACCGAGGGACTCGGGGCGATCGTGCAACTCGGCGCGCTCGTGGGCGTCATCGCGGTGGGGATCGTGATCCACATGACCGTCACCTACCTCGGCGTGATGACGATCGGAATCCTCGGGCAGTCGCCGCTTGACTTCCTCAATGGGGCGAAAGACGCCATGCTGATGGCGTTCACGACGCGTTCCTCGACAGCCACCTTGCCCGTCACGATCACGAACGCCGAGGAGAACCTGCGGATCGACGAGTCGGTCTACGGCTTCGGGCTGCCCCTCGGGGCGACGATCAACATGGACGGCGCGGCGATCCGGCAGGCAGTTACGGCCGTCTTCGCCGCGAACATGGTTGGCATCTCGCTGGGACTGGGCGAACAGGTGCTCGTCCTCTTTACGGTGATCCTGATCAGCATCGGGACGGCCGGCGTCCCCGGGGCCGGGCTCATCATGCTCACCGTCATCCTGAACGCGCTCGGCCTGCCCCTCGAGATCGTCGGCTTCGTCGCGGGGGTCGATCCGATCCTCGGTCGGATCGCGACGACGAACAACGTCACCGGCGACCTCGCGGTCTCGTCGGTCGTCGGCAAGTGGACCGGGGCGATCGACCTCGCGGACGGGGCGTGGGCCGACGCGCCTGTTGACGGGGGGCCGGAGGAGACCGTGACGACCGATTGACGAACGAGTTGCTCTCGTCGAGTGTATTCGTCGAGTATCTTGCCAGCCGTTCTCCTCGAGTGTTCTCGCCAACGTCATTCGTGATAGATGACGACGACGCTCGCTACATGAACCCGCGATCGACCGCGTCCTCTTCGATCAGGTCCTCGAGTTCGGAATCCAGCAACTTCTCGGCGTCTTCGAACTCGTTGGACAGCCCCTCGAGTTCGTCGGGGCGGTCGTACTGGTCGTAGGCCATCGGTCCGAACGCGGGGCTCTCGAGGGCGCCCATCACGTCGTCGAAGATGTCCTGTGGCCGCGTGGGCGCGTCAGCGTGGGTCTGGACGACGGTCTCGAGGCGTCTGGCAACCGACTGGGCGTGGTCCTCGTCCTCCGGCGGGGACTGGACGGCGAACCGGCTGGGCGTCTCCTCGTTGGGGAGAAACGAGCCGATCTCGTCGTCCAGTCGGCGGGCGACCCGGCTCCCGACGCCTCTGACCTCGTAGGGATTTTTCGCATAGGTCTTCAGGACGAACAGCCCGACCCGAGGGTGGGCGAGGTACATGTCCTTACCGACCCCGCGAGCGCGGTCGCCGGCGACCGCGCGCCAGCCCTCGGGGTCGACGTCCCGTTCGACGACGTCCTCGAGCACGTCCTGCCAGTCACGAATCCGCATACTCGAGGATACGCGTCGGGAAGAAAATACGTATCGGTCGGGGCGACCTGCGCCCCGTCCGCTGCGTAAGGCGACGTTTCCAGACAAATGCGGGATTGAATCGCCGTCTCGTGATCGGTTTCGGGATCGCTCGAGAACCACAAGAGCTACGAAACCCCCGTTCCGGACTCCGGTAAGAACGGATTTCGTATGCCCGCCATCGATACATTCCCGTTGACGGAACTGTTTCGAACCGCACCCGTCGAAACCGCGCTCGTCGTCGTCACACCGGTGGTCCTCGCGTTCGCCCAGCTCGCGATCGGGGTACTCACCCACGGACCGCTCCTCCCCGTGATCGGCTTCGCAATCGTCATGGGCGCATTCGCCGCCGTCGCCGCCGGCTTTCTCGAGGCGACCCATCGGCGGCGGCGACTCGAACTCGAACTCGAAGGAGTCCCCCTCGAGCCGTAACGTGGATCGAACGGACTCCCCTCGAACCGTGACCCGAACTCAGAACCGCGATCGGGCTTCCCCCGTCACGGATCGTGCTTCTCGAGCCGTGTAGACGGTCCAGCCCGAGAGACCGACGACGAGGAGGCCGGCGGCGAACGTGCTCCAGAACAGCGCGCCGACCATTCCGAGGGCGGGAGCCGCGACGATCAGCCAGAGGCCGAGGATGGCGACCAGTGAGGCGACGACCGGGCTCAGCGGGACGTCGTGTCGGACACGATAGTAGTTGTATCCGGCCGCGAGTGCGATGACGAGGCCGACGAGGAGGTTGTTCGTGACCGCGGTCGACGTCGCTCCCACGTCGAGGAGGAGTCCCGAGAGCGCGACCCAGAGGCCCAGTCCGGCGATGATCGCGCTGAGAATCGGCGTCTGTTTCCGCCGCTCTTCGTTCGCGATTTGGGTCGACTCGTCGTGCGGGTCACGCTCCATGGTTCGGTGACTCCCGGTCGATTCGGCGTGGCGATCGGCCATGATCTCGAGCGGGGTGGGCGCTCGTCGGTTCGACTGTCTCACGGTCTCGTCGGTCGGCGAGGATCGACAAAAGCCCGTTCTACCGTTACGGCCTTCTGTGGGCAACTACTCCGGTAATACGGTGTTTCCGGGCCAGAAACGATCCGTGGGAGCGACGCGAGAGCGACCGATAGCGTTTTTCCCTCTCGGGTCCGTCAGAATAGCCGTGAACGTACGCGGAACCGTCGCCGGCGAGGTGTCGATCCGAACGGTGTCGACGAGTTACGGCGAGAGCGAACTCGCGGAGGTGCCCGTTCGCGTGGAGTCGTTCGAGGGCGAGGCGACGGGTTCGGAGGCAGCGGCTAGTACGGGGTCGAACCGGGACTCGGAATCGGACACGGACGCGGACACGGCCACGGTCACCTGCTGGGGCAAGTGGACCGAATCCGCCGAACGCCTCGAGCCGGGAATGGAACTACTGGTCACGAACGCCGAGGAGCGGGAGTACCAGGGCGAGACGCAGTACTCGACGACGAAGGAGTCCTATGTCGTCGTCGAACCGAGCTTCCTCGTGAACGTGACGGCTATTCGCAACTGGGTCGAGTGCCCGCGCCTGTACTACCTGAACAAGCTCTCGGGCGTTCCGCTCAACTATCCCGTGGTCAAGGGGACCATCGTCCACGAGGTCTTCGGCGACCTGCTCCGTGGTCGCGACCTCGAGGCCGCCATCGACGAGCGGATCGACGACCGCGGTCTCGAACTGGGCCTGCTCGGCGAGTCGCCTGCAACAGTCGAGGAGGACGTCCGGAAGAACGCCGCGGCCATCGAGGGATGGCTCGAGCAGGGTCGGCTTACGGGTGGGGATGGGGTGGCCGCTGCCGCCGAAGATGGGGTGGCCGCTGCCACCGAAGACGGGTCGGCTACTGTCGACAACTCGTCTCAATCGTTCGCCCCCGAAGCAAACGAGTGGCGCTCCGAGCAGTTGCTCATCAGCGAGACCTTCGGCATCCGCGGGCGGGCCGACGCCATCCGCCGCGGGGCGCCCGTCGAACTCAAGACCGGAAAGAACCTCCGGAAGGAACCCCGGTTCAAGGACAAGGTGCAGGCGGCCTGCTACGCCCTCCTGCTCGAGGAACACGCCGACCCCGTCGATACCGGAACCCTGCTCTACACCAAGAACTCCGCACTCGAGCGCGATGAGGAGACCGGCGACCTCACGCCCGCGAAAGACTTCTCGATGGGGGCCGGACTCCTGAAGTATGTCGTCCGCCTGCGAAACGAGATCGCGGCGATGGAGATGTCGGGGTCGATCCCGACCGGAAAGGAAGCGGACGCGAAGTGTGAGTACTGCTTCGAGCGCGACACCTGCATGGTCGTCTCCGGGCGCCTGGACCAGGAGTCGAAGGCCGGGTCCATCGGCCAGGCGCTCCCCGACGAGGAACTCGAGCACTTCGATCGCTTCTACCACGCCATCGAGGAGGAGCGCCGCGAGGTCCACCGGGAGTACGCCAAGCTCTGGGAACAGACCGCCGAGGAACGCGCCGACGACGACCGGGCGATCATCGACCTCGAGTTCGACGGCATGCGCGAACTCGAGGGCGGGCGCTGGGAGTTGCGCGCACGCCAGCGCTCCCCGGCGACCTCGAAGATCCGCGAGGGCGACCTGGTGCTCGCGAGCGACGGTCATCCCGTTCGGGGGGAGGCCGAACTCGCCCGCATCGAACGGCTGGACGAGGAGGTCGTCCTGACCGCCGACGAACCCGTCGAGGTGACTCGGCTGGACATCTACCCCTCCGAACTCACGACCGATCGATTGCTGACGGCCCTGCACGACGCCCTGCTGAAGGGCGACCAGCGGCGAAAGGACGTCCTCTTCGGTCGCGTCCAGCCGGAGTTCGACGACCTCGAGGAGACGTTCGTCGATAACAACACTGCACAGGACGAGGCGGTGCGAAAGGCCGTCGGCGCCCGGGACTGTGCGCTGATCCACGGCCCGCCGGGGACCGGGAAGACCTACACCATCGCTCGCGCGATTACCGAGATGGTCGAGCGCGGCGAGCGCGTCCTCCTGTCGGCCTTTACCAACCGCGCCGTGGACAACGCACTCGAGGCCGTCCTCGAATCGTTCGACGAGGCCGGAATCGACCCCGACTCCGTCGTCCGGGTCGGCAGCGAGAGCGGAGTCCGCGAGGACATGCAGCGCTACCGCCTCGAGCGGTCGGGCCACCCCGAGAAACGGCTCGAGGAACTCCAGAGCGCACGAGTGGTCGCGGCGACGACGGCCTCGTGCGGTTCCCGGATCATGGCCGAGCAGTCGTTCGACGTGGCGCTGGTCGACGAGGCGGCCCAGCTCACCGAACCGGGCACCTACGCCGCCATCGAACTCGCCGACCGGTTCGTTCTGGTCGGCGATCACGAGCAACTCCCGCCGGTCGTGCGTGCAGAGAACGACCTCTCGACCTCGCTGTTCGAGCGCCTCGTCGACCTCCACCCCGACGCCGGCGTGATGCTCGACCGCCAGTACCGGATGAACCAGCGCATCCAGTCGTTCGCCTCGCGAGAATTCTACGACGGGGAACTTCGCCCAGCGACGCCCGAGGTGGCCGGCCGGGCCCTCGACGACCTCGAGGGTGTCTCCCGCGACGCTCTTCCCGAATCCCTCCGCGACCCCGTCGCGTTCGTCCCGGTCGAGGGTGACGGTGAGCAATACACGGACGCCGTCGAGGCCGACCGTATCGCCCAGTTGATCGAGACCTACGAGCGGGCGGGAGTCGACCGAAGCCAGATCGGCGTCATCGCGCCCTTCCGAGCACAGGTTGCGACCATCTCGAACGCGGTCCCGGGCGACGTCACTGTCGACACCGTCGACCGATTCCAGGGCTCGAGCGAGGAGGTGATCGTCATCTCGTTTACGGCGACCGGCGACCTCGAGGGGCCGATCTTCGAGGACTACCGGCGGATAAACGTCGCGCTCACCCGACCCAAACGGGCACTCGTTCTGGTCGGTGATCCAGCGGCGCTCGAGTCCGATCAAGTCTACGCGCGGTTGCTCGAGTGGGCCTACCGGTAGCTCCCGGTTTCGGCCAGGACGAGGGTAGCTTGCAGGTGCAATCCAAGTCGTCAACCCGCATCCAGTGTATACGTAGATACAGTATGGCAGCACCACAACGCAGACCCGACTCCTCAAGTCTCGCCGAAGTACTCGACCGAATCCTCGACAAAGGCGTCGTCATCGACATCTGGGCGCGCGTCTCGGTCGTCGGGATCGAACTCCTGACCGTCGAAGCCCGCGTGGTCGTCGCCTCGGTCGACACGTTCCTCCATTATGCGGAGGAAATATCGAAGATAGAGCGGGCAAGTTCCGAGGGCGATCTCGAGGACCTCGAGGAACTCGAGATCGAGCAGCGACCTGAATCGTCGCCGAAGTCGGCGGCCGAGTGATCACCACGAATGGGCTCGGACTCCGGACGCAAGCGAAAGGTTCGCGGACGGAAGATCAGGAGCGACCGATCTGTCAAGGAGCGACGGAAGGCAGAAAAACAACGTCGTCGGGCAGCGAAGGAAAAGGGTAACGGGAGCGGCGCCACTGGTACAGCCGACGCCAGCACCGACGTCCTTCGCTCGCCCCAGTCGGCGGCACCGGAACCGTTCGTCTCGACCGACGCCGTCGAGGAACTGACGACCCGGATCGGGCGCTGGCTCGAAGCCGACCAGCCAGTCCACGTCGTCGGGCCGACCGGTTGCGGGAAGACCGCGCTGGCGCTCTCGGCGGCGGCCGAACGCGGTCGTCCGGTCGTCTGGATCGACGGCGACCAGGCGGTCGACACGGGTACCCTCGTTGGCGAGCACGCCGGTGGCGAGAGCTACGTCGAGGACGACCAGTACGTCAGTGGGGTCCACAAACGGACCGAGGTCGTGCGCGAGCGGTGGGTCGACAACCCGCTCTCGGTGGCCGCCCGCGAGGGCGCGACGCTCGTCTACAACGAGTTCTCCCGGAGCGACCCGCTCGCCCACAACGTCCTGCTGTCGGTCTTCGAGGAGGGTGTCCTCGAGCGTCCGGGAAAACGTGGCGACGATCGAAAGATCGACGTCCATCCGGAGTTCCGGGCGATCCTCACCTCGAACACGGCCGAGTACGCGGGCGTCCACGAACCGCAGGACGCCCTGCTGGATCGAATGGTCGGCGTCCACGTCGACTACTACGACGCCGAGACCGAGCGCGAGATCGTCGCTGCGCACGTTGACTTGCCGGACGACCAGATCGAGCGGGTCGTCGACGCGACGCGTGCGCTTCGCGAGGAACTCGACGTGGTCGTTGGGACCCGCGTCGCCATCACGGCGGCGAAGGGGCTCGCGGTCTTCGGCTCCGGGAACGACGACGCCGTCGACGACGAGGTACTCGTGACGGTCTTCACCGACGTCCTGGCGCCCAAGTTCGCCGGTCGCGAGGACGGGTCGGACGTCGCCACCCTCGAGGACCGCGTCGCGGACGTCATCTGATCGACGCACCCACTACCCAACGTACACCAACCACTAACTCGCTCGACGACGAAAGAAAACCTATGGCCGAAGCAGAATCCGCGTCGACCGACCAGTGTAAGGCGATCACGTCCTCCGGAGAGCGGTGTTCGCGGCCCGCCCAGGAGGATGGATTCTGCCACCAGCACGGGCCGGACGACGAGACGGTCGACGAGGAGGAGGCGAGCGAGAACGCCGACGAGTCGGCTACGGAGGGGTCGGCTACGGAGGACACCGACGAAACCGACGAAACCGGCGATACCAGCGAGGACTCACAGATGAACCAACAGGAAACCACAGACCCAGACGCGGTCGACACCGACGACGTCGACATCGAGGCCGAAACGGACGACGACCAGCTCGAGGGATTCCTCGCGATCCGACGGCGAATCGAGCGCGCTGCCGATTCGATCATCGGCCACCCCCTCGATACGATTAGCGAAATTTCGCCAACCGACGAGGGCTGGGTGGCGGTCGTCGACGTGATCGAGCGACGAGCGGTGCCCGACACCCAGGACATCCTGGGGCGGTACGAACTCACCCTCGACTCGGACGGCGCGATTCAGGGCTACCAACGCCTCGACCGGTTCCGTCGCGGCGACACGGTCGCGTTCGAGTGAGCGGACGGCCTACACGTCTGGTGTTTGGCCGGTAGCCTCGAGGCCTGCCGATACCGTCGTGTCCTGCTGGTAGCCTCGAACCCGGCCAGTACCCTCGAGTCCTGCAACTGTCGGCCCCCTCGAAACCCCGCCGACGCAACACTCTCCTTTCCAGAACTCGACGTCTCGAGCGTGTACGACTCCGATCGCAACGTACTCGTCCGAGGCGTCGACCTCGACGCCGAAACCCGCTGTGCCCACTACCGGAGCGACCGCGACGTCGTCGCCCTTCGCTTTGGCTGCTGTGGGGACTTCTTCGCGTGCTACCAGTGTCACGAGGCCGTGACTGACCACGAGGCGGTCCCGTGGCCGCGCGACCGGTTCGACGAGCCCGCGGTCTACTGCGGCGCCTGTGGATCGACCATGACGGCCCCCGAGTACCTCGACTGCGAGCACACCTGCTCGCGCTGTGGTGCGCTGTTCAACCCGGGCTGTCGACGACACGTCCACCTGTACTTCGAGGGCGTCGGCTCGCACGTGGAGGGGGTAGACTCGAGCGACCGCGCGGATACGAGCCTGACGGACGGAACTCGCTGACTCTCGACGGATAACGGCCGCCGTCCGAGACGAACCGTGGCCAACCCAGCAGGTATTTTTGCGTTCGGACGCCGCTATCGAGTATGGACTCCGCGCTTGGTCCCCCCGAATCGATGTCCGAGCGGCGCGCGGAACTCACGCCGATGATGGCCCAGTACCACGACCTCTGTGCCCGGTACGACGACGCCATCGTCCTCTTCCAGGTCGGCGACTTCTACGAGACCTTCGGCGGCGCTGCTGAGACGACCGCGCGGCTGCTCGAGCTAACCCTCACCAGCCGCGAGGATTCGACCGGCGAGTATCCCATGACCGGGATTCCCGTCGACAACGCCGCCACCTACGTCGAGGACCTGCTCGAAGCCGGCTACCGAGTCGCCATCGCCGATCAGGTCGAGGAACCGGGCGAGTCGGCGGGCGTCGTCGAACGGGCGGTAACCCGGGTGATAACGCCCGGAACACTCACGGAGGACGAACTGCTCTCGAGCGACGACAACAACTTCGTGGCAGCGGTCGCCGTTGGCGACGGTTCCGCGAACCTGAACCCGGACGCCAACGCCGACACGGACGTCGCCCTCGCCCTCCTCGACGTCTCGACCGGCGACTTCCTGACCACCAGCGCGAGCGACGCCGAACGAATCGCCGACGAGATTAGCCGCTTCACCCCCGCCGAGGCGGTCCTCGGCCCGAACGCCCCAGACGATATCCTCCCGGAGCGGTGTATGGTCACGCCGTTCGAACCCGAGGCGTTCGACCTCGAGCGGGCCACGGATCTCCTCGAGACGTACGTCGCTCGTACAGAGGCGCTCGTCGCGAGCGATGCGGAGGTTCGCGCCTGCGGCGCCGTGCTCGCCTACGCGGAGTACGTTCGTGGGGGCGTCGAGGGGGCTGTGGACGAGGACGACCACGGTCACGGGCACGAGGAGAGGGACGACAGCGAGACGGACGACGGTGGATCGGCCGAGCCCGAGCACCATGGAGACGAAAACGTAGACGGAGGTAGAGACGGAGACGAAGACGAGGGCGACGAACCAGACCGCCCACGTCTCGAGTACCTCTCGCGACTCCGCCGGTACGACCCCCGCGAGTACCTGCTACTCGACGCCGTCGCCGTCCGAAGCCTCGAACTCTTCGAACCGCGAGGCGTTCACGGCCGCGAAGAGGCCACCCTCGTCGGCGTCCTCGACCAGACGGCGAGCGCCCTCGGCGGTCGCAAACTCAGGGACTGGCTCCGGCGACCGCTGCTCGAGGCCGAACGGATCGACGGCCGCCTCGACGCCGTCGAGGAACTCTCCCGAGACCCCCGCACCCGAGAGGCGATCCAGGGCGCGCTGACGGGCGTGTACGACCTCGAGCGGCTCATCGGACGCATCTCCCGGGAGCGAGCCAACGCGCGTGATCTGCGCTCGTTGCGTGACACGCTCGCCACGGTCCCCGAAATCCGGAACGCGCTCGAGGACGCCGAGGCCGGTCGACTGAAGCGAATCCGCGAGGCACTCGACCCGCTCGAGGACGTCCGTCGGCTGATCGACCGGGCCATCGTCACCGACCCGCCCCACGAGATCACCGAAGGCGGCATCGTCGCCGACGGCTACGACGACCGCCTCGATACCCTCCGGGAGACGGCCAGGGACGGCAAGCAGTGGATCGACGACCTCGAGGACCGCGAGCGCGAACGGACGGGCGTCGACTCGCTCAAGGTCGGCTACAACTCCGTTCACGGCTACTACATCGAGGTCACGAACCCGAACCTCGAGGCCGTCCCGGAGGACTACCAGCGCCGACAGACGCTCAAGCGCTCTGAGCGCTTCGTCACGCCCGAGTTGAAAGAGCGCGAGGACGAGATCGTTGGCGCGGAGAGTCGGGCCGACCAGCGCGAGTACGACCTGTTCTGTCGGATTCGTCGCGACGTGGGTGCGGAAGTCGAGCGCGTCCAGACGCTCGCCGACGCCCTCGGGGCGCTCGACGCGCTGTGTTCGCTGGCGACCGTCGCCGCCGAGTACGATTACTGTCGGCCCGAGATACTGGAGTCTGGGGGCGACAGCGATGGAGACGCCTCCCGCATCGAAATCGAGGCCGGCCGTCACCCCGTCGTCGAACGAACCCAGGAGTCGTTCGTCCCGAACGACGGGCGCTTCGACGCCGAGAATCGGCTGGCGATCATTACGGGACCCAACATGTCCGGAAAGTCGACGTACATGCGTCAGGTCGCCCAGATCGTCCTGCTGGCGCAGGTGGGGAGCTTCGTACCCGCTCGAGGCGCGACGCTCACGCCGGTCGAGCGGATCTTCACCCGAGTCGGCGCTAGCGACGACATCGCGGGCGGGCGATCGACGTTCATGGTCGAGATGGACGAACTGGCGACGATCCTCCAGGAGGCCGACGAGCGGTCGCTCGTCCTCCTCGACGAGGTGGGCCGGGGCACCTCGACGAGCGACGGCCTCGCTATCGCCCGTGCGATTACCGAGTACCTCCACGACGAAATCGGGGCGCTGACGCTCTTTGCGACCCACCACCATCCACTTACCGAACTGGCCGACGACCTCGAGGGGGCGTTCACCCGCCACTTCGAGACGACACAGGTGGACGGCGAGGTCACCTTCGACCACGAAATTGCCCCCGGCGCCGCTGCCGGCTCGTACGGTGTCGAGGTGGCGACGGCGGCGGGCGTTCCCGACCCGGTCGTCGAGCGCGCTCGCGTGTTGGTCGACGGTGACGAAGGTGACTCAGCAGCCAGTAATTCAGCCGGTGGCAGGTCGGGCGAGAGTTCTGCAGCCGCCTCGAGCGACGTCGGATCGACTCCCGCGCCAACGGTGAGTTCCGACGGCGGCGACGACCCGAGCGACGTCGCGGCCGAGCTCCGGGCACTCGACCTGGCCCACCTGACTCCCGTCGAAGCACTCACCGAACTCGATCGGCTGAAGCGGTTGCTCGAGGAGTGAGTCAGGACTGGTTGGTGAAGCGTGGCTATCGGGGAGGGAAAGCAACCGATGATCGACAGACGAGAAGTGGCGCGATCACCGAGTCGATACGTGAAGAGTCGTCAGATCGTCTCCCGTCAGTTGTCGCCGGCTTTGCCCTGCCAGGCGTACGAGCGGCGTTTGGCGGACTTGCCGAAGCCACACGACGAGCAGACGCCCTTCTTGACGTGGTAGGATTTCTCACCGCAGCGCCGACATTTGACGTGCGTCGTCTTGTTCTTCTTTCCTTGGCTCGGGGTTCCTGCGCCAGTCATGGAGTGATCGAAACGACGTTATCGCCGCGTATAATGGTTGTGTCTTGGACCGACGGCTCGTCGGTCGGGTCCGTTTCCTGCGAGACGGTGACGTCCTCGAGGACGAGATTCATGTGCTGGTCGTAGCCGGCGAGATCGCCGACGTACTCCTCGCCGCTCTTGAGTCGAACGCTGACCCGGTCGCCGAGTGACGCTTCGAGGACGTCTAGCGGTCGTCCACTCATACACGTGAAGGCAGTTGTTGGACACTTAACCGTACCGGTCCGGCTGCTCGGGTGGGGCCGCCCTGGTCCGGAGCTAGCCTCGAGTCGAACGCAATTGAAGCACCGCGACTATTTAAATGAGGGGAATATTTATATACTGAATACCATCTTGTGGGTGGCTGGGCGACGGGTGAAGGTTTACCGCTAGATTCGGAATATAAGCAGTGCCGGAGTGCCTCTGACAACCGGCGATTCGGCGGGTCCCCGTGCCCGGGGGACGCGCCGTGGTACTACCTTTTGACCGACACAGTCGTCGTCAGAGCGATCGCGTGTGATCTACTCGTACACGGATCTCGAGCCTCGCTTCCGACCGTTCAGTGAAGCGAGTCGAGGTCGGCGTGGTCGGCGAGAAGCGCCTGCATGTGCTCGACAGTCGTCGCGTCGCGGGTGCGGCCGCTCCGGACGATCTCCTCGGCCCGCTCGACGGTCGTGAGCGTGTCCGACTGGACCATCAGGACGGGGACGCCTTTCTCGGCGGCCTGGCCGAGGATCGCCCCGGACGGGCGGTGACCGCCGGTCAGGATGAGACACTTCACGCCTCTTGCCTCGAGTGCCGCGGAGTGGATGTCCGCGCGGTCGCCACCCGTGATGACGGCGGCGTTTTTGGTCCGCCGGAAGTGCCTGAGCGCGCTGTCGGCGCCCATCGCCCCGACGGAGAAGCGCTCGACGTACGCGTCGAGGCCGTTTTCGGAGAGTACGCGCCCGCCGAGTTCGTCGGCCAGGTCCTCGACGGTGACGCCGGCCAGCGTCTGGTCGCGTGGCAGGACCCCGTGGACGGGTACGCCCCGCCCCTCGAGGAAGGGCGCGACGTCGGACTCGAGCTGGTCCCGGACGGAGTCAGCGACGGCGTTGAAGAGGACGCCGTCGAACTGGTCGCCGAACGCCTCCGCCGCCGCCAGCACGTCGTCGACGTCGCCCGGGGTCTCGTAGGAAGCGATCACCAGCACGCGCGCGTCGACCAGCGACGCGACGTCCGCGTCGGTCAGGTCCACGATGGCGCCCTGCTCGAGTCGCCCGGCGCCCTCGAGGTACATTCGGTCACGACCCGCCGCGAGGGCGTCGTAGGCCTCCGAGACGCGCTCGCGCAGTTCCTCCGGGTGTTCTCGGCCTCGAATCGCCTGCTCGATGAACGTCGGTGAGTAGACCACGGGCTCGAGGTCGTGCATCTCGGCGTCGAGACCGAGAATTTCGCGAGCGAGCATCGGATCGGTGTCGAGGGTCTTGCCGACGTTGCTCTGGAGTCGGGTCCCCTTGGGCTTCATGTAGCCGACGTCGTCGCCGGCTTCCGCGGCGTGGTTCGCCAGCGCGAGCGTGATCGCCGTCTTGCCCGTGCTCTCCTCGAGGGAGGCGACCAGGATCGGTCGGGTGTCGTTCGTCTTCGCGTTCGCCGTGGTGTCGGTGTCGGTTTTGGTTTCGGTTTCCGTATCTGAGTCGGTCATAGCTCCTCCGTGTCAACGGTCAGTCTGAGGTCGATCGCCTGCACGCCGTCGGACCCGGCGACGAGGGGGTTCACGTCGAGTTCGAGGATTGCCGGGAAGTCGGTCACCAGCTGCGAGAGCCGCTGGATCGACTCGACGACGGCGTCGACGTCGGCCGGGTCACGCCCTCGAGCGCCCCGCAGGAGCGGCGCCGCCTTGATCTCGTCGACCATCTCCCGGGCCTCGCTCTCGCCGATTGGCGCGACCCGGAGCGACGTGTCCTCGAGGATTTCGACGAAGATGCCGCCCAGTCCGAACAGGAGCAGGGGACCGAACTGCGGATCTCGGTTCATCCCGATGATGGTCTCGGTCGAGGACTCGAGGTCGAGCATCTCCTGGACCTGGACGCCGATGATCGTCGCGCCGGGCTGGTAGTTTCGCGCCTTCGCGACGATGTCCTCGTAGGCGTCGTAGACTTCGTCGTCCGCGACTCCCACGCGAACGCCGCCGATGTCGGACTTGTGACTGATGTCCGGGCTGACGATCTTGAGGACGATGTCGCCCTCGATGGACTCGGCGACCGCTCGCGCGTCCGCCGGATCGTCGACGATCTCGCCCGTCGGGGTCGGAATGCCGTAGGCCTCGAGCAGGTCCATCGCCTCGACGCCGAGGCGGTTGTCCGACCGTTCGCGGGCGGTCTCGAGGATTTCCCGGGCCCGCTCGCGGTCGATGTCGAAGCTGGCGGGCTCGTCGGTCGTCGCCTCGCGAATCGAGCGGTAGCGCTCGAGGGCGTCGAGCCCCGAGACGGCCCGGGCGGGGTCGAAGTAGTTGGGGATGCCGGCCTCTCGGAGGACGGCTTCCGCCTCGCGCGATCGACTTCCACCCATCAGGCTCGTGACGATGGGTTTCTCGTGCTCGTTTCGCTTCTCGATCACGACTTTGCTCAGTTCGTCGTACGGGAGCACGGCCGTCGGGGCGCTGACGACGACGGCGCTGCCGACGTTGGGATCCGAGAGGGCGACGTCGAGCGCCGTCTCGAACCGCTCGACGTCGGCGTCGCCGATGACGTCGATCGGGTTGTAGACGTTCGCCTCCTCGGGCATCGTCTCGGTCAGTCGGTCGATCGTCTCGTCGGCGAAGCCGGCCATCGACAGCGTCGAGTCGCCGACGGCGTCGGTGGTGAGCACGCCCGGCCCGCCGGCGTTCGTGACGACGGCGACGCCGTCGGTTGCGGGCGTCGGTAGTCCCGAGAGCGCCCGCGCCCAGTCGAACAGTTCCTGGACCGACCGCGCCCGGAGGACGCCCGCCTGCTCGAGGCCGGTCTCGTAGGCGGCCTCGCTGCCAGCGATGGCACCCGTGTGCGAGGAGGCGGCCTGTGCGCCCGCGCTAGTCCGGCCCGACTTCACGAGCACGATCGGCGTGTCGTCGCTCACTTCGCGGGCGACCTCGAGGAACTCGTCGCCGTGGTCGATTCCCTCGAGGTAGCCGATGACGACGTCCGTCTCGGGGTCGTCGCCCCACTCGCGGACGAAGTCGGTCTCGTCGAGTACCGACTTATTGCCCAGCGAGACGACGTCCCGAAAGCCGATCCCCTGTTCGTTCGCCCAGTCGAGGACCGCGGTAATGAACGCGCCCGACTGGCTCATGAACGACACCGAGCCCTCGATGGCGTTCTCGGGGCCGAACGTGGCGTTCATCCCGGTCTGTGTGTTCATAATCCCCAGACTGTTGGGGCCGACCAGATTCAGGTCGTACGACGTGGCGAGGTCGCGCAACTCGCGCTCGCGAGCGGCGCCCTCGCCACCGGTCTCGGCAAACCCGGCCGTGATGACGACGACGTTCTCGACGCCCGCCTCGGCGCTCTCCTCGATCGCTTCGAGGACGATCGACGGCGGGACGACGATCACCGACAGGTCGACCGGCGGCGCGCTCGCGACGTCCGGGTAACTCTCGAGGCCCAGCACGGACTCCCGGTTGGGGTTGACGGGGACGACGTCGCCCCGAAAGTCCGCCTGCAGATTCTCGAGAATCGCCCGTCCGACGGCGCCCTCGCGGTCGGTCGCGCCGACGACGGCGACGGTCTCGGGTGCGAAGAGATCGCGTAACCTTCCCATCGAATGTACTCTTTCTCGGGAGGTGAGTTAAACGTGGGGCCGTTCCCTGCGGGTGGGATTCGCCGGAAGGGGTTAGTGGGTCGAAATCGCCGTGAACGACCGAGTCGAGAGGGCGATCGTCAGCAGGTAGACGGCGATGGCGACGACGATGATCGACCCGCCGGAGGGGAGCCTCTGCGAGATGGCCAGGACGAACCCACCGGCGATCGAGAGCTGTCCGAACAGGACCGAGAGGACGACGGTCTCCCGGAACCCGCGGGCGATCTGCGAGGCGGCCGCCACGGGAATCACGAGCATTCCGGCGACGAGGATGACGCCCAGCACCTGCATCGAGCCGACGACCACGACCGCGGTCATCACGATCAGGAGAGTGTTGTAGGCGGTGACGTTGAGTCGTGCGACGCGGGCAGCTTGCTCGTCGAACGTGATGAACAGCAGCTGTTTGTAGGTGTAAGCGACGACCGCGACGACCGCGACGCTGAGGACGGCCATCATCCGGGCGCTCGAGGCCGTCACGATCGAGAGGTCGCCGAAGAGGTAGTCCTCGATGCTGATGCCGCGTTGCCCGCGCCCCAAACTCACGATCAGGGTGCCGACGGCGAAACTGCCCGTCAGCATGATCGCAATGGGGACGTCGCCGTAGGCGTTCGTCCGCTCGGAGAGCCACTGGACGCCCAGCGCGCCCAGAATCGCGACGACGAGCGCCGCGTACATCGGCGATCCGGCCCAGCCGACCAGCGAGCCGGCAGCGAAGCCGATGGCAACGCCGGCGAAGGCCGTGTGTGCGAGCGTCTCGCCGATGAGTGCCATCTCCCGGTGGACGAGGAAGCTCCCGATGAGCGGCCCCACGACGCCGATCAGGACGCCCGTAGCCATCGACTGCCACATGAACGACCACTTGAAGACGTTCGTCCCGAGGTAGTAGTCGAGCCACTGGCCAGCGATCATGAACTGTTCGTAGGCTCCGGCCGCCAGCGGATGCGCTCGAAGCCAGTAGAGGACGACGAAGCCAATCATGACGGTGGCCACCAGCCCCGTCAGGGCGAGGCCGGCGACCTCGAGGCCGTATCGCAGGCCGGAGTCGTGACTCGAGACCGGTTCGGCCGCCCTGGCGGTGTCTGTCCCTTCGGTCATCTCAGTGATCGTGGTGGACGACCTGTCCGGTCGCCCCGTAGGCCTCGGCGAGGGCGTCGCTCTCGACGAACGACTCCGTGTCGCCGTGGTGGTACAGTTCCGTGTTGATACAGGCGATGCGGGAGGCGCGGTCGGTGACGACACCGATGTCGTGCTCGATGAGGATGATCGTGATCCCCGACTCGTTGAGCGACTCGAGTAGCTGGTAGAACGCATCGCGGGACTCGGCGTCGACCCCGACGGTGGGTTCGTCCAGCGCGAGCAAATCTGCCTCGCTCGCGAGCGCACGGGCGATGAACGTCCTCTGGCGCTGACCGCCCGATAACTGGGTGACGCGCCGGTCTGCGATGTCGGTGATACCGACCGTCTCGAGTGCGTCCTCGACGATCGCGCGATCCTCCTCGGTCAGTCGCGCGTGACCCGCGTGGGCGAACCGTCCCATGGTCACCGCCTCGCGAACCGTGACGGGCATCGAACCGCCCTGTTCGGTCGACTGCTGGGAGACGTAGCCGATGCGTTCGCCGTCGGCGAACTCGCCGACCGGTTCGCCGAAGAGGCCGACCGAGCCGCTGTCGGGCTCTAGCAGGCCGAGCATGAGGTGCAAGAGCGTCGTCTTGCCGGAGCCGTTGGGGCCGATCAATCCAAGGAACTCGCCTTCCTCGATAGTCAGCGAGACGTCTTTTACGACCGGCGTCTCGCCGTAGGCGAACGACACGTCGCGAACGTCGACCGCGGAAGTCACTGTCGACTCTCCGCCCGCGAGGGAGTTAGTTCTTGCACTTTTGTGCTGGTACTCGAGGGACATCACTCGGCTTTGAGAGCCGCGCGAAGCGACGGCAGGTTCAGTTCCTCCATCTGTTCGACCCAGCCCCAGCCGCGTTCGTTCCACTCGGCCATCGTGCCTCCGACGGGCGTCAGCGGCGCTGTCTCGGTCGCCTGACTGTCCTCGACGATGGTCTCGGCGAGCGGCGGGACCTCGCCCTCGGGAACCTCGAACGGATCGTAGAGAATCGTGTCGATACCGTGTTCGTCAACGAGTTCGATCGTCTCGGCGATTTCGCCAGGGTTCGGGGACTCCTCGGGTGAGACGCCGACTGGCGAGTGGAGTTCGAAGCCGTATCGACGCTCGAGGTACCGGAACGAGTCGTGGCCGGCGAGCACGGCGACCTCGAGTTCGGCGTCCTCGGCGAGCGCCCGGAACTTGGCGTCGACCTCGTCGAGTCGCTCGACGTAGGCCTCGGCGTTCGTCTCGAAGGTCTCCGCGTCGTCGGGTGCAACTTCGGCGAGTCCGTCGGCAATGGCGTGAACGACGTCCGCGGCGAGCACGGGGTCGAGCCAGACGTGTGGGTCGTGGAAGGCAGTCATCCCGGACCCGACGTCGGCGGCAACCTCGACGCGGAGCGGGTCGGCGCTCGAGTCCCAGACGGGTTCGCTCTCTCGTCGGAGTTCGAAGACGAGGCGCGTGTGTCCTTCCTCGAGTCCGCGTAGCTCGACGGTCTGGCCGTCCACGTGGATCTCGAGGACGTCCGTCGACGCGTCGTCGGGGACTCGGGCGTCGAGATGGGCGGATTCGTCGTCCTCGAGCGATAGCTCCTCGCCGTCCGCTTCGAGCGCCACCTCGAGTGTGATCGATCCGTCGACTGGAACGGATGGAATGCCGCCGTCCCAGTGGTCGCCGTGCCAGTTGGCGGTTACCTCGCCCGAGGAGGTGTGTAGTTCGACGGTCTCGACGGAGTGCGATTCTCCGTCGTGGTCACCCTCGCCCTCGTGGTCGTGGTCCTCGTGATCGTCGTGATCATCGTGACTGTCGTTTTCGTGGTCGTCGTCGCCGTGATCGTCGTGATCATCGTGACCGTCGTTTTCGTGGTCGTCGTGGTCGTCCTCGTGGTCGTGACCGTGATTATCACCCGAAAACGACAGAAACTGATCTTCAGAAACGCCCGTAAGCGCGTCTACGACCGCCACGTCGGTTCCGTCCGCTTCCGCCTCGAGTTGGGCGGCGATGTCCTGGGCCCAGGTGAATTCGGGCGAGTCAAAGTAGACGAATGCGTCGGTTTCGGCGACGGTTCGAACCAGATCGCCCTCGGGGCTCCAGCCGTGACCCAACTGGCCGGCGTCGACGGGGTCCTCGAACGATCCCACATCGCCCACCACCTCGTTCGTCCAGTCCCAGAGCGGGAAGAAGGCGGCGTATCCGGTGACATCGTCGGATCCACTGCCGTCAGTCTCGTCCCCGGGTTCGCTCAGACACCCTGCGAACGCACCGATACCGAGAGCCGTCGCTCCACGACCCAGTACACGTCGGCGTGTCAGTTCCATACCTTCACCAGCGGTCACGTCGATAAAAGTGTTATTATATCGTCGTCCAATATTAATAACTCGTGGCAGAATCACGGGGGTGGATTATTAGAACGCTCTCGATCAAACTCTTCAAGCATCGCTCTCGTTTGAGGCCGCGCCGGACGATACTTTCACTGCGACTCGCTGCCGACGGACTGGTGACGCGAGCCCCGTCGATCACCCGACGTCACTGGAGGAAGAATACCCCTCCAAACGTCGACCGCTGAGAGGAACCGGACGACAACTCTCGGTTTCTCTCATCAGTTCTGTCTTGGACACCACTAGATGAAACGGGCCTACTGGGAACGAACGCAATTCACTCGACCACCGAGACCACCAGGGCGTTCGTCAGTTCCTCGAGTTCCGTCGGATCGATCGGAAACACCGCCGTGGGCGTTCCGGCCGCCGCCCAGACCGTCTCGAACTCGAGCAGCGTTTCGTCGAGGTACATTGGGACGGGCCGGTCGTGACAGAACGGCGGTACGCCGCCGATCGACCAGCCCAGTCGGGACTTGATTCGCTCCGGATCGGCCATCTCGACGGTCTCGGGCGCGACGCCGACGGCCTCTGCCAGTGCACCTTCGTTGACCCGATTCGCGCCGCTCGTGACCGCCACCACGAGGTCGCCGTCGGCGTCGAATGCCAGCGAACTCGCGATTTGGGCGACGTCGCAGCCGACGGCCTCGGCGGCGTCGGCAGCCGTCTTCGTCCCTTCCGGAAACTCCTTGACGGCCGGATCGAACCCGTACTCCTCTCGAGCCTGTGCGACGAAGGTCGCTGCACGCGGATGCATTAGCCTGAGACTCACACGCACGGGTTTAATAGGTAGCGGTCGCCCACCCAGTCTCGTAGCGGTTGCCCACCCAGTCTCGTAGCGGTCGCCCGGCTTTCGTGACCGCCTCGGCGATCCGAGCGACCACCGCAATCAGCGCACTTCTGCAGACACGGAGACGGACTCGAGGCGACGGTACGTCGCCCCTGAATCTCGTTCGTGTTCGTACTCACACTCACACTCGCACTCACACTCGTGCTCACGCTCGAGACCAAAGACGTCGAGGCGAACGACGAGTCGCCCCGGGTCGACGGTCGCCCGGAGCACCGGACCGCGACTCGTCACGACGACGTACGGCGGGGCCGCAACCGGTCGTGCAGGCAGGGCGTACCCCGCCGATTCGACCAGGTCGTCGAGGAGCGGTGGGAATGCCCACAGGAGTCCAGCCGCCTCGAGTTCGGCTCGCAGGGGGTCGACGACGGCCGCTCGTTCGGTGACGGTCTCGGCTGCCCACGCCTCCGAGACAGCATCCGCAGCCGCCTCGAGACGCCGCAGAACCCCTCCGTGCTCATCGCGGAGCCGTCTCTCGATCGCTCGCGTCGTGGCTCGGCGGTTCAAGGACGACCACCCGCCGTTGCTGTGAGTCGGGGCGTCACGAGTCCGCAGCGTCCAGCCACTGCCGGACCTCGTCCCGGGTCGGGAGCGCCGTCATCGCCCCCGGCTCGGTCGTCGTTTGGGCGGCCACCGCGCTAGCGAACGCCAGGGTCTCCTCGAGTCCCCGTCCCTCGCAAAGCGAGGCAACGAGTCCGGCAACGAACGCGTCGCCCGCGCCGGTCGTGTCGACGACGTCGACCTCGAATCCGGGGTGCTCGAAGACGGCCTCGGGCGTCGGCGCCGTTCCGTCCGTCACCACCATCGCGCCTTCGCTCCCTCGCGTGAGGAAGACGGTGTGTGGGCCGTACTCGAGGGCGTCGCGGGCGACGGCTTCCGGCGTCTCGCCCGCACAGCCGAGCAACTCGAGTTCCTCGACCGTCGCCTTGCAGACGTCGGTGTGAGCGAGCGCTCGCCGACCGATCCGTTCGAACGTCTCCCGGTCGGCCCACAGTTCGGGCCGGTGGTTGGGATCGAAGGAGGTCGTACAGCCGGATTCCTGGGCGCGCTCGAGCAATTCGAGGGTCGCCTCGCGCGAGCGGCCGCTCGAGAGGGTGACGCCGCCGGCGTGGACCCACTCGAGCGAGTCGAGGGTGTCGTCGCCGACGGTTCCGGGCTCGAGGCGCGTGTCTGCGGTCCCGTCGCGGTAGAACGAGAACGTGCGGTCGCCCGACTCGTCGTGGGTGACGAACGCGAGCGTCGTCTGTGCGTCGGGATCGACCTCGACGTAGTCGGGGGGGAGGCCGTGATCGGCGAGGACGTCCACCAGGTAGTGACCGAAAGGGTCGTCGCCTACGCGCGTCCAGAGGGCGGGGTCGTGCTCGAGAAGAGCGAGCGCGACGGCGACGTTCGCGGGCGCGCCGCCTGGTCGTCGTTCGAACTGGTCGACGGCCGAGAGCGGTCCCGGCCGGTCGGGGAGGAAGTCGACCAGCGTTTCGCCGGCGACGAGGACGGATGGGTTCATACGAGCGGATCGGTGGTCCTCGAGTATAGTGTTCCGGGTTCGAGTGCGTGGTTCACAGGCTCGAGCACCGAGCGGGAAACCGGGTCGAGAATTCGATCTCGAACAATAATTTTCTCGATGTCGTAAAAACTGGTTCTCACTCGAGAAGAATTATTTTCTAATGGAAAGGCTTTAAGAGGGATGACGACGTAGCTGGAGGTGGGATGAGCACTCAAAAGACCGTCCGCCAGCAGGCCGACACCGTCGAGGAGAACGCACTGCGACTCGACCAGGAGAAGGCCGAGCAGGTCGTCGACGCGCTGAACACGGAACTCGCGAACGCGTACGTGCTGTACCACCAGCTCAAGAAGCACCACTGGGTCGTCGAGGGCGCGGAGTTCCGCGACCTGCACCTCTTCTTCGAGGAGGCCTACGAGCACGCCGAGGTGGGCGCCGACCTGATCGCCGAGCGCGCACAGGCGCTGGGCGGCGTCCCGGTCTCGGGTCCCTCGAACCTCGAGGACCGAGCGACCGTCGAGTTCGAGGGCGAGGACGTCTACGACCTCCGCACGATGATGGAGAACGATCTCGAGATCTACGGGGAGATCATCGAGTCGCTGCGCGACAGCATCGAACTCGCGACGAACCTCGGGGATCACGCGACCGGCCAGATCCTCCGGGAGATCCTCGTCGACGTCGAGGACGACGCCCACCACTTCGAGCACTACCTCGAGGACGAAACCCTCGTGCTCGAGGACGCGACCCACTGAGGCGGTCGCGAGGTCGAACCGGCGAACGAGTACGTCGACGGCCCCACTTTTTCGTCGTTTTCGCTCCCTGTGTAGTGCGAGACTCAATGCTCGATGCTCGACGCACGAATGTCCCCAGAAATTCTACGTCTACGGACGAGCCGGGTTCCCGACCGTGAACTGGGGTTCACCCACCGGCTGTCGCGATACCGATGACGACTTCGTCTCAGGCTTTGCGCAGTTCGCGCAGTTTCTCGCGACCCGGCGCGATCAACTCGTCGAGGTAGCTCGCGAGCGTCCCCTTCGCGTCCGCCGGGTGGAGTTCGCCCGACTCGAGGTCGCTCGCCAGGTCCTCGTAGCTCCCGTACTCGAGGTCCCCGCCGTACTTCTCGGGTCGCTCGACGAGCACGGTCTCGAACCGGGGGAAGACGTGGTACTCGAAAAGTTCGAGGACCGGGTTCTCGAGGTCACCCTCCGGGTCGCGGGTCGGTGGACAGAACGCCGAGTTCACCTTGCCCTCGAGGTCGTCGGCCGAGTCCTCCATCGAGATGGTGACGCCCTGGCTCGAGGACATCTTCCCCTCGCCGGTGGTGAGGTCGGCGACGATGGGCGTGTGGAGACACGGACGTGCCTCGTAGCCCAGTTCGGGGAGTTCCTCGCGCATCAGCATGTGGACCTTGCGCTGGTCCATCCCGCCGACGGCGAGGTCGAGGTCGAGGTACTCGATGTCCAGCGCCTGCATCAGCGGGTAGACGACGTGGCTGACCTTCGCCGTCTCGCCGCTCTGGAGTTCGGCCATCGCCCGCTGGGCGCGATTCAGCGTCGTCGAGAGCTCGAGTTCGTGGAGGTCGAGCACGTAGTCTTCCTCGAGCTGGTAGCTCGAGCCGTAGACGAACTCGGTCTGGGATTCGTCGAGCCCGTAGGCGAGGAACTGCGCGCGCATCTGTTCGGCGGTGTCCCGAATTTCCTCGAAGGTTCCTTTCCCGTTGAGGTAGGCGTGAACGTCCGCGAGCAGGACGACGACCTCCATGCCGACGTCCTGGAGGTCGATGAGCTTGTTCGCGGTGAGCAGGTGCCCCAGGTGCAAGACGCCGGAGGGTTCGTAGCCGACGTAGACGCGCTTGCCGGCCGGGTCGGCGGCGAGTTCGCGTACCTCCTCGTCGGTGACGACCTCGTCGACGTTCCGCGTAATCAGGTCGTAGGTGTCCATACGTGGACGGTACCGGAGCAGGGATTTATGCGTTCTTGAACGATGCGAACGCGGCTCGAGACTCACTATAGTTTTTATAGTCGTGGTCTGGGTTCGAGTGCTTGCCCTGGCGTACTCGCTTGCTAAATACGAAGCGACGCCGTCACTTGTCGAACACGATACGAAGCGGCAATCCGATCGCGAAACAGAGCGCGGCCAGGATCATCCCGACTGGTGGGATCGGGGCGATCACGAACACGATACCGAGCAGGATGAGCACCGTTGAGAGGCGAACCATACCGGTACGATCGAGTCCCAGCGAGGAAGCCGTGATGCCGGCAAACGCAGCCTCGGTCAACACGAGGTTCGTCACCCGTCAATCGGCCGTCGTCGCGTCGGTCCCCGCAACCGCCGACGACGACCGCCAGTAGGCCTGGACGTACGCGCCGACGAACATACCGGCGATCCCCCAGAGGATCGCGTAGTTGCCGATGCCCAGGCTGGCGTAGGCAGCGCCGGGGCAGATCCCGGACAGTCCCCAGCCGACCCCGAAGATGCCGCCGCCGAGGACGACATTCCTGTCGAGGGACTTGAGCCGCCGACCGTAGCGAACGCCGGTCAGCGGTGCCCTGCCGAGGGCCAGCGGTGCGCCGAAGAAGACGAGGCCGGTGACGGCGGCGCCGCCGAACATGACGAACAGGAGGCCGAAGTCCTCGAACTGGAGGAACGAGAGGACGACCTCCGGTTTCGCCATCTCGCTCAGTGCGAGGCCGACGCCGAAGACGAGGCCGCCGAGGAAGACGACGGGCAAGAACAGCGGGTGCTGCTCGTGGTCCTGAACGACTGCGGCTGGTTCGGGACTGGTGCTCACGGCGACACCCCCGCGGCCATCGCCAGTTGCGCGGTCACGATCGCGACGAGGAGGAACGAGAGCACGCCGACGAACGACGTGCTCGAGGCGGAACCGACGCCACAGACGCCGTGACCGGAGGTACACCCCTTCCCGAGACGGGTGCCGACGCCGATGAGCACGCCGCCGACCAGGAGCCGCCACGGCGCGACCGCCGTCACCCAGGCTCCGCCGCCGGTCGCGAGCGTGTAGAGCGCCGCCCCGGAGACGATGCCGAGGGTGAAGACGACCCGCCAGTCTCGAGAGGCCCGATACCGGTCGAGTCTCGAGAGCGACGAGCCGTACGAGAGCGCCGACTCGAGGAAGGTGCTCGCGCCGGGAGCGATGGCGGTCGCGAGGTAGATGGTAACGACGCCGAGACCGACGAGGACGCCGCCGAGGGCGTAGTGTTCGATCCCGTTGGGAAACGGTGCGGCCGGGAGGAGCGACTCGAGTGGCATTGGTGTACTCCCCGAAAGGGGGCGGCCCTAGATCAATGTTTCAGCCGCGGCATCAGTTTCGTTGGTTCAGCGACGGCCTCGGTCTCACTGTCTCAGCCGCGTCATCGATTTCACTGGTTCAGCCGCGACATCGTCGACGCGAACTCGTCCCGCAAACTCGTTCGCGGCCCGACCACCGGGACGGATCGCCTCACTCGGCGGCCGCCGATGCGGTCAGCGTCTCGAGTTTGCGCGCGGTGTAGCCGAAGACGTTGCGGTAGCCGTAGGGCGACAGCAAGACGGGATAGAAAGATTCGGTGGCGACCTGCTTCTCGCCGTCTGCGGCCGCGAATGCCGCGCCCTCCTCGACGCGCTCGAAGTTGTCGACGAACACCTCGTAGGTGTCGGCTGCCGCCTTGTCGATCCGGTCGACGAGCTGGTAGACCGGGAGGTCCCGCCGAACCGTATCGCCCGGGAGCGCCTCGACGGCGGTCAGGAACGCCCGCGTCAGGCGGTCGGCGTTCTCGGCCGCGGCGTCGCTTCCCTGCAGTCCGCACTCGACCTCGACCGCGTCGGCCCCGCTGAACAGCCGCCCGCCAGCGAAGGGCCCGGTTTCGACGAGCGCCGTTACCGGCAGTTGCGGGCACAGGTCCCTGGTCGTCTCGCTCAGTTCGTCGACGATGGCGAACGGGTCGGCGTGGCTCTGCGTGGAGTGCATCGAGAACGTGAGACAGCCCTCGAGTTCCGCCGCGAGTTCGTAGGCGAGTCGCCCCTCGTGGGTCTCCGCCTCCGGGTGACCCGGAAACGCGCGGTTGAGATCCTCGTCGACGTACCGGACGCCGCGCTCGAGGGCCTCCTCGTTCGCGACGACGAGCTTCACTGGGCGTTTGACCGACGGTTCCTCCTCGATCAGCCGTTCCACGGCGCGGACGCCGCAGGGCTCGTCGCCGTGAATAGCGGCGACGACCGCGAGTTCCGGCGTCCCGGTCCCGAGCTGTACGACTCTCATCGGCCGTCCTACGACCGTCAGGCTCAAAGGGGATTCGGTCGACGACAGTCCGCGAGAGTGACCTGTTGCCATCGTCGACGGCAGGCGAATATTCAAGACGCGGCCGTCCCTGCACTTACCTATGAACGACCTCGCCGATGCGGATGCGGGCATCTACGCGTTCGAGTCGACCTACCTCGAGCGGTTCGTCCAGGTCGGAATCGCCAGCGGTCGGGTGATGTCGGTCTCGTTCCCGGACCAGCCGGACGAGAACGCGGTCGTCGACGATCACCCCGTGCTGGATCGGTTCGCCGAGTACCTCGAGGGCCTCTCCGAGGTGGACTTCGCCGACCTCGAGGTCGCCCTGACCGTGCCGACCGACCAGCGATCGGTGCTCGAACAGATTCGTGGGATTCCCTACGGAGAGAACGTCGACGTCGCCACCGTCGCCCGGATGGCGGGACTCGATCCGGACGACGAGGACGACACCATCCTCGTTCGCACGGCGCTCGACGAGAATCCGATCCCCATCGTCTTCCCCGACCACCGGGTCCGGGACGGCCCGAGCGCCGCTCCACCGTCGGTCGAGCAGAAGTTGCGGTCGCTCGAGGAACTCTAGTCGCTGGCCCCAATTTCTACGAGTGCCGGTCCGTCGACGAGCACTCACGAGCGACTGTCCGTGACCGATCCTGTTTTCGGAGCGACGACTATCGGAGATGGTGTAACTGAATTTGGTTTCTTGAGCCGGAAATCGATACCATGTGTGGTTATTATTACCCCTCGAGTGGACCAACGGACTATGCTCGACGACGTCGTCTCGCGGTCGGCACTCCAGGCTCGAAAACGAGCCATCGCGAAGACCCTGTGTTACCGCCTGTTCATGATCCTCATTACGACGGTTGTCGCCTGGGTCGTCGTCGGTGACGTCGGCGCGGCGCTCAACATCGGGATCGTGACGAACGTCGTGAAAACGGGGACATACTACCTCTACGAGCGGACCTGGGATCACATCACCTGGGGCGTCTCCGCGTCGGCGTAGCTCGCGATCACGAGGCCGTCCAGATCGCGTAGACGTAGAGTCCGATCCCGACGAAGACGGCGATAGAGGCGATGGAATCGATCAAGATGTCGACGACGACGACCGCGACGAGTTGGGCGATGCCGCCGACGGCGAGACAGATGCCAGCGCCCCCGAGCGGGGAAAACGTCTCCCTAGCGTTGGAGAGGAACACGGCACCGACGCCCAGGGCCACGAAGCCGAATACGGCGTTCGCAGCGCGTCGAACGACGAAGACGTTGGCGACCTCGGCGTAGAAAAACAGCGCGAAGTAGAGCACGATCCCGACGACGATGGCTCGCTGGACGGTGTCCGAAACGGACTCGAGTTGCTTCATACGCGTTCGAGGGCGGCCAGGTGTTTAGATTCTTAGCTTCCGGTGATCGTCTCGAGCACCGACTCGACGGGCTCGAGTCCCAGCCCCTCGTGAACGACGAACTCGAGGGCGTTGACAAGGTAGTGAGCGACGACGACGGCGAGCAGGCTCCCCGTGACGATGAATAGCGCCGCGAGGACGAATCCCAGGAGGCCGGTGACGACGATGCCGGCGGGCCCTTGCATCCCGTGGCCGATCGCGAACGCGACCGACGAACCCGCGGCGAGCAACCAGATCGGCACGTCGAAGCCGGCGGCAAGGGCGCCGATCAGGGCTGCGCGGAAGAGAAACTCCTCGAAGAACGCGACGACCGGCAGGACGGCGACGAGCAGGACGACCCACCCGCGAACGTCGTCGGGGGCCAGCAGTCCACGAAGCGCCTCGTCGTGGTCGACGCCCAGGCGAGTCGCCAGCGCCGCCCCGACTTCGTTCGCCGCGTAGAGGACGACGCCGGCGACCGCGCCGACGAGCAGGCCGCTCCGCAGATAGCTCGCGTCGAGTTCGATTCCGAGCGCCTCGAGCGGGATCGCGGTGTAGACGGCGGCTCCGAGCAAAATCGCGGCAAACAATCCCTGTGAGAGCGCGACGTTCGCGAGTAAGGCCTTGGTCGAGACGTCGCGAGGGTCGGCTTCAGTCTCCGATCGCGTGGTCTCTCGCGGTTCCGTCGGCTGGTGAGGCGGCCCCGTGTCCGCGACGGGCGCGACGTCGTCGGCCGCCGGCTCGTCCCCCTTGACCGCGGACGCAGCCGCCTCCTCCGGCGGTTCCTCTCGTGACGCCGCGTCGGTCGCCCGATCCTCCGAATCGGTCCGCTGGAGGGGACGGCCGGTCGACCGGTCGGAATCGGCCTCGAGCGGCGAAGAACGGTCAACACTCGAGCCGTTCGGCTCCTCGAACGCGCGCTGGGTGAGTACCGAAAGAACGAGGAGTGCGACGAGGACGACGCCGGAAAGTCCCGCGAACGCCGCCCACTGGGCCATTCGATTACTGCGGACTCGGGTTCGATCCGCCGGTTCCGGTCCCGGTCCCGGTGTTGACCTGGCTCTCGAACGCCGAGCCGGTGATCTGCTTGAGCCGGTCGACCAGCGAGTCCTTCTTCGGTTCGCCCATCAGGGCAACCTCGAGGACCTCGCTGATGTTCGAGCACGGGATGATCTCGATCATGTCCTCGTACTCGTCCTCGATCATGACGTCCTGCTCGTTGGTCTTCGGGATGATGACCTTCGTGCAGCCGGCTTTCGCGGCGGCCTCGATCTTGTGCGTGACGCCACCGACCGGAAGGACGTCACCGCGGACCGAGAGCGATCCGGTCATCGCGACCGACTGATCGACCGGGATGTCCTCGAGTGCCGAGATGACGGCGGTCGCCACCGTGATGGAGGCGGAGTCGCCGTCGACGCCCTGCTGGCCGGCCTGGACGAACTGGATGTGAACGTCCTTCTCCGAGAGGTTCACGTCCGAGAATTTCTTGATGATCGCGGAGACGTTCTGGACGGACTCCTCGGCCATCTCCTTGAGCTTCCCGGTGGCGATGACCTGACCCTGGCCCTGTGCCGGGGCGATCTCGGCCATGACGGGGAGCATGATCCCGCTATCCTCACCCATGACGGCGAGGCCGTTGACGCGGCCTTCGACGCCACCCTCGTTGACCTGCAGTTCGTAGTCCTTGCGCCGCTCGATGTAGTCGTCGGCGAGTTGCTGTTCGATCGAGCGCGAGCGACTCTTTGCCTGCAGGACGTGATCGCGCGAGGTGAACTCGGCGTCCTCGGCCCGGGCGATGTCGCCGGCGACCCGGACGAGTCCGCCCAGGTTCCGGAACAGCAGGGTGAGGTGTTCCTTGCGACCCGCGCGGCGCTTGGCCTCGAGGATGACCTCCTCGACGGCCTCGTGGGTAAAGTGAGGCAGGCGGCCGTCGCGTTCGACCTCCTGGGCGACGAAGCGTGCGTACTTGCGGCGCATCTCGGGGGTGTCCTCGATGGTGTCGTCCATGTAGACCTCGTACCCGTAGCCCTTGATGCGGCTGCGGAGCGCGGGGTGCATGTTCTCCATCGCGTCGAGGTTCCCCGCGGCGATCATGACGAAGTCACAGGGGACGGGTTCGGTCTGGACCATCGCGCCCGAGGAGCGCTCGGACTGGCCCGTGATGGCGAACTCGCCCTCTTGGATCGCCGTCATCAGCTTCTGCTGGGTGCGGACGTCGAGGGTGTTGATCTCGTCGACGAACAGCACGCCCTTGTTGGACTTGTGGATCGAGCCAGGTTCGACGCGGTCGTGACTCGGGGTCTCCATACCGCCGGACTGGAACGGGTCGTGGCGGACGTCGCCGAGCAGCGCGCCGGCGTGGGCGCCAGTGGCGTCCTCGAAGGGCGCCGTGCGCTGCTCGCCGTTGTTGACGATCATGTTCGGCACCATCGCGTCCATGCCGCGGGAGGTGTACCGGAAGATCAGCCAGATGATACCCGCGGCGAGGATACCGAGGAGAATCTGTCCCGCGAAGAGCGCGTAGACTACGACGATCGCGATGATGATCCACATCAGGATCGACCGCATCTGGTTGCGCTTTCGGGCCTCCTCCTTGTGGGCCTCGATGATCTGTTCGCCCTTGCCCGCCGGCACCGTTCGAACCTTCGGTTCGTTGCCGTCGTCGGGGTTGTGATAGACGAGTACGTCCTGCAGGTCCTCCTTCGGGAGGAGCTGGCTCATCGCCTTCGCGAGCATCGACTTCCCGGTCCCGGGCGAGCCGATCATCATCACGTGGCGGCGCTGTTTGGCCGCCTTGATGATGATGTCACGGGCTTCGTCCTGCCCGATGACCTGATCGACCAGCCGGTCGGGGACCTCGATGTCGGCGGTCGAGTCGATCTGGAGGCCGCCGAGCAGATCGTCTTCGGCGATCTCCTCGTCGATCTCGACGCCTGGGTCGACCTCGACCGTACTGCCGAGGTCCTCGACGGTCTCGATCTCGTCGTCTTCGTCTGCATCGTGTGCGTCGACGGCCGCCGTGTCGGCGTCCTCGATCCCGTCCTCGAGTTTCTCGAGCGATCGCTCGAGGGGGTCCTCGGGATCGGCGTCGGGGCTTGGCCCGGAGTCACCGCCGGCGTCCTCCGTATCGCCCGGCGATTCGACGGCATCCGAGTCCGTCTCGTCGGACCCACCACTGGGGGAGTCGGCGGTCGTGCCGTCGTCGGCTGGGGGAGCCGCGTCCGCGGACGAGTCCTCCTCGTCGGGAGGGGTTCCATCGTCGTCCGGCGACGGGCCGTCAACGTTCGTATCGTTGCTCATAAATGGCTATTCGGTATCCGAACCGAAGGGATTGCGACTGATATACTTTCTCCCTTCTCCCGATTCGTGGCCACTACAGATGGGTCGTTAGACGGCCGATTTCGCCGGTTTCACTCCCGCGGGAACCTCGCCACCCTTAAGAGTCCGACCCTCGAGGTGTCAGGTATGACGCGGGGGTTCTACATCGGCCGGTTCCAGCCCTATCACAACGGTCACCACACCATGGTCGAACGCATCGCCGAGGACGTCGACGAACTGGTTCTCGGGATCGGGAGCGCGGGCGACTCGCACTCGACGCGCAACCCGTTCACCGCGGGCGAGCGGATCATGATGCTCACCAAGGCGGTCCAGGAGTTCGATCTGACGACTTACGCGGTCCCCATCGAGGACTTAGAGCGCAACTCCGTCTGGGTGAGCCACGTCCAGAGCATGAGCCCGCACTTCGACGTGGCGTACTCGAACAACCCGCTCGTCGTCCAGCTGTTCCGCGAGTCGGGGGTCGACATCCGCCAATCCCCGATGTTCAACCGCGAGGTCCTCGAGGGGACGTCCGTTCGCGAGCGGATGATCGACGACGAGGACTGGGAGTCGCTGGTTCCCGACGCCGTCGTCGAGGTCGTCGAGGAGATCAACGGCATCGAACGGATCCAGATGGTTTCGGAGGACGACTCGAACGGCGCGTGAGTAGCCCGGACGGTTGAACCCGACAGTCCGGGACGGCCACCCGAACGGAAACAGCCATAGTGACGGGACAAAACTGTGACAGTAATGGCTGGAGACGACGGTCCGCGGGTACTCACGGGCGAGATGGTCGGCCTGTTTTTCGTCCTCGCGTTCGACCTGCTGGTCGTCGTCGGCGTCCTCTGGTACGTCGGCCAGCTCTCGAGTGAGGTCGCGGGTCTCGTGTTCGGCGGCATCGTCGCCGTCTTTCTCGGCTGGATCTGCTATCGCTGGTGGTCGGTTCGTCGGTCGAGGGGTGTCGAACCCGACGAAGACACGGCGGTGGATCCCCTGGTGACGCTCCAGGACCGATAGGCGGCCGGCGAGCTCTCGGAAGAGGAGTTCGAACGCAAGCTCGAGCGCATCATGGAATCGACCGAAGCGGTCGAAGACGCCGCCCGAGAGCCGAGAGACGCCTCTGACGACGTGACGACCGACCGACGAGAGGGAGTTACCCGCGACCGGTCGGAGACGCGCCGGGACGAACTGCGCGAGTGAACCGGGCCGATTCTCCCGTATCGCGATCGAACCTCCCGGGTCCTGATCGACCCCGGGCCACAACCGGCTTTGATCACGAGCCGTCACCGGACGCGCTGAGGTGAGAGACGAGCCGTATCGGCTTTGAGGGACCGCCCCGTATCGGCGACCATGATCACGCTCGCTTCGGACTTCGGCTCGCCCTACCCGGCGGCGATGAGGGGCGTCCTCTGTTCGCGAACCGACGCCCGCCTGGTCGACGTCTCTCACGAGCTCCCTAGGGGCAACGTTCGCACGAGCGCGTTCTGGTTGCGCGAGACGCTGCCATATTTCCCGCCGGCGACGCACCTCGTGGTCGTGGATCCGGGTGTCGGGACCGATCGGCGCGCGATCGTCCTCCGCGCCGGCGATCACGTTCTCGTCGGCCCGGACAACGGCGTGCTCCTCCCGGTCGCCCGTCGGTTGGCTGGCATCGAGGAGACGGCGTCGAGCGACGGTAGCAACCTCGGGACGACGAGTGACGACGGCGCCCTCGAGGAGACTGCGCCGAGCGACGACGCCAGCCTCGAGACGTTCGCCGTCGACGAATCGGGTCTCGAGACGCCCGTTCCGTCAGGTCACCACACGGCCCCGGGAAGCACGACCTTCCACGGTCGGGACGTCTTCGCCCCCGCCGCAGCGGCCGTCGAAACCCGGGACGGGGCGCTCGAGGCACTCCCCTGGCTCTCTCGACTGACTGACCCAGTCGATTGCAGACTCCCAACGGCCGACGTCAGCGAACCGACCGGGGTGACCGGCGAGGTCCTTGCCGTCGACGACTTCGGCAACGTGATCACGAACGTTCCGGGCGGCGTTCTCGAGGAAGCCGAGAACGTTCGCGTGAACGACGACCGCGTTCCCGTTGGCGAAACGTTCGCGACGGTCGCTCCGGGCGAGATGGTCGCACTCGTCGGGAGCCACGGCTACGTCGAACTCGACGTCAACGACGGCCGCGGCGACGACGCCTTCGGCCTCGCGGTCGGTGACGCTGTCGTCCTCGAGCGGGTGCCCCACGTCGGCGAACAGTGACGGTGGGCCTCGTCATCTCCACTGGTGCGGATTCGCCACCCTCGCTGGCGAGGGTTCGTCATCCCCGCTGGCGCGGGTCGATGACGATCTCACCGTTTTCGTGAATTCGTATCCCGCACTCGGCGTACTCGAACGACACCACGAGCGCGTTCGTTCGGACTCGAGACTGGGACCGAGACCGAGACCGGGACCGCGAACCCCGGGTGAAGAGATCGTCGAGCGCTTCGGGATCGACCGCCGCCGCCAGCGGCTCGAGCGTCTCGAGGTCGGTCTCGAGGGCTTCCGAGACGCCCATCAGGACCGCAGTCGTAACCGGTTCGTACGTCCCCCCATCGTACCAGGTGTGGTACGTCCCCCGACGGTCGTCGTAGTAGATCGGTCGGTCGGCCGTGCCCCCGGCTCGAACCAGCCGATCTGTCGGTGAGCGATGGGACATACATTTACGTATGGTATGTCACAACATAACACTATCGGCTGCCATCGGACGACGCGAACGGTCGCGAAAAACGGTAAAACAAACGCGAGGGCGTTATTCGGCGGCGATGACGTCGTCGATGCGGACGATCATCGTTGCGGCTTCGGTGGCACTCTCGACGGCTTCGCGCTTGACGTCGGCGGGGTCGACGACACCGTGCTCGACGGGGTCACCGATGGTGACGGTCTCGCCGTCGGTAATCAGTCCGGCGCGGCCCTCGGCCTCGTGGGCGGCGCGGAGGTCGACCAGCGCGTCGATCGGGTCCTGTCCCGTGTTGCCCGCGAGCGTGCGCGGAACGATGTCGAGCGCGTCGGCGAAGGCCGTCACGGCAAGCTGCTTGCGGCCCTCGATGCCGGCCGCGGCCGAGCGGATTTCGTCGGCGATGGCGATCTCGGTCGCGCCGGCACCGGGGACGACCTCGCCCGAGTCCAGCGCCGCAGTGACGACGTCCAGGGCGTCCTGGATAGCGCGCTCGAGTTCGTCGACGACGTGGTCGGTGCCGCCGCGAACGAAGACGGTGACGGCCTCGGCGGCCGCGCCGCCCTCGACGAACGCGAGGTCGTCGTCGCCGTAGGCCTCGGTGCGGACGCGGTCGGCGTGGCCGAAGTCGTCCTCCGAGAGGTCCTCGAGGGCGCCGACCCGGCGGGCACCCGTCGCGTTGGCGACCTTGCGAGCCTTCTTGTTGGTGATGTCCGCGAAGGTGAGGATGCCCTCGCTGGCGAGCAGCGAGGCGACGCGGTCGTCGACGTCGTCGGTCGTGAAGAGCACGTCGACGCCGCTGTCGATGACGTCCTGGGCGTACCGACGGAGTTCGTCCTCCTCGGCGTCGAGCGCGGCGTTGAGCTGGTCGATCGAGTCGATCGAGTACTCGGCGTCGACTTCGCCCGTCCGGATGCCGAGTTCGACGTCCAGGATGGCGACGGAGGCGTCCTCGACGCTCGTGGGCATCTCGTCGTGAGCCGGCTCCTCGTCGATGACGATTCCGTTGACCAGTTCGGTCGCGTTCGAGGACGAACCGACCTGGGTGTGGATCTCGACGTTGTCACGCTGGACGCCCTCGTCGGAGTTGACCTGGCGAATAGCGCCGACGACCGTCTCGGCGAGCGTCTCCGTCTGGAGCCCGCCGGTTCCCTTGCCGGTCATGCTCGAGACGGCGACCTGCTCGAGCAGTTCGTCGTCGACGTCGACGTCGAGAACCTGGTCCTCGATGGCCTCGAGGGCGATGCGCGCGGCCTCGTGGTAGCCCTCGACGATGGTCGTCGCGTGGACGTCCTGTTCGATGAGGTCCTCGGCCTCGGCGAGCAGATTTCCGGCGATAACGGCCGCCGTCGTCGTGCCGTCACCGACTTCCTCTTCCTGGGATTCGGCGACCTCGACGATCATCTGCGCGGCGGGGTGTTCGATGTCCATCTCGTTGAGGATGGTGGCGCCGTCGTTCGTGATGACGACGTTCCCGCTCGAGTCGACGAGCATCTTGTCCATGCCGCGCGGGCCGAGTGTCGTGCGTACGGCCTCGGAGACCGCTTTTCCGGCCATGATGTTCGACGACTGTGCGTCGCGGCCCTGCGTTCGGTTGCTGTCCTCGCTCAAGATGAACATAGGCTGTCCGCCCATGCGTCGCTGTTGTGCCATGTGTGAAACCTCACTACTTGTATCGTCAGCACTTCTATAAAAGTATTTCGGTGCCACCGTGCTTCCCTCTGGCGATTGTGTGACGGATGCACACGCCACCTCGCTCGGTCGTTCCCACCTCGCCCGACGTTGAATTGCCTCGTCTCCCCGACGTTCAGTTGCTCTCGCTCCGCCCGACGGCTGAAGTCGGTACGCCCATGTGTGTCGACCGCAAACGCACGGGCGAATGCTCGAGCTGGAACACGACTTCCGCGTCGTCGACGTCCACGCTCGGCTGTCCCCGGACGGTAGGGGCGAGCCGTCGACTCGAGTGCCCCCGGCGACACCCGACCGAATGGAACGGGAGATGCACCAGGCCGGCATCGTTCGGGCGGTCGTCTTTCCCGGAACCAGGCCCGGCGAGTCCTACGTCGCCGCGAACAACGGCGTCGCTCGTCGGAGCGTCGAGCGGCCGTTCGTCGCCTTCGCCCGCATCAACGGGGTGAACGCGCTCGAGACCGATCGAACGGGGCGGTTCCGAAACGCCGTGAGCCGCCGCCAGCCGTTTCACACGACTCCCGAGGACGTCGAGCAGTACGCCTACGACGACCGGTTCCACGGTTTCGTCCTCGACCCGGCGGTCGACGGCGTCCCCGACGAGGCCGTCCTCGCAGAACTCGAGGCCGCGTCCCTGCCGGTAATCGTCCGTGGCAGCGAGGACGCGCCGCCGCCAGCCCTCGTCGATCCCCTTCTGGACCGGGGCTTTCCGGCAATCGTCTCCCACGGCGGCGGCCCCTCGGTCAGTCGGTCGTCGGCCCACGCGTTCCTCGATTTGCTCGAGACCGTCGACGACTGCTACCTCGAGACCAGTGGGATTCGCTACCGGGAGGTCCTCGAGCGAGCGCTGCTCGAGCATCCCGACCGCGTCTTCTTCGGAAGCGGCGCGCCCGACTGGCACCCGAACGTGGCCATCATGGAGATTCTGACCCTCGACGTATCGGCGGACAAACTGCGCCGCGCGTTCTCGAAGAACGCCTGCCGCGTGATCGACTCGTTGCGGCCCGAGTGACTTTTCTTCGAGGTGACCTCGAGTCGCCGCCGTCGGATTCTGGTCGCTCGCGTACGGTCGGCTACGATGTCACGAATCCAGCCACTGCACCCAGCGGCCATACGGTTCGAAGCGTGCGATCTTTGCCTCCGTTACGTTCCCGTCTTCGAATATCACCAATCGGTAGGTGGGTTCCCCGAGTTCTTCGTTGGGGTCTATGGAGAGCCAGTGAATCGGCTGTTCCGAGCTATAATCGGAGAGGATCGACCGAAGTTTCGCTATCGTCGCCGCGTCCAACTGGTAGAGAACGTGCGTACTGAATACGACGAGGGCAACGCCATCGGGGGCGTCCGAAAGCAGCGCCGGCAGCGCCTCGAGCGCGTCGCCCTCGACGAGCGGGGGCCGGTTCGTCTTCGCCATCTCGATGGCCGCCGCGAGTCGCCGGTGCCGCCGGTCTCGATTCGGGTGAATCAACGCGTGCAGCCACCGCGCGTCTTCGTCGTCGGTTACGTCGAGCGTATTCAAGTCGACCCCGCGCCGGTGGACGACCGTGGGGAACGCTCGAGGGAGTGGGGGGTCCCGGTCGCCGCGGACGGCCGTCGCGATCGTCACAGGTGAGTCCGTCTCGCCGTACCTGCCGGCGCCGTCGAAGTCGTACCGGTACCGATCCCAGTTGAGGTTGAGCCCCGCGCTCGCCCCGATTTCGACCTGTGCCAGCGCGTCGGATTCGGACGTCCTGGCGACGTGCTCGAACGCCGGGAGGAGGACCGCCGAGCGGCCGACGTCGTTCGTTTGACAGCGACGAGTAGCGACGATCGACTGGAGTCGGTCTTCGTTTGCTACGCAGAAATCTCGGAACGAATCGACCGGGTCGCCGGCACTTCCGCTCCGTTCGCAGGTGGGGTAAAACTGGGCGAGCGGGTGGTCTCGCCCGGCCAGTAGTAGCGAGTGCACTGCCGCGAGCAGGAGTTCCGGTTCGGGTTGCCCCTCGCGAGCGGCCGATGCGATGCCGAGGAGTCGGTCGTCGTCGACGACGGAATCGGCGAGTCGCGCGTAAAATGGGGACGTGTCTCCCACCCAATTCGCGTAACGACCGAACTTCTCGGCGATGTCCATGGCGTACGTTGTGTGCTCGATTTTATAAAACTCGTAGCCGATCACGATAGCGTCTCCCTCCGCATGCCGCGTGATTCAACGCCCCTCGTCGGCCGTTACGTTTCTCGATTCGAGCGAACCAACAGTCCCCCTGATAGCGCCATCATCGTCGCGCCCCAGAACACCCAGAGCACCGCACTCTCGAGGACGTACACCGTTCCCAGCGTCACGACAAACAGACACGCCAGCGCGAGGACGACCCTGTCTTCCTGCATCGACCGGATCTCACGTCTCGAGCGTCGTGAGTGCGTCGGTTCGTTCGAACCGGAAACCGGCACGCCGAACCCGTTCCCACGCACTTATGCGCATTCGGGCGACAGACTCGGATATGTCTCAACCGTTCGATCTCGACCTCCTGACCGAACTCACCGAGACCAGCGGGGTCCCGGGGTACGAAGACCGGATTCGCGCTCTCGTCGAGCGCGAGTTCGAGGACAGCGTCGACCGCGTGCGCATCGACGCGATGGGCAACGTCGTCGGCACCATCGAGGGCGAGAGCGACTACAGCGTCGCCGTCGCCGCCCACATGGACGAAATCGGCTTTATGGTCAAACACGTCGCCGGCGACGACGACGGATTCGGCTTTCTCCAGCTCGACGCCCTCGGCGGCTGGGACGCTCGTGTCCTCAAGGCCCAGCGTGTGACGATCCACACCGAGGACGGCGACCTCCCCGCCGTCATCGGCTCGCCACCGCCACACACCCTCAGCGACGAGGACCGCTCGAAGACCCCCGAGGTCGACGACGTCTACGTCGACACCGGCCTCCCGAAGGACGACCTCGAGGAGCGCGTCTCGGTCGGCGACCTCGTCACGATGGATCAGTCGACCGAGCGGGTCGGCGAGACCGTCACCGGCAAGGCGCTCGACGACCGCGTCTGCCTGTTCGCCATGCTCGAGGCCGCTCGCCGGATCGAGAATCCGGACGTGACGATTCACTTCTGTGCCACGGTCCAGGAAGAAGTCGGTCTCCGCGGGGCGAAGGCGCTGGGCGTGGACGTCGACCCCGACCTGGCCATCGCGCTGGACGTCACCGTCGCCAACGACGTCCCCGGCTTCGAGGCCGCCGAACACGTCACCCGCCTCGGCGATGGTGCCGCGATCAAGCTAAAGGACGGGAGCGTCATCACCAGCCCGAAGGTCCACCGCCGACTCGAGCGCGTCGCCGAGGACGAGGACATCGACCACCAGCTCGAGATCCTGCCCGCGGGCGGCACCGACACCGCCGGCTTCCAGAATACGATGGGTGCAAAGCCGGTCGGCGCGCTCTCCATCCCGACGCGGTACCTCCACACCGTGACCGAGATGGCCCACGTCGACGACGTCGCGGCGACCATCGACCTGCTCGCGGCGTTCCTCGAGTCCGAGACCGGCGAGCACGACTACCGCTACTGATCGGTTTTCGGTTCGATTCGCGTGTCCTCATCTGTCAGTCGTCGCGTGTCGTCACTCGTGCGTGATTCCTTCCTGGCGTACCATCACCACTCGTACATTCCTCCTCGCGAGCCGTCTCGAGACGCCTTCTCGCCTCAAGAAATCGAACGTCTACGCTATAATTTCTATACCAATGTCCAGATTGCACTGTTCTCGTATGTACAGGCGGCAACATTCGTGGCGAGTGACGAACGATGGAATCGAAGATTTCAGTACCGGGCGTTGCTAACCCCCTGGTATGAACCCATCCGAGGACGAGACACGACTCTCACGGCGACTCTTTCTCGCCGGCACGGCGGGGACGGCGGTCGCCACTGGCGTGAGTGCGAGCGCACTCGCACAGGAAGACAACGAGACGGATACCGATGACGGCAACGAAACTGACACCGAGGACGGTAACGAAACGACCGAGGATGACGGCGGGGCGGGCAACGAGTCCGAAGACGGTGGTGAAGGAAACGAATCCGAAGGCGGCGAAGGCGAGGGGAACGAATCCGAAGGCGGTGGTGGCGGAGGCGGCGCCACTGAAACCGTCGAGGTTGATGACAACGAGTTCGTCCCCGACAGCCTCTCGGTCGCACCCGGTACCACGGTCGTCTGGGAGTGGGTCGGTGACGCCGACCACAACGTTGCCCCGAGCGAGATCCCGGACGATGCCGAGTGGGAAGGGTACACCGACCTCCAATCGGATGGAACGTACGAACACACGTTCGACGTCGAAGGGACCTACGACTACATCTGTGAACCCCACGTCAGCGTCGGGATGACCGGCAGCATCGAAGTTGCCGAAGGAGCCGGCGGGGGTGGCGAGGGCGGCGCCATCTCGGTGGTTCCGGACGCCGCCTGGACGCTCCTCGTCGCGACGCTGGCCGGCGTCCTCTCGACACTCTCGCTTGTGTACGGCTTCATGCGCTACGGCGGCGACTCGGGGGAGTAACTCGCCACGAACACACCCTCTTCGTCTCGCTTTCGCTCTTACTCTCATCCACACTCTCATTCTCACCCCTACTTATCGCCGTCACCGCCACCGCCATCGCCATCGCACACGCTTTTCGAATGCCGCTCCTGGAGCCTCGAGCCCGCTATGGCCCCTCGTGAACGGTCAACTCAATCGACCGACGTTCTCCCTCGACGTCCGCGACCAGGCGCTCGAGGACGCGACGGGCCTCGTTCATCAGCCGCGGCCGTAGTTTGTCGATTACCCACCCCATCGAGACGAATCGAGGGAGCGAGACGGCGTCCTCGCTGGCCGAGTGCGGGTCGTAGACGGCCTCGAAGTAGAGACGACTGGCGGTCTCTTCGCCCGGCGGCGCCGCGTCAGGCGCGGGCTCGACGCGCCACTCGCCCTCGGCGTCGAGGTCTTTCGTCAGTCGCCACTCGAGTGACGTCGGCGCCGAAACGTCGGTGACCTCCGATCGCGCCGTGTAGCTGAGCTTCCACCACGCCAGCCGAAGGTCGTAGCGCGTGCCTGGACCGCCGTCGCCATCGACGGTGACTGACTCGAGGTGGTCGGCGTAGCGCGGGTACCGCGAGAAGTCCGCCAGGTACGGGAAAACCTCCCCGGGCGAGCGATAGACGACCGTGCTAACGAGGATTCGGTCCACACCTCGAGTATCACGAACGGGACCGTAACTGTGACGGACCGTTCTGGGAGGTGTCACAGCCCTCGCGTTTCGTACTCCACCCCACCACCCCCTCCCCAGGCCGCACGGAGACGACCATCGTCCGGTACGAATCGCCTCTCGACGGTCGCGACGAGTACGACGCCACAGCCGCTATTTTTATGCGAATGCCTCCCAATATCGTGATATCACCCCCGAACCCTCTCCCGACACGAAGCGGTTGCGACCGCCATCGGACGGCCATCGGCACGTCATCGAAAACGTCCCCAACGGCGTCCTGGTACTATTCGACGACTCCCTCCGATACCGGATTGTGGGACCGCGCACCCTCCCGTTTTCAGGAAAACCGACGGCCGAGATGGTCGGTGAATCACTCGACGAGCTCTTCCCCGACGAAACCGGCTCTCGGCTCGAACCCCAACTTTGCGAAACGCTCGAGGGAACGTCGCGCTCTTTCGATATCGAGTACGACGGGCGCGTTCACCACGTCGAGACGAAACCGGTCACGATCGAGGACGAGCTTTACGGCGTCTTGCTCACCCAGGAGGTCACAGAACCCCGCGAGACGGCGGCTGAACTCGAGGGACAGAACGAGCGACTCGACCAGTTCGCGAGCATGGTCTCTCACGACCTCCGAAATCCGCTATCGATCGCGTTCGGCGAACTCGCGTTGTACCGCGAGACCGGCGACGAAGACAGCCTGGATCGCATTTCGGACGCGCTCGAACGGATCGACGATCTCCTCCTCGACCTGACGATACTGGCTCGCCCCGGCTTGCAATCGGTCGACCACGGTCCGGTTTCGATCGAGACGGTCGCCCGGGAGTCTTGGACGATGGTCGAGACGAAAGACGCTACCCTCGAGGTCGTCGACTGCACCGTGACCGGTAACGATGGACAGCTACAGGCGCTCTTCGAGAACCTGTTTCGAAACGCGATCGGCCACGGTGGGGCGGACGTGACGGTTCGGGTCGGTCCGTTGGCGGACGGATTTTACGTCGAGGACACCGGCTCAGGTATCGGCGCGTCGACGCGAGAGCGAATCTTCGAACACGGATTTACTACGGGATACAGCGGGTCGGGTATCGGCCTGACGATCGTCGCACGAGTCGCCGACGAGCACGGACTCGAGGTGGCACTCGCGGAGAGCGACGAAGGCGGTGCGCGCTTCGAATTTCGACCCTCGAGTGACTGAGTGAGGGAAGACGAGGATAGAGTGCTGGAAAGCACGAGCATTCGGGCATCCGGTTCCCTTTGTTACGATGAGAGCCGAGCACTAGCCGTCAGCGGCCGTGATCGGTCCGGTGAGTAGCGTCACGACGGTTGCACGCGTGCCTTACAGCTCTCCGCCGCAGATGTGACACGAGTCGGGCTTCAGCGCCGACCGGTGGACGAACTCACAGTGTGTACAGCGGACGACGACGGGGTCTTCTGAACAGGCCATTACTCACCCGTTTCGTATAGACAATCGTGTACGTTTGGAAGGGACACAAGAATTGCATCAATCGAGAACGAACCCGGCTCCGATTCCCGCCCGACCCGCCACAGCGCCGAAGCGGACTCGAACCGCGTTTCAGTCCTTCTCAGTTCTCGAGTTCGGCCCGAAGCAACCCGTTGACGTCGCCCGGATCGGCGCTCCCGCCGGTCTTCTGCATGACTTGTCCGACGAGGAAGTTGATTGCGCCGCCCTCGCCGGCCTCGTAGTCGGCCACTGCATCGGGGTTCTCCTCGATGGCCTCGACGACGGCGGTCTGTACTTCGTCCTCGTCGGTCTTGCCTAGCCCTTCGCGCTCGACGATCGCGTCCGGATCGTCGCCGTCGTCGAGCATCCCGCGGAGGACGACCTCCTTCGCGTTCTTCGCCGTGATCTCGTCGGTCGCGACGAGTTCGACCAGTCGGGCGACCTCGTCGAGCCGTCCCTCGAGATCCGTCACGGACATGTCGCGGTAGTTGAGTTCACCGAGGAGTTCGTCGGCGACCCAGGTCGCCGCCAGGTCGGGGTCGAACTCCGTGGCGACGTCCTCGTAGAAATCGGCGACCTGCTTCGTGGAGGTGAGCTTCGAGGCCGCCTCCTCGCCCAGTCCGTACTCCTCGCCGAAGCGCTCGCGACGGGCCTTGGGAAGTTCCGGAATCGTAATCTCGTCCTTCCAGTGAGAGACCCGCAGCGGCGGGAGGTCGGCCTCCCGGAAGTACCGGTAGTCCTTCTCGGCTTCCTTCGAGCGCATCGAGACCGTGATCCCGCGGCTCTCGTCCCAGTGGCGGGTCTCCTGTTCGACCTCGCGACCGCGCCGAACCGCGTTCTTCTGGCGGGTCTCCTCGTAGGCCAGCGCCTTCTCGGCGCCCTTGTGACTCGAGATGTTCTTTACCTCGGTGCGGTTGGCCGTCTCGAGTGCCTCGCGGCCGATCGAGCCGTCGCCGTCGACCTCCTCGCCGTCGACGATCGAGAGGTTGGCGTCGATCCGCAGGCTGCCGTCGCGTTCGGCGTCGAAGACGCCCAGGTACTCGAGCACTTCCTCGAGTTCCGCGAGGAAGGCCCGAACCTCTTGAGGGCTCCGGAAGTCGGGGGCCGTGACGATCTCCATGAGCGGCGTGCCGGCGCGGTTGTAGTCGACGAGCGTGTAGTCTGCAGTGTCGATGCTGCCGCCGACGTGCTGGAGGCTCCCCGGGTCTTCCTCGAGGTGGGCGCGTTCGATCGTGATTTCGCGGCGCTCGCCCTCGACGGCGACCTCGAGTTCGCCATCCTGGCAGATCGCCTCGTCGTACTGCGTAATCTGAAAGTTTTTGGGGAGGTCGGGGTAGTAGTAGTTCTTCCGGTGAAAGCGCGTCTCCTCGGGGATGTCGGCGTTGATGGCCTTGCCAATCTTGACGGCGGCCTCGACGGCCGCCTCGTTCAGGACGGGCAGGGCGCCAGGGAGGCCCAGACAGACGGGACAGACGTGCTCGTTGGGGCCGTCGGCGGGGTCGGTGGAACAGCCACAGAAGATCTTGGTGTTCGTCTCCAGCTGGACGTGCACCTCGAGGCCGATGACGGTGACGAGGTCCCCCTGCTGGACGGTTTGCGCGGTCATTGGAGGCGATTTGACCCGCGGGCGCTAAAGGATAACGGACCCGGTGCAGTCTCGGATCGGCGCTCGAAGCGGAGAAGCGTCTCACGAACTTGTCAAAGTATTTATTTTCGCTTCTGCAAATCACGATTTGTACGATGGTTCCCTCGAGAAACGCCGAGGATACGGTACGTGAGTTCGTTACGCGGTTTGGGGACGGGTCGTTCGCTCAGGCGACCAACCTGCTCACTGCGGACGGTCGAGCGGCGGTCGTCGAGTCGTTCCCCGACGAATTTCAGGAGCCAATGGACGCCGAGGGTGCACTCGAACTGTACTGGCTAGGGCTCTATGCTCAGTACGGCGATCTCGAGGGTGTGGGCGAGGTGGAGGTGGACGTGGATGAAACCGGCACGAACGTCACACTCGAATTCGAGGACGGTACCGAACGGGCGAGTATCGATATCGACGACCCCACCGGCATCACGGGGTTCTCGTTCTCCCCCACGTACGAGGTACCAGAGTACGTCGACAGGAACGCATTCAGCGAGCGCAACGTGACTGTTGAGGCCGGGGACGTGAACCTCGAGGGCGTCCTCGCGGTTCCCGACGGTACCGGCCCGTTCCCGGCCGCTCTGCTCGTCCACGGCGCCGGCATCCATGATCTGGACGGAACCGACGGCGCGTCGAAGATTCTCAAAGACCTCGCGTGGAGCCTCGCCAGCCAGGGGATCGCAACGCTCCGGTACGAGAAGCGGCTCGCGGAACACGACGTCGAGGACGAGAACTACACGCTCGACACCGTCGTCGTCGACGACGCAATCGCGGCGGTAGACGAACTCGCTGCGACCGACGAGGTAGCCGAAGACGCCGTATTCGTAGCGGGGCACAGCCAGGGCGGGATGTGTGCCCCGAGAACCGCCGCTCGTCACGGTGGCGTTGCGGGCGTCGTCGCTCTCGATGCACGGGCCGACTCGACGCTCGACCCTGACGACCTCGCGATCCTGCGCTACGAGTTCGAACCGGACGGCGACCTCAGCGAGGACCAGGAGGCCGAACTCGAGCGCGAACGTGAGACAGTTCGACGCCTGGCTGAGGGGGACTACGACGACGACGAGACAATCTGGGGACGGCCGGGGACCTGGCACCGTAGCGTCGGAAACTACGACCCCGCGAGTACGGCGAGCAGTTTGGATCTCCCGTGCTTCGTCTTAAAGGCTGGTCGAGCCGACGAGGAGATACAACCGAAACTCGCCGCGTGGTTCCACGACGAGTTCGAGAAGTGGCGAGCCGTGGACCTTGCGGATGGGAGTCGTGTCGAGTTCTACGAGGGTCTCGATCACTACTTTCAGAAGGGGTTCGCTCCCGCGAATCCGATGAGCCTCTACTTCGGTGGAAACGTCGCGGAGTGCATTGTCTCGGATCTCGTCGGTTGGATCGACGACACCGCACGATAGCTAATCTAACCTGCAATCACGAGATGCCTCCCGTAGAGTAGAGTGGCACCCGGAACACTAACGTCCAGCATCATCCCGTGGCGGCGTGCCGCGTCTGCTGGCTAACCCTCGTGCCGGGCGGGTGGGTCGTAGGTCCACCACCTGTCGTGGCGGCGCGAGCCGCCGAACAGCTGTCGCGTACCCGGGTTCGCCGAACGGTCATCGCACCCGATGTGGGTCTACTCGGTCGGGGACTAAAGGTACGCACCCGAGCTAGGCGACGGCGCTGCTTATATACTGCGGTCGGTTCTCGAGCGACCAACGGGGCGGCTTTTCCGTCTCTCTCGAGACGTCAATGCCGATCAGAGATCCACCGAAAACGGCGCGAACTCGTGGGCCGAACTCGCGAACGAGCCCAGGAGGTCGGCGATGTCCTCGAGATCCTCGGTATCGACCACTTCCACCGGGGTGTGCATGTATCGGTTGGGGACGCTCACGACCTGGGAGGGAATTGCCCCCGCGGCGGTGAAGAAGCTGTCGGCGTCCGTGCCGGTTCCCAGTCCGAGGGCCTCGACCTGGACGTCGATTTCCTCCTCGTCGGCCACCGTCCGGAGGGCGTCGAAGAGCACCGGGTGGTTGGTGCTGCCGCGCCCGAGTGCCGGCCCGCCGCCCAGTTCCATCTGGCTCGTCTTCTCGCTGGGTGCAGAGGGATAGTCGACCGCGTGACCGACGTCGACGACGATTACAGCATCCGGCTCGAGGTCGAAGCCGACCATCTTCGCCCCTTTCGTTCCCACCTCTTCCTGGACGGTCGAGACGGCGTAAACCGTGGCGTCGGTCCCGTGCTCGACGGCGCGGCGGAACGCCTCGGCGGCGATCCAGGTGCCGACGCGGTTGTCCATGCCGCGGGCGGCCAGTCGGGTCTCGGAGAGCCAGGAGACGCTCGAGGAGAAGGTGATCGGATCGCCGACGGCGACGCGCTCGGCTGCTTCCTCCTCGTCCTCGGCGCCGATGTCGATCCAGAGGTCCGAAATTTCTGGCTCGTCGTCGTCCTCGCGCAGGTGGATCGCGGTCTGGCCGATCACGCCCTCGACGGGCCCGTCCTCGGCGTGGACCGTCACGTGCTGGCCGCGGGCGACGGAGGGGTCGCTGCCGCCGATGCGACCGACGTTGAGGAAGCCGTCGTCGTCGATCGAGCGCACGATGAAGCCGATCTCGTCGGCGTGGCCTGTCAGGGCGATTTCGAGGTCGTCGGGCTCGCCCTCGTGGACGGCGATTGCGTTGCCGTAGGCGTCGGTCCGGACCTCGTCCGCGAACTGTGACACGTAGTCTATCCAGACGCGCTGGCCGCGGGTTTCGTACCCCGACGGAGAGGGTGTCTCGAGGAGTGAAACGAGAACGTCGCGTGGCTGTGACTCCATAGTGGGTGGTTGGAGGGTCGTGGTTTGAATCTGTTGACTATCCGGTGTCGTCTGGTACTCGAGTGACGCTGTAGCCACGGACTCTCCAGCACACGGCGACGACCAGCACAACTGGTAAATGACCGCCCGTTGTGGGGCTCAGTATGGGCGATAAAAACATCACCCTCTTCGAGTTGCACCTCGACGGAGAAACCCAGTTCGGACCCAGGAGCCTCAGCGAGAAACTCCCGTTTGGCGACGAGGGAAGTCTCGAGACCGAATCGGAATCGGAATCGGAATCTGAACTCGAATCCGCGACCGACCAGGACGAGGACGGAGCCGCGGCCGACGACGGCGGCAGGGGAAGCGCCCTCGGCGTCGTCGTCGCGCTCGTCGTCCTGGTCGGCATCGCCGTCGCCGTCAAGAAGTTCCGCGGCGGCGACGAGGAGGAGACGGTTGAGCCGGAGGACGAGCCGGACGTCATCGTTACGTAGGCGAACCGCTTTTGTCGGTCGTCGACTCGATCGATCCACACGCTCGTCGGTTCGATCGATCACCAGCCCACCAGCGACTCGAGTCGGGTCGCCGCCGACACGGCGATCACTCGAGCGAAATCGACTGACCGCGAGCCGCTACGCGACAGAACCCTTTTTGCTCCCGTCCGCTTACTCGAGGTGTGAATCTCTATCGCAGCGTTCGCGCCGTCGCCGGCGCTTCCGGTGACGACGCAGTCGACTGGCGCGCCGCGGCCGAAGCCGCGAAGGCCTCGACCGAACCCGGATCGCTCGACCTCGAGCCCGACGAGGAAGCCGCCTACGCTCGCGACGTCCGGGACGCCCGGGCAGGCGTCCAGGAGGCCGCGGGCCTCGAGTTCGACGTTCCCGAGATCGTCGAGATCCAGAATCGGCACCACTGGATCGACGCCAACATCGCCACCTTCGAGCGCGTGATGGCGCCCATGGAGTCCCAACTGGGCGCGTTTCCCGGCGCGGCCCGGACGATCAACACCGGGACGATGACCGTCTTGCTCGCCTTTCTCGGACGAAACGTCCTCGGCCAGTACGACCCGCTGTTGCTCGCGGAGACACCCGACGAGGACCACGCGCTGTACTTCGTTCGTCCGAACATCCTCAAGGCCGCGGAGGTCCTCGAGGTGGATTCCGACCGGTTCCGCCGCTGGATCGCCTTCCACGAGGTGACTCACGCGGCCGAGTTCGGCGCCGCCCCGTGGCTGTCGACCCACCTCGAGTCGCGCATGCAGGAAGGCATCGACGCCCTCGCGGAAGGTTCGTTCAATCGGGACGCGTTCCGCGAACTGGACGTCACGATGACGGTCGTCGAGGGTTACGCCGAGTTGCTGATGGATCACGCATTCGACGACGAGTACGCAGACCTCCGGCGGAAACTCGACGCCCGTCGACAGGGGCGCGGGCCGATCCAGCGGCTGTTCAGGCGCCTGTTGGGGCTGGGTCTCAAACAGCGCCAGTACGAGCGCGGCAAGTCGTTCTTCGAGGGAGTTACCGGCGCTCGAGACGTCGCGTTCGCGAGTCGGGTGTGGGACCATCCGGACAACCTGCCGACCGGCGAGGAACTCGACGATCCTGGACGCTGGGTCCGTCGTCTCGAGCGCGCGTAACCATCGGTCCCTCGAACTGTTCTTCTCTCCAAGGGGATCGACGGGCTGAACCGTTCACACGGACGGCGAGAACTGATAACGCTTTTCCGCGCAGCCAGAGTTTCGTCGATTATGACAGCCGCCGATTCCGTCACGGTGGGGGTACTGAGTCTACACACGAGCAAGGAGTCGAAGGCGATTCTCAACGCAGTCGAGGAACTGGGCCACGAGACGGCGTGGCTTCGCGAGGAGAACACGACGATCAGCGTCGACGACGGCTCGGTCACCCTCGAGCCCGACGTCGACGTCATCGCGAACCGAATGCTGCTCTCGAACACCGAACAGCCCTGCGAGGAACTCGGGCTGGCTGATACCCTCAGTCGGCTGGTTCCGATGCTCAACGAACCGTCGGCCACGTTGACGGCGTCACACAAGCTGGCGACGGCGGCGGCGCTCGCGTCGGCCGACATTCAGGTGCCCGACGTCTTCCTCTCGCTCAGCACTGAGCGATTGAACGCGAACCGGGATCGGTTCGGCGAGGAGGCGGTCTACAAGACGGCGATCGGGACCCACGGGGGCGGGACCTGGAAGGTCGGCCCCAACGACCCCGTCAACTCGAAGGTCGGGAACCGCTACGCCTTCCTCCAGAAGCTGATCGACCGCGACGGGGAGCGCCACCGCGACATCCGTGTCTACGTCGTTGGCGACGAGGTCGTCGGCGCGATGTACCGCTACGCGCCCGACAACGACTGGCGGACGAACGTCGCCGTCGGCGGATCGGTCGAGGACGCCACCGACGAACTTCCCGAAGAAGTCACCGACATCGCCGTCGACTCGGCCCAAATCGTTGGCCTCGACTACGCTGGCGTCGACATCGTCGAGGGGGACGACGGCTGGTTCGTCCTTGAGGTCAATCCGACGGCCGGATTCAAGGGCCTCTACCAGGCGACCCACGTCAGCCCGGCCCCCTACATCGCGAAACTCGCCATCGAGCGGGCGGGCGGGGAGGTCGACGACGGGCGCGTCTGGGAACTCTCGGCGAACCTTGACGACTCCACGCCCTCTGCGATGCCCGAGAGGCTCACCACGACGGACGGCGAGGCCGCGATCATCGGCTACACCGAGGAGGTCGTCCTCTCTGGAACCAGCGGGTCGAAGTCCGTCTACGCCAAGTCCGACACGGGGGCGACGCGGACCAGCATCGACACGCGCCTGGCCGCCGACATCGGCGCCGGCCCGATCAAGTCGATCACGCGGGTGAAGTCGGGCAGCAGTAAGACTTCGAAGAGTCGCCCCGTCGTCGACGTGGTCGTCGGCGTCGGCGGCAATCAGCACACCGTCACCGCGAGCGTCGAGGACCGCAGTCACATGGACTACCCGGTCATCCTCGGCCGCGACATCCTCGGGAACTACCAGGTCGACGTGAGTCGGCGCGTCGACGGCGACGTGCCCGATAGCCCGGAGGAGGAAGAAGAGAGCCTCGAGTAGCTCAAAGTAAGGGAATCTCGCGCAGTCGCGGGAAAATGACCCTCGAGTTGTCGCCGGAAAAGGACCCTCGAGTAGCGCCCCAACTCATTCTCGAGTCGACTCCGTCGGGGCGACGATCACGGATTCGTCGGTCACGTCTACAACCTTCGAACGGTCGATCGAAACCGAGCCCTCTTCTTGGCGTCCCCAGCCGAGTCGCGCCCTGAGCCGTTCTGCGAGCCCGGCCCCGGATTCGACGAGAAGGTGCTCGTCGGTGACGCCGGCGACGGTGCCGAGTCGTTCCCCCGCGGTATCGACGACCGGCTTTCCCTCGTCGGTCTCGCCGAGTCGATCACCGCCCTCCGAGCGTTCCGTTCGCCGGCCCGCTCGCGGCGTCGAGCGCGCGCCGCCGCCCATCGGCGCCTGTTCTTCGCGGACGACGACGCCGCCACCCATCGGCTCCTCGTGATCGATCGATTCGGCGCCGCCGCCCATCGGCACGATTTCGTCCTGGTACTCTCCGCCAGCGGGTTCTGCGGGATCGATCTCGATCTTTAGCGCCTCCTCGTCGGCGAGTGCCTGCTCGAGCGCCGGTCGATCGATGCCGGTTCGTCGAGCGACGCGCGCTCGAGACGTGAGCGCGAAGTACCCGACCTCCTGCGGGTTCGGGTCGTCCTCGAGGTGGACGAACGCCAGGTCGTACCGATCGAGGACGTCCGCGAAGGCGCCCCACTCGAGTTCGCGGTGGTTCCCGTTTGGCGAAACGTTCTCCCGGTGGACGAAGGTGTACGTCCGCTCGCCGCCCTCCTCGACGACGACGGGGCGGGCGTGGCGGTCGGCGGCCCAGCGTTCGATGCGGTCGGGGTCGGTCGTCACCCAGGCGGTCGCGTGGTCGTCGGCCATACGGTCCGGCCGTCGTCCACCATCCCAAATCGTCCGGACTGTTTCGGTCGACAGGCGGCGATTGCCCCGTGATCGACGCCGCGTCGGTCTCCATTTCGTCGTCTCAGTTCGTCTTCAAGCGGCAAATAGGATGGCTCAGTCGGCCGATCTGCGCACAGCGTTCGATTACGAGCGGGGGAGGGGGACAAGACGGCGAGTAACCGTAGCTTTCGCGGGAAACGGGAGACGGATTGGCCGGAGTGCCTCGAGCAACGACCTTTTGCCCGCTCCGTCCTTCTTTCCGTCAATGTCGACGCAGGCAGCAGCCGAAGACGTCCTTCGGCGCGATCCGATCATGGCCGACCTCGTCGAACGGTACGACCTCGCGCCGATCGACTCCTCGATGAGCGAGTACGAACGGCTCCTCGTCTCGATCATCAACCAGCAGTTGTCGACGGCCTCCGCGATGGCCGTCCGCGAGCGCACGTTCGACGTCCTGGACCAGGAGATTACGCCGAGGCGCGTCCTCGAGGTCGAGGACGAACCGCTGCTCCAGGCGGGACTGAGCCGGTCGAAGGTCGAGTACGCCCGAAACGCCGCCGAGGCGTTTCTCGAGCGCGACCTCACCAGGGAGGGGCTGGCCGATCACACGAACGACGAGGTGCGCGAGGAACTGACCGCGATTCGGGGCGTCGGTGACTGGACGGCCCGCATGTACCTCCTGTTCGTCCTGGAGCGCCCCGACGTGCTCCCGCTCGGCGACCTCGCCGTCCGACGGGGAATCGAAGCGTTGTACAACGGCGGGGAGGAACTCTCTCGAGCGAAAATGCGCGAAATCGCCGAACCGTGGCGACCCCATCGGAGTCTGGCGACACGGTACATCTGGGCGGACTACGAATCGGACGACTAACTGGAGTTGGCGAACTGGCGCGATCGGCGGGCGCTCGAGGACGTGACGGAACGACTAGCTATATTATTCGAAGTGAATAACTACAATAGATGGAGTGATAGGTCCGCAAAATCGAGGCGGATCACCGTTCGGCGAAAGGTGTTGACGCGTTTGTCAAAACGCACTAAAGGCGTTCCATGGTACCACGGGTCGCAGGGATACGATGCCAGCACGTGACACACTCGAGAGCGAGACCAGACGAGCGGTACTCCGAGCGGCTGCCGGGGCGATGGGCGTCGCCGCAGTCGGCGGAACCGCGGGGGCGCACAAGGAGTCGACCAACGGGGGCACCGGCGAGCAGTTCGACGGCGAGCAACGGGACGCGGCGGCGAACACCGCGGTCGTCGGCTACCACAGCGCTGGCGGCGTCGGGCCGGCTTCCCTCTCCGGACAGCCAGCGGATCCTCACTACGGCGGATTCAGCGAATTCCGGGTCCACGACGACCTGGCGTTCGCGTCCGTCTTCTCCTCGCGAGACGAGACGCCCGACAGGGGGCTGGCGATATTCGACGTGAGCGACTTCACGCGCGCCGAATCCCGTGACGACCTCGAGACGGCCGAAATCGGCTGTCTGGCCTTTTACCGGAACGAGAACGACGCGGCGGCGGTGATGGACGTCAAACTCAGCGACGATGGGCAGTACGCGTTCTGCTCGAAACAACCGGTCAACGCGCTATTCGACGAGTCCGACGGCTCGACCGGGACGGACGACCACGACGGCGGGGCCGACGGCGCGGCCCTCGAGGTCGTCGACGTCTCCGATCCGGGGAATCCGGAACTCGTCACTCAGACGACGCTGTCGGTGTGGGTGCTCGGCCCCCACAACGCCTGGTACCACCAGATCGGCGGCCGCGAGTACGTCTTCACCGCCCACGGCGAGGACGGCGTCACCGGCGGGATCAACGTCTTCGAGTTCGACCGCGACCTCGGCACGATCGAGCACGTCAACTGGTGGAACTACGACAGCGAACTCGGTGAACCCGAAACCGGCACCGAGGGCGGGGCCTACTACACCCACGACGTCGTCGTGCAGGACGATCCTCGATACGGGATCCCGGTCCTCTACGACGCCAACTGGAACGCCGGCGTGCGGATCCTCGACGCGAGCGATCCGACGGACCTCGAGGAACTGGGCGTCTTCGAGATGGACCGCGCGCACCACGCCGTCCCCGCGCCGACGCTCCTCGGCGGCAAGCGCGTGTTCGTCGCGGGTCACGAGACGCCCGCGAGTCACGAGGACCAGGGGTACGTCCGTACCGACGGCGAATCCGGGCACTACTACCTCGTCGACGCCGACCCGCTCGACGCGGTGATCGATGGCGACGCCGATCCCGTCTACCTCGGCATTTCGACGACGCTCCTCGAGGACGGTGTCGAACCCGCGAGCAGGGAAGCGTTCGACATGTACGGCGACGCCGTCGAAGACGATGGACCGACTACCGAACTCGACCACTGGATCCTCTTCGAGTCGACTGACCAGACGTTCGAAGAGACATCAGGTTTCGAACACGAAGCCGCCGACGACGACTGGACCTACGAGGGGTTCGACGATTTCAACCTGAGCGCGCACAACTTCGACATCGACACCGACGGCACCGTCGTGGCGGGCCACTATCACGCCGGAACCCGGTTCCTGCAGATTACCGACGACTTCGCTCTCGAGGAGACCGGCTACTCTCGCGTCGGTCCCGACGTACCCGAGGACGCGACGCTCGCGGATCTGACCACTGGAACGCCGTTTCACTGGTCCGCCGTGATTCGTAACGGCGTCACCTTCTCGGGCGGGATCAACGCGGGACCCCAGGCGATCGCCCACGACGGTATCGAGGTGGGCGGCGACACGCCGATCGACCTCGAGATCGACCGGGAGGCCGACGCCTCGCTGTTCACCGCCGGCCAGACGAGCCAGGTTCGCGTTCACGTGGACGCCGACGAACCCGTCCGCGTTCGGGATCGGATCCCCGTCGACTGGGAGGTCGTCGCCGGCGACGTGACCGTCGAGGTACTCGACGGCTATCGAAAGGTCGTAACCTTCGACGACACCGTCGAGGAGGGCACGCTTCGATACTACGTCGAGGTCCCCGACGACGCGACGGACAGCTACGCCGTCGGCCCGCTCGAGTACGCCCGACCGATCGTCGAAGCGGACTACGGTGGCGGCGTTTCGGCGAACAACCGCCTCTGGCGGAAGGCGAATGGCGAAGTCGACATCTCGACGGTGGTCGGACTCGAGACCTGATCGGACATCGGGTGGATCGACCCATCGGAGACGGCCACATTCTTTGAACGGTCGCGGAGAAGGTCGATACGTGCAGCCCGTCGTCCACCCCGTCGTCGGCTACCTCTGTTACGCAGCGTACGCACGGTGGAGCCACGGTGAGCCACCGCGCGACGAACCGGCGCTCGTCGCCGTCCTCACGGCTGGCCTCGCCGACCTGCTCGACAAGCCGTTGGCCGCCGCGGGCGTCGTCGAGGTCGGTCGAACGGTCGGTCACTCCCTCCTGTTCGCCGTTCCGGTCGTGGCCGTCGCCTGGATCCTCGCTGCTCGAGCCGATCGGCGGGACCTCGGGGTCGCCGTCGCTATCGGGTACGGCTCGCACGTTCTCGCGGATCTCCCCTGGCACGTGTTGTCCGGGGACTACGCGGAACTGGGGTTCCTGCTATGGCCGGTGACCCACATGCCGGCGTACACGGGAGTCAAGCCCCTCGGCCTCGGTGCCGTCGCGGGTCTCGAGGCGACGACGCTGTGGCTCGAGGCGGTCATCCTGGTCGCCGGCATCGTGCTTTGGTGGATCGACGGGCGGCCGGGCGTCGGAGTCGCTGGGACCGCCATTGGTCGACTACGCGAACGTGGATAATCGGCCGGTTCAGGCGGACGAAGCGTCGTCTGGCGTCTCCGGTTCCACTCGCGAGAGTCGCATGGCGTTGCCCGTCACGGCGAGGCTCATCCCCATGTCGCCGATCACGACGGCGTGGATGATCGTCACCAGCCCGAACGGGGCCCCCGCAGCCAGCACCGCCTTGACGGCGAGGCTCGACCCGATGTTCTGACGGATCACGCCGTTGGCCGTTCCCGAGAGCCGGTAGAGGTACGGCAGTCGGGTGAGGTCGTCGCCCATCAGGGCCACGTCGGCGGTCTCGAGGGCGGTGTCGGTCCCGGCGGCCCCCATCGCGATGCCGACGCTTGCGGTGGCCAGGGCGGGGGCGTCGTTGATGCCGTCGCCGACCATCGCGACGGTTCTTTCGGCACCTGACGAATCGCCTCCCTCGAGCTCTCGAATTGCCTCGAGTTTCTCCTCTGGGAGCAGCTCTGCGTGGTACTCGTCGATGCCGACCGCTTCGGCGATGGCGCGGGCGGTTCCCTCGTTGTCGCCGGTGAGCATGACGACGCGAACGCCCTGCTCCTGGAGTTTCGAAACGGCCCACGCGGCCTCAGGACGAACCCGGTCCGCGACGGCGACCAGCCCCAGGAGGCGGTCGTCGGTGCCGACCAGCACGACCGTCTTTCCCTCGGACTCGAGTCGGGGGACCACCGTTTGCAGGAGGTCGAGGCAGTCCTCGCGGCTACACTGGGGTTGGGCGTCGACGGTTCCCGAAATATCGGCGAGCGAGAGGTCCCCGGTCCTATCCTCGGCCTCGGCCTTGGCCCCGGACCCACCGTCGGTACGTACGTGCGTGTGCTCAAGGTCCAGCCCCAGGCCGTCGAACAGGTCCGGCTTGCCGACGTAGTGGCGCTCGCCGTCGAGGTCGCCCCGGACGCCGCGGCCGGTGAGCGCCTCGAAGCCTGTCACCGTCGCGTCGGCGCTCCCGTCGATCCCCCGCTCGTCCGCGTAGCCGACGATGGCCTCGCCGACCGGGTGCTCGCTCCGCCGTTCCAGGGCCGCTGCTCTGGCCAGCACGTCGGCCTCGTCGGCTCCCTCTAGGGCGACCACGTCGGTCACCGAGAGCTCGCCGGTGGTCAGCGTCCCCGTCTTGTCGACGGCGAGGACGTCACTCTCGCCTACCGCCTCGAGGTACCGACCGCCCTTGATCAGCACGCCGTTTTTCGCGGCGCTCGTGATTCCCGAGACGACGCTGACGGGCGTCGAAATGACGAACGCGCAGGGACAGGCGATCACCAGCAGGGTGAGCCCCCGGAGGAACCACGTGTTCCAGTTGGCGCCGACGAGCAGCGGCGGTCCAACTGCCAGCGCGACCGCCGAAACGACGACGATCGGCGTGTAGACGGACGCGAACCGGTCGACCATCCGCTCGCGGTTCGTCCGTTCGCGCTCGGCGTCGGCGACGAGATCGACGATCCGGGCGATCGTGGACTCGCCCGCCGTGCTCGTGACTTCGACCTCGAGGTAGCCTGACTCGACGATCGTCCCCGCGTAGACCTCGTCGCCGCTCGAGCGGTCGACGGGGACGCTCTCGCCGGTGATCGGCGACTGGTCGACCGCGCTGGTGCCCGCGCGGACGACGCCATCGGCGGGAATCTTCTCGCCAGGCCGGACGACGACGGTGTCTCCCGGCTCGAGGAGGTCCGCGGGGACGGTCTCCTCTTCGCCGTCCGCGCGCTTGACGGTCGCTGTCTCCGGCGAGAGTTCCATCAACTCCCGCAGGGAGTCGCGGGCACGGTCCATCGAGAACCGCTCGAGCAACTCCGCGACGCTGAACAGGACGGCGAGCATCGCCCCCTCGAAGGGGTGGTGGGCCGCGACGCTGGCCAGGATCCCGGCGCTCATCAGGAAGTCGATGTCGAGGCTCCGCGCCCGAAGGGAGTAGTAGCCGCTTCGCAGCACCGGCGTCCCGGCGACGGCCGCCCCCGCGATGAACAGCAGGTGGGAGATGGCGAACTCCCGACCCACCACGGTAGCGACGATCGGGTTCGCACTCGTGAGGACGAACGCCAGCACCATCCCGACCGCGAGGAACACGGCGCCGATCGCCGTCGTCAGGGCTCGTCGGGTTCGCCAGATCGGCGTCGACTCCTCGTACTCGGGGCTCCCGTCGTCACTCGAGAGCGGGCGAGCGTCGTAGCCGGCGCCTTCGATCGCGGCGACGACGGTTTCGTCGACGTCGGACGCCGACTGGGTGCCCGACTTTGAGGTACCTGCGTCGGCTACCGTCACCGTCACGCGCCCCGATCCAGGGAGTGTCTCGACCGACTCCAGGTCCTCGAGGTCCGCGAGCGCTCGCTCGACCTTGCTGGCACACGAGGTACAGTCCATCCCCGGGACCGCGTAGGCTCGTTCGCCGTTCCGGTCGGTGTGATCGCCGTCGTCTCGGCGGGTCGACACCACCACGTCGTAGCCGACGCCCTCGATTCGTGCGCGAATCTCGCTCTCGTCGGTTCGGTCCGGGTCGTAGCGCACGAGGAGGCGGCCGCTGGCGACGGCGGGATCGATCTCGGCGATGCCGTCGACTCCCTTCAGGCTCCGTTCGATTTTCGTCGCACACGACGAACAGTCCATCTCCGGCACCCGCACCTCGAGTTCGGCTGTTCGGGTGCCATCGACGGCTCGATCACTCATTACTGGCGAGTACGGTCCCGGCACCTATACCGCTTATTTGGCGCACGCCAACTTCTGGTTCGGCCGGCGTGGGTCGACCCCACGTTGCGACCCGGGTCGACTGCACGTCACGACGGGGACCAACCGCAATAAAATGCAGGCGACAGCTCCCTCAACGACCGGCTATCGAGCGGCCAGCACGGCCTCGAGCGAGTCGTCGCTCGCGACCACCGACTGCGCGAGGGCGGCCTCGGCCCGACGGAGGCGATAGGAGAGCGTCGAGCGCGGGATCTCGAGGGCCTCGGCCAGCTCCGAAAGTTCGACCGCGCGAGGGGTCTCGTAGTACCCGGCCTCGACCGCCGCCCGGAGGGCCTCGAGCTGGTCGCTTGATAGTCCCAGCCCGTCGTCGGGGCTGGCATCGAGCGAGCGGTCGGGGTCCACGTCGGTCAGGCGCAGCATCTCGATCCCGGTACACTCGCCGACCTCGGCGTCGAGCGCGTCGAAGAAGTCGTGGATCGGCGCCTCGTCGCCGAGGACGATCCGCCAGCGGTGGCGCCGGCCCTCGCGGTCGGTCTCGAACAGCAGCCCGGGCCCGAAGTGCTCGAGCGCCAGGTGAGGAACCGAGGTACACTCCTCCGTCCGCTCCCAGAACGTGTAGACGATGCGCGTGTCGCTCGAGCGGTCGAGCACCTGGGTCTCACAGGAGGCTCCGCAGTCGTCCCTGACGAGGCAGTCCGCGAAGTAGGCGGCGTCCTGGTAGGCGGCCTCGAGAGCCTCGAGGGCCTCGGTCGGCCCGGTCGCGTGGTCGACCCGCCAGAGACTGTCGGGGGTGACGTGACACGACAGCGACCGAATCCGCGCGTCGGGGTGGTCCGCGAGTACGTCCGCCACGGGGTTGGTCCCGGGGTCGTACTCGAGGGCGAAGACGAACTCTCTCATTGGCGGGAGTAAGGGGCAGCGGACAAAAAGGGTTCCTGCGGGACGGTGAGACTACGGAATCGACTCCGTCCGCTCGCGGAGTTCGGATTCGGTCGACCACTCGAGGAGTTGGCCTTCGTCGTCCAGCAACTCGAAGAAGTGGGCGATCATTGCATCGAACGCCTCGTACTCGGCCTCTCGATCCTCGTACGCGCGCTTCAGTGCCCACGTCTTCTCTCGCAGCGGCGGGTGCGACAGCGCTCCAGCTTCCCACTCGTGGCCGCCGCGATTGTGTTCGAAGACGCCGACGACAGTGTCGACTCGACGGACGAGTACGTGAAACTTGAGTGCGAAGTTCGTCGTGAACTCGGGGACCGCCTTCATCAGAAACGCGTGATCGTTGGGCCGACGCTCGTCCAGAACGTCTCGAACCGCGACCAGTCGCGTCTCTTCCTCGTCGCCGTAGCTCCCGATGACGAAGTAGGATCGGTCGCTGTAGAGCACGCGGGTAAACGCGTCGTGATCCTCGAAGACGGCCCGCTTCAGGGCCTGCACGTCTTCCGGCGTCAGCGACCGGTCGGCCGTCGTCTCGAGGGTCTCGAGCACGTCGTCGACAGCCTCGAGTCGATCGTCTCCGTCCATTGTCGTATTTATCAGACGAAATGCCGTGGAATAGTGGTGTCGATTCGGTCGGCGGTCGACGTTACAGCGATCGATTCAGTTAGAATCGTTCTAGTTACAACCAGTGTAGTTATAATCGTTTCAGTTATAACCAGTACAGCTACAACCAGTACAGTTACGACTGTCACAGTTCGGACCCAAACGATTAAACCGGCGGTCGACGTAGTTATCGATAGCCATGTCCCACGACGCCCGCGCACCCGACCCGTCGACAGTGGACGCAAGTGCCGAAAGTACGGAGTGGGACCGACTACGGCTCATCACCCAGCCGACTCGAGCGGCGCTGCTCAGCGACATTCTCGGCCACCCGAAGGAGTCTCCCAGCGTTCGCGAGTTCGACTACCGCAATCCGGACGTCAAACGGAGCACCATCGAGTACCACCTCCAGGAGCTGGTCGAGGCCGGCGTCGTCGAGAAGATCACGCTCCCGAAAGGCGAGCGGAAACGGGACCTCCCGTCGACGTTCTACGGATTGACCGACGAGGGCTACGACCTGCTCGAGCGCCACGGCCTCCTCGAGGAGCAACCGGTCTGGAAGGCGGTCGACGAACGCCTCGAGAAGCCACCCGAGATCCGGGCGGCCGAGGAACTCGAGCGCGTGACGGACGCGTAGCCACGATCGGCGACGAGTGCTTCGACCTCTCTGACTGATTTGGTCCGTCCAGCGAGCCACAGTACACGCTCTTCGGCACGCGAGGGGCGCTGCCGACTCGAAGTGACCGTCCGCTCGCGTCGTCGCACGGGGCGCAGGCGAGAGGTTCGGTGGCCGACCAGACCAGCCAAGCTATTTCGACGTCGGCCGCGAATCGAACGGTATGTCCTCGTCCTTCGATCCCGACGCGGTCGAGTCGGTCGCGTTCGATTCGTACGGCACGCTCGTGGACGTCTCGGGGGTCGCCGACGCCCTCGAGCCCCACCTCGAGCAGTCCGATCCGGCCCTCGTCGCGACGATCTGGCGCCAGCGCTCGCTAGCATACGCGATGGTCGGCAACGCCATCGGTGAGTACGACACGTTCTACGCGATGAACCGCCACGCCCTGCGATTCGCGCTCGAGACGGTCGGCGTCGACCTCGAGGAAGACGAGCGCGAGGACGTGCTCTCGACGTACCACGAACTGCCCGTGTTCGACGACGTTCGCGACGGGATCGAGCGCGTTCGCGACCTCGGGTACGACTGTTACGTCGTCTCGAACGGCAACGAGGCGATGCTCGAGTCGCTGGTCGATCACGCCGATCTGGAGAACCTGCTCGTCGACACGATCAGCGCGGACGAGGTCGAGCAGTTCAAGCCGGAATCAGAACTGTATCGCCACGCCGCCGACCGAATCGACGTCTCGGTCGAGTCGGTCGCGTTCGTCGGCGCGGGCTGGTGGGACGTTCCGGGCGCGATGAACGCCGGGATGCAGGGTGTTTGGATCAATCGACAGGACACGCTCTGGGGCCCGTACGACGTCGAACCCGACCTGACGATCGAGACGATCCACGACCTCGCGGCCGAACTCGAGAAGGCGTAACTTCAAAGAACTCGTCCGCTCTCGTCCCCGTCGACTCCGGTCGTCCCCTCCCGTGCGGAAGCAAGCCCAAGCACTATTGACAGTGGTGTGGCAGCGCGACAGGGTATGGAGTACGAACGCTGGACGACCGAGCAGCGGACGGAAACGGTATCCGTCGACGAACACGACCTCGAGGTCGCCTACTACGACGAGGGCGACGGCGAGCCGATAGTATTCTGTCACGGCATCCCGACGTCCTCGTTCCTCTGGCGCGAAATCGCCCCACCGCTCGCCGACGACTACCGCGTGATCGTCCCCGACATGGTGGGGTACGGAAACTCGGCGATGCACGACGGGTTCGACCGCTCGATCAGGGCCCAAGAGGAGATGATCGACGGACTGCTCGACGAACTGGGCGTCGACCCCGTTACGTTCGTCGGTCACGACCTCGGCGGGGGCGTCGGACTCCGGTACGCCGTCCACGAACCCGAGGCGGTCGATCGACTCGTCCTCTCGAACGCGGTCAGCTACGACTCCTGGCCGATCGAGACGATCGTCGATCTCGGTATTCCGTCGACCATCGACGAGATGAGCGTCGACGACGTGCAGGAGATGGTCGAAAAGATCTTCCGCAGCACCCTCGCTGGCGATCCCGACGAGGCGTTCCTGGAGGGGATGCTCGCGCCGTGGAACTCCGAGGAAGGAATCGTCTCGCTCTCGCGAAACGCCATCGCGACGAACACGAGCCACACGACCGAGATCGATCCCGGCGAGGTTACAGCGCGGACGCTGCTGTTGTGGGGTGGCGACGACGAATTTCAGCCGATGGAGTACGCGGAACGACTCGAGTCGGACGTTTCCGACGCGGAACTCGTCGGCCTCGACGGGGCGAACCACTGGGTGATGGTCGACCAGCCGGAGGCGTACCTCGATCGGCTTCGCTCGTTCCTCGAGAGTGCGTGAAAGCGCCTGAACGACTACATCTCGTCCCGGTGTTCCTCCTGGTTGTGTTCCTGTAGCTGTTCTTCGCTATCGAACGTTGCTCCACAGAGGTTGCATTCGTGTTCGTCTGCCATGGTGCGGGGTAACTGGCACCATTCTGCAATAAGTAACATCGGCCGTCGGTCGCAAGCACGACCGTCGTCGATTCCGCAGCCGGGTGCTCGGCTTTTTGCTGTTCCCGCGACTACCGTCGCTCTGGTTCCCTCGTTGCTGTCGGGAAGTTGAGCACCACACCGCGTCGCGATACGACAGTGGCGGCCGTCCAGAGCGGACTGGTCGTTGCTCTCGTCGAGAAGCGATTGCTCGATGGGGTGGCATGGGTCGGCAGTGGGTGAGCGTAGCGGATCCCTCGAAAGAGGGTTGTCACTGGTTCGCGTAGTAATAACGGACGCATGAGCGATCGTGAATGGTTCCGGGGGCTGTGGACGTTCTACCTCGAGTACACCAGAACGGGGATGCACACGGCGACCGCGGCGGCGTTCGCCATCTTCGCGCTCCTGGTGTTCGTCGATTCGCTCTTCGCCGTGCTCGCGATCGGCGTGTACGTCGTGCCTCCCGTGGTGTTCTACGTGCTCGAGCGGGATCCGTCGATAGCCGATGACGTGCATGGGGACGAGGGTGCAACACCGAATAAAACGCCGGGCGAAACGGCCGTCGACAGCGGTTTCGATGACCGAATCACGGGTGATGGCGATACGGATTCGGATACAGACACGGATTCCGACAGCGATGACGGCGATACGGACTCAGATTCGGATAGCGACGACGGTGATACGGACACGGATTCGGACAGTGACGATGGTGATTCGGACTCCGATTTCGATACGTCCTCACTGGAGTAATCGAACGTTCCCGACTCCCGGCTCGAGGAACGATGCAATCACAACCCGACGAGACGGTAGTGGCCGAGCGCGCGGCTCGAGCGACAGCGAGAGGCGGGCGCTCCAACGGAAACGCGCGTTTTCGAGCATCGCGAACGCGTCGCGTTCGCTCAACAGGGAAGGGCAGGCAATCACAGCATCACTACCGCGAGCGAATGCAGTAAGCGAGCGGGCCGACGAGCGACCACCGGGAGTGAGGAGTGCTTTTCGTCCAGCTTTTATCGAGGGACACTTCGCTGTGCGGTGAAGCCGTCAGCGAAGCAGACCGTGGTTCGAAACGCCTTTGGCGTTTCGTCATCACGAAAGAGTTCGCACTTTCGAACGACAGAATAAAAGGTGGGTCTTAGAACCCTTTCCCGAGCATCTCGCGGGCGATGATGTTCTTCTGGATCTCCGTCGTGCCCTCGTAGATCTGGGTGATCTTCGCGTCACGGTAGAGACGCTCGACGGGGAAGTCGTTGACGTAGCCGGCGCCGCCATGGATCTGGACGGCCTCGTCGGCGACGTCGACGGCGATACGAGAGGCGTACTCCTTGGCCATCGAAGCCAGTTGCGTGATGTCCTCGCCCTGGTCGACGTTCCAGGCGGCCTTGTAGGTCAGGTTGCGGGCGGCCTCAGTTTTAGTCGCCATGTCAGCGAGTTTGTGCTGGATCGCCTGGAACTCCGAGATGGACTTGCCGAACTGCTCGCGATCCTGGGCGTACTCGAGGGCGGCCTCGGTGGCTCCCTTCGCAATGCCGACGCCCTGTGCCGCGACGGCGGTGCGGGTCTCGTCGAAGAACTGCATCTGCTGGAGGAAGGCGGCGTCTTTGGTCCCAACGAGGTTCTCCTCGGGGACGCGCACGTCGTCCAGGATCACTTCGGCGGTGTCCGACGCGCGGATGCCGAGTTTGCCGGTGATCTTCTCGGTCGAGACGCCGTCGCGGTCGGTCTCGACGATGAACTGGCTGAAGCCGTTGTAGCGGCCCTCTGCGTCGGGGTTCGTCTTCGTGAGGACGACGAGGAAGTCGGCGACCGTGCCGTTGGTGATCCACATCTTGTTGCCGTTGATGACCCACTCGTTGCCGTCCTTCTCGGCGCGCGTGGAGACGGAGGAGACGTCCGAGCCGGTGTCGGGTTCCGAAATCGCGGCGCCCGAAACCGCTTCACCCAGCGCAACAGGCTCCAGGTACTCTTCTTTCTGTTCTTCGGTCCCGAAGTTCATGATCGCCTCACAGCCGAAGGAGGTGGCGACAATCGAGAGCGCGATGCCGGGATCGACGGCGAACAGTTCCTCGGTGATGATGGCGGTGTCGAGGATCGAGTAGCCCGCACCGCCGTACTCCATCGGGATGTAGGCGCCCGTCAGGCCCATCTCGGCGGCCTTTTCGACGACGTCGTGGGGATATTTTTCCTCGACGTCGTACTCGGTCGCGACCGGTTTGATCTCGTTTTCGGCGAAGCGCCTGACTTCCTCGCGGATCTGTTGTTGTTCGTCGGTGAGTCCGAAATCCATAGCCCTAGATTCCTGCCTGAACGATAAAGAACTTTGTAACCGGAACTAAACTCGAGAACAGTTGTTCCTGTCGAGAGGGAAACGTTGAAACGGGTGCCAGACGCATACGTTCCCATGGAACTGGAGGATATCAACACCATCGCAGTTCTCGGAGCGGGGAACATGGGCCACGGGATCGCCGAGGTGGCGGCGCTCGCGGGCTACGACGTGAACCTGCGTGACATAAAAGAGGAGTTCGTCCAGAACGGCTACGACCAGATCGAGTGGTCACTGGGCAAACTGGCCGAAAACGACCAGATCACCGACGAGGTCGCCGACGACACCCTCGAGCGGATCACGCCGTTGGTCGACGTGGAGGAGTCGGTCGCCGATGCCGACGTCGTCATCGAGGCCGTTCCCGAGAAGATGGACATCAAGAAGGACGTCTACGGCGAGGTCGAACAGTACGCGCCCGACCGCGCCATCTTCGCGACGAACACCTCCTCGCTGTCGATCACCGAGCTCTCGGAAGTCACCGATCGACCCGACCAGTTCTGCGGGATGCACTTCTTCAACCCGCCGATCCGGATGCCGCTGGTCGAGGTCATCTCCGGGGCACACACCGCCGACGAAACGCTCGACGTGATCGAGGCGCTCGCCGAGGACGTCGACAAATCGCCGGTTCGAGTCCACAAGGACAGCCCTGGCTTCATCGTGAACCGCGTGCTCGTCCCGCTGATGAACGAGGCGGCCTGGATGGTCTACGAGGACGAGGCCACCGTCGCCGAGGTCGACTCGACGGCGAAGTTCGACATGGGGCTCCCGATGGGCCTGTTCGAACTCACCGACCAGGTGGGTCTCGACGTGGGGCTACACGTCCAGGAGTACATGCACGAGACCCTCGGCGAGGCGTACGCCCCGTGCCCGATGACCGAAGAGAAAGTCGAGGCCGAGGAACTCGGGAAGAAGACCGGTAAGGGCGTTTACGACTACGAGGACGGCGAGGGCGTCCAGATCCCGACCGACGAAGGGAAAGAGTGGATCGCCGACCGCCTGCTCGCCGTGATGGCCGACGAGGTCGCCCAACTGATCGACGACGACGTGGCCGGCCCGGACGCCATCGACGAGGCGATGAAACTCGGCGCGGGCTTCCCGGACGGCCCGGCGAAGATGAGCGATCAGCGCGGCCTCGCTGACCTGTTCGAGGCCCTCGAGGACGCCTACGACGAGAGCGGTGCGGCGCGACACGAGCCTTCGGACGCCCTCCGGGAGTTCGCGGACGAGGGCAGCTTTTACGGGCCCGACGAGGAGGGCGACGGCGAACTCGAGTTCGAGACCATCCGCGTCGAGTACCCCGGCAACATGGTCGGCCACGTGGTCATCGACCGGCCCCACCGGATGAACACGATCAGTTCGGAACTCCTCTCGGAACTGAGCGAGGCCATCGACGTCTTCGGGGACGACGACGAGGTGCGGGCGATCCTCATTACCGGCGAGGGCGAGAAGGCCTTCTCCGCAGGTGCTGACGTCCAGAGCATGGCCGCGGGCGGGGCCGACCCGCTCGGTGCGATCGAGCTCTCGAAACAGGGTCAGGACACCTTCGGCAAACTCGAGTCCTGTGATATGCCCGTCGTCGCCGGCATCGACGGCTACTGTCTCGGCGGCGGGATGGAACTGGCGACCTGCGCTGACATCCGGATCGCCTCCGAGCGCTCGGAACTCGGTCAGCCAGAACTCAACCTCGGATTGATTCCCGGCTGGGGCGGCACTCAGCGGCTCAAGCACATCGTCGGCGAGGGCCGCGCGAAGGAGATCATCCTCACGGCCGACCGCTACGAGGCCGAGACGATGGCAGACTACGGTTTCGTCAACGAGGTCGTGGGTAACGACGAACTGCTCGAGGAGGCCCTCGACCTCGCTGAGAAACTCGCTGGCGGACCGCCGATCGCCCAGCGCTTCACCAAGCGGGCGATGCTCGCCGGCCGCGACGACACCGACGCGGGACTCGAACTCGAGGCCGCAGCGTTCGGTCACCTGATGGCTACCGACGACCTCATGACGGGGATCACCGCGTTCATGAGTGGGGACGACGCGGAGTTCGAGGGCAAGTAAGCCGTCGAAACGGCGTTCGAGCGATTCGTGTTTTATCGGCGTTTCGGAACCGTGCTCGAGCGAGCGTGAACAGTCAATTATCCAGAAAATATTTACCGGCAAAGAGTTACTATTACAACATGAGTGCCCGCCCTCCACCCGCCCACTCCACTCGTTCGTCGACGACCACGTCGTACACGAGCGGACAGTCTCGACCGCTCGGCGTCTCGATCATCTGCGTGCTCGGCGGCCTCGGATTCCTGTTCGCCTGGATCCCGATCCTCCAACTGCTCGCCTACGGCGGCGTCGGTACGTTCCTCGCGTTCGTGTTCACCGTCGTCAACGTCGGCATGCTGGCCGTCATCGTCGGCCTCTGGAACATGCAGGGATGGGCGCTGACGTGGGCGCTCGTCCTCTACGGACTCAGCGCGCTCCTGGACCTGGTAACGCTCAACCTCGTCGGCCTGCTCATCTCCCTCGTGATTCTGGCCTACCTGCTGAGCGTGAGCGATCAGTTCGCGTGACGCTCGAGGAGTCGCCGGAGTTCAGATTCCATCGGCACCTCGTCCAGTGCCGTGGGGTCGAGCCAGGCGTACTCGGAAATGGGTTCGTCGTCGTTCGGGTTCGCCTCGATGTCTACCGTCCCACCGACTACTGCACACTCGAAGACCACGGAAACGGTGCCCTGCTCGCCGTCGGCCCAGGTGTAGGCGAACGCCTCGAGCGGGTCGCCGACGTCGACCTCGAGGCGCGTCTCCTCGTACACCTCGCGTACGAGGGCGTCTCGCGGGTCCTCGCCGATTCGCGCTCGGCCGCCGGGGACGCCCCAGATCGGTCCGCTCGGCATGTCGTGTTTGAGGAGGAGGTAGGCGCCCTCGTCTGCGATCAGGCCGCGAACGGATGCGTCCGCGTGGGCGTGGTCGTCGCTGCCAGGAGCGTCGCTGTCAGCGTCGACGTCGACGTCGACATCGATGGGGTCGTCAGCAGTCGTAGAGCCGTCAGCGGTAGCAGGGTCGCCGACGCCGCGGCGGTCGCTTTCGGGGTCACCTGAATCACGGAAACCGTCCTCTCGCATACTCGAGGACGACGCGGCGTGGACAAAATTCTGCTGATCGCTGATTCTCGATTCCGACCGCTCGCTGGTCACTCACTGGTCCCTTGGTGGTCGCTACTGTGTAATTCACTGCTCGCTCGACTGCAATCGCTTGGTCGTCTCCACCAGCGGATGTCTCGCGTAATCGACCACTTCGATGTCGCGGATGGATTCGAGGCCCTCCTTTTTCGCCGTCTCGGCCATTCCCAGCGCGAGGCGCTGATCGACCACGATCACGTAGGCATCCATCTTCTCGAGGTCGATGCGATCGGCGGCCATCACCCGGTGGTGGCCGTCGGCGAGCAACAACTCGCCGGCGTTGTCGATGACGACGAGGGGTTCGGCCAGCCCTCGCTCGAGTTCGTACTTTCGTCCCTCGAGTTCGTCCGCGTAGACTCGGCCCTGGGTCGGCGTCAGGTCGGACAGCGTGATCATCCGGCGCTCCTGGCGCAACTCGACTTCGTGAATGTTCTCGAGGGTCCGCATGAGCTTGCCGACCTTCTCGGGGGTCGCGCGTTCGATCTGGCTCCGGATCACGTCGGCGTTCGCGATGATCCCCACGAGGTTGCCGGCGTCGTCGACGACCGGGAGTTTCTGGATCCCCGATCGGAGGATCACTCTGGCGGCGTCGATCACTTTCATGTCGGGGTGGGCGACGATCAATTCGCGGGACATCACCCGAAAGATTGGTGCGTCGTCGTCGGCGAGCAGGAGGTCGCGCGCGCTCACGAATCCTTCAACCCGACGGCGATCACAGACGGGAAAGCCGCTGTGTTCCTCGCTCTCGGCAATCCGTTCGGCGACCGAGGCAACCGTCTGGTCGGGCGAGACCGTCACCACGTCTCGCGTCATGTAGTCCTTTACACGGGGTTTGCTGTCGGTGACGATGTCCATGCTCGTTCCATCGTCGGCGGCCGTAAAAAACGCTCCTCTCTGGGGTTCGTCGCATCAGTTCGACTCGTCGGCTCGCACGCGGTTCCGTCGATGCAAGCCTCGAGCCCCGCTCACCCGTCGCGTTCGGCGTCGGCTTCGAGCTGTTCGTCCAGGAGAGCGTTCGAGCCGAACAGCATCTCGCTGGTCTGGCTGTAGATACCGACGGGGGTTCCCGGCTGGGTATCCACCGCCTCGAAGAAGCGGTCGGTGATGACTTCCTCGACGATGTTCAGGATGGACTCGCGTTCTGTGCCCTCCTCCATGTCGCCGAGGACACCCATCTCGAGTTGCGCCCCGGCCATATCGGCGTGCCCACCGGCGCTTCCGATCTGGTCGAACGCGTCGCGAAGCGTCTCCCCGAGGTCGAGGTCGTTCCCACGTGAACGCGCCGAGACGAACACCATCTCGTCGCGAAATCCAAATACAAGGGTCGTGTCGACGCCATCCATCGCGAGCAACTGGTCGGCTGCCTGGGGCAGCGCGTCGCGGTCGGTGATGCGTCCGGCGCTGGCGGCGATCACCGATCCCCGCTGGACGCGGTTTTTGATCGCTCGGGCGACGGTATCGAGGGTGTCGCCCTCGACGGTCGGATACTCGATCTTTCGGAGCGTCGCGAAGTCGACGGCGTCCCAGAGCGTCGCGGCGGCCTCGAAGTCGGGTGGTGAAATCTCCCGGGTGAAGTCCCTGGTATCGACGCGAATCCCGTAGAGCAACGCCGTCGCAATCTGGCTATCGACGTCGATCCCGAAGTACTCGAGGTACTCGGTGAGGACCGTACTCGTCGCGCCGACGCGCTGGCGGAGGTCGTAGAACTCGCCCGGGACCGGGCCGCGCGGCGGGTGGTGGTCGATCACGATGTCGATATCGAGATCCGTCGGAAGCTGGTCGTTCACGCCGGGTCGGGAGTGGTCGACGAGCGCGAACGCGTCGTAGGCCTCGAGGGAGTCCGTCGGCTCGAGCGTGCGAAGGTCGAGTTCCAGGAGGTTGACCATCGCCCGGTTCTCCTGGTGGGAAATCTCGCCGTAGTAACAGGCCTCGGCGTCGACGCCGACGCTCTCGGCGAGTTCGACCAGCGCGACGGCGCTCGCGATGGCGTCCGGATCGGGGTTGTCGTGTGCGATAACCGCGAGCGTTCCAGTAATCTGAGAGAGGTGCGTCCGCAGCTCGATCGCCTTCTGGGCCCCCCGCGAGACCGTTCGCTCGGCGACCCACTCGACGACGGTTTCGATCGAATCGACGACGTGTGTCGCCTGGCGCTCGATGGCCCGCCTGTCGGCCCGGCGGTCCGCTTCGGACTCGTTCTCTCCCACGTACGCCACGAATATCGCGTCGGGAAATACCGCTCGTGCCGTCTCGAGCGTCCGCCGGTTCTCGCCGCTGTCGTCACCGGCGACGAACACGAGGTCCGGCGAGCCGGATTCGAACTCCAGTTCGAGACCTTCGAGAAGCGACCGCTCCGACGGCTCGCCCTGGCGAGCTCGCACGTTCTCCTCCCGAAGCGTCTCGACGACGTCTTCGTCTCTCGAGACGACGAACAACGTCTCGCGACCGCGTGCCGTCGTGGTGGAGCCGGCGGTCGATCGAAGGGGTGGCGGTGCCGAGTCCGGCAGCCGCTCGACGATTCGTTGTCCGACGTCCCCACATCCGAGGACGAGCCGGGAGACCATACCGCGGATTTCCACCGAACAGGGTAAAAGCTACCGGGTATTCAGGAGACGACGACCGCACTCGCCGCGTCGATCGCGAGGTCAGCGACCGGCCCGAAGCCGGGCAACAGGACGAGCGTCATCACGGCCGCGAAGACGATGGCCGCGTACAGACCCGTCGGCGAGCCGCCGAAGTCCCGATCGACGCCCGAGACGGGGTCGTCGATCCAGACGGCCTTCACGAGCCGCGAGTAGTAGTACAGCGACAGCGCGCTGTTGACCACCAGCGCGGCCGCGACGATCAACATCGCAGGGTTGGCCGACGCCGCCTCGAGCGAGCCTGTGAACAGGAAGTACTTGCTCCAGAAGCCGCCGAAGGGCGGGATGCCAGCGAGGCTAAACATGAACACGGCCAGGGCGGCACAGGCGACGGGCGCCCGGGCCGCGAGGCCGTTGTAGTCCTCGAACGTCCGGCCGACGCCCCAGTACTCCGCCAGGGCGACGAACAGGAACGCGCCTGTGTTCATGAAGCCGTAGACCAGCAGGTGCATCATGGCGGCGCCGAGGACGAGTTCGCCGCCGTCGACGGTGAGACCCGCCAGTCCGATCAGTGCGTAGCCCGCGTGTCCGACCGAGGAGTACGCGAGCATTCGCTTGACGTTCTCCTGGGTGGCCGCCGCGAAGTTCCCGACCGTCATCGTGGCGATGGCCAGGATGATGAACGCGTGGGTCCACTCGAGGCCGATGATCTCGGCCGTCGCCTCGAGCGGGAACGCCGTCGTGAACACGCGAAAGAGGATCACGAAGCCGGCAGCCTTCGAGGCCGAGGAGAGGAACGCCGAGATCGGTGCCGGCGCCCCCTCGTAGGCTTCCGGCGCCCAGAAGTGGAACGGTACGCTCGAGGTTTTGTACGCGAAGCCGCCGATGAGCATCAGGAGCCCGAGTCCGAGCAGGCCGCCCATCTCGGAGACGTCGTGGCCCGACCCTGGCTCGGCCTCGCCCGTGACGACGTCCGCGATGGCCTCGAGTTGCAGGTGGCCGGTGACGCCGTAGACGAGGCTGATCCCGAAGACGAAGATGGCCGAGGAGAACGCGCCGATCAGGAAGTACTTCAGACCGGCCTCGACGCTCCCGCGGTTGGTCTTCAGGATGGACACGAGCGCGTAGGAAGGGAGACTCGCCAGCTCGAGAGCGAGGAAGATGGTGACGAGGCTGTTCGCTGCGGCCATCGTCGACATCCCGGTCGCCGCGAGCAAGAGCAGCGAGTAATACTCGGCCTGGTAGGCGTGTCCGGCCATGTAGTCGTAGCTTGCGATCGCCACCATCGCGGTGACGACGGCCACGACGATCATGAAGAACAGCGCCATCTGGTCGACGACCATCTGGCCGCCGAAGAGGTCGATGGCGCCGGCCCCGGCCTGGGATTCGCCGACGACGAACCAGAGGTCGTAGCCGGCGTCGGCGTTCTCGGAACCGGTTCCCGCGACGGCGAACCAGACCGCGATGGCGAGCGAGACGATGGCGCCGGTGGCGGCGATGCCAGCGAGCGCCGGACGGTTCGTCGACCGCGGGCTGATGCTGTCGAAGACGAACAATACCATGGCGGTCAGCGCCAGCACGAGCGTCGGTGCGAGTGCGAGCCACTCCGCCGGCACGAGTGCGTTAACCATCAGGCACCACCTCCCTGTTCGAGGATCGGATCGACTGCGTCAAGGATCATGTCGAAGATCAACTCCGGTGCGACGCCGAGGGCGATGATCAGCCCCAGCAACACGAACATCGGCGCGACGTCGTGGAACGGCGCGCGACCGATCTCGTAGTCGGTCTCGAGCCGGAAGGGGCCAAACAGCGTCCGTTGCATCGCGAACAGCAAGTAGCCGGCGACGATGACGATGCCGAACATCGCCAGGCCGGTAAACAGCGGCGCGTACGTCAGCACCTCGGAACCGAAGGCCCCGAAGAAGATGAAGTACTCCGCCGCGAAGCCGCTCATCAGCGGCAGGCCCATGTAGCCGAACGCGCCGGCGATGAGGATGCCGACGGCGATGGGCATCTTGTCGGCCATCCCGGACATGTCGGTGACCATCCGGGTGTGAGTGGCGTTGTAGATCACGCCGACGGCCATGAACATCAGACCCGAGATCAGGCCGTGGGAAACCATCTGGAAGGTCGCGCCGCCGACGCCGAAGTGGGTGAACGCGATCAGGCCGAGGATCACGTAGCCCATCGACGAGACCGAAGAGTAGGCGACGATGCGCTTGAGGTCTGTCTGGGCCAACGCCAACATCGCGCCGTAGATGACGCTGATAACGGCGATGGCCGCGATGGGAACCGCGTACAGCTCGACCTGCTCGGGGAACATCGTGAAGTTGAACCGGAGCAGGGCGTAGGTCCCCATCTTCAGCAGGACGCCCGCCAGAAGCACCGACGCTGGCGTCGGCGCCTCGACGTGAGCGTCGGGCAGCCAGGTGTGGAACGGCACCACGGGGACCTTCACGGCGAAGCCGATGAACATCGCGATGAACACCAGCGAGGCGACAGTGCTACCGGCGACGCCGGCGAAGCCCTCGGGACCGCCCGCGAGCATCGCCTGCGTGATCTCCGTGAGCGCGAACGACGAGACGTCGAGGCTGAAGACGAGCGTCATGAATGCCCCGAACATCAGCAGCGAGGCGACGTTCGTGTAGACGAAGAACTTGATCGCGGCGTACTTCCGGCGCGGTCCGCCCCAGACCCCGATCAGTAAGTACATCGGGATGAGAACGGCCTCCCAGAAGATGAACCAGACGAAGAAGTCCAGCGCAGCGAAGACGCCGATCAGGTTCGCCTCGATGAACAGGATCAGGCCGTAGAACTGCGACTGGCGCGTGTCGATCGGCGTCCACGAACTCAAGATTGCGAGCGTCGAGAGGACCGTCGTCAGGACGACCAGCGGTAGGCTGATCCCATCGAGCCCGACGAACCACGAGATTTCGTAGGCGCCGAGTTCGATCCAGGTCGTCCGGGACTCGAACGCGAGCGCGCCACCGTCGACTAACGCGTTGCCGCTGCCGTCGAAGGCGGTGAACAGCCACAGTGACAGCGCGACCGGTACGAGGCTGATCGCAAAGGCTAGTTTTCCGGCGATACGATTGGGCGCGAGGAACGTCACCAGCGCGCCCGCGAACGTGACAGCGAGTAGCGTCTCGATCATCATACGAACCACCCTCCGAGCACGCCGAGCACCACGAGTAACGCGATGAACCCGACGACGATCAGTGCCGCGTAGGTCGTCACGACACCGGTCTGCAACCGCTTCACGCGGCTTCCGCTAAAGAGACTCACGCTCGAGACGCCGTTGACGACGCCGTCGATGACCGTCTGGTCGAACCGGTCGGCGGCGCGAGCCACCGGCAGCGTGAACTTCTCGGCGAGCCAGACCTGGTACTCGTCCTGGTAGTAGTTGCTGCGCAGGACGGTTCGCGCGCTGCCCAGGTTCTGGGTGTGCGGGACGGGCTCTGGCACGTTGTACAGGATGTACGCGAGTCCGGCGCCCGCGAGCGCGAGGCCGAGCGAGAGGCCGGCACCGAGCAAGAGCGTGATCGTCTCGGAGCCGATGTAGCCCTCCTCGAACGCTACGGCGTCGTGGTAGGCGTGGTAGGTCAGGTCGGCGAACCCGCCGTACTCGCCGTCGAGCCAGAACTCGAGGAACGTGATCTCGGCTCCGGTGAGCTTGTAAATCGGCGCGAGGTTGGCGGCGCCGGCGACCAGTGCCAGCACGCCCAGCGTCGCGAGCGGAATCTTGATCGGCAACCCGACCGAGTGGGGGTTGCGTGCGGTCTCCGTCCGGGGCTCACCGTGGAAGGTCAGGAAGACCATCCGGAAGGTGTAGAAGCCGGTGAAGAACACGGCGATCAGGCCCATCGCGTAGGCCACGAGGAAGACTGGCTGTTCGAGGCCGACGATGAGCGCGTCGTAGAGAATCTCGTCTTTCGACCAGAATCCCGAGAACGGAACGATGCCCGCGAGCGCGAGTGCGCCCGCGAGGAACGTGTAGTAGACGATGGGGGCTCTGTCCTTGAGCCCGCCCATCTTCCACATGTCCTGTTCGTGGTGCATGAGGACGATGACGGCCCCGGCGCCGAGGAACAGGAGCGCTTTGAAGAAGGCGTGGTTCATCAGGTGGAAGACGCCGGCGACGTAGCCGCCGACGCCCAGCCCGAGCATCATGTAGCCGTACTGGCTGATGGTCGAGTACGCGAGCACCTGCTTGATGTCGTCCTTGACGACGCCCATCGTCGCGGCGAAGAGTGCGGTGAAGCCGCCAGTGAAGGCGATGACCGCGAGCGCCGTCGTCGACTGGGCGTAGAAGCCGAACATGCGGGCGACGAGGTAGACCCCGGCGGCGACCATCGTCGCGGCGTGAATCAGGGCCGACACCGTGGTCGGACCCTCCATCGCGTCCGGGAGCCAGGTGTGCAGCGGGAACTGTGCGGACTTCCCGATGACCCCGCCCAGGACGAGCAGGCCGGTGATCGTCACCCAGGTCTCGGCGTCGAAGCCGAACAGGGTTTCCTCGTTACTAATCGCCTCCTCGGCGGCCGCGACGAACGAGCCGTCGCCCTGGAAGGCGAGGGTACCGAAGGTCGCGCCGATGGCGACGACGCCGATGAGGAAGAAGTAGTCCCCGAAACGGGTCACCAGGAACGCCTTCTTCGCGGCCGACGGCGCGGATTCGGTGCGGAACCAGAAGCCGATGAGCAGGTACGAACAGAGACCCACCAGTTCGAAGAACATGAACGCCATCAGCAGATTGTCCGCGACGACGAACGCGAGCATGCTGAACGTAAACAGGCCGAGTTCGGCGTAGTAGCGTCGCAGCCCCGTTTCGCCCTCGGCGTTCATGTAGCCGAGGCTGAACAGGTGGACGAGGAACGCGATGAGCGTCACGATGACGAGCATCAGTGCCGACAGCGGGTCGAGCAGGATGCCGAACGTGAACTCGATCGTCTCCTCGCCGGTCTGACTCAGCGCGTCGCCAGCCACCCACGTGAAGTACGTCTCCTGTCGCTGGCCGCCGGTCGCGACGCCTGCCAGCACGAAAAGCGACAGGACCAGCGACCCGGCGGTCGCGACGATGCCGGCGAGCGCGCCCTTCTTCGGCATGTAGTCGCCGAAGAGCAACGCAACGACGAACGCCGCGAGTGGCAGGAGGACGATTGCCGGCGCCAGATCGAATGCAGTTTCCATAGAATTACCACCTCATTGCCGACGGTACCGTGACGTCGACGTCACGGAAGTTGCGATACAGCACCAGGATGATCCCGAGGCCGACGGCGACCTCCGCGGCCGCCAGCGCCATCGTAAACAGGGCGAACACCTGCCCCGTGAGATTGCCGTGGTAGGACGCGAACGCGATCAGATTGATGTTGGCCGCGTTCAGCATCAACTCGACGGACATCAGGAACATCAGTGCGTTGCGACGCGTCAGGACACCGAACAGCCCGATACAGAACAGGGCTATCGCCAGGAGGACGTAGGACGTAACCGCGACGGTCACCGGTCCTCACCTCCGTCGGTGGCGGCTTCGGCGCTCCCACTCCGGCTCGAGTCGGCCGGCTGACTCTGCGTCGAGAGCGCGGTGACGGGTTCACCAGCCTCCTCGCGCTTTGCGAGCACGAGCGAGGCGTCGAGGGCGGCGTCGAGGACGACGGCGATCAGCAGGAACGAAAAGAGGAAGGGTTCAGTGTTGCCCATTCCCATCTCGCCAGACTGTAACGCCGTGTAATCGAACATCGCGTAGCCGATCTCGGCGGTGATCGACACGCCGTCGGGGAAGCCGACCATGTTACCGAGGCCGGCGTTCCACGTGATCAGCGCCATCATCGCGAAGAGTACCACGGCGAGCACGCCGGGTACCAGGTTCGTTCCGAGTCGGAGCTTCGGGCCCGTCGTCATGCCCGCGGCACCTCCTCGTCCGGTTCCTCTTCCTTCTCCGCCTGCGTGAGCATCACGGCGAACGTGATGAGGATGAGAACCCCGCCCACGTAGACGAGAATCTGCATCATGGCGACGAACTCCGCCGCCAACATCACGTAGTAGACCGCGACGCTCGTCAGCGACACGCCCAGCAGGAGCGCCGAATGCCACGGATCCTGCAAGAGCACGACGCCGACCGCACTGCCCAGCGTGACGAACGCGAACAGCGCGAACGCGATCAGCTCGTATGTCATTGGTGTTGTCTGGTGTTGTGTGCCCTTTGTAGATTTCGAGATGGGCTGATCTCTTACTGGTAGTCGACCTCTCCTTCGCCCTCGCCGATCCAGCCGCCGCGGTCGGGTTCCCTGGACTCGAGCGGATCGATGTCCTTGTACCACGGGACGGCCTTCAATTGCTCTTTGTTGTAGACGAGGTCGTGTTTCGTGTCGCCCGTGAACTCGAAGTTCTGGGTGAGCAAGATGGCGTCGACGGGACAGACCTCCTCACAGAGTCGGCAGTAGACACACTGGCCGATGTGGAGGTTGTACTGTTCGCCGTTTCGCTGGGCGTCCGTGACGATCTGGATCGTGTCGTTCGGGCAGACGTTCTCACACTGGCGACACCAGATGCAGCGCTCCTGGCTGAACTTGTGGACGCCGCGGAACCGCGGCGAGACGTCCGGCGTCGTCTCGGGGTACTCCACGGTGAAGGTGTTGCCGTCCAGTGCGTGTTTCATCGTCGTGGCCATGGATTTGAGGAGTCCGATCATGGGAAGATCACCGTAACCATCGCGAATGTGAGATCGGTCTCAAGAAGACCCACGATGATCGCCGTGAACACCAGGTTGGCGAAGGCGAGCACGAGCATCCCCTTCCAGCCGATCTCGATGAGCTGATCGATTCTGACGCGCGGAAGCGCCGAGCGGAGCCACTGGGTGAACAGGAAGACGCCCCAGATCTTGATGGTGAACCAGACGATGCCCGGCAGCACCGGGCCGGCCGGGCCACCGAGGAAGATCGTCGCGATGATCGCCCCACCGAGGAAGATGTGGATGAACTCCCCGAGGTAGATCAGGACGAAGTAGACGCTCGAGTACTCGGTCTGGTAGCCAGCGACGATCTCGGTCGGCGCTTCGGGCGTGTCGAACGGGTTACGCCCGACCTCCGCCACGTTCGCCGCGACGAAGAGGACGAACGCGAACGGGTTGACGAACGCGTACCACATCGGAATGTCGAGGCCGCCGAGGCTGACCAGCGTCTCGGCCTGTGCGGCCACGATCTCGCTCATTTGCAGGGTGCCGGCGAAGATGACGACGGACATCCCCGTGACGACGAGCGGGATTTCGTAGGCGACGTTCTGTGCGACCGCGCGCAGGCCGCCGAGCATCGAGTACTTGTTCGCGGATGCGTAGCCGGCCATCACGAGGCCGACGCTGGCGATGCCGGCGACGGCGAAGACGTACGCCAGTCCGACCTCGGGGTCCGCGAGGTGGATGCCGGATCCCATCGGGATGACGGCGAAGCCGAGCAGCGCGGACCCGGCGATGAGGATCGGCGCGAGGTCGTACGCCGGGCGGTCGGCGTTCTCGGGGACGATGAGTTCCTTCGAGAGTAGCCGAACGGCGTCGGCGACGATGATCAACAGGCCGAACGGACCGATTCGGTTGACTGCGATCCGGTCGGTGAACGCGGCCGTGATCTTCCGTTTCGCCCACGGACCGGCAAAGGCAGTCATCGTCAACATCAGCGTGCCGACGAGGGCCGCCGCGAGTAACGTCGCGATCAGTTCGCCGCCGAATCCGAGGTTGTTGAGCCCGGTCAGGTCCCCGAGCCGTTCGGGGAGCAAGGCGCCGCTGTCGCTCTGGAGCGGGGACAGACCTGCCGCAGTCATCGATCCACCTCCCCGAGCACGATGTCGAGGCTCCCGAGCGAGGCGATCAGGTCCGGGATGTACTCGCCGCGAGTCATCTCGGGTAGCGCCGAGAGATTGTGGAAACACGGGCTACGGATCTTGAAGCGGCCGGGCTTGTCCGTTCCGTCCGAACGGATGTAGATGCCGAGTTCGCCCTTGGCCGCCTCGACGCCGCGGTAAACTTCCGTGTCCGCCGGCGGCTTGAGCGTCCGGGGGACGTTGCTCTGAATCTCCCGGTCGTCTTCCGGCCAGTCCTCGAGCAAGTCGACACACTGCTCGATGATCTTTGCGCTCTCCTCGACTTCCTGCATGCGCACGAGCACGCGCGAGTAATTGTCCATTCCGTCCTCGGTGATGACATTCCACTCGAGGTTCTCGTAGTAGCCGTAGGGGTCGTCCCGCCGGAGGTCGATGTCGACCCCCGATCCGCGAGCGGTCGGACCAGTCGCGCCGTAGGATTTGGCGACCGCTGGCTCGAGGATGCCGGTGTCGACACAGCGGATCTGGAAGATTTCGTTGGTGACGATCAGGTCCTCGTACTCCGAGACCTTCTGAGGGAGGTCGTCGAGGAAGTCCCGCGTCTTCTCGAAGAACTCCTCGCGGGGTTCGGGCAGGTCCCAGGCGACGCCACCCAGGCGGAAGTAGTTGAACATGAGCCGCTGGCCGGTGAGGTCTTCGAGGATGTCCTGGACGACCTCGCGGTCGCGGAAGGCGTACTGGAAGACGGCGGTGAAGTCGCCGAAGACGTCCAGCGCGAAGGTACCGAGTGCCAGCATGTGTGCGGCGATCCGGCACAGTTCTGCGCCCATCGTCCGGATGACCTGGGCGTACTCGGGGACCTCGATGTCCGCGAGGTCCTCGACGGCCCGGGCGTAGGCCCACTCGTTGAGCAGGCCGGCCGAGACGTAGTCCCAGCGGTCGGGGTAGGGCATGATCTGGTGGCGGTAGGTGCCCTGCTGGCACATCTGCTCCTCACAGCGGTGGAGGTAGCCGATATCGGGGTCGACGTCGACGACCGTCTCGCCGTCCAGGACGGTCTTGACGTGCAACACGCCGTGGGTCGCTGGATGGTGGGGCCCGACGTTCAGGAACATCGTGTCCGTGTCCGAGTCGTGGTGGTCAGGCAGGAGCGGGTTTGCGTGTTCCGACAGCGTCACGACCTGTGGCTTCTCCTGGTTGTAGTCATTCGAGAGCGGGTGTCCTTGCCAGGTCTCGGGCAGGAGAATCCGTCGCGGGTCGGGATGGCCCTCGTAGTCGATGCCGACGAGGTCGAAGTTCTCGCGTTCGGCCCAGTCGGCCGCCCGGAAGACGGGTTCGGCCGTCTGGCTGACGGGGTCGTCAGTCGAGGTAGGGACGACGACGCTGACCTCCTGGGTCGGGTCGTCGTACTTCTTGAGGTGGTAGATAGACTCGTAACGGTCCGCGTATTGCTGGGCTGTCACGCAGGAGAGGTAGTCGAAGCCGGCCTCGTCGCGGAGGTCGAAGAGCACGTCCTGGACGGCGTCCGGCCGAATAACGAATCCTGGCGCGTTTTTGTGATCGTCTCGCGCGAGCGCGCGGTCGCCGATCAATGTCTCGAGTTCGTCCTCGGTGACCTCGAGGCTCCCTCGGGGTTCGAGTCCGGTACTCATGGCGAGTCACCCCAGTTGTACCGCATGACGAGGTCTTCCTCGTCGATTTCGGCTGCCAGTTTCTGAACGAGTTCGTCCCGTGGCAGGTCGCCGAACTCCTCGAGTTCGTAGGGTTTGACGACGACCGGCGAGGACTCGCCGTTGGCGATGCGCTCCTGGAGTTTGGCGACGCCGTAGATGAGCGCCTCCGGGCGCGGTGGGCAGCCCGGGACGTGGATGTCGACCGGGATGATCTCCTCGGCACCCTTCACGACGTTGTACCCTTCCTGGAACGGGCCGCCGGAGATCGTACACGAACCCATGCCGACGACGAACTTGGGTTCGGGCATCTGGTCGTAGACGCGCTTCATGCGCGGCCCGAACTTCGAGACGATGGTCCCGGGAACGATCATGACGTCGGCCTGTCGCGGCGACGCGCGCGGGACGCCGGCCCCGAATCGGTCGAGGTCGTGTTTGATCGCGTACGTGTGAATCATCTCGATGCTGCAGCAGGCGATTCCGAACTGCAGCATGAACATCGACGACCCCCGGACCCAGTTCATGAACTGGTCGAACTTGGTGAGGATGAACGGCGAGGCTCCGAACGCCTCTCGGAGCTTCGAGTTCATCCTGGCGTCGACGCCGGCACCCATGCGGGCGTCGCGGTCCGCCGTCGAGGGAGCGGTACTCTCGTAGATCTGTTGGGTTGGTTGGTTACTCATGGTCGATCGACCTCGGATTCGACCTGCTGGGGCGATTTCGCCCACTGTACGGCACCGTTGCGCCAGGCCCACGCGAGTCCGACGACGAGGATGGCGACGAAGAGCAACATCGGACCCAGTGTGGACGCGAGTCCGTACTCCTCGGCTCCGAGCGCATCGGCGTAGGTGACTGCCCAGGGGAACAACAGAACGGTCTCGATGTCGAAAACGAGGAAAAGCATCGCAACCATGTAGTACTGGATGTTGAACCGAATGCGCGTCCCGCCGGTCGGCACCTCGCCACTCTCGTAGGTGGCACGTTTGCTCGTCTCGGGGACGGTCGGCCGCAAGAGGTACGATGCCGCCATCATGCTGAGCGGAATCAGTAGCCCCACGAGCGCCAGCGCCCCGATAGCTATCCAATCGTTCATCTCCGTAACGTTCGGGGGTTGGAAACGCACCCATATAAGGGTTGATTCTTTGTTTTTCGCCCGATTTCGACCCGCTGGAGCCCCCTGCGAACGGATCGATCGAGTGAGAGTCAGACACCCCGAACGGTCGTCGCCGTTGAGACGGGAAAAAACGGCAGAATGCGGCCGGTGTGCCGTCGCTCGAGAGGCACTTTTCACTGCGGTCGATCGACGATTCGACGAGCGGCCACGCGACGACCGTCGGCTACTCCTCGCGGTAGGCCGTCACACCGCCGTCGTGGAGCCGCTTCGAGACGGCGCCGACCTCGAGCTGGAGGTTCTCGTGGTAGGCCACCAGCCGCTCGCGAATCTCGTCGTGCTGGCGGGCGAGGATCTGGGCGGCCGACAGCGCCGCGTTGAACGACTTGCCCGCGTCGACGGCCGTGAGCGGGGCGCCCGTCGGCATCCCGATGACGCTGTCGACGGACTTCTCCTGGACGGGGACGCCGATGACGGGCAAGGGATAGGCGATGGAGGCCGTCATGTTCGGCAGGTCCGCAGATTTCCCGCCCGCGCCGGCGATGAGAACCTCGAGGCCGCGATCCTCGGCCGTCTCGGCGTAGGCCGCCATCAGGTCGGGCGTGCGGTGAGCGGAGGTGACGTAGGTCTCGAAGGTGAAGCGTTCTTCGGGCGGGTTCTCGTAGTCGGTCTGTTCGCCGAACCCGAGTTCGCCGACGAGGGCGTCGTAGGCTCCCGGGCGCCGGCCGCCGGTCAGCATGACCTCGAGGTCGGAGTCGCTGCCCATGACGATGCCCACGTCGGGGGTCTCCTCGGTCGGTCGATCCTGGTCGGCTTCGCGGTGCAGTCGGTCGATGAGGTCGGATACGGTGTCTGCCATCTGTGTGGTATATCTGTTCCAGTTCCTGTTAGGCGTTCACTGACTTTCGAACGTCACGGCGTCTCGAAGCCCGCGGGCGCGCTCGAGCAGTTCCTTGCGCGTCTCGTCTTCGCGCGTCTCGTCGCCGTCGGCGGTCACCGTGACGTGGCCCATCTTCCGGAGCGGGCGTGCCTCGCGCTTGCCGTACCAGTGGAGGCTCGCGGCGGGCGTTTCGAGGATTCGCTCGACGTTGGCGAGGGCGGCCGGTCGCGGCTCCTCGACGTCGGCGAGCAGGTTCGTCGAGACCGTCGCCGTCCGAAGGGCGGTCGAGCCGAGGGGCCACCCCAGCACCGCCCGCACGTGCTGTTCGAACTGCGAGGTACGGGCGCCCTCGATGGTCCAGTGGCCCGAATTGTGCGGACGCGGGGCGATTTCGTTCAGTAGAATCTCCCCGTCCCGGGTTTCGAACAACTCGATCCCGTATATGCCCCGTCCTGCCATCACCTCGAGCACGTCCTCGGCGACCTCGCGGGCGCGTTCGAGCACGGCGTCGGTCGAGCGGGCGGGGACGACTGTCTCTCGCAGAATCTCGTCTTCGTGGACGTTCTCCCCGACGGGGAACGTGGCCGTCTCGCCGTAGCCCTTCGCGGCGATGACCGAAATCTCGCGCTCGAAGTCGACGAAGGACTCGACCATCGCCGGACCGGCGACGGACTCGAGCGCCGCGTCGGCGTCGGCTTTCGACTCGACGGGGACGTTGCCGCGCCCGTCGTACCCGCCGGTCCGGGCCTTGAGCATCACCGGGGCGCCGTAGTCGTCGATGGCCGCCCGAACGTCGGCGGCGTCCTCGACCGCCCGGAACGGTGGCACCGGCACTCCGGCGGCCTCGAGTTCGCGCTTCTGGACCAGTTTGTCGTGAATCGTCCGCAGCGTCGCCGGATCGGGGTGGACGGGGACGCCGGTCTCCTCGCGGACGCGCTCGAGGGCGTCCTGGTCGGCGAGTTCGATCTCGAAGGTGAGGACATCGGCACGTTCGGCGAGTTCCTGAATGCGGGCCTCGTCGTCGAAGTCCCCCACGAGCTGGTCGCGGCTGACGCCCGCGGCCGGGCAGTCGGGCGTCGGATCGAGGACGATCACGTCGACGCCGAGCGGCGAGGCAGCCTCGGCGAGCATTCGGCCGAGTTGCCCGCCGCCGACGACGCCGACCGTCGGGCCAGGTGACTCGAGAGTCGTCATGTCCGGCGATTCTCAGCGATCGGGTATAAGGATTCTCACTCTGTACGCGAAGTACTCGCCCGTCTCGGTCACTCCGGAGCGGCGTCCGGATTCTCGCCGTCGGTGGATCGACGGTCGTAGACGCGGACGGCTCGATCGTGGCGCGTCGAGACCCCGTTCGGGTTCCGTCTCGGGGTCCGATCGTCGTAGCGGGCTCGAAACCCATCGACGAGGCCGCGAGCCGATCCCTGGAGTACGTCAACTCCGTTCCCGAGCCAGTTCGTCGGCGTCCCCTCGCCCGAAAAGATGGCGCGAGCGCCGCTCGCGGCGTCGGCGATCGCCCGACAGACGAGGCGACCGAGCGCGGTCGGCCTGGGCCCGTAGTTCTTGGTCAGTCGGTAGCCGAGCGACTGGTACCGGTCACCCCAGTCCCGGTCGGGCGTGCCGCCGTCGGTTCCGACCTCGTTTCGGACCGCCATCTCGGGGAGCCAGGTCACGTCGAAGCCCAGTCCGGCGAGTCGATGTGAGCAGTCCTGGGCGCCCGCGGTCGGCACGTACTCGTCGAACCCATCAAGGTCCTCGAGCACCGTCCGATCGAACGCGACGTTGGCGCCCTCGAAGAGGGTGACCGATCGGCCGACGATCGACGTCGAGTCGGTCCCTCGCGGACCGCGGTCCGTTTGACCTCGGATCGGGCCTGTAACGACCTCCGCGTGACCGGTGATGGCCGTCTCGAGGGCGTCGTACCATCCGGGTTCGACGACGTACTCGCCGGTGAGGAAGACGACCACGTCGCCGGTCGCCGCCTCGAGGCCCGCGTTCCGAGAGACATTGAGGGCGCGATCCGAAATTTCGACGAGCACGTCGACGTCGTCGCGCTCGCGGACGGCCCCCGTCGTCCCGTCCGAGGACGGCCCGTTGACGACGATCACTTCGCTCGAGGCCGGGAGCCGGTCGTCGAGGGCGTCTAGGCACGAGAGCAACCGCTCCCGGTCGTTCAGCGTCGAGACGACCACCGAGAGCGTCGCGTCCATACGAACGTGTAAACGACACCGATACTAAAAATAGACCGGGTTCGCGTCGATACAGTCAGTTCTGCCGACACGACGCGAGAGCGCCGTCTCAGAGCCTGACGTTCCAGTACGAGACCGACATCAGGTGGTCGCTCAGCGGGAGTCGACCGACCGCCCGGTCGATCGCTCGGATCGGTGACGCGAACGCGTTCGGAATCGCCCGATAGAGTCCGTAGGGAACGAGGAAGTCGTCCTCGACGTCGACCAGTTCGAGACCGTTTTTCGCCAGCAAGACGCTCACTTCACTCTTCGAGTACAGCCGCGATCCCATCGGTAGCGCCCAGTTGTAGACGCTTCGCGTGCTGAATCGGTTGAACGTGTCGAAGACGATTCGCTCGCGCGAGACGCGTTTCATCTCGCTCAGAAACGCCGCCGGATCGTCCGCGAGGTGGAAAAAGCGCATCGCGACGACGGTATCGAAGTGGTCGTCCGGGAACGGCAGCCGGCCCGCGTCACCGCGGAGAAACTCGAGCGTTCCCGAGACGCCGGCGACTTTCGCTTTTCGGCGTCCCTGCTGTAACATCGCTGCGGAGATGTCGAGCCCGACGACGTTTGCCCCCTCCTGGGCCAGCATCACCGTGAATCGCCCGGTACCACAGGCGATCTCGAGTACGTCTTGATCCTCGAGCGGACCGAGCGCGTCGAGGACTGCGGCTTTCTCCCGGCGGTCGATTAGCTGCCCGCCGCGGGAGAATCGCTTCTCGTCGTACTCCTGGGCGACGTCGTCGGCCTGGTACCATTCCTGTCCTTTCACACTGAGCGAACCTACACGGGCCGGAGGATAAAACGATACTGGAGTCAGTTCGACAGAACGAGTTTTGTGCCGTGGTACCGTACTGCATAGTATGCCTACCTGTCCGTACTGCAATCGAACGGTCGAAACGTCGGCGCTCGTCCGTCACGAAACCGGCGACCTCCTGATCGTCCACTGTCCCAACTGTCACGGCGCGATCGGCACCTACCGGGAACCAGGACGATTCTAAAATTGCAGTGGACGACTCGAGCGCGTCTCGGGTCAGTCACCGTTCGTGACCACGCGATCGGGTCGAATCCGTAGAATAACGCGTTCACCCACTTCGTCGCCGTGGTGCGGGTATTCCTCGCGCTCGAAGTACCGTCGGGTCAACTCGTCGATGTGTTCGACTGCCCCCTCGGCCGTGACTTCCTCGACTTCCCCGCGAATCGAGAGGTACCGGTACGGGTCCTCGGGATCGGGAATCGAGACGCCGACCTTCTCGTTCTGGCGAACGTTTCGCTCTTTCTGACGGTTTCGGGCCGTGTTCACGAGGACGTACCCGTCTTCGTCACGGTCGATCCAGACCGGCGTCACCTGTGGCGTACCGTCGGACATGACGGTCGCGAGGTGAGCGACGGTTTTTCGTTCGAAGAGGTCCGCGAACGCCGCTGGGATAGAGTCCATACACTCGTCTCGAGGCGCCGCGAAAAAGGTCCTCTGACGCCGGATAGGTATGTGCCTTAAACACCTATTATAATCTCAATTGTTCGTATCCCCATATAGGGAAGGTTTACCAGTACGTCTCGGATCGTGTGTAGTATGAGCATGAGTACCGCTGACGACCATGCCGTAGCCGCCGAGGAGGTTCTCTCCGAGGCCGAATACCGCGACCGCCTCCGCGATCTGCCACCGAGTGCGAAACTCGTCGCGAAGGTCCTCGAATCCGATTCCCCGCTCTCGCAGGGACAACTCGCCGAGGAATCGCTCCTGCCCGACCGGACCGTCCGGTACGCGCTCAACCGCCTCGAGGAAGTCGACCTGGTGGACTCGCGGTACAGTTTCCGCGACGCGCGCAAGCAGGTCTACTACCTCCAGCACTGATCGCGAACCCCACTCACGTACCGACTGCGAACTCCACCCTGCCATACTCCCGGTGTCGCTCGCCGACACCGCCATTTTCAGCACCTCCGAGTGCCAACCGTGATTCGATGACGATCACGCGCCACCAGATCCCGGTCTCGACGCGGGCACCCGGCGGCCACACGAACGCCTACGTCGTCGGCGAAGACCCGGCTATCCTCGTCGATCCGGCCGGTCGAACGCCCGACCTCGACCGAATCGTTCGCGAGCGTGGGGTCGGCCACGTCGTGGTCACCCACACTCACCCCGACCACGTCGGCGCCGTCTCGTCGTACGCCGCGGACCTCGGGGCGACGGTCTGGGCGCGCTACGGACGAGACTCTCGATTCGAAGCCGCCACGGGCGTTCGAGCGGACGCGACACTCTCCTCGGGGGACGTTCTCGCGTTCGGTGGCGGCTCCCTCGAGGTTCTCGACGCCCCCGGCCACGCTCCGGACCATCTCGCGTTCGTCGTGCCGAAAACGGGTGCGATAATAGTCGGCGACTGCGCCGTCGCCGAGGGAAGCGTCGCCGTCGGCGCCCCCGAGGGCGACATGCGCGCGTATCTGAGTACGCTTCGACGGCTCTACGCTCGAGCCCCATCGCGACTCTATCCAGGACACGGCCCACCCGTACCGAACCCGCGCGAACGGCTCGCTGACCTCCTCGAGCACCGGAAACAGCGCGAGCGGCGCGTCCTCGCGGCCGTGGACGAGGGCGCCCGGACTATCGACGCGATTCTCGAGGCGGCGTACGACAAACCGCTCGACGGCGTCCGGGACCTCGCTGGTGCGACGGTCGAGGCCCACCTCGAGAAACTCGCTGTCGAGGGGGCGGTGACCTGGGACGGGATGCGGGCCGGTGTGGCGAGCGAGGCTGGTGGAGGAGGGGCACGAAGCGGGCGCGTCCGTGACGAGTGACTTATCCCCCGCTGGCGCCACCGACGACACGTATCCGTGAGCAGCGAATCACCGTCGACGTCACTCGAGGACGAACTCGAGCGCGCCCGTGCGCTGTCGGTCGACGACCTGGCGACGGCCATCGAGTCCATCGGCTTCGAGTGTACTCGCTGTGGCGCGTGTTGTCGAGGACACGGGGAGGACGAGCATACCGCGACGGTGTTTCCCAACGAAGTGCGCGAACTCGGTGAATCGAACGACACCTCTCGAGATGCGTCGAGCGACGGTGACGGCGACGACAGCAGCTACGACTGGCGCGACGTCGCCCGACCGATGCCCTACGGCCTGACCGAGGGGCCGGACGGACTCGAGGGCGAGACCTTCGAGTGGGCGCTCCAGACCGACGACTGCGGAGACTGCACGTTCTACACCGAAGACGACGGCGTCGGCGCCTGTACCGCCCACGATGATCGCCCGCTGATCTGTCGAACCTACCCGTTCAGCGTTGCACTCGCGGGAACCAGCCAGCCGATGGGCGACGCCGTCGACGAGGCCGGGATCGTCCGTGCGTACGAGTGCGAGGGGCTTGGCCGCGATATTTCGAGGGGCGAGGCCGAAGACCTCGCTCGCGCGCTGAAAACTCGGGCCGTTCGCGAACTCGAGGAGGCGATCGCGGTCGTCGAGAACTACTCGCCCGCGGCCGCAAGCGGCGACGAGGCGGTCGTCGTCCACGACTCGGAGGGAGCGAAACGACCGGATGGGAGCCGACTCGAGGACGACTGAGCGGCCCCACGAAAGGACGGGTACCGCTCAATGCCGGGTACGATGCGCTAGCGGCAGTTGCTGTAACTCGTTCGTCGACGTTAGTAGACGCTCGTCGATTCTCGTCGATAGCTGATAGCTGATGGCTGGTAACCACCGAAACCTGGGACGGGACGGGATCTCGACAAAAGCGGTCAGAAGGTCTCCTCGATAATCTCGCCGACGGCGAAATTCGACTTGACTTCGCTGACCTCGATCTTCACGCGGTCACCAACGTCTGCACCGGGGACGATGATGACGTACCCGCGTTCGACGCGAGCGATCCCGTCGCCCTGTTTGCCGATGTCTTCGATCTCGACGTAGCGGGTTTCGCCGACGTCGACCGGCGGCTGCGGTTCCGACGGCGAGGTCGTCCGTGACGACGCCGTCCCCGAGCCGTCGGCGCCGGTCCCGGTCCCAGTTCCGGTCCCGCTGGCGCTCGCAGTTCCAGCGTCAGTATCGACGCTCGAGGCCGCGCGTTCACGCGAGATGAGCGCAACACGGAGCACCTCCCCGGGTTCGACGTCCCCCGTATCGATCTCCTGACGCGGTATTTCGATGACGTAACGGTCGTCCTCTTCCGACACTTCTGTGCTAAACAGACACAGGAGTTTTTCAGATATTTCCACAGGTAGACCCTCGATTTCAGTCTGCATCGCATGTGTAATAGTACTACCGACCGATATCGCCCAATTACGGACTCGATCGGCCCGAAATGCCCCCGATTCGGGCTGGCCGTCAGTCCACCGCGGAGGGCTGAGAGAGCGTCGCGAACACCGAGACGTCGACCGTCGACTCGAGGTCGGGCATCGATTCGTGGGGTCGATCGACGATGATGTCGCCCGCAGTGCGGTCGCCGACGCCGGGGATCGCCGTCAGTTCGTCCATCGACGCCGCGTTGAGGTCGAGCGGGTACGGGACGCCCGTGACGGATCGGTAGCCGTGATCGACGACAGCCACGTCGATCGTCGATCCCAGCGGGCGCTCGCCGGGAATCCCGACCAGCAGGGGATAGGTCCCCAGCTGGCGGCCGAACGTGTGGCCGTCCTGGTGGTACTCGAGGTGGACGTCCGACAGCACGGTGCCGGCCGGTGCGACGCGCTCGAGCATCGGGTTGTCGACGGTCTCGCGGACCTCGCGCTTGTACCGCTTGAACAGCTTCTTGTGCTCCCTGGCGATGGTGGCTCCGGTGTCTGACATCTCGGTACCGTCGAAGGCCATCACCTGCCTGATGTTCACTCGCCGGAGCATCAGCCCCTCGTCGTAGACCTGCCTGAGAAACTCGAGGTTGTGGTCGTAGGTCTCCTCGCGTTCCTCGAGCAGGCCGTGGAGCAGGTTGATGCCGGGGAGGAGTTTCGGAAGGCGGGGCGGCTTCGCGTCGAGGTCGGCCGGCAGCGAGGGGCCGCTCCTCGGCTGTTCGCCGGGTCGCCAGCCGCCTTCCTCGTTGACGACGCGAACCGCCTCGAGACACTCCTCGGCGGAGACGTTGAGGTTGTTCGCTTCCTGGACCACCGGGTCCGCGGATTCGAGGCCGAACGCGGCCGTGTCGCCGGGCGTGTTGTGTTCGGCGATGATCCGGATCCCCTCTCGCGAGGCCTCGGGCCAGTTCGCGATGGTGATCGGATTCATGTTGTCGAGGTGGAGCGTCTCGATGTCGGGGGCCACCTCACGGATGCCGCCGTAGAGTTCCCGGAGGGCGTCGGGGTTCGGGGCCTCTCCGTCGCCGCCGTAGGCGAGGATGTCGGCCTGGCGGCCGAGTCGGAAGTGCTTCACGCCGTGGGCCGAAAGGGCGTCGACCTCGTCGATAACGGACTCGGGTGGCCGGAACGAGGGGTTGCCGTACAGCGGTTCCGTGCAGAACGAACACCGGTAGGCACACCCCCGCGAGGTCTCGAGTTCGCAGATGAGGTAGTCCGGATGGTTCGGGTGCTGTTCGACGATGAACGCACCTTTCCGGGCCCACCGCGTGACCTCGGCGACGTCGCGCATCCGGTTGTTGAAGCCCTCGAGACCGCTCTCGAGGAGGTCGTAGACGGCGGCCTCGACGTCGCCTTTGGCCACGAAGTCGAAGTCCAGGTCCTGGCGCTCGGTCTCGGTCGCCCCCTCGTTGGCGTCGCCGACACCGAACTTGACGGGGCCGCCCATCAGGCTCGTGCCACCGGCCGTCCAGGCCAGTTTCCGGACCTCGTCCGGTTCGGCGGGCGTTCCCCCGACGTACTTACCGGGGACGGTCATCCCACCGAGGTAGATCAGCAGGTCGGCCTCGTCGACGTCCCGCCAGCGGTCGGGAACCTCGCGCAGGCCGTCGATCGTGTGGTAGGTAATTCGCTCGGGCGGAACGCCGGCGTCGACGAGCGCCCCGGCCGTGTAGCGCGGGTACGTCGACACGTACGGCGGGACCCCGAAGTGAGCCGGTTCGTCGACGTAGCCGTCGACGATGGTCACCGCGAGCGTTTCGGGGTCGGTCATGACTCGAGGTAGCGCCCCGAGGCGTAAAACCGTGACTGTCCGTGAGTCGCGTTCGGCTGCGGCGACCGTGATCGCTTCTGCGTTCGTGATCGCCCTCGTATCCGTTATCGTCTCGATGACCGTAATCGTCCCGCCACGTCGCTGTCCCCCGCTCGCCTTCGGTGCCGCGAACCGTGCTTTGATACCGCTGCCCGCGTTACCGTGGCGTATGCCACCGACGAAGGAGATCGCGTGCACGGACGAGGACTGCTTCCTCGACATGTTCGAGAATCATTACACCTACGACGTCCCGGAGGACCACGGCGTGAGCGACCTCTCGTGTCCGGTCTGTGGAGGAACCGACTGTCTCGAGGAGATCGAAGTATAATTCCTCTCGGAGTCGCTGGTCACGTCAACGCGTCGAACAGCGTCTGACGTTTATTTAGAAGATCCAAAAAGAATAACAAGGTGGACATGGTATCGGTATACAGGGGAGCCCTCCCACCAGTACAGGCCGCCCATCCCACTCCCCGCGAGGTGACAACAAGTGAGTCTCAGATCGCTGCGCGAAACCGTCGGCGACACGCTTTACCGACAGGTCGGTCGCGCACGCAGCCACGTCCAGGAGCACCGTTCACTACCCGTCGACGTCCTCGAGAGCGAGGAGTCGTATCTCGTCGTCTTCGACGCCGCCGGCGCCGAACCCGGGGACCTGCAGGTCCGGTACATCGACGGCACCGTCAAGGTACGAGTCGAGCGCTATCGATCCTACCACGACGGCTTCGAGATGCGCTTTCCCGGTCGCGGGATGACCCTCGACGGCGAAACGACCCTGCCCGACGACGCGCTCGTCAATCCCGACGCCGGCACCGCGACGCTCACCGACGTCGGAACCCTGCAGATCACGATTCCGAAGGAGGGCTCTATCGATAGCGACGGGGCCGAGGAAGCCCCGGCGGCCGCCGAAGACGACGCTCTCGAGGGGAATCCCGACGCCATGGCGCCGTCGGATCTCAAGCCGGGCGCCGAGCAGGTCGTCGTCGACGATTAACCGGGCTGTCAGCGGTCGTTTTCTCGCTTTCGGTCTCGAATGTCTCTCTCCGGCACAATCGATCGGTATCGAGTCTCGAGCGACGCCAACCGCCCGCCCTCGAGTTCGAATTGGAACGGAGTGCGTGATCGGACACCCACTACCGTGGCTCGTCTTCGATGGCCATTCCCTCGACGACGTCGAAGGATTCGGTTCCCGAAAACCGGGTGGGATCGAATGTGGGAATTCCCTCGCCGCCGAGGATCTCGTCCGCGACTCTGGCGCCGATGGCCGGCGCGCGCATGAAGCCGTGACCCTGGAACCCCGTCGCCACGTACAGGCCGTCGTGGCGTTCGCCCACGAGCGGGTCCCCGTCGGGCGTCGCGGTGCAGACGCCGGCCCAGGCGCGGGTGATCTCTGCCTCACCCAGTTCGGCCTCGGGGAACCGGTGGGCGACGCGCTCGCACAGCTCGTCGGCGAATCCGGGGTTCGCTCCTCGCTCGTAGTCGTCGGGATCGATCTCGCGTTCCTCGGTGCCGTTGCCTGCGAGGAGTCCGTCCGGATGCGGGCGGGCGTAGAAGCCGTCCGTCGCGTCGTAACACATCGGCTCCGGGAGGTCCCCGGTCGCCGTCATCGCCTGGACGCGGTAGGGTTTCATTGCGATGGGGAGGCCCGCCGCCTCGAGGACGGCCTTCGTGTGTCCGCCGGCGGCGACGAGGACGGCGTCGAACTCGCGTTCCCGCTCCGTCCCCTCGCGAACCACACGCGGCGGATCGACGCGAACCTCGACCGGCGCGTTCGTCTCGACGGTCGCGCCCGCACCGCTGGCCGCGGCGGCGAGGCAGGCCGTGTACCGCGCCGGGTCGGTGTAGCCCGCGGCCCCGGCGATGCCGGCGACGGCGACGTCGTCGGTTCGCAGGTGCGGAAACCGCTCGTCGAGTTCGTCGGCGCCGACCTCGAGGGCCACCACCCCTCGAGACTGCATCGCTTCGATCCCCTCGCGGATGTGTGCCGCTCGCCGCTCGTCGCCCTCGCGCGCGAGCCAGACGTACGGACACTCCACGAAGGGGAAGGTGTCGTCGCTCGAGAGCGACCGGAAGCGCTCGATCGCCGCCGCGCCGATCTCTGCGTCGAGGTCGTCGGCGAACGCGTTGTAACAGACGCCGGCGGCGCGGCCGCTCGAGCCGCTGGCGACCTGCCCCTTCTCGTAGAGCGTGACGTCGGCGCCCTCGCGGGCGAGGTCGTAGGCGGCTGTCGCGCCTACGGCGCCGGCACCGACGACGGCGACCTCGAGGCCGGCGCCGCGGTCGACGAAGGCGTCGGTGCCGACGGCGAGTTCGGGGTCCGTCGGGTGCCCATCGCCGCCGTCGGTCGCGTCGAGTCCGTTCCCCTTCATACGTGATCCGCGGGCCAGCAGTCCTCGAGCGATCGCTCGGCCAGCCAGTCGATCAGCGCGTGGAGTTCGTCGCTGGCAGCCTCGAACAACCGTTCGCCCTTCTCGGGGTCGGCCTGGGTCGGTTTCCCGACCGCACCGCTCTCGGAGAAGTCGATGGTGTCGAAGCCGACGTTCGCGCCGTGGACCGACTCGCTCCAGCCCTCGCTGGCGCCCGATTCGGCGTCCTCGAGTCGATCCGGTCGGATCAGGTCCTCCCGGACGTGCCAGAGGACGCTCGACTCCATGGCGTCGGCGTGGCCGCCGTTCTCGTCGAAGAAGTCGTCGGCGAGGTCGCCCACGCCGTCCCACCAGTTCCACGGCGGCGCGAAGGCCGTCTCCTGGTCTCGGAGCGTACGGGCGACCCGGTTTAGCGCCGCCGAGTTCCCGCCATGGCCGTTGACCACGACGGCCTTCCGGACGCCGTGTTCGGCGAGGCTCGAGAGCGTCTCGCGGACGTATCGCTCGAAGGTTTCCTCGGCGACGTAAAGCGTCCCGTCGAACTGGCGGTGGTGGACGGAGACGCCGACCGGCACCGTCGGGAGCACGACGGCGTCTTCGCGGCCGGCGGCCGTTCGGGCGAACGCCTGCGCGGCCATGTGGTCCATGCCCAGCGGCAGGGCTGGGCCGTGCTGTTCGGTGCTCCCGGTCGGGAGGACGGCGACCTCGGCGGCCTCGAGCGCGTCGACGGCGTCCGTGGTCGTCTGTTCGGCGAGCAGTGTCATGTGCCACCGTGGGCGTCGGGGGCACTTACCTGTAGGTGGTTTCTCGCTGAAACGTCGGCTCGTGTCGGACCGTCGATTGTGGATTTGGGCCGATAGTCACTCGAGCAGCGACTCGAGTCCCTGGGCCGGGTAGCCGACGACCGTGGTCGCGCCCGCCTCCCGGAGCGCGTCCGTCCGCTGGGCGACCTCGCGTTCGGTTCCTACGAGGGCGTAGTCGTCGGCGGCGGCGAGTAGCACCTCCCGCGCCCGGCCGCTGGCCGTCGCATCGACGGGTGCGCCCTCAGGAAGCGCTCGCGAGACGGGCCGACGCCTCGAGACGTAGGCGCCCACGGCGTCCAGGACGGCGTCCTCATCGTCGGTGAGAACCGTCGGCGCGTAAACGGCGATCTCGCCCGGAAAGCCCGCTGCGCAGATGGCCCGGATCTCGCGCTCGGTCGTCCGTGAGAGCAAGTCGTACTGGTTCGCGCCGGTCGCCATTGCGACGCGCTCGACGCTCTCGGTGCCGACCCAGGCGTCCGGCGCGGCCTCGAGGGCGGCTCCGAGACGCGGAGCGACCGACCGGTTTCGCTCGGTTTCACTCAGGTAGGCCGGGTGGCCGGCGACGAAGACGCGGCCGACGGTCTCGGGCAGCGTCGAGAGCAGGGAGTCATCCCCCAGCGGGTCGAACCCGTCGGCGCGGACCGGGGCCGTGATCCGGACGTCGGCTGTTCGGGCGAGCGCCTCGAGGGCCTCGGCGCTCGGCAGGTGGTCTCGTCCCTCGTAGTCGACAGCGACCGTGTCGACGGGGACGTCTCGGGCGTCCAGAACGTCACACTCGGCGGGTTTGACGGCGATGCCGTCGAGGCCCGCTCGCGCCACGGCGGCGGTGCTCGTCAGCATCGGTCGTCACCTCGAGCGTCGGCTAGACGGCTGTAACTAGAAAACACGCGGAACTCGATCCATCGTCTGTGCGACCATGTGCTCGACCCTGGGCGGTACGCGAGCAAAAAGGTGGCGCTCCGCGCAATTGCGACCGCGAACCCGCGCGCCAACGTGAGTGGACGCTGCGGAGATTTTGGTGCCGGGCTCGAGCCGCCTCGAGAGGCAGGTCCAACGACAGACGGCCAGCGGGAAAAGGGCAAGACAGATACGAAACGCGTCCAAATCTCCGGCAATGGCCACCGCAACCGCGACCGCGAAACGGCGGATCAAGAACAACCCGCTCCGGGCGACGATCCTCCTGACGGTCGTCGGCTACGGACTCGTCCTCGGGACGTTCCTGCTCGACCTGCCCATCTACCCCGACCTGACGAACGCGCAGGTGAACGTCTTCTCGAGCGCGATCGCGCTCATCAACGCGACGACGACCGTCTTCCTCGCCGCTGGCTGGTACTGGATTCGTAACGGCGAGGTCGAGAAACACCGCCTGGCGATGGTGACCGCGTTCGCGCTCATCCTCCTCTTCCTCGTCGTCTACCTGATTCGGGTAGGCGGTGGCGGGACCAAGTCCTTCGTCGGGCCCGACCTCGTGCGGACCGCCTACCTGCTCATGCTCGCGATCCACATTCTGCTGTCGATCGTCGCCGTCCCGCTGGTGCTCTACGCGCTGTTGCTCGGGCTGACGCACACCCCCACGGAACTGCGCCGGACGGCCCACGCTCGAGTCGGTCGATTCGCCGCCGGGTCGTGGCTCCTGAGCCTCGTTCTCGGCGTCGTCACGTACCTGTTGCTCGACCACGTCTACAGTTACGAGTTCAGTTGGCTGGTCGTCGGTTGATCGCCGACTGACCGCTGACATCGGTTCGCGCACTCGAGTCGGCGCCTCGAGCAATCGTCGATCGGATAGCGGGTTCGACAGTGGGCATTGTCACGCGATCCTTTGACGGGTATCGGCGTCGTGAAACGAGGTATGCAATGGCTGTACCTCGGACTCGGCGCCGCCCTCCTGGTCGCCGTAATCGTCGACATCATCTGGACGACGCTCTGGGTCGACGGCGGCGCCGGCCCGCTCTCGAGGCGACTGACGACGGGTACCTGGCGGATACTTCGCGCCGTGGGTCGGAGCCGACCGCGAGCGCTCAGCACGGCCGGCCCGCTGATCCTCACCCTCTCGCTCGCCATGTGGATCGGCATCCTCTGGTTCGGCTGGACGTTCGTCTTCGCCGCCGGCGACGTCGCCCTCGTGAGCACGCGTAACGGGAACCCGGCCGACTGGCCCGGACGCTTCTACTACGTCGCGTACACGATGTTCACCGACGGAAACGGCGATTACTCGCCGACCTCGAGCACCTGGGAGATCGCGAGTTCGTTCACGACGGCGACGGGAATGGCGCTCGTCACCCTCGGCGTTTCCTACGTGATCACGGTGCTGGGCGCCGTCTCGTCGAAGCGATCGTTCGCCAGCGACGTCACGGGACTGGGGAACAGCAGCGAGGAATTCGTCAGAACGGCCTGGGACGACGACTCCTTCGAGGGGATCGAGCGCCCCCTCGAGTCGCTCGCGACGCAGTTGAGCCAACTGGCCGAACAGCACAAGTCCTACCCGATCTTGCACTACTACCACAGCGAGCAGGGGGATCGGGCCTCCGCGATGGCGGTGCCGATTCTCGACGAGTCGCTCACGCTCCTCCGCCACGCCGTCGAGGAGGAGACCCGGCCGAACGAGGCGATCCTCACCCACGCCCGCTCGAGCACGGACGACTACCTCGAGACGCTCGACTCGGCGTTCATCGAACCGGCTGCGGAGGCGCCGCCGCCGCCGGATCTCGGCCGCCTGCGCGAGGCCGGCATCGACACGGTCTCGGACGACGACTTCGAGCGGACCCTCGAGGAATCGGAGACTCGGCGCCGGCACCTCCTCGGTGTCGTCAGAGCCGACGCCTGGTACTGGCCGCCGATCGAGGAGGACGGTGAAGACTGACTCGGAGCGGAAGGGGGAGGGGGGTGACTCGAAGCAATCGGAAGCATCGCCCTTTTCCACAGCGAAGACTCGCATCTGGTGGCGGCTTTTTATCCCGACTCGTCGACGGAGACTCCATGAAGATTCGCGGCTCACTCTCGAGGGCGGCAATCGACGACTATCTCGACGAGGCGACGATTCCGCTTCGCCTCGCCTGTCACACGCCTGTAGGCCGTCTCTGGATGCTCTCGCTGTGGTTCCAGCACCGCGACGGCGTCTTGCAGTGTGCGACCGGCACGGACGCCGACGTCCGCGGGTCGGGGACGGCGACGGTCGACCCGGACCCCGAGAAAGCGGTTCTGCGCAGGCTGCTCGAGCGGTACCTCGGCGGGGCGGACTCGAAACTCGCGCGCTCGTTGCTCGACGAGGAACGAAGCGAGGTGACGATCACCGTCGACCCAGACGTCGTCTACGGCTGGGATTTCAGCGAGCGGATGACCGACGCGGTCGAGTAGTCGAGCGAGCGGCCGTGATATCGCTCCGGTCGAACCGGCGGCCCGAACTCGTCCGTATCCACGCCCGCGAGGTCGCGAGCAAGCGCCGACCGGCTAGCTCGCTTCCTCGATAAACGCAACCACCTCGTCGACGAACCGATCCGGCGCGGTGTGCATTGCCATATGTTGTTCCCCAGAGACGGTCACGATCCGACTGTTGGGGAGCGCGTCGTCGACCGCCTTCGTCGCATCCCCGTAGAACGAGGGGCTCTCACCGCCGGTCAGCAACAAGGTCGGCGCAGTCACGTCCGCAAACCGGGGTGGCTGAAACTCGTATTCGCCGATCGTCTGTAATTCGCGAGGGAGCGTGTGGGCCGCGTCGACCATCTTCTGCCAGATGGGCGTCGAACGATGCATCTCGACTTCATCCGGCGAGAGGCCAGCGATTTCGCTTTCGAACAGGACGAGTACCCGCTCGTTCTCGCCGCGGTCCAGCAGCGACTTCAGTTCGATGAGTTCCGCAGCAACGTCGAGTTCGTTGTCGCCGACCTGGATCGGCGGTTCGTACAGGATCAGGGCGTGCAGGTTGTCGGTCAGTCGGGCGGCCTCCAGCGAGTACAGGGCGCCGCCGGAGTGGCCGAGCAGCGTCACTGGTTCGTCGATCGACTCGACGACCGCCGCCACGTCCTCGGCCTCTCGTTTCAGTTCGTACGCGGTGGCGTCGCCGCTCTCGCCGCGACCCCGTCGGTCGATCGCGTAGACCGCATAGCGATCCGCGAGTGCGGATCGGACGCCGCCCTCCTCCCAGAATTCACGAACGTCGCCGTTCCCGTACACGAGCACGAGCGGCGGTCCGCTTCCGGTCCGTTCAAACGCGATCTCGGTTCCGTCAGCGGACGTGACGGTTTCCGTTTCCGGCCTCCGATTCGGTGGTGTCGCTTCGGTCATGAGGTGTTCACCCCCGTTTGCTACGCGGCGAGATATCATGGTATCATCCCGTGAAAGATCGGCAGGAGACGACCGGCACTCGACCCGATCTGGGCCGTCAACGCGCAATGCGTGCCGAGAGACCCCAGTATCGATCGAACGGTTCGGCGAGACGGCGTGAGCGCGCCCGAGTTCAGTCCGTCTGCGGAATCGATCGAGCCCCAAGCGCGAACGCCAGGACGGCGAGCGCAGCGAGGACCGCGAGGTTCCCCAGCGCGGGATCAACCCCGGCGACGCCCGCGGTGCCCGACGCCGCCCCCGGATACGTGACCGCGCGGACGCCGCGGGCGAAGTACGTCAGCGGCGAGAGGGCCACGACCGGTTCGAACCAGCCGGGCAGTTGCTCGAGCGGGACGAACGTCTCGGAGAGAAAGAGCAGGGGAAGCCCGAGGGCGTTGCTCGCGGCGACGGCGCCGTCCTGGGAGTCGGTGTAGCTTCCGATCATCGCCCCGATGCCACAGAAGCAGACGACGCCGACGAACACGTACGGGACGATCAGCGGTGAGTAGACGATCTCGGCGCCCGTGAGGACGACGACGAGCGCGAGGATGAGCAGGCTCGCGAGACCGATGATAGCCGCGTTGACGACGGTCTGGGAGCCCAGCCACTCGGCGCGGGAGAGCGGGGTCGTCGCCAGTTTCTCGAAGCGGTTCCCCTCGCGGTGGCGGGCGACCTCGCTCCCGAGCCGCGAGAACGGCGTGAAGAGGACGACGACGGCGAGGTAGCCGGGGACGTAGTAGGCCGCCGGCTCGGCGAAGAGGCCGCCGCCCGTCGGATCGGTTCGCACGAGGGCGCCGAAGATGACGATCAGGATCACGGGGAAGAAGAACGTGAAGAAGACGGCAGTCCGTCGACGGGCGAACGATCGCCAATCGGCGTCGATCTGGGCCTGGAGGCGGCCGAGGCGGCTCATCGTTGCTCACCTCCTTGATCGAGGACCTCGGTAGTGCGCTCGTCGGTGGCCTCGAGGCACTCGCCACCGTCGGTCGCCACCTCGTCGCGCGCTCGTCCGTCCCGTCCCGGTTCGCCTCCGGCGCTCACCGAGCCACTCTCGAGGTCGCCCGCCAGCGCCAGGTAGACGTCCTCGAGGCTCGGTTCGCTCCACTCGAGGCCGGTGTAGCTCACGCCCGCGGCCTCGAGTGCCTCGACCACGCGGCCGATGTCGGTCGGCGGGAGGTCGCGGACGACGAGTTCATCCGGGTTCAAGTCGACGGCGTAGGGCAGCGACTCGAGGGCGGTGGTCGCTGCGGGGACGTCGCTACCGGCTCCGGTATCGGCGCACTGGCGATCGGTGCTTGTGTCGGTGTCCCGCCGATTGGGCTCGTCGCCGTCGTCGCCACCGTCGCCCGCCAACTCGAGTTCGATCTTCAAACGACTCGAGCCGCCGTGCTCGGCGACGAGTTCGGCGGGCGCTCCCTCCGCGAGGAGCGACCCGTTCGCGAGCAGGCCGACCCGGTCGGCGAGGCGCTCGGCCTCGGCCATGTCGTGGGTCGTCAGGACGATGGTCGTCCCGCCCGCCGCGAGGTCCTCGAGCAAGCGCCACACGGTTCGTCGACCTGCGGGGTCGATGCCGGTCGTCGGCTCGTCGAGAAAAAGCAGGTCGGGGTCGTTGACCAGGGCCGCGCCGACGCAAACCCGCCGTTGCTGGCCGCCGGAGAGGTTCTCGTACCACGTGTCACCTGCGGTCTCGAGTCCGACGTCCTCGAGGACGGTTTCGGGGTCACGCGCGTCGTCGTACAACCCGGCGTAGTACGCGAGCAGTTCGCGCGCGGTGAGTCGATCTGGTGGCGAGAAGTCCTGTGGCAGGACGGACAGCCGGTTTCGATCGACCGCCGACGGCTCAGTGCCGAGGATCGTCACGGATCCCGAGTCAGGGTCGGTCGTGCCGGTCAGCGCCCGGACGAGCGTCGTCTTTCCGGCCCCGTTGGGCCCGATGAAGCCGACGACCTCGCCCGGATCGACAGTCAGCGAGACGCCCGAGAGCGCGACGGTTTCCCCGTAGGATTTCTCGAGGTCGTCGGCGTCGACGTCGAGGATTGGCTCTCTCCCGTCGCTTTGCCTCCCATCCGTCCTGGACCGGCTCATACGAGCGCGTAGCCAGCGGTCGGGGGTAAGCGGTTCGATTGTGGGCTCGAGTGTGGGCGTGATTGCGTTTCGAGCGGATCTCGAGCGCGTCCCGAGTGTGTCTCGGGTCGCCCGTTCAACGCGTCGACTACTCGCCGCCCTCGTCGGACTCGGACGCCGAAAACACCGAATCGAAGAACTTCTGCTCGGCCGCTCGCAGGTGCTGGGTGAACGTCGCCGGCGAGATGTCGAGGCGCTCGGCGACCTCCTCGCCCGTGCTCGTTCGCGGCCACTCGAAAAAGCCCGACAGGTAGGCCGTCTCGAGGGCCTCGTACTGTCGGTCGGTCAGCTTCGTCTCGAGTAAGCCCGGGCTGGGAATCGACGGACTCGAGCGATCGGCCGTCCGCTGGGCGGCATAAGTCGCCCCCGGACAGATCGACTCGACGGTCTCGATGACGCGCGCCGTCTCGCTCTGCTGGGAGAGTTCGATGACCAGGCGAAACGTCCCGTCGTCGATCCGGGCGGACTTGACGCGGCCGCCCCGGGACGCGACCGTCTCGAATAGCTCGATGTCGCCCGTCTTCGTGAGTTCGAAGTCGTACTCGTTTCGCCCGGGTGTGAGGACGCGAAACTCCTCGAGGTCGTCCGTGCGATCGATCGCCGAACCCAGCTCCTCGTGGTCGATTCCCTCGGCGGAGCCGTACGCCAGAATGCGATCGCCCGATCGGATGAACTGCTCGATCGTGACTTCGGCTGACTCCTTGGCCGTCGCCTCGACGAGTGGTTCGATCGCACCCTCGACCCGGAACTCGAGTTCGAGGACGGCGTCCGAGAGGAGCGCGTCCTTTCGCTCGAGCGCCGCGATCGCGTGGCCGATGACGTCGCCGAGTCGGCCGAGGAGCGTCTGCTCGTACTCGGTAAACGCGTGTGGTCGAGACGAGTACACGTTCAGGATGCCGTATCGGACGTTGTCGTGGAGGATCGGGATCGCCGCCGACGATCGGAACGAGCGCTCCCGTGCCGAGTCCCGCCAGGGTTCGTAGGACGAGTCGCGCTCGATGTCTCGAACGACCTGAATCACCTCTGTCTCGATCGCGAGGGCGGTCGGTCCGCTGCCGTGTTCGCCGTCGTCGTCGGTGATCGTGATCTCGTCCAGGTAGCCGTCTTCGACGCCGGCGGCCGCCCTGGGAACGACCTGGGGACCGCCGGGGCTGACGTCGCCGATCCAGACGAACCGGTAGGCGTCGTCGGCGGCGAGCCGATCGCAGACTGCCTGCTCGAGCGCCTCGCGACTGCTGGTCGTGATCGCGTCGCGGGTGATCTCCTGACCGATCCGGTTGAGTCGGTTGAGCGCCTCGAGTTCCTCGCGTCGGCGCTCGCGTTCGATGAGTTGCTCGTGGCGCTTGATGGCGTGAGCGATCGTCCGAACGAGCATCGGGCTGGTTACCTCGTCTTTCACGAGGTACTCCTGGGCACCCCGCGAGATGGCTTCGATTCCCGCGTCGCTGTCTTGTAGTCCGGTCAGGACGATGACCGGGACCGTCGCGTCGCTCTCGAGGACCGCCGTCAGCGTCTCGAGTCCGGCGCTGTCGGGGAGGTTCAGGTCGAGGAGGACGACGTTGATCGGGGTGGCCGACGCGGATACAGATGCAGACTCGGATTCGGACTCGGACGCGGACCCAGGGCCGGTCGGCAGCGTGGCCCCAGAACCGTCCCCGTCGGTCGACGACGTGGCTCCGGCGTCGGGGGAGTCGAGGTACGCGAGGCCGTCCTCGAGTCGCGTCTCGTGGTGAACGACCGGCGACTCGCCGTTCGAGGAGTCCGATCCGAGTCGACGATTCAACTCCTCGACGCCCGAGAGCATCTCCTCGATGAGACGGGCGTCGCCCGGATTGTCCTCGATGAGCAAAATCTCGAGGGAGGCGTCCCCGCTCATTGATCCTCCGCTGGCGGCAGGTTGACGACCGACAGCCAGAAGCTTTCGAACGACCGAACGACCTCGATGAACTCGTCCGGGTTGATCGGTTTCGTGAGGTAGGCGTTCGCGTACTTCTCGTAGGACCTGACCACGTCCTCTTCGGCCTCGGAACTCGTCAGGACGACCGTGGGAATGCGTCTGAGCGTGGGGTCATCCTTGAGTTCCTCGAGCACCTCCTCGCCGTTCTTCCGGGGCAGATTCAGATCGAGCAGGATCAGGTCGGGACGGGGAGCGTCTTCGTAGCCGTCTCGCCGGTAGAGGAACGACAGCGCGTCGACGCCGTTTCGGGCGACGTGAATCGTGTTGTCGATCCGTCCCTCCTTGAACGCTTCCTTGGTGAGTCGGACGTCGCCGGGGTTGTCCTCGACGAGCAGTATGTCGATCGGGTCAGAGTGCATGAGTAGTGTCCTCGTGTCTATCGTCGTTCTCGTGGTCCCGTTTCCGTTCGTCGTGGGCGGCGGTCGGGACCGTGAACTGGAGCGTCGATCCCGTCTCGAGCGTCGTCTCGATCCCGGTATCGCTCACCGCGATCGTCCACACGTGTTCGTTCCGCGTCGCGTCACTATGAACGCTTGGTGGCCTGGTTTCGGCGTCCGTGATCGCGGCGTCGGTCGAGTTCGTCAGGAGCGGTCGCGGTCGGCGTTCGTCACCGACCACGGTCGGCAGCGACGCGACCGTCACCGCCCCATCGCGCTCCCCGGTCATCACTTCCGGTTCGGCGACGGTCTCTCGTCGACCCAGGTGAGCGCACCGGTCGCCGGATGTCTGGTCCCTGCTCGCCATCGCTAGCGTCGAAAAGGTGATCTGCTCGGGTAAATGTGGCGGTCGAGACAGTCTACTCGTCGCTTATCGGGTAAATACCGACAGCGAAACCGTCCGATCGTCCTCGAGGGCGCGCTGGATCCGCGACCGATCCCATCCCAGGGCGGCGGTGACGCTCTCGGCCGCGCGGAGCAGCAGGGCCGCGTAGTAGTCGACGTCGTATCCGTCTCGCTGTTTCCCGTCGGAGTCCGATACCGTACGCTCAGGGCGTGCATCTGCACGCTCGAACGCGAGACGTACGCGCTCCTCGGTTCGCGTCGCACCGTCGTCGACGACGACGTACTCGACTGTCTGCCCCGGCCGCCGGGGGACGTCGTGCCGTTCGTACCGACGCAACGCACCCACGACGTGCGTCTCCTGGCTGTACGCCTCCAGCGGTCTCGAGACGCGTTTCGCGATCACCAGCTCGTCGCGGTCGATCGTGCCGCGACGGAGGTCGCCCAGCCGACGAGCGAGGTAGTCACAGACGGCGGCCGGGTCGCGGGTCTCGTCGAGCACCTCGAGAAACTCCTGCTGGCAGTCGGCCACGAACGCCGGCGTGTGGCGCTGGCGGCACTCGAGGCCGCGGACTTTGAACTCGCCGGTCGTCCGTTTGCCGACGTACTTCGTGAGTGCGCCGGCGGCAACGCCAGCGCCAGTGGCGGCACCAGCGCCGGCAGCAGCATCGATCGCGGTTCCTGAACCACTTCCGCTTCCGTTTCCGCTCCCGCCCTCGCCGCCGCTCGATCCCCGCAACGGCACGAAACACACCCACTCGTAGCGTCCGTCGTGCTCGATGTCGATACCGACGTCGCGGCTGATTTCGGCGATCACACCCTCGAGCGGATCGGGATCGTCGACTCGTGGCGTCACCCAGAGGCTGTCGACGATGCCGTGGACGATCCGCCAGCCGGCGTCCTCGAGGCGCTCCTTGGCTCGGAGGGCGATCTCGCGGGCGTAGGCGTTGATCGCCTCGTGGCACTCGATGCGCCCGAACTTCGCGTTGCGGTAGCCCTGGTAGCCGAAACAGGAGACGAGCACCCACTTGATCGCGCCGGACTCGGCCCGTAGTCGAGTAACCTCGTCCTCGCCCGGATCGTCGCGCAGGCGGCGCTTGCAGGCCGCCCGGCGGTCGAGCAGGGGGCGCAACACCGCCGGGAGGAAGCCGTCGGTCCCACAGACGTCGTACTCGAGTCCGGGCACCTTCTCGTCCTCGCGGCCGGTTCCGAGGGTCGGACGGACGTCCCGGCAGGCGCCGTCGCAGCCGACGGTCTCCGGACTCACGTTGTGTCGGCAGATGATCCGCGGGTACAGCGACGCGAAGTCGAGTTCGTGGACGTCCTCGTGGAGGCCGACCTCGGGGGCGAACGTGAATCCGCCGCGATCGGCCGCGTGGAGCGTCGAGACGTCCTTGAACGTCTCGGGCTCCCACTTGTTGAGCGGGGCGGGAACGCCCCACGCCCGCGCCTCGCGGATCTGGATCGCGGTCAACACCGTTCCGATGCTGGCCCAGGCGGCTTCCTGAAGGGGTTTTCGCGACCGCTGGACCAGGTACTCGAGCCCGGCGAGCCCCGACTGGTGCCACAGGAAGCTGTTCGATCGGTCGACGATCGCCCGGCCGGGAACCCGGTATCGCGCCGGGGAGTGGCCGATCTGTCCATAACTCGCGTACGTGCTCTCGCCCGCTAGCTTCGTCCAGCCGGGGAGCCGACCGAGGTGGACGCCCTCGAGGCCCGCGTCGGCCGCCGCCCGCTCGACGGTCGGCACGAGGTCGCCGTTGCTCACCACGAGCACGTCGGGATCGCGGCGCTCGAGTCGCCGCCCGAGCGACCAGAGGACGTTCGCCGGGTCGCTCATCACCGATTCGCCGTCGATCTCGAGGCTCGAGAGGTCGCCCGACGCGAGCGCCCGGTCGTCGATCCCGATCTCGAGGGTCCGGAGGGGCCGACTCGGCGCGGGGTTGACTCTCTCGTCGAGACAGTACCGAAAGCCGGGCGTGAGATCGACGTCGAACAGGCGGAGGGTCCCGGGAGCGTGGTGTTCGCGACCGTAGACGCCTCGAATTTCGTCGGCCAGCGTCCGAACCTCGTCGACGCGCTCGAGGCCGACGCGGAGCATCTTCGAGGGGTCGTCGGCGTGGTGAGCGTGCAGGCTCGGGTACCGATCCTCGAACGTCGTCTCGCAGACTTTGGGATCCGAGGCGAGGGCGTCTCGGAGGGCCTCGAGGGCCTCGAGCGGCCCGTCGACGAACAGCGCGGGAACGTAGTCGGTGCGTTCCTCGAAGGTCGCGCCCGGAAGGTCGTCGTCCGAATCGCCGTCCTCGCCCTCGAGCATCCACTCCCTGACGAGGTCGTCCTCGAACTCGAGGGTGAAGGTCACGGCCGGTCGCCTCCTCCGATGCTGGCTCTCGATTCGGCGTCCGTGTCGGCGTCGGCTCTCGAACCGGCGTCCGTGTCGGTGTCGATGTCGCTGTCAACCTCTGTCTCGAGCGCATCCAGTGCCGACTCGATCGTCGCCACCCGCGCCTCGAGCCGCCGGGTCGCCGTCTCGTGGGCCACCAGTAGCGACAGCACCAGCGCTCGTTCCGGGTCCGCCGCGTTCGCGTACCCCGCCGCGTCGGCCACGTTCCGCGCCCGCTCGAAGAGCCGATCGAAGTCGGCCTGACGCTCTCGGCGCAACGCGCGTCGCATCGGTTTCCAGTCGGCCTCCAGCCGCCGGAGCGCGTCGCGGTAGGTGGGGTTGGTTCGCCCCATCAGGCGAGCACCCCCTCGAGGGGGTCGATCGACGGGTGGTCCGTCCCCGCCCCCGCCCTGGACTCCCACGGCCGCTCGGGATCGACGGCCCCGAAGAGGTCGACCCAGTAAGGAATCGTCGTCTGCCAGACGGGACCGTGCCAGTAGCCCATCGTCTCGAATCCCTCCCCCTCGAACCGCAGCCCCTCGCGGGTGCGCGTACACTCGATGGTCGAGTCCGCCGCGGTCTCGAGGCGCTCGAGGGTCGCTCCGGGGACGTTAGCACCCGCCGTGATCACGACGGAGCACTCGAGTCCGCGACCGAGTTCGCCCAGGACGGCGAGCGTCGACGCGAGCAGGTCCGTCCGCTCCCACTCGCGGAGGTCTCCATCCTGGTAGAGCGAGGCGACGTTCGGCGCGACCACGAGCGGGGTGTCGGCGTCGGCTCGTCGCACGACCGCCCGGACCAGCGAGTGGTGCTGGTAGGCGGTGAACGCTCGGGCGATCCGCAGTCGCTCGAGCGCTCGGCCGGACCCCGGCGCACACTCGTAGAGGGCGTGTGTCGAGGCGACGTTGCCAGCGTCGATCCAGTAGGCTCGACCGCGGACGGCCTCCGCCGCCGTCGATTTCTCGGCCGGGCGGTCCGCTCGCTCGGGAGACGCACGAATGTCGGCCAGATACTCACAGACGAGTCGGTGAACCGCGGCCGACCGTCGTGACGGCGTTCGAAGCAGCGTGAGTCCGGACTCGAGCGTCGAATCGTGTGCGATTATCGTCATGGCTATCCGATCGGTCGAGAGCGGCCGGGATAACCATCGGGGGGCCGTTTCCGAAATTTCCGATAACTGCCGAAACACTCATATCGGGTCTCTCGGAGCGTCTAACGCGGAAAACGTTCTTTCCGAAATCGTTTCCGAAACTCGAGGGCAGCCGTCGACGAATCAGCGAACTGGCGCACTGTGAACCTGACGCTCCGACGACGAACTCGAGGCGCCCGGCGAACCGCCGCCCATCGACCGCCGATTCCGGCGCCGTTTTGTGACCGCAGCGGCTACCGTCGAGCATGGGAGACGAGGCCGATCCCGAACCCGCGGTGAACATCAGCGGCGGCGCCGACGGCGGCGGCACGGCAGCCACCTTCGACCCCGCGACCGCGGACACGCGGGCCGAACTCGTCGTCGACCGGTTGGGGGAGCGATACTGGCAGAAGACCTACGGCGGACAGGACGCCTTCGAGTGTCTCGTCCGGACGATTCTGAGCCAGAACACGAGCGACGTGGCGAGCCAGCCCGCCCACGACGCCCTGCTCGAGCGATACGGTGGTCTGGAGACGGAAACCGACCTCGCGGCCGCGCTCGCCGACGCCGAACGCTCGAAACTCGCGGAGACCATCCAGCCGGCCGGGCTGTACAATCAAAAGTCCGAGGTCATCCAGGCCGCCGCCGACTGGGTCCTCGAGCGCTGGGGCTCGGCCGCCGCTTTCGACGCGTTCGTTCGCGAGAGCGACCCCGCCGAGGTCAGGCAGACGCTGCTCGGGGTCTCGGGCGTCGGACCGAAGACGGCCGATTGCGTGCTCCTGTTCGCCGGCGGCCGGAACGGCGTCTTCCCCGTCGACACGCACGTTCACCGCATCTACCGCCGCCTCGGAATCGCCCCGGCCGACGCCGACCACGAGGGGGTTCGCGAGGTGCTCGAGCGGGAGGTTCCGGCGGAGAAGTGCGGCTTCCAATCAGAGTCTAATAGACATATGATAGACTCAACAACTGAGGACTTCTCAAACGGCGGAACCTACATTATTGACGGTGAAGAAGTGGATTTCCGAAGCGGTGGGGTTCCTCCTGAAAAGTGTGGATTCGGGCATACAGCATCGATTCAATTCGGACGGGAGTATTGCACAGCACGCAAACCTGCTTGTTTTGAAGGACCAGAAGCATGTCCCCTCTACGACCTTTGTGACCAAGTGGGGGTGTACCCTGAGGAGGGAGAGGTCATTGACCCTAAAGAGACAATAGAATAATCACCCACAACCCGTGCCCCGTCAAAATTAGATTCGGAGCGGGTCCCATCATGTGTAGAGCAGGGGGTGGATGAATTCAAGCAAGAATCCCTTCTAAGCTACACGTTATAGGGAATATCATTTTCGTCAAGGAAATCCGCCAGTTCCGAAGCATCCACAGCATATCCAATCATCACCTGAGTAAGGGAGATGAACCGTTGCATCAGATCTGCAACAAGCTGTGACTCCGAGAATCGTTGCCCATTTCCATGCTCATCTTCCGCTGTGAAGTTCACTCCACTTCGGTTATTAGCAAGTGCTTCCAGCGCAGAGTGCTGGAACTGTGTAAATGGAGCATGTTTAGCAACTACAACCCCAATAATTCCATCATCTTCTGACAGAAAGAGTGGACCACCTGAATTCCCGTCATTGAACGCCCCGTTAACAACAAGTTGTTTGACAGGTCCTGAGGAAGTTCGTTCCTGACTAAACCCAGAAAGATAACCAACAGATAGGAGGGGAGAAGGTCCTGAGTGACCTAATGGGAAGCCCCAAGTTGAAACCTGAGCACCGACATCAAAGTCAGCATCGAGTTCCAACCTTAAGTCGCCACTCGGGTCTTCAATCGGTTCCAGCACCGCCAAATCCCTGTCTGGGTCCACAGTTTTGTTGGAGAAGTTCACTTGTTCCCCTCGGGAAGATCGAGCCAGTATACCACCTGCAACAGCACCCTCAACTACATGAGCATTAGTAACGACGTATCCACTATCCAATAAGAATCCAGTACCCTGCGATTGAGTATGTGGACAAATTATTTGAAATACAGAATCAATGGCTTCTCTTCCTTCATCCCCCACAGCATCACGAGTCCACTGGGTTGAGGTGGGCATTCGATTATTGTCAGGCATAATAACTTGTTAGTCGGGGTTACATATAAACGGTGCGGCGGCGGAGTGAAAGTAAAACAGGCGAAACTTGGATACGGCCTTGCCTCGCGCACACGCACCTCAAGGGGCAGGATTCTAGGTAGAACTAGCTATTTTGATTCTCTTATCTTTGCCAATGTATAGAATAGAATACTTGATGCCTTGCCTGCCTTCACCTGATATTCCGCCATCTCTTCTTCAGAGGGATTCACTTCAATGGAATGAGCGCTTGCATCCCCCTGTGCCTTCAGCTCTTTAAGCAAAGTTACTATATCTTCGTCCAGCCGATCTGAAAAGTACTCAAGATCCTCCAAACTACTCTCGAGGTTTTCAATTAATTTTGAGAATCGCCTAAACTGTCTCTTATTCGTATTATAGAACAAGTCGATCCGATTAGCTGTTAGCCCATATCTCGTTCTTAGAATATCTATTAAAAGATTCTCTAACAGTTTTCTCGTTAGTACAAGAACAGCATCATCAATTCCCTCTCTATAGCTTTCATTGATATTATCGACTAGATCTTTGTAAAATTCATCATCTATATGTGATATGCTGAGAAAAGCAATATCCTCGCCTCTGCTTTTGACAGTTCCAATCTTTTCTTCGTAGTATCCCAGGCCCTGAAGAGTTAAACGGTACCCATTGCCATTTTTGGATATAAGATTTTCTCTTTTTAGGTATCTAATGTGTGCACCAATACTCTGAGGTGAGATTTCTTTAAGCCGTGATTTGTCGATTGTGTCATATATGTCCTGACTTGTTATGCTGCTTGTTTCTTCGATCTGATCGTGGTAATATACTACCAACCCAACAAGATCCCGATTAGTCGACGGGGTTGCTTCCTTGATGATTGTCTCAAAATCCATACGCTCAGGCTGCTAGAGTCTCCATTAATTCCTCTGCTTTGTCTTTTCCTAGTCGCGTAACACGGAGTTTCGTTCCGCGTTTCTCCCCATCTTTATTAAACATCGCTTGCCAATTTTCCTGGTTATAGATATAGTCAGTTCTATTGCTAAGACCTGACTGTTCAAGCGAGTCAGAAAGTTCGCTTGTTTTCATCCATTTCTCACCGTAGCACTCCTGCCAGATTGTAGTGAGAATGAGTGACGCATTGAGTATCTTTTCTCCTTTGGTCTCACCTGGAATATCATCCGATGTAAGTATTCTCGGTGTCACTTCTTCATCTACTTCGAAGACACGGATGAATTCGTCCTCGCTTACATCAATCTCTTTGAGAAGGGGGCGGAGGATCTCTCTACTAATTGTTTCTACTGACGATGATGGTGAGCCACTATCAGTTTCTGTGAACTCCGCTAGGACTGCATCCTTAGATTCAGTAGATTGTTCTGGTTCAGGGTTAGGTTCCTGTGGTGTTTCGACGTCTCTATTTATGGCCAATTCAGGATGGTCCTCTAGAAATGTGGCTAGATCGTCGAGTACCTGCGTATAATTGTCCTCTTCAGAGGCTTCAATCTGTGCTGATAGAGCACCATGCTCTAATGTCAATTTGAGTTCCATGTTGGTTCGGGAGATGAACCGACTTGTAAATAATCTTTCCCTTAGGCGGCTAAATACTGGAACGGCCTTGCCTCGCGCACACGCGTAAGAAAGGACGTAGTATAACTATAGTATAGTACTTCATGTCCCTGGTAATGCTTCATCACCATGGGGCCGGAACGCGCGTGGGGAGGGGCAGATGGGATTGGTGCTCAGCAAGTTGCGTCTCCCGACCTATAGAACCACACCTCCACAGAAGGCGACAAAGGCGTGTGAGCGGATTTTGCAAGTTATGAGTGTTCGGGGCCATATCTTCACTAGAAAGCGAACAGGAAGGCTATGAGACACCTTAGAATCAATCCTAGTATGAGTGTGGGTTATCAATCCAGGCGACTGCGATCTTACTTAGATAGAGAATCTGTCACTTGAGAAAGTATAGTATTGGTATTAAACCCGTTCTAATCATCTAATTCAATACTCGGCCCATGCTGCCGCCATGCATCCCGCACGTCTTCCTCCGTGACCTGAAGGTACCGCTCTGTCGTCTCAATCTTACTATGACCGAGGGCCTTCTGTAACCGTCGAGTATCCATCCCGTCTTTTATTGCTTCTACGGCGAACGAATGACGGAGCGTGTGAGCTGTTACCTCGTGCTTGTCGTTACCGTTCTTATCTGTATACATCACTGCCTGTAACCCCGCGTTCTCGGCAGCAGTCTTGACCACTCGAGTGATAGTACGAGGTGACACCTTCACACTCTCCTTAGTCGGAAACAGATACTCAGATTCATCTGAAGTGAGGACTGCATTTCGATCTGACTCAACCCAGATAGTCATCAAGGTATCAAGGGAGGGCTGGTACCACACCTTACGGTTTTCTTCAGTTTTCTCCGCCCGAATCTGAATTGCCCGTTCTTGTCGATATATGTCTCCAAGTCGGATCTCAGCAAGTTCTCCCCGTCGAACTCCCGTCTGAAATAGGAGCCGAACAATGAGTTCGTTTCGTGTAGTAGGATTAGGAACATTCTCGACTAACTGTCTTACTTCATCGGGTTTCAGGTAGTGAAACTCTTTGCGGATTTCCTGAGACTTTTTAGTACCCTTCTTGAGGTGCGACCAGCCACTCAGATCGAGATCTTCTGCGGGATTTTCGATTCCCACTGGCACCTCCAGACCCTCCTCATGGGCTTCAATCATCTTCTGATAGAATTGACTGATAGCAGCCCGTGTCACGTCGATGGTGTCGGGCGCGTAATTGTCTTTGACCATCCCACGGAGATAGAGCCGTAGGTCCCCCCTGTTTGCCTCCCACAGGGTCTTATCCCGTTCGTCGTTGAGGTAATCATGCCATTGATTGACGCATCCCTTATATCGGAGAGCAGTTCCCTCTGTCCGCTCCATTGCCTTGCGGTCATAGAATTCCTGTATCGCAACATCTGCTTCCATACTCAGGCCTCCTTATACCACAGAGGTTCACGTCGTTCCATGGCGTTTGTTCCCGTCTCTACCTCCATCTCCATGCCGCTTACTTCGACAATTTCTGTTTCATCTCCCTCAATTCCCTCATAGTCGATACGCTTGACCACAGAGGTGTTCTTTGACAGCTGTTCGAGGGTCACCCTTACCTCCGATTTCCCTACTGCAAGGTCGTTTGCCAGGTCCACTGCACGGACAGCGCTCTGTGCCCCCTCAGGAAGCGCATCGAACACTGCGGCAGTGAAGGACCGTTCTCCCTCGAAGTGTGCACCAGAGGTGTGCATGGCGTCTGTAGCGGTCTCGACGGTCTCTTCAAGATCTTCAAGACGTCCTTGCATGTTCTCCATGACCGTGAGAAGCTCCCCCACCCGTTCGTCGGTTTCCGAACCACCAGGGGTAGCACCTCGAGAAGGGGTGTCCGCAGCCATGTCACGGGCGACTGCCGTCCGAATCATATCGCTCAAGTTGTTGTATTCGTCGGATTCCTCCACATACTTGTCCCATTTCTCTTTCTGTGATTCACTCACTCGTAAGTTGACTTGCACCCTGTTGCCCATGTGAACCAATCAAAACGCAAACCACTTAGTTCTGTCTATCATTTTGCTATATGATTTAGACAAGAAGTGCGGCTTCGGCCACACCGCCAGCATCCAGTTCGGCCGAGAGTTCTGCACGGCGCGCAAGCCGGCGTGTCTCGAGGACCCCGAGGCATGCCCGATGGCCGACGTCTGCGACCAGGTCGGCGTCTACCCCGAGACGGGAGAGGTCGTCGACCCGGCGGACGCTCCGGAGGCAGCGGACGGGGAATCCTGACGTCCGACCGTTGCTCGAGTCCGCGGTGTAATTCGTACATTCCCACTAGATTGGTCGAGATAATAAGCAGAGGTCGTTCACTTCAGTATGTGAATCGAGAGAGGGGACGCCGTAAGACAACGTCCCCGGGGCCGTCGCCCGCACGCCCCCCGTTCGGACTTTATTTTGTAGGACAAATTCGTGTAACGCGTCTCACAAGCCTTTATTGTCTATTCCAGCATAGCAACTGGTCCGTCACACGATGTGACTGTCTCCACAGCTGATACACATGACCGCACCATCATCAACCCACCCCGGTACGCCCGTTGCAACCGTTCCACGAACGACGTCGTTCACCCACGACTGGGCGGACGGCGACGACGACCTCGCGACCAGGATCGTCGAGGCCGTCGCCGAGATAACCGACCAGGACGAAACCCACGTCGAGCGCCTCTACGACCGACTCGATCCGGACTCGCTCAACAGCCTCTTTTCCCGGACCGACACGAATCGGTACGCCGCGGACGGCCTGGTGATGTTCACGCTCGAGGGGTGTACCGTCACCGTCTACGGCTCCGGGCTGGTCGTCGTCCAGCGGATCTGAGAGGTGGGCGATTCGTCGCTCTCGTCACGAGAGTGAGCAGCACGCTCGAGGAAATCGCGAACAGCCCGCTCGAGGCGAGAGGACGTCAGTTCGCGAGCAAGACGACGGCGAGGACGGCGAACCCGATCCCGGCCGCGTTCTGGATCGTCAAGGATTCGCCCAGGACGACGACGCCGACGATCGTCGCGACGACGAAGTACAGCGCCGAGATGGTGGCGACGACGCCGACCCGTCCGGCGCTCAGGCCGGCGTAGAACGCGACGGCGCCGACCCCGGCGAAGACGCCGGCCGCGAGGGCGTATGTGACGCCCGTTCGCTCGAGCGCCAGCGGTTCGTTCTGCGTGGCGACGTAGCCGAGAGCGATGAGGACGCTCGCGGCGTAGGAGAGGATCATCGCGAGTTTCGGGTCGATCGTCCGGGTCGCTTCGTTCGCGAGGACCGTCCAGAGGCCCCAGGCGCACATGGCGAAGACGGCGAGGCCGATCGCGTGCTGGCTCATGGTCGTAGGGGGGACGGGGTGGAACCAGTAGTTTGCTGTCCGACGTCGCTCGAGCGATCTGGCGTCGACGCCGCTCGGGCACGTCCGAAACGACGTCCCTCGAGCGATCCGGCATCGCCTCCCAACACGACGTCCGGGCCGGTTCCCAGTCGGTGGGAATCTGCCGTTCGTTCATGGGTCGCTCCGAAATAGCGCTAGACAACCACAGACGGCCCGGCGGTTCACCGACCGCCGATCGTCGACGATCCACCGATGAACGAGACACTCCTCACCCAGACCGACCAGGAAGCGACCGACCAGCGCGACAGGACCGAGCAGACTGACCGGACGACAAGCGACGCTCGAGTGCGGACGTGTCCGGAGTGCGATGGGCGAATCGCACACGACGCGGAGCACGGCGAGCGGGCGTGCGTCGAATGCGGGCTGGTCCTCGACGACGACGAGATCGACCGCGGCCCCGAGTGGCGGTCGTTCTCCGATGCGGAGGCGAACGCACGAAGCCGCGTCGGCGCGCCGACTAGCGATCTCGTGCATGACAAGGGACTCAGTACCGTCATCGACTGGCGTAACAAGGACGCCTACGGCAATCGTCTCTCGTCTCAGAAGCGGGCACAGCTCCAGCGGCTGCGGACATGGGACGAACGCTTCCGGACGAAGAGCGCCCAGGAGCGAAACCTCAAACAGGCGTTCGGGGAACTCGAGCGCATGGCGTCGGCGCTCGGATTGCCGGACCCGTGTCGCGAGACGGCTGGCGTCCTCTATCGGCGAGCCGTCGAGGAGGAACTGCTCCCCGGGCGCTCGATCGAGGCGATGACGACCGCGTGCCTGTACGCCGCCGCTCGCCAGCACGACACCCCGCGCACGCTGGTCGAGTTCGAGACGGTCAGCCGGGTCGAGAAACTGCCGATCCAGCGGGCCTACCGGTACGTCTCCCAGGAACTCGGGCTCGCAATGGAGCCGGCCGATCCGGTTCACTACCTCCGCCAGTACGCCTCGGACCTCGAGGTCAGCAGCGACGCCGAGCGCCTCGCCCGCGAGATGCTCGAGACGGCGAAGGATCGCGGCGTCCACAGCGGGAAGAGCCCGGCGGGGCTCGCGGCCGCGGCCGTCTACTCCGCGTCGCGTCTGGCGAACGAGACGGTCACCCAGTCGACCGTCAGCGACGTCGCGAACGTGAGCGAGGTCACCATCCGGAACCGCTACCAGGAACTGCTCGAGGTCTACGGCGAACACGGTGACGAGTAGATGCACCAGGCACACCTCGAACGACCGATCCTGCGTGCCCTCGAGACGGAGTCGTCGATGCACGTGATCGACCTCGCCGAACGTCTCGAGGCGCACCCGGTAACAGTGGACCTGGCGTGTGATCGCCTCTACGAGGAGGGGTGTCTGGCTCCGTCCAGCCAGGGCACGTACGCGGTTACCGAGCGCGGACGGCGGCGACTCGAGGCGAGCGTCGATGGCTGAAACGGCGCTCGAGGAAGTGTGCGATTATCCTCGCTCAATTCCACCTGCTACATCCGTGAACCGAAAACGGGCCAGGCGAGCCACTTATACTCTTCCGCCGGCAGATGCAACTATGGGTAGCCGCCCCTCGCCCCCCACCGAAGCGCAACTATTACTGGTCGAAGACAACCCCGGAGACGTACGTCTCATCGAGGAAGCCTTCCGCGACGGCCACATCGCCAATAACCTCCACACGGTCACCGACGGCCAGGCAGCGCTAGACTTCATCCACCGCCGCGGCGAGTACGAGGATGCACCCCGCCCGGACCTCATCTTGCTGGACCTCCACCTGCCGCGAGTGGACGGCGAGGACGTGCTTCACGAAATCAAACACCACGAAGAGCTGGAAGACGTCCCGGTCGTTATTCTGTCGGGAATGGACGAAGACCTCGTCAAGTCGCGCGATCTCGACCACGATGCGGACGAGGATGCGGTCCTCGAGAAGCCGGTCGATCCGGGCGAGTTCGTCGACGTGATTCGCGAGTTCGACGACTTTCGCCTGTCCGTCGTTCGTACCGACGAGAGCTGAGACGTCGAGACGGTATCGTCGAACGCTCGAATGGGTGTGCTACTCGCTACGCGCCGTCTCCGGTGTCGTCTCTCGAGCGTCGAGGAAACTGACGGAATCCCTCTTCCCTCGAGCCGTGCTCAGTCCCTGAGCGACCGAATCGCCTCCGGCGCCTCGTCGACGGTCGCCGTCATGCGCTCCTCGACCGTCGAGAGCCCGTGCCGGTCGACGTACTCGACCAGTGCGGGGTGACATCGGCCGTGGACGTCGACGACGCGGTCTGGCTCGAGCGGGGCGAACAGTCGGTGCTCGAACGCGAACGCCGGCGCGGCCACGGTGTAGGACGCCCCCGGATCCACGGAACCCTCGTCGAGCGTCGCCGACTCGAGTTCGAGGTCACGGTCGGTTCGGCGCCAGCGAACGCGTCCGCCGCTGAGGTGGCCGAACACTTCGAGGTCGGGGCCGGGCGTCGCCAGGCTCTCGAGCAGGGTGGTGACCTCCTCACCGTCCAGCCGGGCGGTTCGGATCTCGTTGTCGAAGGGGACGGCCGACCGGAGGTCGCCGACCGTGACGGCGCCGGACAGCGGTGGCCCAGCCCGCAGGGACATCGCGTTGTACACCGCGAGGTCGGCGTCGGCAGCCCAGCGGATGGCGTCGCCGACGGTGTTGCCGACCGCGCTCTCGGGATAACACTGGTCGACGGTCCGGGGAATCGGCGTCTGCGCTTCGGCGATCGGTTGCTCGAGGCCGAGGTCGGCCCGCAGGTCGCGGTAGGCGTCGGCCACGTCGGTCGCGACCGGGGCGGCGGGCACGTCGTGGAGGTCGGCCATCGGACGGTCGGGAGTCAGCCGAACCTCGGCCAGCAGGCTCCCGCGCTGGCCCGGATGGACCACAAGGGTGCCGTCGACGCGCTCGACTCGAACGTCGTGGACGTGCCCGCCGAGCACGAGGTCGACGCCCTCGAGTCGAGCGACGTCGTCGTCGACGTGGCCGGCGTGTGAGAGGACGACGACGGTCTCCGCGCCGCGGTCTGCCAGCGCGTCGACCGCCCGCTCGACTGCCGGAACCGGATCCTCGACGGTCAGCGACTGGGCGCACGGGTGCGTCCGAACAGTCTCGGGATCGGTGACGCCGACGAAGCCGATTCGGATGCCACCGACGGATCGAATAGCGGTCCGTTCGACGCCCCGCTCGCTGGCGAACCGGTCGCCGGTCGCCGACTCGAGGAGGTTCGCTGTGAGCCACGTCTGCGGGGAGTTCGCGACGACGGATTCGAGGGCGTCCCGGCCGTTGTCGAAGTCGTGGTTGCCGAAGGTCGCCAGGTCGGGTTCGACGGTCCGGTAGAACCGTTCGACGTGGCGACCGCGCGTCTCCATTGAGAGTAGCCCCGGCGCGGTGGTGTCGCCGGTGTCACAGAGCAGGGTCTCGTCGTCCCGACGCTCGCGGATCAGGTGCGCGAGTCGGCCGAGGCGAGCGGGGTCGTCGTAGGCGTTCTCGAGGTCGGAGTAGTGAAGCAGTCGGGGATCCATCGCTTCGGGGTTGCTCGAGGTTTTGCGTTCAAAAACGGTAATTCTACCGGCACATTCGCGGTCGACGGGCCACGGCCGTGACCGCTCCTAGCCGCTCCAGCGCGCGTCCGCGAGCGTCCGCTGGACCACGTCGTTGCCGACCGCCTCGCCCAGCGTCTCGAACCCGGCCCGCTCGCTCCGGTCCTCGGCGTTGGCCACCAGCCGCGAGACGATGAACTCGGGCGTCGACCGGCCCACCGTCCCGAAGCGGGGCTGGTAGTCGACCAGCAACTCGAGGTCGGGGTTCAGCCCCTCGGCGAAGATGCCGTCCACCCTGGCCTCGGGGGGCAGGGGCTCGAGGTCGTCCGCGAGGTGGGTGACGAAGACGCCCAGGGCGTCGCGCTCGACGGTCAGCCGGACGAGTCCGTGGAGCAAGTCGGCGGCGCTTCCGGGTTCGGTGATCGCCTCGAACTCGTCGACGAGCATGAGCGTTCGGCCGCCACTCGAGAGCGGCGGGACGATCGATCGCAGCGTCGACTCGAGGACGCCGGCGTTGAAACTGGCGTGCCGGCGATGGAAGACGAGCGCGTCGACGGGCGTCACCTCGGCGCGGTCGGCCGGGACGGGTAGCCCCATCGTCGCCAGCAGGACCACCTGGCAGAGCGTCTCGAGCAGCGTCGTCTTCCCGCCGCTGTTGGCGCCGGTGAGGACCGCGACGCGTTCGTCACCCGGCAGTTCCTCCGCCGTGACGGGGTTGGTCCTGGCCTCGAGTTCGATCCGGGTCGCGGCGTCGGTATCGCCCCCAGCCTCGAGGGCTTCGATTCCCTCCGTATCGAGCGCGTCGCCCGTCACGCCGTGCTCGCCCAGCGCGTACGTCACCGGCTGTACCGCCTCGCCTCGAGCGGCCAGCGCGACGTTCGTCGCCCGGACGACCGAAACCGCGGCCTCGTCGCCCGTCCGGAACGTCGGCCGAGTGCAGTCGTACGCCAGCGCGAACCGGGCCAGCGAGAGGTGGAACGCGATGTCGTCGACCGTCCCGACCGCCCGGTCGATCGCCTCGCGGGCGTCCTCGAGCGTGGCCTCGAGGTCGCTTCGAACGGTCGCCTCGCGCTCGTTGACGGCACTCGTGAGATCCGATCGCAGGCTCCGGAGGGTGCCGCCGACGAAGTCCGTCGCGTCCGTCGCCTCGGTCGGCATAGCTTCGCGGACCTGGTCGATCGTGACCTGCGTCTCGGAGAGCAGTCGGTCCTCGAAGGCGTCCCGGAAGGCGGTCACGTCGCCGACGCCGTCCGAGCGCAGGTCCTCGATCACCTGGAGGGCGTTGGCGTCCATGTCCTCGACGGCGCCGAGCGCCGAGCGAAGCCGATCGAGTTCCTCGTCCGCCCCCTCCCGGACGCGGCCGTCATCCCCTTCGAGCGCGCCCAGCGCCGCCGCCGCCGCCTCGAGCGCGTCCGTCTCGAGGTCGGCGATGGTCTCGAAGGGGCCGGTCTCGACTCCTGATTCGCACAGCGCGAGCGCGGCCTCGACCGCCGCCCGCTCGCTCCCGTCGCGATCGTCGTAGCGGGCGTACGCGTCGAGGACGGTCTCGCGGTCGTCGTCCGCGAGCGATTCCCAGGCGTCCCGGGCCGCGAGCACGTCGTCGAGTCGGTCCTCCATCGTGTCGACGCTCGTCAGCGGGGTGAGCACGCGGATGCGGTCGGCGGCCCGGTCGGTCACGGCGTGGTCGACCGCCAGGTCGAGGAGTTCCTTGTACGCCGCCCGGGCGTCGCTCGTCGCGAGGGTGTCCATACCGTCCCCGCCGGTCGCCCGCCGAAGGATTCGGGTCGCTCGCCCTCTGGAGAGACCGGCGTCGGTCAACGCCCGTACGTCGCCGCTCTCGATCGCCCTGATCGCCCGCTCGGTCCCCAGCGTGTCGGTGAGGGCTTCGCGGGTCTTCGGCCCGACGCCCCAGTACGCCTCGAGTCGCATACCTCTCCGGTTCGAAGGGAGGACCGTAAAGACTGCGCTCGCCGCCGGCTATCGCAATCGATGCTCGCCACCGGCTATCCAACCAACGGTCGCCACCGGCTATCGCAACCGGCGGGATCGACCGTTGGGACAAAGTATACAACCGCCATCCCGCTAGCCCTACTGTGGAGTCCCCGTTCGACGTCCTGCGAATCGAACCCGGCGCGGACGATGCGGCAATCGAACGCGCGTTTCGCCAGCGGGTGAAGGAAGCCCACCCGGACCACGGCGGGTCGACCGTCGAGTTCAGGAAAGTCCACGCCGCACGCGAGCAACTGCTCGTGGGCGATACCGGGCCGCTCGAGCGTAGCGATTTCGACGTACCCGGAACGAACGGCGGGCCCGAATCCGACGACACCTCGAACACCACCGAGGTCACCTACCTCAACTACGACGCCCTCACCGACCACGGCTGGGCCCTCGAGGACGACGCTCTCCTGGAGAAGGCGGCCGAGGCCGACCTCGCCTCGAGCGACTACGGACGCGTGCAGGTCGACCCCGACGAGACGCTGCTCGAGGCCGCCGAGGACGAGGGATTCGACTGGCCGTACGCCTGTCGGGGCGGTGCCTGTGCGAACTGCGCCGTGGCGATGCTCGAGGGCGACCTGTCGACGCCGGTCGATCACATCCTGCCCGAGGAGATGGTCGACCGTGGTATCCGCCTCTCCTGTGTCGGCCGGCCGCTCACCGACGATGCGACCGTCGTCTTCAACGTCAAGCACCTCCCCGAACTCGACGAACTCAGGTTACCGCCGCGTCCCTTCGAGTGAGGGGGGCTCGTGGGCCGGGTCCCGTATTGGTCTCGGAAGCCGATCCGTTCTACTCGCAATGGGGGCTTAGCTCAGGCAAAACCTCGTATCGAAGTACCGCGAGGGCAGTATCGTTCGTCGAACGAGCCTCACCCACCTCGAGCACCCGTTCGCCGGTCGAGGAGCGAGGATTGTCACTCGAGGGATCGTCGCTGGTACGTCGGTCCAACGAGGCCAACCAAAACCATAGAACGTATAGTAATATGCGCGTAGAAGTGCCGAATTCGTCGAGTGCTCGAGAACGAATCCGAACCGCCTGCATCCGACGACGGCGTGTACGAACGGTCGGTTCCCTTCCTCGACGTCGACGTTACCGCAACTGATCCTGGAGCCGATTCTTCGCTTCCGTTCGGCGTTTCTGAGAGAACTGTGGGCGCTCGGACGAGAAGTCGACCTCGATCTCGTCGAGCGTCCGTCGGTAGATGTTCGTCCGGCGCCCCTCGTTCGAGAGCTGTCGTCCCTCGCACTCGAGCAAGCCGGCGTCGACGAGTTCCTCGATCCGGCGATAGCAGGTCGCGATCGGGACCTCAATGTCCTCGCTCAGGGTCTGTGCGGATTTGGGGGTGTCCGCCGCACAGAGGATTTCCGCGCTGTACTTGCTGCCGAGGGCCGACAGAAGCGCATCTGATTCGCTATTCCGTTGTTCCGTCCAACCACCACGTGTCATCATTGTCTTCGCTATGTGAATTATAAGAATTGAATCTTGTGGCTGTTTCTACCCATGCATTTATATACTCGGGTACGAGCAACCTTTCCACCAGCGGTCCCAACCACGGGTATGAACGTCACGGTCGTCACGGTCGGAGACGAACTGCTCGCCGGACGGACGGCGAACACGAACGCTACCTGGCTCTGTGCCCGGTTCGACGAACAGGGGATCGACGTCGAGCGCGTGACGACGCTTCCGGACCGCGTCGGTGACATCGCGCGCGTCGTCAACGAGTACCGGGCCGAGTACGACGCGGTCGTCGTCACTGGTGGCCTCGGGCCCACCCACGACGACCGCACGATGGAGGGCGTCGCCGCCGCCTTCGGCCGGTCGCTCGAGCGCAACGACGAGGCGCTCGCGTGGCTGGAGTCCGAGGGCGGGTACGCACGCGAGGATCTGACCGCGGGGACGGCCGACCTGCCGCGGGGTGCTCGTCCCCTCCACAACGTCGAGGGGGTCGCACCAGGGTGCGTCATCGAGTCGGTGTACGTCCTTCCGGGCGTGCCCGCGGAGATGGAGGCGATGTTCGCGACCGTCCTCGACGAGTTCGACGGAGAGCCTCGCCACCGCGAGGTCGTCGTCGCCGACGAACCGGAGAGTGCGCTCGTCGGCCGACTCGAGGCGGTCCAGGAGGAGTTCGACGTGGTCGTCGGCAGTTACCCGGGCGAGTCCGTTCGGATCACCGTCCAGAGCCCCGACCCGGCGGAAGTCGAGGCGGCGACGACGTGGCTCCGCGAGCGCGTCGAGGAGGTCGAGGACGTCGAGGAAATCGAGGAGTGATCAGCGATACAGGTACAGGGTCCAGAACGCCGTGATCAGGAGGCTGACAACGAGAACGGTCCAGCCGGCGATCTCGATCGGGAAGTCGCTCGAGGCGAGTACGACGTGCGTGAGGTCGACCATGCCCACACCTGTGTCGTCGCCCTTCTTAACTGTTCAGAAACCGCTCGAGTGCTCGAGCGACAGCACAGGCCGTCGACGAGCGAAGCCACACGGCTTTTTTGCCGCGCGGTCGATGACCGACCATGGACACGCTCGGGGTCGTCGTCAATCCGATCGCCGGCATGGGCGGCCGCGTCGGACTCAAGGGAACCGACGGGAAGGTCGCGGAAGCGCGTCGTCGCGGGGCCGAACCCCGCGCGCCAGAGCGGGCGATCGAAGCCCTCGAGGCGCTCGCACGACGCCGACCCGAGTTGACCGTCTACACCGCCGCGGGCCCCATGGGCGAGGACGCGGCTCGAGCGGCGGGGTACGACCCGGAGGTCGTCTACGAGCCGTCGAGCGTTGTCGGTGGGGGCAGTGAGAGCGATGAAGATACGGGCAATGAGGACAGCGAGACGAACGACCACGACGATTCGCCGGAGACGTCGGCCGACGACACGAAAGCCGCCGTCCACGCGTTCCTCGAGCGCGACGTCGACCTCGTCCTATTCGTCGGCGGCGACGGGACGGCCGTCGACGTGGCCGAGGTGCTCTCCGAGGACGACGAGAGGGAGACGCCAATGCTCGGCGTTCCCGCCGGCGTCAAGATTTACTCCTCCGTGTTCGGCGTTACGCCGGCCGACGCGGGGCGGATCGCCGCCGAATTCGACCGCGTCGAGGATCGCGAGGTCAACGACATCGACGAGGATGCCTACCGCGAAGGCGAGGTCCGGGCCGAACTCCGGGCGGTCGTCCCCGTCCCCGTCGCGAGCGGCGTCCAGTCGAGCAAACAGCTCTCGAGCGGGACCGTCGACGCGCTCGCGGAGGGGTTCGCCGACGAAATCGATCCGGAAACGACCTACGTCTTCGGGCCCGGAAGCACCGTCGGCGCGATCGAATCCGCCCTCGGGATCGACCCCTCGCCGCTGGGCGTCGACGTCTGGCGTGACGGCGAGGTGCTGGCCCGCGATGTGAGCGAGTCCGAGATTCTCGCTGTGCTCGAGGATCCCGCGGTGATCGTCGTCTCGCCCATCGGCGGCCAGGGGTTCGTCTTCGGGCGAGGCAACCACCAGATCTCCCCCGCGGTGATCGAACGGGCGACGGTCGAGGTGGTCGCCAGCGACGACAAACTCGACGGCGTCGGCCAGCTACGGGTCGATACGGACGACGAGGCGGTTGACGAGTCCCTCCGTGGGTGGATGCACGTTCGAACTGGTCGGTTCACGACGCGGTTGCTGAAGGTGGTCTGAGCGGGCAGCAGGTCCGAGTCTCTCGGCTCGACGAGGCGTATAAGGTCGTGCTCGAATGGACCGAGAGACACTAGTACACATGGACAATCTGCAACGAATAATGGGCGTATAGTCAGGACTAAGGTGTGACAGCGCCTACCTCGTGCCATGGAGACGCGGAAAGTTCAGCGGCTCGGGCCGTCCACCCTGGCGATGACCCTCCCGGCAGAGTGGGCCAGCGAGCACGGCGTCGAGAAAGGCGACGAAGTCTCGCTGCGGATGGGCGGCAAGGGAACGTTGACGGTGATGCCCGAATCGGCGAACTTCGGGGAGACCGAGGCCACCATCCGAACCGACAACCTCGACGCCGACGCAGTCGAGCGTGCCATCGTCGCCCAGTACGTCCTCGGTCGGCGCGTTATTCGCATCGAGTGTACCGACGGCGCCCTCGAGTCTGCCCACATCAACGCGGTCTACCGGGCGGAGACTCAGCTCATGGGCCTGGGCGTCATCGAGGAAACACCCGAGAGCATCTCGATCCGGTGTTCGGTCGACCCCGAGGACTTCACCCTCGACAACCTCTTAGAGCGCCTCGAACGAACCGGCCGGACGATGCGCGGGGAGGCGATCAAGGCGCTCGCTCACGGCAATCCCGACCTCGCCCAGCGGGCGCTCAATCGGGAGCGCCAGGCAAACAAGATCTTCGTCCTCCTCCTCCGGTTGATCTTCACGGCCTACCAGAATCCCACGCTCGCCCGCGCGGTCGGCCTCGAGTCGGGCTTCCCCCTGATCGGCTACCGGTCGATCGCGAAGAACCTCGAGTTGACGGCGGACAACGCCGAGGACATCGCCGACATCGTGATGGAAGCGGAGGGCCATACCCTCAACGTCGAGAAGTCGGTGATGCGCGAAATTCGGGAACTCACGGAGGCCGTCGACGAGATCACGGCCCTCGCCGTCGAGTCGGCCGTCGAGCGCAACTACGACAAGACGATCGAGGCCCGCAAACTGTTCCACGAGATCTCCGACCGCGAGCGGGAGATCCTCGCGGACCTGCCCGAGATGCAAAACGAGGACCTCCTGCAGGTCAGGGAGGTGCTGGTCAGCCTCCAGCAGACGGCCCAGTACGCGATTCGAAACGTCGAGATTGCGGCGAACCTGGCGCTGAACGAGGAATCCGAGCACACGACGATCACGTAGGCGAGCCGAGATTCGAGGCTCGTGAGTGCTCGAGGTTCGTGGGAACTCGAGCGATCGAAATCGATCGACAACTACCGTTTTACCGTTTCACCACCTCGAGCGGCCGTCGACTCACGAGTCGGCACTCGAACGCCGGATGCTCGACGAAGTGGCGTACCAGCATGTGGCGCCTCGAGCCCGTGATTTTCGTCCCCTGGCGTCCGACCGCGTCGGCGTCGAACTGGTTCGGAAGGTCGGCGTACAGGGACTCGAGCACCTCGAATGACTCGAACACCTGCTGGTTCCCCGTCGAGTCGGCTCCGCGCCGGGAGACCACGTAGGTGCCGTCCTCGCGCCGGGTGCCGGCGGTGTGGACGTACTCGTGGCGGTCGGTCAACGCGTCGCCGATTGCCGACTGGACCGCCAGGGCCTCCTCGCGAGTGAGGTCGTGGGAGGCGTGCTCGAGGTCCAGCGTGATGCCGCCGCCGTCGCCGGAACGAACGCGAACGGGGATCGAATCGTCGATGGATCGAGCGTGTTCGTGATCGTCTCGACCGTCGCTGGTCGATGAACTATGCGAGAAGAACGCGATCAGGAGCGGTTTGACTCCGTTGCATGGCGGGGTGTACAGGTGCCGGTACCAAAACCCTGTCGCCGGTCAGATACCAAGGAGGCCGTCGTCGTCTCCTTCGTCGTCGCTATCGTCGTCACTGTCGGTCCCGTCTTGATCGTCTGTTTCGTCGCCGCTCCCGTCCCCAGTCTCGTCGTCTGCCCCGTCCTCGGTTCCGTCGTCTGACTCGTTGTCCCCACCGCCACCAGACTCCGCCTCGTCGTCCTCGCCCGCACTCGAGTCCGTTTCGTTTTCCGCGTCCGCACTCGAGTCCGGCTCACTGCCGTCGTCGCTTCCGTCACTGGCCTCATCGTTCCCCCAGATGTCAGTCTCCATCGTCTCCTCGTAGGTCATCGACTCGAGGGGAATCGTGATCGTCGTGCCGGAGGCCAGTTCGAAGGTGGCATCGAACTCGATCCGGAGATCCGAGACCTGGTCGTTCTCGATGTGGGTGACCCACCAGTCGTCGAGGTTCTCGTTCTCGATGCGCGTCGTCGTCACGATCGTCGTCTCCTCACCGGGCGGGAGGACGTACTCGCGGTCGCTCTCGCCGAGGCCAACGGTCACGTCGTTCATCGTGATCTCGTAGCCGAGCTGGCTCGTCGGGATCGCGTAGCTCTTGGGGTTGTAGACGTCGAACTCGAGCCGGAGCTCCGTGTGTTGCTGGTCGACGCCGGCCCACTGGCCTCGCGTGGCGTTGACGTAGAGGATTGGATCCTCGACGAACGCCCGGTTGGCCTCGATCGGTCGAGTCTCCTCGGAGTTGAACGCCGAGAGGAGGTCCGTCTCGACGGTCTGCTCGTTCGTTACCTCGGTCGACCGGCCGACGAGGCCGCTCGAGATGGTCGCATCGATCTCGACGTGGGTCTGCTCGCCGTTTTCGATGTGGGTGACCCACCAGTCGGGAATGCGTTCGTTTCGCATCTTGGTCCGGAGCGATTCCGTCGACGTGCCCGGCTGGACGGTGATGTCCTCGCCGCTCCCGTTGGCCATCTCGACGCCGTTCATCCTGACGTCGTACCGTGCGTCGACATCGGCGGAACCCAGGCCGATCGGGTTCGGATTGTGAATCGTCAGGTCGGTCAGGATTTCGGTTCGTTCGTCGTCGACGTCGCCGAACTCGTTGTCCATCGACTTGAGCGCGGGGACGCCGAGCACCCCCGCACCGAACGCGCCGCCAATGGTGACGGCGACGGCGAGAACGAGGGTTCCCACGATTCGGATCGCGCTCCCGAGAAAGAGTGATCGGAGTGTCTGAAGTACCATGCGTTCGTCGTGAGATCCGTTGGAACCTCGAGACTGTAAACGTGCGGGATTGTCTGGAATAGGTATCGGCGGCTTCGTCGTCGCTCGAGGCGCCTGCGAACGGACGCGCTGGCCCGCCTAGAAGACGGTAATCTCGACGCGAACGGATGGAGTCGCTGACGAATGAATGCAATTAAGGAGGCCCCCACACAACGCGTCAGCATGGCAGACCACACGCAGACGACCGACAAGGGGGTGGGAGTGGGGCTGGTGTTCGGCGCCGTTGCGATCCTCAGCGCACTCGTGATGCTCACGACGGCACCGGAGATCCATGCGGCCTGGGGCTTCGCCGCAGCCGTCACGTTCAGCGCGCTCGCGATCGTCGGCATGCACTTCTACTGGCACTGACCGCATGCTGCTCGAGACAGACGATGGAGAGCGGACGACTGACGGCGGTTCTCTTCGACTCCCATCGGCTGAAACCCCTCTCAAGAGTTAAGGCCACAGACGACCTATCTTACATACGGACGATGACGGACTACTCCGACGAAGAGCAGCGGATAATCTCGTACCTCCGTGAGAGCGCCGCCCGCGGCGAGCAGTACTTCCGTGCGAAAAATATCGCCAAAGCGATCGGTCTCTCTTCGAAACAGGTCGGCGTCCGCCTCCCCCACCTCGCCGAGAAGACCGAGGACATCGACATCGAGAAGTGGGGCCGCGCGCGCTCGACGACCTGGAAGGTCACGATGAGCTAACCGCTCGGTCTCGGATCGAACGGCCACACGGCCACACGGCGGCACGGCCGAACCACCGACACACTCGGGGAGTGTGTCGCCCGTCGGCCAACCGATCGACACGTGCGTGAACGATGGTTCGCTCGATTCACCGTCTTTTTACCAGTTACCCACCGACAAAGGAGTATGACTGTCCGGATCGATCGGTCGTTCGAGTTGCAGGCACCACCCGAGCGCGTCTGGGCGTTCATCGCCGATCCGGAGAAGCGCGCTCGGGCGATTAGCGTCGTCAAAGACTTCACGACGGACGACCCCGACGGCCGACGGGCGACCTGGCACGTCGAGGTTCCGCTTCCGCTGGTGACGCGAACGGTCAGCGTCGACACCGAGGACGTCATCAGGCGCCCGCCGGAGTACGTCAAGTTCGTCGGCCGGTCGAAACTGCTCGACGTCACGGGCGAACACGAGATCACCGAGACGGACGACGGGGGAAGCCGCGTCGACAATACCTTCGTCGTCGACGGTCACCTGCCGGGCGTCGAACGCTTCTTCAAGCGCAACCTCGACGGTGAACTCGAGAACCTGCAGCGCGAACTCGAGCGCGAGGTCGAGTGACCGGGACGCCGACGGGCGGGTCACGGGTACGACAAATGAGACACACACAACGGACTCACACACCACCATGACCGAAAATACCGACGCGGCGGCGGAGGCGACGACAGACGAGCACGGAACGGCCGGGCGCAAGGGTGAGAACGGGGACGTAGACGAGAACGAGGACGTGGGTGAAGACGGAGACGAGGGCATCTCTCTCGCACTCGCTCAACTGGCCGTCGAGGCCGGCGACCTCGAGGGCAACCGCGACCGGGCGGTCGAGGCAATCGAACGAGCGGCCGCTCGTGGCGCCGACCTCGTCGCTCTCCCCGAACTCTTCACGGTAGGGTACTTCGAGTTCGACCTGTACGCGCGCAGCGCCGAACCGCTCGAGGGGGAGACCCTGGGCCGACTTCGCGACGCCGCCGTCGAGAACGACGTCGCCGTTCTCACGGGCAGCTTCGTCGAGGACCTCGCGGCAACCGAGTCGGTGGAGACGCCCGCCGACGAGGGATACGCGAACACCACGGCGCTGCTCTCCTCGTCGGGCGACCTCGAACTGATCTACCGGAAACACCACCTGTTCGGGTACGAGTCCGCCGAAACCGAACTCCTCGTCCCTGGCGAGGCCATCGACACGGCGACGGTTTGCGGGCTCACCGTCGGCGTGAGCACGTGCTACGACCTGCGGTTCCCGGAACTGTACCGACGGCTGGTCGACCAGGGCGTCGAGTTGATCCTGGTGCCGAGCGCGTGGCCGTACCCACGTCTCGAGCACTGGCAGACGCTATCTCGAGCGCGAGCGATCGAGAACCAGTGTTACGTGGCGACGATCAACGGGTCGGGGTCGTTCGAGGAGGCCACGCTGCTCGGACGGTCGACCGTCTACGACCCCTGGGGGACGGTACTGGCCTCGAGCGGGGACGACCCGGCCCTGGTGATGGCTGACGTCGACGCGGGGGCCGTTTCGAACGTCCGGTCGCGGTTTCCGGCCCTGCGAGATCGGCGACTGTAGTCTACGCTGCCGAGACCACTGGGTTTTTATTCGCTCGCCACCCACCTTCCGATGCCGGTTACAAGACGCTTTTCACGTCACGACCGGCATTGCGCGTCGTCTCGGCCCGTCGCGCCTCGTTCCCGGGAAACGAGGCCAACCCACCGCCTCGCCCACTCCTTTCGCCACTCGATTTCTCCTATCCCCTCGAGACTGCTGTCGCTACACTCTCGTGAACGATGACGACGAACTCGCGCAACAACACCTATTGTGACTGACTAACACACCCTGGGTAGTGCTTTTTACCCTCCGTCCGTCTCGGTCGGTATGACCGTGCTCTTTCCCGAGGTGATCGAAACCGACCGGCTCCGTCTCGAGGCGCTCCACGTCGATGAGACCCACGCCGACGACCTCTTCGACCTCTACGAGATCTGCTCGTCGGATCCGGGTATCGAGGACGTCACCGAATACGTCACCTGGGATCCGCACCGAACGCCGAAGGAGACCCTCGAGTTCCTCGAGTACGTCAGCGAGAAGTGGGACGACTCGAGCGGCGGCTCCTACGCCGTCTATTTGCGGGACGGCGAGGACGGCGCGGGCGAGTTCGCCGGCGACGCCGGCTTCTCGGTCGACTGGGAGAAACGAACCATGACGCTCGGGGTCTGGTTCCGCAAGCGCTTCTGGGGTCGCGGGTACTCCGGCGAGCGCGCAGCCGCGTTTATGGAACTCGCGTTCAAGCGTCTGGACCTCGAGCTAGTGGCTGTCACGGCGCTGGTCGACAACGAGAAGTCGAACCGCGCAATCGAACGCTACACCGAGGCCCACGGCGGCGGTCGCGACGGGCTCCTCCGCAACTGGCGCGTCGAGAACGGCGAGCCAATCGACCTGTATCGCTACAGCGTCTCCCAGGAGGAGTACCGCGAGTGCGAGGATCGGCCGGACGTGGGCGTCTCGTTTTCGGACGAGGCTCGAGGGCGACTCGACGCGGGGGTACGGGAAGAACGAACGGACGAGGATGCAGACCGGGGCCGATGAGCCACCTCTTTCCCGACGCCATCGAAACCGACCGCCTCCGCCTGGAGCGACTCTCGAGCGAGACGGTCGACCCCCTCGCGTACTACCGGATCTGTGGCTCGGATCCGGCCATCGACGACGTGACGAGGTACACGCCCTGGGACCTACACGAGACGCCGAACGAGACCCTCGAGTTTCTCGAGAACCGCGAGGACGCCTGGAACGAGTCGCGGTCGGCGGACTACGTGATTCGACCGCTGGACAGCCAGGGCGAGGCCGACGAAATCGCCGGCACCTGCGGCCTCGGCGTCGACTGGGCGAAGCGAACCGGCGACCTGGGGATCTGGCTCCGCGAGCGCTTCTGGGGCCGGGGCTACTCGGGCGAGCGGGCCGACGCGCTCGTAACCCTCGCGTTCGACCAACTCGACCTCGAGGTCGTCTCGGTGCTCGTCCGGGCGGACAACGAGCGCTCCCTGCACGCGTGTGATCGGTACGTCGAGCGCCTCGGCGGAAGCCGGGACTGCCGGCTTCGGAACTGGTGGACGATGGCCGTCGACGAACCGACCGACGCGGTGCGGTACACGATCACGCGAGCGAACTACGACCCGACGAAGAGGCGGTCGGCGGTGTCGCTCGAGGCGAGTCGGTGAGAGACAGCCCTCCTCCCCTCGGACCGCCGTGCACTCAGAGGACTGTCGTGATCAGGTAGACGTTGAGCACCACGGCCGTCACCCACGGCAGCGCCAGCGCCGCCGGGATAATCGGTCGGTACCCTCGTTCGAGGACGGTCCGGCAGACGAGCGCGACGAGAACGGCGCCCGCCTTGAGCGCGAGCATCCCGAGGAGTCCCCAGTTATCGATCACCCCTCGGGCGACAGGGTTGGACTCCGCGAGGCCGAGCTGGAGGCCGACGAACGTCGTGACGACATCGCCGACGAGCGAAACGGCGACCACCAGCCAGAGGATGGTCTCGAGGCCGTCCATCCGGGCCGTCTCGAGTCGAAGGCGACGAGACTGCTGGACCCGAGCGCGGAGGCCGTCCGTGGACATACGCTCCCTGCCGGAATCGAACCGGCGCGAACCAGCGAGAGCGTCTCCCGCTACCGCGGAGCCGGCTATTGTTATGGAGTCTCGAGGACAGTGTACGCTCGAGTTACTGGCGAGTAAGCGGACGCTACAGGCCTCGAGGAATCGTAGTCGGCCGGACTCGCAAGCTGGCGTCGCCCCCACTCGCAGACGAGTGCGTCGAAATACGCGTCGAGTGACCGCCTATCGGCTCACAAAATGTGCCTATTGGATCACAGAATCGTCCCGTGTTTCTTGCTCGGCAGATCCTTCTCGAGGCCCTCGTAGAACGCGAAGCGGTTGGCCAGTTCTTCACGGAGCGAACTCGGGGGGACGATCTCGTCGACGACGACCTCGCTGGCCATGCGGTGGATGTCGATGTCCTCGCGGTACTCCTCGCGGAGGCGGGCTTCCTCCTTAGCACGCTCGTCCTTGTCGTCGATCTCGGCGAGCTTTCGAGCGTAGACGGCGTTTATCGCCGCCTCGGGGCCCATGATGGCGATTTCGCCAGACGGAAGGCCGATGATGCTCTCGGGATCGTAGGCCGGGCCACCCATCGCGTAGATACCCGCGCCGTATGCCTTCCGGACGATGACCGTCTGTTTTGGGACCGTTGCCGACGAGGTGGCGTAGATGAACTTCTTCCCCTTCTCGAGGATGGCGTCTTTCTCGACCTGGGAACCGGCCATGAAGCCGGGCGTGTCACACAGGTACAACAGCGGAATGTTGAACGCGTCGGACTTCCAGATGAACTCGGCGGCCTTCTCGGCGGCGTCGGGGAAGATGGCTCCCGCGCGGTGGGCTGGCTGGTTGGCGACGATGCCGACGGGGCGGCCGTCGATCCGGGCGTAGGCCGTGATGATCTCCTTGCCGTAGTCGGGTTTCAGCTCGAAGTAACTGCCCGCGTCGACGACCCGCTCGATGACGTCGACCATGTCGTAGCCCCGATTGGGGTGCTGGGGAACGATGGAGTCGATCCCCTCCGGGGACTTCACGGGCGCTCGAGGCTCGCTGCGGGGCGGGTTCTCGTCGGCGTTGTCGGGCAGGTAGGTGACGAGCTGGGCGACGAGCTCCCGGGCGTGTTCCTCGTCCGTGGCGACCAGGTCGGCCGACCCAGATTCGCTGGCGTGAACCTGTGCGCCGCCGAGCTCTTGCATGCTGATCTCCTCACCGGTGACCATCTGAACCATCCGTGGGGAGGCGATCGCCATCGCGGACATCCCCTCGACCATGATGGTGAAGTCGGCGAAAACGGGCGTGTAGGCTGCCCCGGCGATGCAGGGGCCGTAGAGGACGCAGATCTGTGGGACGCGCCCCGAGAGCATCGAGTGGTTGTAGTAGTACTTACCGATCCCCTCGCGATTGGCGAAGAAGCCGGTCTGCTGGTCAATTCGCCCCCCGGAGGAGTCCATCAGGTAGAGCACCGGCTGGCCGGTCTTCAGTGCGCGCTGTTGCATCCGAAGGAACTTCTCGACGCCTTTGGCGGCCATCGATCCTCGCTTGACGGTGTAGTCGTTGGCCATGAAGTGCAGGTCCCGACCCTCGAAGGTGGCTGCGCCCGTGATCAGCGCGTCCGCGGGGAGGCGGTCGTCCGCGTCGAACTCCGCGAACTTCCCGTCCTCGAAGAGGAACTTGCTGTTCTCGCCGTCGAACCAGAGGTCGATCCGGTCGCGAACGAACAGTTTCCCCTCCTCGGGGAGCTGTTCCTTGTACTTCTCGTGGCCCCCCTCGAGGATCTCCTCGATTTCCTCGAGGAGTTTCTCCTCGCGTTCGGTCGGGCCGAGGTCGTCCTCCGTGTCGGACGCCGTGGCGACAGCCCGATTGGTGGCTGGGGCGCCTGTGGTGCCGTCGCCGTCGGTCGAACTCGAGGTCGAGGCCGAATCTGGCGGCGAGACGACGGCGGCCGGTTCCTCCCCGTCCCCGACGTACACCTCGACTTCGTTCCCGACGTACTCGGCCAGCGCTGTCCCGATCGCCGACGCCTCCTCGTCGGACGCACCCGGTCCGATACGAACGTTCATGGCAAATTCTGCGAGGAGGGGGGAAAAACCGTTTTCCCTTTCGCCCGGTCACGAGGTTCGTGATACCGTATCGCATTCCTCGAGACAGTCTCCCGACGTATCGTACTGCATCCCTCGAGGCGATCACTCTGCGCGTCAGCGAGTAAGGTGAGCGGAACGATCGGGAGCGCCGCGAAGCGACAGCGAGACGAGGGCGAGACAGGGGTCGGTTCCGGAAGATCGACCCTCGTGACCACCGCCACAGTTGCACACTTTCGACGTGTATCCCCGGAATCACGCAAGTACACCAATTTAGTGGGTAAGTGTGGATTGTTCGATCTGTGCACTCGACCTGTCGCTGTACGGGAGAATTAGCTTTCCCCATTGGAGGGCCATCTACGCTCGTCTCTCGAGCCACGATGAGTTCTGATACCGACGGGTCGACCGAACAGCGACTGGCGTCTCTCCGCGAGCGGGTCGCTCGCGGCATGGACCGGCGGGAATTCATCCGGACGCTCGTCGCGGCGGGGTACAGCCTCGGCCTGGCTCGCTTCCTCGGCGTCGACGACTTCCTCGCTGCGGCGGACGGCGAGGTTCCCGTCGTCACGGCCCTCGTTCGGACGGACCCCGACGACCCGTGGTCCGTCGACACCCGGACGCGATCGGTGCCGGCGTCGTGGTACGCGAGCGTCTCCAAAGCGTTCGAACTCAACGAACTTCTCGCGGAGTCGACGATCACCGGCTACCTCGGGAGTGCCGTCGTCCCGGGAACGTACGACGACGGTGGCGCGACGATCACGGTCGAGGTATCCGTCGAAGCCGACGCCGTTCGCGAGGTACTCGATCGAGCCGTCGACGGCGTGTCGATCAACGTCGATACCATTCGAAACCTCGACGGACTCGAGGACGACGTCAAACGCGAGCCCCGTCGAGCCCGCGACCCGGCGTCGACGCTCGTTCCGGCCGGCATCTCCTGTGAGACCGATACGAGCATCGCCACGCTCGGACCGGCGCTGTACGAGCCTGGGACCAACTCCCGCTACTTCTCGACCGCCCACCACGCGTTTGACGGCGTCGAGGACGCGCGCGGGGCGACCGTCTCGCTCCCCTTCGAGAACGGCCAACGAACGAAACTCGGAACGGTCACCGAGAGCTATCCGGTTGCGGACGTCGTAACCATCGAATCGACGGGTCCGTACCGACCGAGCAGCACGATCGAGGGAGACCGCCGGTACGACATTCAGGGGCAGTTCACCCGGTACGGCCTGGCCGACCTGGTCGCCCGCGACGAACCCCTCGAGAAGGTCGGCGCGCTCACCGGTCAGACGAGCGGCGAGATCCAGGGGATCGACGCCGTCTCCTGTCTCACCGGCTCGGTGTGTCGACGCGGCCAGTTGCGATGGGGCGACGAGACGGACATGGCCGACGGCGACAGCGGGTCGGTGAGCTTTCACGCCGATCCGGTCGGCGACGACGGGAGCGTTCTCATCGCGGGCTTCAACAACGCCCGAACCTGGTGGCCCGGACAGAGCTACGTCTGGGGAATCGCGGCCTATCAGCTGACCGAACAGCACGGGTTTCACTTCTGAACGCACGTCAAAGCCAACGCCAACACCATACCAGCCCACGAGAGCAGCCACTACCAATGACCACCACACCACGACGACACGACTCGACCGACGGCGCGCGAACGTATCGGACGCTCGTCCTCGGCTGGATCCGCCTTCTCGCGGATCTCGCCATTCTCACCCTCTGGACGGTCTTCCTGGCACTCCTCTTCCTCGAGACGGCCTGGCCAAGGTGGGCGTTCTACGTGCTCCTCGTCGGCGGGGCGGCAGGGTACGTTGCCATCACCGCTCCCTGGGTCCGCGCGGGTGCGGTGACTCGACGGGCCGAGGAGTAGAATCGGACTCGCCGCGCTGACTCGTCGAGCAGACGGAGAGGACGGGAGTCACCGTCACTCGTCGAGCAGTCGGAGAGGACGGGAACCGCCGTCACTCGCCAGGATAGTTCTCGGCGTACTCGAGTTTGTGCTTGAACGCCCGGTACGCGTTTTCGCCCTGTTCGGTGAGCGTGATCACGCGGCGCCGACCCACCGACTCGATCTCGACGTAGCCGTCGGTCTCGAGGGGATCCAGAACGTGCGTATCGAGGACGCGAAAGGCACCTTTGTCCTCGCCGCCGGAGTGATCCTCCGGCGGGGCGCGATCGGCCATAAACGAGAGGCCGACATCCCGGGCGAACTCGATGCAGTCTTTCTTCTTCGGTGGCGTCGTCCGGTCCTCGTGATAGCCGTCCCAGGACGCGGGATCGGCGAGAAAGCCCATGATCGCGATCTGGTCGCGGGTGGGCGACTCGATCGGATATGTCGGGAGGCCGTAGACGTCCGCGGCCCCGTTCGAGATCGGTGCCTGCGTCGGATCGTGTGCGTAGCCCTCGGGTTCGACGTAGTAGGCGGTCGCGTCGGTCGAGACGTCCATGCAGGCCATGGTCGCGCCGATGGCCGCGATGGTGCCGCCGCCGGAGACGTTCACGGAGACGGAATCGGTCGCGTGCTCGTCGGCCAGGGTCGTCACCTCCCCGAGGACGGCGTAGACGTCCGTCAGATCGCACTCGCGACGACGAACCGTGGCTGCGGCCGACTCGAGGTCCGAAACGAGTTCCTCGCGGTAGTCGGGGACGACCCGGTCCGGATCGTCGGTCGGGTGCTCGAGGAGGTAGACGAGGTCGGCCCGCTGGTCGCAAATCGGCTCGAGGACGCGGTCGAACTCGTAGCCGAGGGGCACGATGTGTACGCGCTTGACGACGTCCATACGACGACCGCCCACGGCAGGGAGATAACTGTACGGGATTCCCTCCTGATCCGACGAGTGCAGGGTATTCGGGATTGGTCGTCGAGTACCGAGAACCGAGCACTAGGCATCGGACAACGAGCATCAGACACCGAACGACGAACCTCGAGCACCGAGAAAAGACACTGAATCCCAGGCGTTCCCAGCAAGCAGACGCCTCGAACCCTCGGATTGTCCCTCGAGATCACGTTTCCTCTCGCTACCAGTCGTCGCCGAGGGCGGCCTTCGCGCCGCCGTACTCGCTCGCGGTCGTCCAGCGCCGACCGCTCTCGGCGTGCTCGACGGCGTAATCGCTCCCGCAGTTCCCACAGCGGTACCGTTCGGGCGTCGTCACCGGGGCCGACGCACGGTGGCGACTCGCTCGCCAGTCGCAGTCGTCGTTCAGACAGCGCAGGACGTACCGCGGCTCCGAAAACGAGGGGCAGTGACGCGGGGCCTCGAGTTCGGCAGCGACGCGGCGGAATCGCTCGCCGTGACCCGACTCGCCGAAGTGCTGGTACTCCCAGGCGTGAACCAGTTCGTGACGAACGACCGCGGCGAAGGTCTCCCAGTCGTAGGCCTCGTAAGCCCGCCGCGAGAGCACGATGGTCGCCACCTCGCGGTCGGCGTGCCAGCGACAGGCTCCCGCCCGGCGCTTCGCTCGCGCCGAGACGTCCCACTCGAGGCGATCCCAGTCGACGTCGCTGTCGACGTCTCGCGCGTGGATCCGGGCGCGAGCGAGGAGTTCGTCGTCGATGGTGGGCGACGGATCGGTGTCGCTCGAGTCGGCGTCGGACACGGGTTACCGACCGCGACGAATTCTCGAGACGTAGTCGTTACGGTCGTGACCGCGTCCGCTCGAGGCTGTTATCGGTGGTCGGCGACTGGGTGTGTTACGCCAGGTCTCGCGGTCGCCGCCGCCCTCGCCGTCGCTGTTGCCGTTACCGTCGGCGTCGCTGTCGCTGGTCGCGCAATAGAGCGAAGGAACGAGACGATTAGTTTGTGACGCCGTAGTCGACGTGAACCGTCGGGACGCTCGTCGACTCGGGGGCGGTGTTTCCGTTCCAGTCGACGACGCGCACGTTCGCCATCTCCCCGGAGAATCGGAATCGCCTGACACCGGTGTCGACCGCACCTTCGGCGACGCCTCCAGAGACGACGGTGGCCGACTCGGTGGGTTCGTCGTCGACCATCTCGAGGTCGCCGTCGACCGTGATTTCGAAATTCGAGGGGACCCCGCGACCGACGATGGTCACGAGGTGTGGGAGGGTGGAGTGGTGCTGTACGTCGTCTGCTGCCGGAGTGTCACGTGCCATACCCGATAACCTGAGTAGCGCGTCATAAGCTTTCCTGTCGAAATATTGGTAGAACAGGTAGACTGTGACGGAGACGATAGTTTTCAGCCTGCTGAATCGTGTTCGGGAGAAGTGAGAACGGACCGAAGCAGAGTCAGACGAGGTCGAGCGTCCAAGCGTACCAGACGGCGGCAGCGGGAATCACGGCCGAAATCGCGGTCGTGAGCCAGCGATGGTACACGAACCAGTCGGCGCCGGGCTCGAAGACGACGTTTTCGGGGACCGAAACGGCCCAGAGGGCCGTCACGGCAAACAGGACCAGTCCCAGGACGAGCGTCACGCCGGCGACCAGGTCCGGTTCGGTCCTGGCCTGTCTCCCCGCCGCAAAGAGGACGACGGCGACGAGCGCGAACAGCGAGAGCAGGTTCGGGCCAGCGATCCCGGCGGCGTAGTACACCTCGAGGACGCCAGTCTCGGCCTCGAGGAGGACGTACGGCGCGAGTGCGGCGAACACGTACGCGAGCGCCGCAACGACCCCGAGCGTGGGCGGTCGCTGGTGTGGGTACATGCTCGAGGGATCGAAGGCGGATCGTTTAATTGCGGCGATTGCTGACCCCTCACGCGAACTGGGAGGCGAGAACGAGCGGGTACGCGCCGCGAGACGGAAGACAACACTCAACCCGCTGGCGCTCGCATCGGCTGGTATGGGACTCGGCAGTACGGCCAAGAAGATCCAGAGCCTCTCGGATCGCGCGGAAGCTATGTATCGCCAGGTGCAGGAACTCCAGCAGCGAATCATCCACCTCGAGGAGGAAGTCGACGATACCCACAACACGGTGACGAAACTTGACCACAACATCACCGAACAGCGGGCGCTCCTCCTCGCGATTGCCGACGAGCACGGGATCGACGGCGAGCAGATCCTCGCCGATGCGGCGATCGACGACCCGGAGGGAACCGACGACGAGGCGGAATCAACCCAGACGGAAGGGGAGGCGGAAGGAGACGCAGACACCGACGCGCCGACCCAACCGAGCGAGTAACGACCGACTTCGACCGGTCGTCGGTATCGGTCACCACTGGAGTCAGACGTTTCGATTCAGCGCTCCTTTTCTGCGGTTCGCGCTCCGAACTGGCGCGGGCGCCAGTGGTGATGAGAAGACCTAACAACAGGGGTAACATTTGCCAGCACGATGACGACCTACGAGCGACCGTTGGATTCGGTGCTCGAGACGATCGGTGAGACGCCGCTCGTGCGGATCCACGAGGGACCGACCGACGTCCCGATCTACGCGAAACTCGAGACGTTCAACCCGGGGGGAAGCGTCAAGGACCGTATCGGCCGCTACATGCTCGAACGGATGCTCGAGCGTGGCGACGTCGAACCCGGTGGAACGATCATCGAACCGACCGCCGGCAACACCGGTATCGGCATCGCCGTCGCCGCCGGCCAGCTGGGGCTCGACGCGATTTTCGTCGTCCCCGAGCGCTTCAGCGTCGAGAAACAGCAGTTAATGGCCGCGCTCGGCGCCGAGATCATCAACACGCCGAGTTCGGACGGGATGGACGGGGCGATCGAACGCGCCCATCAGCTGGCGGAGGAACTCGACGACGCCGTCGTCCCCCAGCAGTTCTCGAACCCGCTCAACACCGAAGCACACTACGAGACGACCGCCCCCGAAATCTACGAGGCCCTCGACGGGTCCGTCGGCGCCGTCGTCGCTGGCTGTGGGACGGCCGGGACTCTCATGGGTCTCGCCCGCTACATCCGTGAACAAAATTCCGAAACCTACGTCGCCGCCGTCGAACCAGAGGGCTCCCTCTACGGCGAATTCCTCGGCGAGGATCGCGAAGAGGGCGAGTACAAGATCGAGGGAATCGGCACGCACAACGTCGAGACGAACGAACTGTTCGATCCCGACCTCGTCGACGATGTCTTCGCGGTCGGCGACCGGGCGGCCCACGACGAACTCGCACGTCTCGCCGCCGAGGAGGGCCACCTCGTCGCCTCGAGCGCCGGCGCGGCCAGCGTCGCCGCGCGACACGTCGCCGAGGGGATCGCCAGCAGCGAGATCGACGCCCCCCACGAGTCGGTCGTCACGGTGTTCCCCGACTCGAGCGAGCGCTACCTCTCGAAGGGGATCTATCGCTCGTTCGAGGAGTGGGAAGGCTGAGACGACGCGGATCAGTCCGTCCGCTCGATCCGTCCGTACGTCTGTCCGCTCGGTTCTCCCGTGTGTCCGTCCACTCCACTCGTTTCCGACACGGCCCGAAACTACGCCATCAGTCGCCGGTGCTCGACCTTCATACACCGGTCCTGGACGACCGTTCGACCCGCGTCTTCGGCTCGCTCGGCGGCGTCCTGATCGACAATTCCTAGCTGGGTCCAGATGACGTCGGCGTCCGCCCGCTCGAGGGCCGAATCGACGATACCCGAAACCTCCTCACTGGGTCGAAACACGCAGACGACGTCGATCTCCTCATCGACGTCGGCGAGTTCGTCGACCGCCTCGCGACCGAGGAGTTCGTCGGCGTACGGATTGACCGGGATCACGTCGTAGCCGTGCTGGTGTAAGTAGGTCGGCACGTCGTGGGCCGCCTTTCCGGGCGTACCCGAGCAGCCGACGACCGCGATCGTCTCCCGCTCGAGAATCTCCCGCAACGTGGCATCGTCGGTTACTGGCATAGCGTCCGGTTTGTGCTGGAGGTGGGTCAACGTGTCTATTTCTGGGTGGACGGGTGCCAGGTAGGGTCGTGCCGGGGATTCGATGGGGACTTGGTGGGGCTCGACGGAGACTCGATGATCACTCGAGTCGAAGGGACCCTCGATCAATCAGCAGCCGAACGATAAGACTAGGTGGAAACGTGGCTCCACTTGAGACGCACCATCGAAATCAGGACAATCCGGCCGTTCGGATCGTCTGCTCGCCGTCGCCTCCCTCGTCGATCTCGACGACGCCGTCGAAGAGCTGTTTGAGCGTGTTCATCGTCTGGTCGTCGTGGGCCGTCGAGTCGATGACGTAGATGCCCAGAGCGTCGGCGCTCTGGATTCGTCCGGTGAACACGTGGAGAAATCGAAACACGGTCTGGAGGTCCGAGTACATGAGCAGCGTCGAAATCGAGTGCAGGAGGATGCGATTTTCGGTCAATCCACGAACCTCGTAGAAGTCCTGGAGGTACTCAGAGAGTTTGATCCCGATTCCGGTCATGTCGACCGGCGAGGACGCGTACTTGATCCGCGGGTCGTCGTCGGCCGTACCGATCCCCCGCTGTTTGGTCACGCAGTCGACGACCCCCACGTCGGGATCCTCGTTCACCGTTCGCGTCGTAAACTCGGTGAGAACTTTCTCGGCGCTGTCTTTCGTCGTGACGATTATCGTCCCCTCTCCCCCGTCGGCGCCGCTCGCGAGCACGTCGAGCGCGAGGTTGCGCTTCCCCGTGAGCGGCGGCCCAGCAATCAGCACGTTCGTCCCCGGGGTGATCGACTCCTCCGGGCGGACGTCTGCGAGATCGTACATACCAGATACCCCGTCGTCGGCAGCCACGGTCACGGTCGACGGTACTTCCCAGCGGCTGCACTGACGTATGGTATGTAGATGCAGCAAGCGGGATATAGTACTTTTGATTATACAGTTGTCTGCGTGTGTTTCGCGTCGGAAACGAGAATACTGGATGGCGAACAGGACTGGCAACGCTCCAGGCTCGACCGTTCCGGTCTCGAGGCAGCGTGACGAAGGACTACGTAAGGAGCAACGCGGCGCGACCAACGATGAACGCCAGCGCCGCGAGGAACATGCCGTACTTGAGGTGTGATTGTCCCGCGGTTGGGTTCCGGTAACTTTCGACGGCCGCGTACAGCATGACGAGATCAGCGGGGACGACGACGAGCAGGTACGCGAGGCCGAAATAGCCGTTCAGGTACGGAACCGGGCTGGCCATCACCGCGACGACGAGCAGGACGGTCGCGACGTGAAGCGCCGGCCGTTCGCCGATCGCGATCGGCAACGTGTTGAGCCCCTCTTCGCGGTCGCCGTCGACATCCTCGACGTCCTTGATGATCTCCCGCGTCAGCGTCGACACGCCGGCGAGCAGGAATAGGACGACCGCCGCCCGGATGTCGCCGACGGCGGCCGCACCGAACAGGAACGTACTTCCGACGAGATAGGCCACGAGCGCGTTGCCGATTCCGGGCAGCCCCTTGAAGTACTCCGTGTACGTGATCAGCGCGAGGAGATTGATCACCGCGATGGCGATCGCAATCGGCGGTAACGTGATGGCGAACGCGACGGCTGCGAGGAACATCGCGAGACTGAACGCGAGGGCCCCTCGGGGGGACACTGCGTCTCGAGGAATCGGGCGCTGTGGCTGGTTGATCCGGTCGATTTCCCGATCGAAGTAGTCGTTGATCGCGTTGCCCGCACCGACGGCGAACGCCGTCGCCCCGACCGCCGCGCCCAGGTGCAGCGGCGCCTCGCCGACTCCGCCGGCTACGAACCCGCCGATGAACGTCAGCACCGAGGCCGCGACGACGTTCATCGGCCGCGTCAGTTCGAGTAGCCCGCGGATCGTCTCTCCCGTCGCCATGTGCTGGTGTGCTCATCGATTCCGTATAAACGGACCGATACGTCCATCCGCAGGCGCTCGAGGTCCCTCGAGCTTGCTCGGGCTCGGCCTCATTCCCTCGAGGACGAATTCCCTCGAGAACGCCTGAAGACTCCATAGTCGCCACGAAAAATACAGAGTAGGCCGTGGAGGGCCTAGGTCTGGTATACACCTCCGGTAATCAGCGCATCTCCTCGAGTTCACACAGCACGGCGCTATCGACGGAAATCCACTGGGTCATCTGCTCGTCACCGGTCGCGCCCATGGGGACCATCGTCCAGGTGCCTTCCTCGTCGGTGAGCAACTCGAGTACGCCGGCTGATCGGTCGGTCGGTGACTCGACCGGGGTTTCGGAGACGGTCATGCTTACTTACGAGTTGGTTACCGTTACTGGTATCTATGCTGGTGATTATCACCACCTGGGAACAGGGGACGGCGGCCTCGAGAGTGAGATCACGTGACTCAGACGACCCGAATCGAGTGACTTATACCGGGTGGACGAAAAGCAGGTGGTGAGGGCGCTTAGCTCAGTCTGGACAGAGTGCTTGGCTTCGGACCAAGTTGTCACGGGTTCAAATCCTGTAGCGCCCATTCTCAATTTAGTCATCTGGAAGTTGACCGAAAGCAGCGAGGCCGTATAAACGATCGGTCGACTTCGGCTCGAGAGTTCATGACAATCTGGCACGGGGGTCGAGGCTGTCGTGCGAATTCCTCGAGAGTTACTACACACGAGAATGGACAAAACTCTTTTTCAACAAGAAGAGTCTGTCGCGAAATCGAGACTTGTCCATTATCGAATAGCGGCTATCGGATAACACTGACCCACTCGAATACTCTACCTCCATCAGTGAATGGGTAGATTTGAACTGTCCTGCATTGTCTGAATAGTCTCTGCGAGAGATTCCTACGACTGGACGTTGAACTCGCCTGCGTACCAGCCCGGCGCTTCTTGCTGGAAGCTCCCGCTGAAGATCCGACGTAGCCGAATATCCGTGTCGTCGAGCGGGAGGACTGCCCCTTCCCAGTGTTCGACGTTCTCGACGACGAACTGGATGACCGGACTCTGGTTGAGGATGTAGTTAACCCGATCGCGTAGGATCGTGTGGACGTACTCGGCGGCCGCCTCGGGATCGTCACACACGTCGAAGTACTGATCGAGCCCGTAGACTGTGACGTCGAGTGGGATCTCCTCGCGGCGCTGGACACGTCGCAGGAATTCAACGATACTGAGTTCGTCCTCGAACACCCCACGCTCAGCCGTCACCTGCTCCGACATCACGTGGTAGCCAATCTATTGCTCTTTCGGCGGCAGGTGAGCGGAGGTGAGCCAGAAGTCCTCGAACGCCCGAACGAGCTGGTCAGACTCGTTTGCCGACGCTGGCTTTTGCAGATAGGCGTTCGCGTGGAGTTCGTACGACTGGTAGATGTCTTCCGCCGCATCCGAGGAAGTCAGTACGAGGATCGGAATCTGGCGAACGTGAGGAAGATTTTTGACTTTGGCGAGCACCTCGGTTCCATTCTCGTCGGGAAGATGGAGATCGAGCAGGACGAGATCAGGCCGTGGCGCCTCGGTATAGTCGCCGCATTGATTGACGAAATCCAACGCGTCAGCGCTGGTGGAGACAACCGTCACAGTGTTCGTATTCACTGCCGCCTCGAGTGACTCAGTGAATCGCGAGACACTCTCGGAATCTGGTTCCACCACTAGAATATCATAGGCACGATCGTCTCGTCGAGTAGTATACGCACTCCCAGTCACTACGTCTACCAATGGACATAACGGGATACCGATTCTTCCCAAATGGTTTGGCCGGCTCCGTTGAATCTCATTTTTCAGATATATTTACATGGACTACATGCTTACAACAACGTCCGGACTGATTGTCGGATTTTTTCGAGGTCAGCTGCTGTTCGTCGAATCGTGCTGTAGACACGGCACATATTCAGCGCGCTCTGATCTTGACCACGGAGTCGCTAACCGACAGGTTTTGTGGAGTGTGTCTCTCAGACACGGTCTATCAGTATTCCCAAACATTGTTATATGGGAGATTCTTCTATCCATTTGTAGTTTTTCGACACCGGAGATGTGAGAATCTGAGTGAAGTATGGGGTTAATCCCTATGGCGACCATGATTCAGCTACAGGAGAACAACGATGAGTCACATCGCCCACACTGTTTCGACCGAAACAGCACTGCACCTCGTCGCCAATCAACACCGCCGATCAGTTCTCGATAAGCTAATCGAAAGCGAGCGGAATGCCGTGGCAATTGACGCACTCGTCGAACACGTGTCGCCCGAAATTCTCCCAGAGTCAGCTGAAGCGATCCCCTCCGAACGACACCGTCTCGATCTATATCACAACCATCTCCCGAAACTGGAAGAGGCAGGCCTTGTTGAGTACGACAATCGAACGGAAACGGTTCACTATCACCCGAACGACCGCGTCGAAAAACTGCACCAGTTCGTCACTACTGAACTTGAGTAGTCTGCTCACAGAATGGCTCGAGGCGGATTCGAGCATGCCGCTATGAGGGGGGGGGGGCTTTTTTGCACTCACCCTCGTCTGACCCACTATGGTATCGTTTGACGAAGAGCAGGCCGAAGCCGAGGCGCTCGACCGATTACAGGATCTCGGGTTGTCCCAGTACGAAGCCCAGACACTCCTCAATCTCCTTCGGCTCGGGACGGGTACCGCACAGGATATCACTCGTATCAACGGCGTTCCCCGAACACGGGTGTACGAGGCGGCGGATCAACTCCACGAACTGGGGTTCGTCGACATTCAGCACACGACGCCGCGAAAATTCATCGTGATCTCGAAGGAGACCATCGTCCGTATGCTCAACACCAAACGCGAAACCACGATTACCGAACTCTCGGAGTATTTGGAGACGATCGGGCCAGCCCAGCCACAACAGGAGCAGTACGGCGTCTGGACGGTCACCGGTCGGGAAGCAGTGTCCTCACGCATCGACGAGTTCGTCGCCGAGGCAGACGAGCAGATCGTCTACATGACCGTCGACGAGTTGCTCACAGACGCCCATCTCGAGGCGCTACGGGACGCCGACGACCGGGGAGTCGAGATCTATCTGGCGGGCATCTCGGGGGCGGTCAAAGATCGCGTTCGGGAGGAGGTGCCGTCGATCACCCTGTTCGAAACCCTCTGGGAGTGGCAGGATACGCCCGCTGGGAGCCTGTTGATCACCGACGAAGAGACGGCGCTCGTCAGTGTGCTCGAGGACGAGGCCACCGCCGACGATATCGAGGAGACGGCGATCTGGGGCGCTGGCGACCGCAACAGCCTCGTCGTCATCCTGCGAGCCATCTTTACGTGGCAACTCGACAGCACTCGACCTGAGTGAGATTCGTTGATCATTCACCCACATTCTCACACCGATTTAATAGTTTGCAGCGTATTAGACGAGTAATGGCCAAAAGTGATCGAGAGGGGGATGCGCAGTTGTCCGAACCGACTGCCACACGCCTCCGGAAAACGTACGACTGGTCGGTCACGGCGCCAAGTCTCGCCGTGATCGACGCCCTCGCGACCATCGAGAGCGTCGATCCAACCGAGCTGCTGACCGTGCTCGAGACGACCCTTTACGATTACGTCGACCCGGAAGCGCTCGATATCTTCGTCCGAGAGCAGAAATCGGACCCGGTCACCGTCACCCTTTGGATCGATCGCTATCGTGTCCGATTCGATAGTGACGAGCTGGTCGTCTCCGAAGCGAGCGATCCCTCTTCGCCGTAGAGCTCCACATCGGTCAGGAAACCGTTCCCCGACCACGCGACCCGGACCCACAACCGACTACTCGAGGAGGCTGTCTACGCCTTTCCCGGATCGTCCGACGTGGTCAACCCCGCGGACACCAGCCGACGCAACAGCACCACGATTCCGTTTTCGAGACCGCGCGCGAACACCGCCTGCTCTTTCGCCTTCCCATCGCCGGCGTCTGGATAGTACGAGCCGATCAGCAACGTCTCGCGATCGATGAGCAGGATTCGACTGATCGCCACCTCGTGGGCGACCGCCGGCCCGGTGAGCCAGTCCAAACCGGTTTCGAACGTGCGTATGTTGGGAAGTCCCGCTCCGAGTTGCTCGGTAATTGATTCCGTTCGTCCCCCGAGAAGAATCGAGAGCTCTCGTTCTCGGGCCGCCTCGAGGCGCTCGAACAGCGCGTCCGACAGCAGCTCCTCGTCGACGACGAGTAGGGCAATTTCCGACTCCGCTTCGTCGATAAGCTCGAGCGTCCGGGACTCGATCGCCTCGTTGCCCATCAGCGACCACACTTCCTGGAGCTGGGTGTCATCCTCCTCGAGTTTTCGGCGTTCGATAGTCTGGAGCGTCGACTCGAGCGTCTCGAGTCGGGTGTCGTACTTTCGGCGAAGCGTCCGCGTTGCTTCGTCGATCCCCACGGCTCGAAACCGCTGCGGGTTGGTGTGTTGCACTTCAACTAACCCCTGTGACTCGAGTACACGAATCGCATCGTACACCCGCGTCCGGGGCACCTCGGAGATCTCGTGGATCTCTTTCGCCGTTCCGGTGGACAGTTGTGTGAGCGCCAAAAAACAGCGCGCTTCGTACTCTTTGAGCCCGAGTTCCTGTAGCAGACTAGTCGCCTCCGAGATGCGTTCTTCCTGTGTCATGGCCCAACCCCAAGTCCGGTTCTTCGAACGGGCGGAATAGGGGATGGGGACGGAAAAGGGTTTATGTAGCCGGTTACTGTCAGAATCGGATTCCATTGCAGATGGATTGAGCGAGGGCAAACGTTTACTCAGATAATCACACAAACTACTTGAGGCCACATCCGCTATGGGCTACTGGCGTGCCCTGATATGGCCCAACCACTACGGGGCACGCCCGTTATGCTTGTCAACGACCGTTCTACTGATTGGTACGTTATCTCGTTCGTTTTTACTGACCACTCAAAATATCAATTTATAGCAGTAAAGGGTTCACCAGAGCCTTTTGACCGTGTTGAGACTACGACGAGCCGAACGCCGTGAGCGTAGTCTGCGTACTCGTCGCGAGTACGACGTCGTCACCCCGCCAGCGTGCCCGACACGCGACCGAGCAGAAGTCGAGCGAGTAGTCATTACCGGGACCAAACCCTGTCGAGACGATCTCGAGCACGCCCGAACTGACCGGTCGCCCACACTCGGCACACGTTGCCTGACTCGAGGCTGGCGCACTACTCATCGGCCTCCCTCGCGTTCTCACCAGCGGGGGTTCGGAAGCCGGCGCGCCAGCACATGAAGCACGGGAGGTCACTCACACAACAGCAGTCAACCGGGCGTTCGTGGCCGCCATCGGCGATCGCACGCCGCGGCCCGTCACGCTCGTCACTGCCGGCCTCCGCGTCGTCCCTGTGATCAGCCGCGTGATCAGCGGCGAACACGGGCTCGCCGTCAACGTGGCGGGCCTCGAGCAACTGACTCTCGAGCGCGCCGCGATTCACCCACTCCGGAATTGGCCGCATTCCTGTCTCGTAGGTGACGCGGCTGGCATGCTTGCAAGTGCGACGCCCCTCTGCGGTCGGCAAGTTGTGTTGAGCGTCCGGGCACGTACAGCGAGGTTCGTCAAGGACGTCGACCGTGTACGCCTTGCCGCTCTGGGTGACGACGAGGAACAGCCCGTCAGCGCCCGCGACCTCGAGGGCGTGTTCCATCACCGTCATGTATTCGGTGAGCGCACGCACGTCGCGGCGATCGAGTCGGTTGTCGGCGGTACTGTTTTTGAGGTCGGTTGCGTAGGTTGACATGGTCCTTCATCCCTATTGAGGACCGACCGCGGGTGTTCCAGCACCCGCGCGTTCTCCTACCGTGACGCGCCGAGGCGGCCGTCTGTCCTCAGCTATACCTACAACGGCATAGACTATAAAACCCTCTTACGACGCCCGAGATTGTCGTTATCGATGATAGGCCGTTGACGGCGCAGCCTTCAACGGAACGAATTAAACCACTCGGCGTCGTAGCTCGACCTACCGATGACACGCCCGTACAGAGTTGAAGCCGACGCGTGCCTCGAGGCATTTGTCGATCGCGAGGATGCCGCAGAGCCGTTAACCTCCCACGAAGTGGCTGAGGCAGTCGGGATCGCCCGGCGGACGGCACACAAGAAGCTCGAGGAGCTCGTCGATCGCGAGGTTCTCGCCTCGAAGCAGGTCGGCGCTCGAGGCCGCGTCTGGTGGGTTCCGGACGATCTCGGCGTCGATCTCGAGACGCTCATCGCGCAGTCAGCTGCCAGTGACGGCGAGGAGGGTACCACAGCCGCCGAGAGCACGTTTGCAACCGAGAATGATGGGATAACCCGCCCAGAGTAAGAACGCGCTGACGGGTGCGAGAGGCCGTATTTGCAACTCGGCGTGTCGTATCCACCCTTCAATCAGTGAAACAGTGGTGTTAGACTTCCAACTTGATTTGGAGGGGCGAAGCAGAGGCGGACGATTAGTGAAATTGAGGTCCGCATCCGAGCGCAGATAGGCAATCTACTACCCATACTCTCTTCTAAATGAGAATATCGGAGATGACATAGTCATCTCCGCCGAGCTGAGAGCCGCTGGTAGTAAACAAGTGCGGGCAGACAGTGAAGAACAACGCCACTGAAGGCCGAGATTTCGTTGCCGCAGACTTTATAAGGACAGCAGGATCTGAGTGGCAGACGTGTTTACCGGTCACCCTACCCCGGATAGTCAATATAGGAGTCCCAGTTTCGCACTGGGGGTAGAATAGATCGACTTTCTCGTTCTTCGACGCATCAAGGTGTCCGGCGCGAGATTATCATCTACACCGGTTGCTCTACAAGATATTGCGTGTGGTGGTCTCTTCGAATAGAGTGCAGTTGCAGCGACGTGACGGACAGTATAGCTCGTAAGTGTCTCGGCTATCGCCGATCACTCGTCCTCTGACCCCGTTTCACCATTGTAGTATTGAACGATCTCGTTATAAAGGTCGGGTTCGTCTTCACGAAGAGCGCCGAGATCGACCTTCAGTAGGCGTTTTTTTGCGCCGTGGCTCGTTGTACGCTTGAACCCGCCACCGCCAATCTCTGCTACCTTTTTCATCGTATCTCGTGTCGTCTTTGTGCTTACCTCGCTATCGAGGATCTCCTTATGGACTTCGTCAACGCTGAGTCTGATTATTCCGCCTTTCTCCACAGCACGACGCCCAGCCTCACAGCAGACCCGGTACGCTCGTGCCTCTGGGTCACCCTTGAGAACGGGTACTGGTACCCAGCACTCCCATGGCTTGTGATCAGGACAGTCAGGGCAATAATCTTGGTGCACCCACAGCTCAGGATAGTGAGGATGCCTCACGATCCCAAGCTCGTTAGCTACTCGCTTACGATACTTCTTGATTGCTGGCTTGGAAGTACATCCGGCCCCGTCCACGATTGCTTCATCGATCCAGCGTGTTGGGATCTTCCCACCGTTCCTGAGAATAGTCTCAACGTCTGGATGGGAACCCTGTAATGCCTCGATTGTCTTCTCCGTTCGACGGTTGAGAGTATCCGATTCTTCAGTTGCTCGATCGGAATCGGCCTCCACTTCACCAGTGGGTACGGATGGCGACTCATCCTCAGTATCATGGTGGTATGCGGACGCAGAAGCCTTTTTACTGCTCGAGTACCGTTCGAATTTTGAACGAAGCCGCGAACTGCGAGGATTTGTTCGGTACTGGCGAAGTGCCCGCGCTAACTCGACGCCGTAGCTATCATCGGAGTTCTCGTCGACCCACTTTTTGAATGCGACCAATACATCGGGATCGACACAGACTTGAACTCTCCTCTTCTCGGCATTGGCCAGCGATGCGATTCCGACCGTGGATTTTTGTTTTTCTTCTTCGAGGCCTCTCTTCGAGAGTGCTTCATCCAGCACTTGTTCGAGTACTGCGAGGTCGGTATCGAAATCGATGTATTCTCGCATCGCAGCATCGACTCGATGGCCGAGAGCACCGTTGTAATCCCCGAATTCGGTTTTGACAAAGGTTCGGAACAGCCTCCACTCAGTCACCGGGATCAACCAGTCGATCGGCACGCGTCCGTCACTCATTGAGACCACCCCCGCCAAACCACCCGGCCATGGCTACCAACAGGCCCTGCCAGCGGCAGGGGCGATTTATTCAATCTCCCAACACCTACACTACTACTTCCTGCTACTAACAGGGAGAGTGAGGAGGGGGGTGGTGGTTGGTGTCGAAATGAAATTTCGACGACGGACCTAATTTGCGGTTGTAGCGCCTCTACTGGCGGTTCGCTGACTTGGCCTCGTGGCGGGGGTGGTCTTGCGTAGCCCGAAGAAGAAAAAGAAAAACTTCTCGGGGAGTTGCCTGCCGTGGCACCCAGAGAGCTACACCCGCGTCTCGTGGTCTTCTGATTGATCGACACGGCGGGCATGGCTATGTGTGTGAGCGCATGCTCAGCACGCATTCGGTGATTCGGGGGAGCTGGCGTTCGGGGAGTCATTCCCTGTCGTTGTGATATGGTGATGGGGCGTCCGGTGTCCATATTTGAGTCTGGGTGGTTTGTTCGTCCGATCAGCGAGAACCCCGAACCGACGCCCCGAAGAGAGTCGTGACTCCGAAACGCTAAGGAGGTCACAGTAGAACTCTTAAACGGAGCTCCCGTGCGGAGTTCCCCCTACAGCCAATGCCCGTATGGGCGTGAACGGCCCGCTGCAACGGGCCGTGCGGTTTCTGAGTGACTACATGACTACTGCTCGGTACGCTATTGCATAGAGCATTCCGGTTTTGATGGAATTTTAAACCTTTAGAGCACGAAACAAAAAGTCTCGTTAGAAAATTGTTAGAAAGAAGGAATAAGTCCAGTTCTATTGAGTTAACGAACCATCAAAATAGAATTCAGTCAGCGGAGTTGCCAGAACGTCTTGTCCCCCTCGGCGAACAGCGAGAACTCGAACACCCAGTACAGTGGCTCGCGCCCCGCCTCGACCTCGTAAGCGAGCTGGCCTCGGCGCTCGTCACCGTCCGCGATCGGTGCCCCCTCCTCGAAGGCGCGCTCGAGGGCCGAGGTCGCGCCCAGATCGTCGTCGTAACTCAGTCCTTCGCCATCCTTGAGTTGCATCTGCAACAGCGTCGAGACGCGCTGTTCCTCGCCTGTCGCGTTTTCGACCGTGAAGTCGACGATGACGTACTCGTGGTCGGCTGCGGCCTCCGTGAAGTCGTCGAGCTGGGTCTCCGTGGTCGCCTCGTTGACGGTGACGGCCGTTCCCTCGTGCTCGACAGTGTCGCCGATTCCGTGGACGTCGATCGCGAGCTCCTGCTCGAGCGTCGCTGGGTCGTCACTCGTCGTTTCAAGATCGATCACCGCTCGTTCGAGATCGCCGAACAGTCCGATCTCGAAATCGAACTCGAGGACGAATCCCGACGCATCCTCAGGCACTTCATAGACGAGATCCCCACGTTCGACCTCCCCCGGTGCGATCTGGCCGTCATTGAGTGCCTCGGCCGTCCCGTAGAAGCTCTGATCGTACGTGTAGGCCTCGTCGTCGCGAACGCGCGTGCTCAGCAGGCCGCTCACCGTGTGGAACTCGTCACTGGTGTTCTTGTAGGCGATACGAACGACGAGGAACTCGGACCCGGTCTCGGCCTCCGTAAACTCGCCGAGCGAGTTCGTCAGCCGCGCTCCTTCGACGAGGAGGTGTAACGGGTCTCCTTCGATCAACTCGCCGACGACCGCGCTCGTGTCCTCTTGTACGGCTGCTAAGGCGCTCGTGCTTGCGGCGGCCGTGACGATCGAGGCGAGGATGCCGAGGAAGACTCTACGGATCATAGCTCCCCTGTGAGGCGCTCGCTCGAGCGCGGATGTTTCTTTTTGGCGCGTCGGTTACTGAAGTACCCCAGCGTGAATACGACGAGAGCGATTCACCCGCTATCTCCCCGCTTGCTGTCTCTCGTGACATGCGATTCCATACTACAACAGCATTACACATAGTCCAAACACAATTAGTGCAATCACGATATTTCGGGGAGAAGATGACTCTCGCCTCGTGAACAGTTGTCGCGTCGTCATCATGGGGCGGTGATAAAGGCGGGTCTACCGCGAAGGCTCTGTTGAGATTCCGTTTTTCACGTATTTCTGCGTGAATCACAGATTCATTCTATGTGCGAACCTAATGCGACCATGTTTGTCAGCTAATATTGGCATTCGCAGAGCTGTGTTGAATACATAACGCGAATGTTGCACGGGCTGAGGAAGGATCAACGCGGAAGGTTGAACGCTCAGTATAGATAATAGACGTAACGCCAGTTCAGAAGAATAGAGAGTCTGACCTGTAACCCAGATAATCACACCAAGGATAAGTCACTGTAGCCTGTAGTGAAACCATGAACTATTCCGTAGAACATGAGTATCCGTTTCTATCCCCTCAATCAACTATCGAATGTACCGACTGTCAAAGTGAGGATGGGAAAGTGACTAAAGTAACATATGAGAGTGGAAATATCTATTGGGCATTCGTTTGCGAGGACTGTATCAGAGAGTACGTTATGAACTCGAATATTGCTGAAATCGACCGTGTACGGCTATCGTGAGATTTGGTCTGAAAGCGTTCGTATGTAGCGATTGGTCTCTTCCTGAAGCGGCGAAATAAATGGGCTGGCCGTACTGCATACACCCTCTGAGTCGCTCATGTCGTTTTTGAAAGGAGCCGGGCAATTCATTTGGTATGTGCAGAACTCAGGGCGCGTAGTTAGCACGGCAAGCGCGATCAAAGCGGATTGACGGGGTCCTTCGTCCCCTCCGCATTGTTCCATGGAAGAGTTTTACAATCAGTACGACATCGTTCGAGTCATGGCGACTGAGGCGACCTTTACCGTGCCATCCGATCAGTTCCCCCTCGGCACCATCTTCGCACAACTCCCGGACGTGACGGTCGAACTGGAGCGACTGATCCCGTCACAGGACGTGGTGATCCCTTACTTCTGGGTACGAGGAACCGAAGTTGACGACATCGAGGGCGCGTTTGCTGCCCACCCCGGCGTGAGGGACATCCAACTCGTCGATTCCGTCGAGGACGAGTATCTCCTGCGTGTCGAGTGGTCGCTCGAGTACGACGACGTGCTGAGTGTGCTGACCGAGACCGGCGTTCCGCTCATCAAAGCAACCGGTACGAGCCGTCGGTGGACGTTCGACATTCGCGGCGACACGCGAAGCGATCTCGCAACCTTTCAATCTCGCTGCCGAGAGTTAGAGATCCCGGTCACACTGACGGAACTGCACGCCTTGACGCCGGTCGAGACCGAAACCGAGGCAGCACTCACTGACAAACAGCAAGACACACTGGTGTTCGCCCACGAGCGTGGGTACTTCGAATCCCCGCGCGAAGTGACGATGGCAGAACTCGGCGACGAACTCGGCATTTCCCAGCAGGCCATCGCGTCTCGACTCCGCCGGGGGATCAAACACACCCTCGAGGGCACCCTTCCCGAAACAGTGGAGTCGAATCAAGAAAGTGCGTAAAAACCCGTTGGATACCCAAAAATAGCGCTGATGGCATTACTCGTTGGAGGCATAATTATGCCCAGCGGAGAGAGCACACGGACAGTCGCCACATGTCTCGATTGCGGAGCTGCCTATGCAGCGGAGCAATGGCCTGACGGCACGGCACAACCGATCGGGGCGAGAAACGGGTGTCAATGCGGATCAACCGAGTTTCAGGCCGTCAAAAAGACGAGTACTACGGATTTCCGTGACGACTGAGTTGACAAACGAGTGGGCTACTGAGCAGACCGAGGAAATACGCCACACTATCGTGGTGAACTTATTCTCCGTATCAGCAGGCGATTTCTGACACGTATCCGAAAGGAGACAGCCACACTGGTAACGTCTTCCCCCTGTACGTACCGCAGGGAGTTCTGAATCTATCACTCTCGGGGGTTCAACAGAGCCACCGCGAAGAAAGAAGGGATACTGCCGAGCGGGAGTTAGATGGTATCCAGATACTGTCGTCGTTGTTCCATCTTCTCCGACTCCGAGCGCTGATCGTAGTGGACCTCGAGCACTTCTCGCGAGACGTTCGCCCGATCGCTCACGGCGTGGTCGGGCCACTCCGATTTCAGCCAGTGGGTGATCGCGCCACGCCGGATCGCGTGCGGCGACACGGAAGATGGACACGCGTAGGGTTTCGTCGAGCCAGCGGCGTCACAGTCGTCGATCGTCCGCCCATGGGGACAGTCGCCGCTGACGACGCAGGGGCGCGTCCACATGTACACCACCTTTCGAAGGTTGGTCTTGTGACTGCGACCGTGTGACGACGCACACAGCGGCTCACGATCGAACGCGTCGGTGACCGCCGGTCGGCGGTCGGCCAGCCAGTCATCGAGGACCGCACAGGTGTCGTCAGCGAGGGCGAGATGGCGTTCGCCCCCGCCTTTGTTCTTCAGGGGGGTCTCGCTCTCGGGCCGGTGATGGACCTCGAGCGAGCGGCTCGTCGGATCGTAGTCACCGACGTCGAGCGTATGGAGGGCGCCGATACGAAGCCCACAGTGCCAGAGGAGCGTGAGGACAACGTGATCGAAGGAGGCGTACTCGTAGCGGTCGAGATACTCGAGGATCGCCTCGGCGTGCTCGGCGTCGAGCATTTGCGTTCGGACGTTATCCTCCGGCTCGAGCGTCGGGCTCTGGACGGCGAGATGCAGGTCGTTCGGCGCGAAGCCGAGCTGTTCACACCAGCGGATGAATACCCGGAGGGTATCCATCTGGGTTTTTTCGGTCACGCGATTGAGGTCACCGTCGTCACGCCGCCATAGCCGATAGGCGTGGAGATCGCGCCCAGTCAGGTCGGCGATCGTCTCGATGCCGGTTTCGTCACACCACCGAAGGAAGTGGCCGAGTCGTGATCGGTGGGCGTAGAGTGTGCTGTTCGCGACGTCAGGCTCGCGGTCGGCGAGGTACATGTCGAACGCTTCGTCTGGGTCGATCGGGTCGAGTGTCGAAGTCATGGTCTCTCTATGAGGAAGACCACGATACCTCGAATCACCCCGCCGAACCACGCCGCGGTGGCCGACTGGCGCTTCCACGTGGGGTCGGGGGCTTGCTTGGCCCACAGCGTCAGGAGCCCGGGCGCGCAGGCACGAAGTGCCGAGCACCCCGGAACTGGGAAGTTGTCACGGGTGAGCGGTGAACGGAGTGAACCGCGAGTCAGGGGAGAGGTTCTGAAACTTTGTTTCAGGTTCTCTCCCAGTGGTTCCAAATCCTGTAGCGCCCATCCTTCTGCGTGACGCCCAGGAGTCACACGACGACGCCGAGGTGCTCATAAAGAACACCCCCGCCGCGCGGGAGAGTTCGTTACGTCGCATCACGCGGGTCGCCCCCGTCCCGGGATTCGCTAGCGCCAACCACTCCGTGCAGCAACATAATGCTGGTGCAACGCCCAGCCGAACTGATCTGAGTTCCTGGTGAAGCATCCCCGGAACGACGCTGCTGACCTCGATCGACGTACCCCCGTTACGGGCGGCACAACCTCTTTACGCTCATTAGGAGGTATGGTCACTCAGAGCAGGCGCTCCCTCGATTGCGCTCGGACTTAATTTACTCTGGTGTGACAACCGGCTAGCTGGGCATCTCCACCAGACATAGACCCGATTGTGACCAATAATCGGCAATCTATTGGCCTCACAACATTAGCTAGTAAACATGCTTCGGATCGGATCCGATAAGGAAATCACCTCTCTTGAACCCGTCTCGATGTCGGAGAGGGGCTTCCGAGAAGATGACCTTCGAGAGTGGATCATCAGCGATCCACGGTCGATTCTCGGCGAAGAGTTCCTCATAATCGGCAGAGAAGTCTCGGTAAAGCGTATCGGGGATGCGATCGATCTGCTCGGGATCGATCGCGATGGCAACGTTGTCGTGATCGAACTGAAGCGGGGATCGTTACAGGGAACCGTGGACTTTCAGGGCCTCAAATACGCGTCGTACTCGTCACACTGGGACTATGATAAACTTCGAGATCAGTTCGAGAAATTTCGATCGACGAACTGGGGAAAGACGCTCTACGACGAGGAAACGAGATTCACGGAGGTTCTCGACGAGTTCTGTAACGAGGACTACACCCTCAACCAGGATCAACGGATCCTGCTGGTCGGCGAAGCGATTCGCGAACGGCTCGACATCGTGCTTCGATGGCTCAGTGACCGAGGCATAGACGTCACCGTCGTCGAATTCGAACTCCTCGCCGATGGGGATCGACTCTATCTCGACGCCGAACAGACGATTCCCGTCCCGGAGCACACCGTGACCGACGTCAGCCCGGATACCTCGGAAGAGCCGTGGAAAGAGGACGGACGCGATTGGCATCTCAACGAACGGTCGAACGAAGAAACGGCCGAGCTACTCGAGGAGGTTGCAGAGGCCCTCGAAGACATTGACCGGCTAGATGGGCCGGAATGGGGACAGAAGCATTATCTCTCGTTCAAGCAGGATCGAAAACGTCGGATCGCGATTCGTACGAAGCGGACGCTCTTTCACGTAGATATCTACGACATCCCACTCGAGAACGTGAACGTAGAGGAGGTCGCCCACAGGCTCGGAACCGCCGAAGAAGACGTCAAGGCGACGAACCTGCGAGGAGATCGTCCCGGAGTTCGAATCACGTGCCGTGCAGGGGAAACCCTCGACATCGACGCACTGGTGGACGAGACACGCAAGTTAGTAGCCGCCGGGTACGCGTAGTAAGTCCATGTTTCGAGGGTGAAGCCGTCATCCATCCGGGAGAGGCACACCTCTCACATTCTTGCGGATGTGCCATTTTCCCGCGGCAGAGTTTCTTGAGGGTACTATCGGGCGCGTTCGGCACCTCCAGCAGGTCACGAAACACATCCGCGTCACAGATGTTACTGACGTGCTGGATAATGTCGTAGATTTCGGCGACGTTGCTTATTACACGCACACAGGGTAGAACCAATTGTTACACACGGAAGCCATATAACCAGGTCGTCATGGTGGAGACACAACACGCTCGGGTGGCGAGGCAAACGTTGACTATCGACTCGAATGGTAGTTTTATTAACCAGTTCTCGAAACCCCTGCAACTGTGGCCACAATGGATGACACATCTGAAACCGACGGTGCTCCCGAGGAGTTGGCGGGTGACGAACTCGAAGGACGAATCCTCCACGATACGAAAGCCAACGACCTGCTGCGGATCGTCGATGCAACGCCAACGGAGGTGACGGTACGTCCGATCGAGGGCGACGCAGCCGACGAATCCACGATTCCCGTGTACGGAGGACGGGGACTCCGATCCGGCCGCTATATCGTGAAGACGATGGACGACGAACCGGTTTAGAGGCACACCCCCGACTCACAACCCCGATCTCACGAAAAACAGCGATGAGGGCGTGATCGAGACGAGCCCCGAGAGGAACAATGGAAGAGACGGTGTGAAACACGTGGGTCGCCACCATCCATTCCCGTTGTCCATCCCGGACGAACGACGCTTCATGAAGGGGAACTCGTACAGGTGAAAAACTCTGACGTTCAGCCCGATTTTGCTCGTGCTGTCGCCTTATACGTGATCAACTGATGGGCATTAGTAGCGTAACTCGTAGTCCGCGTCACTTCTCTCCAGTAGTCGAGGGATAGAATCTGCGGAATATATAGTGCAAATGTGGCACGAGATTGTAACCGATCTACGAAAGTGGTGATCACTCAGTACAGGGCAGTTATCGGAACCACCTTCAATATTTTTAATTGCTGCCAAAATTGGCCTGCTGAATAGGGGGGGGGGGGGTTATCCCTCATCCAGTTACTCAGTTACCGTGGTACCGGTCAGCCTGTGGAAAACGATAAAATGTGGGTTGCTTATTATGCAGATCCGCTTTCAGCAGGTTCGACTAGTGGCGCCAACATCTCAGATGGATTGCCAAGATCAAACTGGACAGCACGGAGTTCATCAAGCAACCGCGGGAAGATCACGCTGCGTTGCTCGATTGCAACCCGCTTTATTTCCCATGATGGCTGCTCCAGAATCCGAATATGCCACCGCTCCAGCCCATGCTTTTCACATAGATGGATACAGTGATCAGTGAAATATGCTTCATCACCATCCTCAGTAAGAATCAGAAGATGGAGTTCCCACGTATCGAAGTCCTCTGAGCCAGTCTCGTTCACCCAGGTCGAAATATCCACCTCTGCAGCGTCCGTTACCATCCGGTCGGGTCGAACAGTAAGTCCCTCACTGTCCACATAGTCTTCCAGATACGCCCTGATATGGTCTCCGATCAACTCAAAGTCCTGTTCCGGTGGCAACCCGAGGATTGACCGGATCTCTGCACGCTCCTCCGGTGAGAGATCAAACTGTGTCGTAATAATCGAGAACAGTTCCTCCGCCTCAGACTCAGGTAACTCCGTCTTCTCCAGTTGATCGGGATCCGGTCTGAAATCGTCCGGTCCAAGCGTCCCCGACTGGTCCGTGTAAATGATTCCGAGTGTTTTGAACGACTGGATCGTTGACCACGAAATCTCATCACCATCTCTCAGCCCATGTTTCCAGACAACTGGATTTCCTTCGTGTTTAATCTTGTACGTAATATTCCCAGCACCGGAGGGACGTGCTAGAATATAGTACCCATCCCCATCCACGTATTTATTGATCGTCGGCATGTCCCTGCAGTGTCACCAGATTTGAAATGTATTGTCTTGAGAGTATCGCCCATGCAAACCACGAAGCATGGATAGCAGCGGAATCGGTGCGGCTTCGAACGTAAACTCTCTCGTCGAGGTTCTCGGTTCGCACGAGGGACCTGGCCACGTTGCGTTATCGTCGCTATCGCTGTCACCTGTGCACGTCACGGATCCGGCGGATTGAACTTGAGAGTGACAAGATCACGGGTATAACGAGGCCGAGGCCGAGAGCTATCGCGAGAAGCGCGAACCCGCGGTCGGCCAAGATGGGTCAAATAGCGAGACAATACAGGATCGTTGCGAAGATGAGCGCGTCTTCCCGGTCCCCGCATCGGCGGATCACGGTTGCAGTTGGAGTCGTGGGGGTGACTATGTGCCACCATACGTGCTTCGCTTCAATGAGTGTGATTCTAGCTCAAATCGGGGGTAGCAGCACAGACGGGGCGGAATAGGGTTATGAACCTTTCCTCGTATCCTTATCGGGACATCAATCGACCCCGCTCGAGCAGAAATCGAAACCCAGCAGATGGATGCTCTCGGGAACGTCATCGATGCCCCATCTTCGTTGGTCGAGTGACAGGGTTTCCTCCCGCGTGAAGTCATTCGCCGTTTTCTCGTGTACTTGATCTGGTGGTGTGTATTCGGTCCGCATCTCATGGGGACTGTTCTTGGGGACGACAACGACTGCACCTTTGCGACGGTATGTCCGTTAACGGGGACCAACGCGGGTGTACAACCGAGATAACAATGAACCGGTCAGTAGAACAGACCGTGTGTTTCCACGATGGATGATCTCACCGGGTTTCAGCGCGACCTGCTGTACGTGATTGCCGGCGCCAACCAACCGTCCGGCCAGGATGTAAAGGAGGAAGTAGAGCAGTACTACAACGCCGAGATCAATCATGGCCGGCTCTACCCGAATCTGGATACACTGGTCAACAAGGAGCTGGTGGAGAAAGGGCAACTGGACCGCCGCACCAACTCCTACGCGATCACAGACAGTGGCAAGGGCCGCATCCAAGACCGGCGTGAATGGGAACGCCAGTACGTCGATACCTGACCGTCAGGTACCAGGAGGTTGATGAACAGTGTGAAGAGGACGACTGGAAGCAACACGACGAGGGAAATCAGGTACACAAGAATATCGATCAACAGTGTGGGGATGCTTTTGGGCTGTGTTCTGTGTCGTGCTTGGCCATCTTGTAATCGGACATGGTTTCGATAGAAAGTGATCCAACTACCTAACGATCGCAGCGGCGATAATAGCTGGCACGTAGAGGCCGAATTCCGCAGGCACGTCGAGGATGTCGACGTACCACCACTCGAGCAGGACCAGTGCGCCTACGAAAACGAGAGCGTACACCCCGCCGAGAATAGACCCAGTGAAGGTGTGAGAGCTCGACCATCGTCTGGACTGCTGGTCTCTTCTGCAGCCTGCTCTCGATTCTCGACCGGCATCTGAATACGCGACTTCTGTGTACAGGTCGGTGATGAATGCCGTAACGTATTCGGGTGCGATGAGGCTACCATAACGTGACATGGGCTATTCTTTGATCCGAATGCGTTCCGGCTTTCCACGTTGGTTGTAGACATCCAGTTCTCCCTTATCCACGACCTCAACATCTACCCCCACGAACCCACCTTCGGCGACTAGTTTTGTGACCATGTGTGCATTGAGGAACTCTTCTTCGATACGTCGCTCGATTGCATCACGATGCAGTGAGATTCTATCCACCCCAACCGATCGTCAGAAACGAATCGACGTCAGCAACCACGAGCGCGGTCGTCCACACCGGGGACGAGGCGGGGGTATCGAACTCGTAGATGGCGTTTTGAGGACGGAATTGAACGTCTGCTCACAGAGATAATTTGACGCCCATCTCGACACAAGAGTTATTACTTTCTCACATGTCGTGTCAGAGGTGAAACGTCGAACTGCAGGCGCCATCGTTGGCCTCCTGGGAGTTGTCTGTCTGGCACTTGTTCTATCGGTGGCGTATCCGTTCAGCACGTCGGAACCACATGCGGTGAAAGACGAGCAGTTCACTGCTGGCGAGGGCGGCGAGTACCACGTTTCTGGCGCGATAACCATTGACGGCGACGATTATCTGGTTTTGGAGGAAGCCGTCGTCGAGGACGGTGCACGATATCAATCTCTCACTGTACAGAATGTGCAAAGTGTTTCATATCAGGCTGGACCTTGTGAAGCAGTCTATACGCGAAGTAAATATCCTGATGAGATTGATGTCGGTCAAATCCTCGAGAGAATCGAAGAGCGTGAGGGCCAACACATACTTCGCGTCGACCGCGACGGAGAGGGCGTCGTTTTCGTTACTCGATAGGAGAACACTGGCGATTGCGAAATCACTGTCAAAATGACCGCTCCGGTCGTCGTGGATAACCTTCGAAGCACCAACTATGAACGTGTGCAGAAATTACCTGGGGAATATATCTACGAACCCCGGAATGGATGGTTCGACGGTGGATACCGAATTACGGACTCGAGTGGACAGGTACGGGTCGATCCAGATTCGTACACCGTCACCGCTGCCGACGTCTCGTACACCATCACTCCCGAAGCGGAAACCTACGCAGAGTATCTCCAAACACGCTGGACTACCGATGAATCGTTTACGAGGGGAATCTCGTACGACTACACGTCGAATAACGTCTCTCTCGAGACGCCACAGTGGGTAGAAGAAATACGGGATGCGGACTAACGTCTCGATAACTCTGTCACTCTCGAGCGAGTTCACTAACGATCACAGCCAGGTTACCTATTCACGTCATCACTGCTGAACTTCCGGCGAATACGTCATCACTCGAGCAATGACCGAGCACGTGTTCGTGACTGAGGAGTATCTGGCACGCATCCTCGAGGACGAGATCGACGATGACACCACCGAAAACACCGAGAATCGGATGATAGGTCCCATCAACAACCTCTGGACGGCGGTTTCGCCACACTGTCGGTACTGGGGCTCGAGCGAGTGTGAAGATGGTCCAACTCGGCCGATACGATTACGACGCTCGAGGATAACTATCTATCAGCGCGGGGAGGGGGTTTGTCGTTGCCAACGTCGCCCTCACTGCGAACCAGCTACCACATCATTGTTAGCCCCGCGCTGCTTCTTTAGCCGAGTAGACCGTTCCTGGACCGACTGAGCTCGTCTCGCTCCTCGTCTTGCCCTCGACGAGGCCCACCAGTATCACCATCTGTGACGAGTCTAGCCTACCGCAGGCGACCGGAAAGAAACCTGGCGTCTCGCCCCCGTGGAGGACGCTCGACGCTCGAGTACGTTCACGGTCGCGCTGCACCGACTCGATGCGGACGCTAACGTGGTCGACGCGCCCGCCTGATCCGGAATTGAGTCACAGCCATTCGAGGGTCGTGCACTCTGTTCGTAGTCGAGACCGTGGGCGAGCGCGAGTGAGTGTCGCAGCGGGCGGGAGACACTCAGTTGGTGACGGACTCGACCTCGGTGACGTTCTCGAACTCGAATCGAGCGCCGCCGGATTCGCTGTCGGTCACCGAACACTCCCAGCCGTAGGCGTCGACCAGTTCCTGGACAAACGTGAGCCCGAGGCCCATCCCACCGTGGTCGCCGGCCGTCGTGTACCCCGTCTTGAAGATCTCCTCGCGCTCGCTTTCGGTGATGCCGACCCCGTCGTCGGCGACGTAAAACCCGGTCGGGAGATCGCCGACCGTAATCGTGACGTCGCTGCCGCCGTGTTCGATGGCGTTTTCGAAGAGATTTCGAAAGAGGTGCTGGACGTACGTCTCGTCGATTACCGCCGTCCGGTCGGTCTCGATGTCGATGGTCGCCTCGCCGCCATCGATCTCGTCCCACGCCTCGTGGGCGACCGCTGCGAGTTCCATGGGCGTGCGCTCGGCGTGGACGCTTCGTCCCTGGGTGAGCACGAGCATGATCTCGATGATGTCTTCGATACGGTCGAAGGCCTCGGTGACGTAGTCGTGTGCCTCCGGATTCTCGTCTGCTGAGAGTTCCCGGCTGTAGATCTGCCCGATCGAGACGGGATTTCGGAGCTCGTGAGCGACCATCCCCGCGAAGCTCTCGAGGCGTTCGTTCTGTTTCTCGAGTTGTCGCTTCCGCCGGTTTCGTTCGGTGACGTCGCGGACGACGCCGGCGAGGTCCCGGTCGCCGTTCTCGCCCGGAAGCGGTGAAATCGTCCACTCGACGTCGACCGTCTCTCCGGAGGCAGTCTCGAGCGCCATCTCGTAGGAGAGTCGGTCGTCCGATTCGTCCTCGACGTCCCGTTTCGCCCGTTCCATCAGGACCTCCGGGTCCGCGTCCGAGTCCTCTATGAGCATCGAGGAGTGCGACCCAACGAGTTCATCGCGGGAGTACCCGACCATCTCGGCGTAGGTGTCGTTGACCAGCAGGAAGTACCCGTCGTCATCGACGACGAAGATACCGTCGTTGACGGTTTCGACGATCGTCTTGTAGCGCTCGAGTTCCTGGCTGTAGCGTTCGGCTTCGCGTCGGCGTTCCCGCGCGTCCAGCGTTCGGGTCTTCGCCCGTCCATCGTGGTATCCCATCCCGAGTCCGGCAGTCGCGGCGAGCGACGTGAGGATGAGGAGGTTCGCGACGACGTCGCTGAGACCCGAAACGACGTGGACGAACAGCAAGATAGCGAGTATCGCCCCGATCGCGCGAAGACACCATTTGGCTACGCTCTCGTACGCGTCGGGCCTGATGTCGGTGTTCGGTAGCTGGTACCCACCGTAGAGAAGCGTCAACCCGGCCAATCCTGACAGAATCGAGATAGTGATCACGTCGTCGAGCAATCGTAGCTCGAAGGCGTACGTCAGCGGAAATCCGGCGGCGACCGCCGCGTAGAAGCCGCCGAGATACAGGATCGTCCGCCTACCTCCGATCCTGGAGACCAGTTTGGAAACGATTCGCATTACGTAGAGGGCTACACTGAGTCCTATTGATAGTTCGTGTTTTTGTGCATTGGAGAGAGAATCAGACGGAAACCCCGGATAGAGCGTGACAACGCGGTCGCTACTCGAGGGGCCGGCACCTGTGGAGGATGTGCGAGTAGACGGCACTCTCGGTGGACGGAGAACGCATAGAAATGATCCCGACCGGACAAACGCACAAACGCAGGAACCAAATCGCTGGCTTTCCCACTCGAGGGTATGACTGCGTCCTACGACGATATCGCCACCGTTCTGCAAGGGTACATCGACGAGAACCACGAGTTCCTCTCGTGGCTGGGAACGACGGTCGAGGACGTCTCCGAGGGACGGATGTGCATGGCCATCCCCTACGACGAGAAGTTGACGAATACGCGGCCGGCACGGGCCGACGGGAGCGACCGCCGCCCGGACATTCACGGCGGCGTCGCCGCGACGCTCGTCGACACCGTCGGCGGCCTCGTCTTTCACACCACCTTCGAGAAGCCCCTCGAGGCGGGTTCGGCGACAATCAATCTCAACGTAAACTATCTCCGGCCGGCGACGGGCGACCTCGAGGCGACGGCGGAGATCGTCAGAGCGGGAAGCAGCGTCGGCGTGAGCGAGGTGACCGTCGCGAGCACGACGCCGGACGGGGAGACGCGAGAAGTCGCGACCGGACAGGGATCCTATCGGCTCTTTCGGCCGGAGTGACCCCCGTCCTGTGGCCGTAGCCAGCGCTCAGTCTCAGGAGAGTCACGGTTCACGATTTGCTGTTCACGGTTCTCGATTCATCCCTGCCGAATCAGGGGTGCCGACTCACGGTTCATGAGTGTCGGATGTCGACCCACTACCACGAGCCACAACCACCACGAAACCACTACTCGCTCGAGGGCCGCATCGACCACGAGGCCGGCGAGAGCCACTGTGCGTCGTCTTCGGTTCGAACCAGAACGTCCGCGAGGCGAACGCGTCCGGCGTCCGTCCCCACCGCCGCATCGACACAGATCGTGGTCCCGACGGCGACTGACTCACCGCTGCCGATCGGCCGCTCTCGAGGCTCGAGTCCGATCCCCGTCACCTGAACGTCGATCGCGTCCGACTCGCCGAACCCGAACGCGCGAATTTCCGCCTCGAGGTCGGCCTCGAGGGCGGAGACCGTGTACTCGCCGGCGCCGGCCATCGTTCGCACCGACCGGAAGGCGTGGGTGAGCGCGACGTGTGCTCGCCGTTCGGCTCCACCGTCCGGATCGACGACGAGGGTTCGAACGAGACGGCCGTAGTAGCCCGACGGCGTCCGAACCAGGGTGTCGATCTCGATTGGGCGATCGACCGGTAGTAGATTCTCACCCCTCACGGCCGTCGACACTGGTCGGCATCCGGCGTCGAGAACGGCCCGGTCGACGGCGCTAGAGATGTCGGCTGGTGTGGGGGGTTCACCCTTACCCTCATCCGCTCTCTCGGCCCCACGCTCGAGCGAGTGTGTTCCTGTTTCCGTTTTCGTTCCCGTTTCCGTTCGCGTTCGCGTTCGCAGGCCGTCGCATTTCGCCTCGGAATCACCATCACCCCTCACGACCGTCGCCGTCGCCAGCATCGACCTCGCTCGCTCGAGGCCGTCACGAGCGGCCGTCTGGGCGCGCTCGAGCGCCGCCAGTTCGCCGTCGTCTTTGGTCGCTCGCAGTGCCGACAGGATGTCGCTCGAGGCAAGGGTAAACCCGGCCCGTTCGAGGTAGCAGGCGGCGTCGTGTGGAATCGTGGCCGGTGTCAGGACGCGTTCGCCGCCCTCTTCGTCTCCGTGTGCCGGCGAAATCGCCTTCGCCACGGCTTCCGCGGGGTGGGTCGCTCCGTTCGCCTGCTGCTTCCGGCTCGCCGTCTCGAGGTACCAGTGCTCGCGTTCGGGCTCGTGCTCGCGGTCGACGGTGATCGCGACCGCGACCGTTGTTCCGACAGCAATCGGTGCGTTCGTTGTCAGCGCGTTCGCTGTTGGCGTCGAATCGACATGTTTCGCCCTCCCGTTTGCGGTCGCGAGCGTGCTCGGATTCGAGTTCGCGTCCGATTCTCGAGCGCCGTCACCGTTGGCAAACAGACAGTATCGGATCAAAGGATCACGAACCGGACCACAGTGAACGAACGCCCTCGCCGAGCGGTCCTCGAGGCGCGTTCGAATAGTGTCTCTCACCCGCGTTCGTATCGCCTCGTCGGTTGCCGTCGGGTGTGATGCCCGTTCGGTCACGGCGCTTCGACTTCGGCTTCGTCGACGTCGACGTCGGCATCGGCGTCTGGGTCGACCTCACCCTCGCCGTCGAGTCGCTCGGCCTCTGACAGCTGGGCTTGCTCGACGAGTTCCTCGAGGTCGGCCCCAGTCTGGCGATTGTTGAGCAGGACGTCGATCGAGAGCGTCGGTGCGCCGTCGACCAGGTTCTCGAGGAGAACGAGGCGTTCCCGGGCGCGGGACATGCCGACGTAGAAGACGCGGCGCTCGTTGTCCGTCAGGACGGGCACGGGCGAACTGGTCTTGGTGAACTCCTCGATGCCAGGGACGTCCTCGGGGTCGTCGACCGTGGCAACCATCTGCTCGACCACTTTCTCGGTGAGGTCGGTGCCGACGAAGACGTGGTCGGCCTCGCGCCCTTTCGCTGAGTGGATCGTGCCGACGCGAACCTGGTCGGTGGCCATCCCCTGGTAGGTGCCGATGGCGAAGTAGGCCTTGATCGACTTCTTCTGAAAGTTCGTCACCTTCCGAACCATGTCCGAGGCCGAGGCCGGATCGGGGAGGAACGGGGCGTAGTCTCTAATCACGTCGACCGGGATCATGAGTTCCTCGAGGTCGTCGATGCCCGACTCTTCCTGACGCTCGTCGATCTCGTCGAAGAGGGCATCGCGCTCGTTTGTGCCGAACGCCGAGTCCATGAGCATGTCGGCGAGGCGCCGGGCCTGGAGACCGGTGACGTCTTCGTCCGCGTCGATCGCCTCGATGGCGCGGACGTACTGGGTGAGTCGATCGGTCCACATGCGCTGGTCGGTCAGCGCGGTGAAGGGGATCCCCTCGGTGATGAACTCGTCGATGAACTGGAACATCTGGTAGCGCGCCCGGAAGAGCAACATGATCGTCCCGTCGTCCTCGACCAGCGTCTGGCGGACCATTCGAACCAGGTCGAGCATCGACCGGTTCTGGTAGGCCTCGACGAGGCCACCCTCCTTGCGCGGATTGAGGTCCTTGTCCTGGCGAACCTCGATGTGGCGAATCTCCTGGTTGACCGCGTTGAGGACGTTCGACGGTAGCCGGTAGGAGTTCGGGAGGATGATGTCCTCGTCGACCTCCTCCTCGAGCAAGAGCGCGGGGTCGGCTCCCTGCCAGGAGTAGACGACCTGGTCGTCGTCGCCGGCGATCAGGACGCGCTTAACGTGGGGTTTCCACTCCTCGTAGACGTCGTACTGCAGGGTCGTGATGTCCTGGAACTCGTCGATGATCAGGTAGTCGACGTTCGGGATGAGCGAGCGCTGTTTCACTCGCTCGAGCATGTCCGCGAAGCCGATCTTACCCTCCTGTCCCTTGTAGTTGCGCCAGGCGCGGATCGCCTCGGGGACGTCGATCCGGTCGTCGTCGGAGGGCCACGTCGGCGTGTACTTGTTCCCCTCCTGGGCGTTCGGGTCGATCTCGGGCGGGAGGCGAACTTCCTCGACGTCCCACTGGAAGGGCACGTCGTACCAGTCGGCGACGTCGCGGCGGGTGCGCTGGAGCCACTGACTCGTCGCGATGATCTTGTTCCCGATGGTCGTCGACCGTGCGGTACGCCGTCCGGCGCCGCTGTATTCGTCCTCGTACTCGAGGCCGTAGTCCTCGCAGAACTCCTCTTTGTCCTTCTCGCCGATGACGTCGCCGCGAGAGAGGTCGAGCAGGTTGTACGCCTTGGCGTGCATCGTACAGACGTTGCCCTGGAGGGCGCGTGGGCTCTCGTCGAGGCGCTCGGCCAGCCGTTCTCGAATCTCCTGGGCGGCCGCTCGCGTGTAGGAGACGACCAGGATGTCACGAAACGTCACGTCGTCTGCTTCGAGAATCTCTTCGACGTGATCGAGGAGTGCCGTCGTTTTCCCGCTGCCGGGGCCGCCGAACAGACGAGTGACGTGCGCCCCCGCCTCAGCATCCGCATCCGTCTCCGTTGTAGCCATTGTACCATATCAGGGACGCAACTCCTATAAGTCACGTGGGTTTCATCCGACGAACGGGCGAATATTTGACGAGTCGACGAACCACGGTACGTTCGCTTTCTCGTCGAACTCGAGACTACAGAGTCTCGGTGCGGTTCGCCGACAGGATCCTCCGGGAAATTCCGGTAGTTGTTCCGGGGGAGGGAGTAGAGAGGGCGATTCCGGGGACGATCTCGGAAACGTGATTCAATTATTCCGGGGCGACCGTGCCTGACGAATCTCCGCACCGTCACGTATCTTGTCCGTACACTCCGGACAGACGCGCGGATTGTCGACGTTCCGAGGGGTAAACACTCTCGCATAGGCGTCCGTCACGAACGCACCGCAGTTCTGGCATTTCGGCATTGATGATCCCTCGTCTCTCCGTCAGCAACACGTCGTAATAATTCTATCGACTATGAATATATGAAATTATGAGGGTCGAGAGAGAATAGCGCGATACCACGGCACCGCGGTGCGTATCGCGATCACCGCTCAGCGTCACCGCGTACGGTCGCGGTACGCACACCGGACGGTGATAATTGCCTCGGACGACTACAGTTCGGCGAAAATAGCGGTTCGGATCCGGATCCTGGTTACGGTCGTGGATCCCACCCACAGACGGTACAGGTCGTCGCGGACGTATCGTGGAGGCCGCCGCAGTCCGGACACTGTTTCTTGTTGTAATCACGTTTCCAGCCCGTTCGCTCCGTAGAGTGGCCGTTGTCGGCGAGGAACTGGTCGAAAACGTCGTCTCCGGCACCGTTGGGTGATGATGCCATAGTCATGTTACAGCACACCACACACGCACATAAAGCATCGGGTAGTGACAGTCATTATCAGTCACACTCGAGAGCGACGACGCGTGCGGGCCCCGCGGACTTTTCTCGCTCCCGTTCGAAGTGGGGGGTATGAGCGACCTTCGCCTCGATCCCACCCAACTCGACCGCTACTCGAGACACGTCATCATGGACGAAGTCGGCCCCGAGGGCCAGCAACGGCTGCTCGAGGGGTCGGTCCTAGTCGTCGGAGCGGGTGGCCTCGGATCGCCGGCTATCCAGTACCTCGCCGCGGCGGGCGTCGGCCGGCTCGGCATCGTCGACGACGACATCGTCGAGCGATCGAATCTCCAGCGCCAGATTATCCACGGCGACGACGACGTGGGCCGGCCGAAGGTGGACAGTGCGGCCGACTACGTCGCGCAACTCAACCCGGACGTAACCGTCGAGAAACACGAACAGCGGCTCACGCCGGCGAACGTCGCGGACCTGGTCGCTGACTACGACGTCGTCCTCGATGCCAGCGACAACTTCGCGACCCGGTACCTCCTCAACGACCACTGCGTCCTGACGGGAACGCCGCTCTCTCACGGCGCGATTTACCGATTCGAGGGACAGATCACGACGTTCGACAACCGGAACCGCGGCGCGGAGACGGAATCGACGCCGCCGTGTTACCGCTGCCTCTTCCCGGAAGCCCCCGAACCCGGCACGGTTCCCGACTGCGCGACGACCGGCGTGCTTGGCGTCCTTCCAGGGACCGTCGGCTGCATCCAGGCGACCGAGGTCGTGAAACTCCTCCTCGAGACGGGCGAGACGCTCGAGGGACGACTTCTGCTGTACGACGCGATGGGCATGACCTTCGAGACCGTCGAAATCAGGCACAACCCGGATTGCCCACTCTGTGGTGAAACACCCGCTATCGAATCGGTTCGTGACGCGAGCTACGAAGAAACCTGCTCGCTACCGGCCGAGTAATCGCCACCGACGCGGCGCCTACACTTCCATCAGGTACTCTGGACAGGCGACCCAGTCGCAATCGTCACACGCGAAGCCGCGCTGTTCGAGGTCGAGCGAACTGGAACCGCACTTCGGGCAGGCGCTGACTGTTGCCATACTACTCAATTAGTTATACTCGTACATAAAACCCAGTCACACCGGTCACCGTTGCTGACAGCGCTGTCCTCGAACTCGGTTTCGAGTAAACAGCATCCTCGGAACCGGCGGGCTACTCGAGCGTCGCTCGAAAGCGCCGCCCGGCGTCGTCGTCGGCCTCGAGGGCTCGCCGAATCGTCGGCGAGAGCCACGCTCGACCGTCAGCGACGCTCGCCTGTTGCGTTCCCCCGCTGACGCCGTCGACGCCGTTGGCCAGAACCCCGTCGAAATCGGCACTTCGTAGCCCGGCAGGGAGGAATCGCTCGTAGACCGGCATCCGCTCGCGGAGCGGAACGCCGGCGTACTCGGCGACGGCCTCGAGTTCGTCCAGCGCGGGCCAGGCGTAGTCCGGGTTGATGTGGTCGTCGGTCACCGGCGAGACGCCGCCGAGATCGTCGATGCCACAGTCGACCAGATTCTGGGCAGGCGCGAGGTTCGGGGGCACCTGAACTGACACCTCCTCGGGGAGGGCGACTCGCGCCATCGCCGTCACCCGGCGCATCGTCTCGAGGTCGGGCGATCCGTCCGTCCAGCGCTCGTTGTTCGCGACGGGCTGGACGATCACCTCCTGGACGTGATCGTAGCGCTCGTGTAACTCGCGGATCGCGAGCAGGCTCTCTGCGCGGTCGCGCCAGGACTCCCCGATGCCCACCAGGATCCCGGTCGTGAACGCTACGTCGAGTTCGCCCGCGTTTCGGATCGTCGCCAGGCGCTGGCCGGGTTCCTTCCGGCGCGGTCCTGCGTGGGCGTCCACGTCGGCCGTCGTCTCGAGCATCACGCCCATGCTGGCATTCACGTCCGCCACCTCGGCCATCTGCTCGAGCGTCTGGTCGCCGGGATTCGAGTGTGGGAGCAGTCCCTCCTCGAGGGCGACCTCGCAGGCCGCCCGCAGGTACTCGTGGATCGAGTCGTAGCCCCAGTCGGCGAGCTGGTCGTGAATCCGCGTGTACCGGTCGTCGGGGTCGTCACCGAACGTGAACAGCGCCTCGGTACAGCCGGCGTCCGCCCCTCGTTTGCAGATGTCGCGGACCTCCTCGAGCGAGAGAAGCGACGCCTGCCCCGGCGGATCGAAGTACGTACAGTAGGTGCAGGTGTACCGGCAGGCCGTCGTGAGCGGGACGAACACGTTCCGGCAGAACGAGAGTTCGGGAGCAGGTTCGACGTCGCTCGGCGTCACCTCGAGCAGGCGCTCGACCTCGGATTCGGCGATCGACAGTTCGACGTCGTACTCCGCAGCACCCGGTATCATCGGCTCTCATCTGGAGGGAGTCGTCCCCGGCCTAAAACGCTTCACTTTGTCGATGACCGGGCGACGTCGATCGAAGCGAGCACCCACTCGGTCTACCGGACCAGCCGAACCCGCCCCTCGGTCGTCTCGAGGTCGAAGCCGAACGCCTCGAGCGCCGCTCGCGTGTGGCCGCCGCCGTGGAGCCATCCCTCGACCAGATCCGTCGGCTCGTCGACGTCGGTCGCCAGCCGGAAGGAGTCGACCGTCTCGAGGGACGCCCTGATCTCGCGGGCCTGCTCCCGGTGGTCGAGAATGGACGCGCCGTGGTAGTCCGTGCGAAATGCGGGGTGACGAACGACGAGCGCGTTGGTGCCGCCGCCGCGTCCTGGGGCGACGACCACGTCACCGGACGTCTCGAATAGCATCTCGAGGGCCGTGGGCGTCGCGAGCGCGAGATCAGCCATGACGACCGCGACCGTGTCGTCAACGGACTCGAGGACGGCGTTGACCGCTGGCGTGAGCGCTCGGTCGTCGACGATCACGTTCACGTCGGGATCGTCGAGCACGTCCAGCGTCGATTCCGAAAGCGGCTCCGTCGCGAGAATCGTCGGGTCTCGACCCACCGCCCGGAGCGTCGAGCAGACGTCGGCGAGCATCGCTCGGGCGAGTCGCCGCCGCTCCTCGCGCTCGAGGACGGGCGCGAGGCGAGATTTGGGAGATTCCTCGGCGAACGGGACGACGACCTGCATTCGTCGACTCTTTCGAACCGGGGAGTAAAAGCGCCTCGGAGTCGGCGTCGAGCCGCGCAGCCTTCCTGTCGAACACTCGGACCCGGCTCGAAGGAATACGGCCGGTCGTCAGAGAGTGGTCAGTCGACGGCTGTCGCTCGAGGTCGATCTGTAGGGGTCGAACGTGTCGAACGGGTCGAGCGGGACGAACGCGTCGTTCACGTCGAACACACCGAAACCGTCGACCCACGAAACGAAAACGTAGCCGGTCAGCTCAGAACAGCGGCTCGAGTTCGTCCTCGTCGTCCTCGACGAGGGTCTCGAGGTTCTCCTTGCTCTGGGACTCGATGTCCTCCATGTTGTCCTGGGCCTCGATGGCCACCTGCTGAAGGCGCTTGATTCGCGGGACGTTCGTCACGCCAGAGAGCAAGATCGCCGCCGACACTTCGGGGACGTTCTGGGGGTAGTCCCCGCCGCGGACCTCCATGCTGCCGGTTTCCTCCTCGAGCCACTTCCGCCCGCGTTCGATGCCTTTCCGGTTCAGATACTCGCTGGGGCCGGAGAGGACGAGCAGGGCGCGCTCGGCGCCCTCGATCTCGCAGGGCAGCGTCAGGCGGCCGAGGGCGGCCTTGCGGACGAGGCTCGTGATTCGGTTGGTCGTGTTTGCTGCGTCGAGGCCGTCGTCGGCGCCGGCGCCACCGCCGGTAAATCGAGAGAGGAGCCCACCACTGGTGTTGAGTTCGACGTCCTCGGAGGCGTACCCGACCGTCGAGACGCCGCCACCCGAGAGGGTGTTGATGATCTCCGAGGAGTCGACGACGCTCTCGGCGACTTCCTGGCCTTCGCCGACCTCGCCGGCACCGAAGAGGATGCCGAAGCGACGGACGATCTCCTCGTTGATCTGGTCGTAGCCGCCCTCGACGGACTCGCCGGTCTGTCGCCAGGAGTCGTTGTCGAAGACGAGCAGGTTGTCGACCTCGCGGACGAACGTCTGGAACGAGCGGGCGGCGTTCAGCGTGTAGATGCCACCCTCGTCCGTCCCGGGCAGGATGCCCAGACCGTAGACGGGGATCGTGTAGATACGTTTGAGGTGCTTCGCGAGGACAGGCGCGCCGCCCGAACCCGTGCCGCCGCCCATGCCCGAGACGACGAGGAACGCGTCGACCTCGTGAGTCGGGATGGCGTCGACGGCGTTTTGCACCTCGTCGATGTCTTCCTCGGCGATTTCCGCGCCGAGTTCGTTGTCTGCGCCCACGCCGTGGCCCTTTACCCGGGCCTGGCCGATGAGCACGCGATTCTCCTGGGGTATATTCTCGAGTCCGATGAGGTCCGCCTTCGCGGAGTTTACAGCGATCGCCGCACGGACGATTCCGCTGTTGGTCCGGTCGTCGTAATCGAGAAATCGATCGACAACCTTCCCACCGGCCTGTCCGAATCCAATCATCGCCAGCTTCATTGTTAGTAGGGGGCTCCGTTGACTCGAAAACAGTGCGATGAGGGATATAAACTTTGTGTTAGTCTGAAAGTCTCACACCCCTGAAAGTCGCCGAGAATTGATAGACTGCGTCGGTGTGGGTGCGTCGAGAACGTCGCTGTGAAACTTCTATACTGGTCGATTATTTGAACTGAGGGGAGGGTCGCTCCGCACGTCGAAACTCGCCTCACGTCGCCGCAGTATGCCGTTCCTAGCCGTAACAATCAGCCACCTATGTTACCGCTTTGGCTGGTCGAGTCTCCCCTACGGCCAGGAGGGATCCACCGATCGTAGCGATACCCAGCGACGCCGAGGTCTCCAACGCCGCGACGTATCGTCCCATCGAGGACATTGCGGCAGACCTCGGCCTCGAGCCGACGAATCTCGAGCACCACTGCGGGCCGGGATTCGTCGTCCGCTCACCGGAGACGTGATGACGATGCCAGGGCTCCCGGCCGAACCGGCGGCGAAATAACTCGAGGTCGGCCCCGACGGAACGATCACCGGGCTGTGGCCACGCTGGTGGTCGGTGGCCATCAGGCGGCTTCAGATCGGTGACTCGATGCTGACGACCCCGATCCTGACCCCGACCCCGAAAGCCCGAGGTAGTCCTCGAGCGTCCGCAGGTCGTCCTCGGTTCGGTCGAAGGCCGTCACGTCGTTGTCCGCGACGGTATCGTCGAGCTTGAGCGACCGAACCTGATCCGGTCCGAACGGGACGAATGGCACCGGTCCGGCGAGAACGGATCCCAGTTTCGCCAGCGCCATCGGAACCGGGAGGACAGTCACCGATCGCCCCTCCGCCTTGTAGGCCAATTCTGTCACTTCTTTCAGCGTGAATACGTCGGGACCGCCGATCTCGTAGCGCTTGCCGACGTGGCGGTCGTCCTCGAGCGAGTCAGCTATCATGGATACCAGGTCGCCGACCCAGATCGGCTGGAAGGGCGTGTCTCCCCCGCCGGGCAGGAACGTGAGGTAGGGAGTCGTCAGCTTCTTCGTGAACTCGACGAACTCGCCGCCATCGCCGAAGACGACGGATGGACAGAAGATGGTCCACTCGAGGTCGGACTCGCGAACGGCGTCCTCTGCCATTCCTTTCGCGCGGAAGAAGGCGACCTCGCTGGTCGGATCCGCTCCCATGTTACTCATCTGGACGAACCGTCGCACGCCTCCCTCCTCGGCCGCGGTCAGGAGGTTCTTCGTCCCACCGAAGTGGACCTCCTCGTGGCTCGTTCCGCTCGGCGGCTGATACAGCACCGAGAGCGAGACGAGGTTGACGACGGCGTCGTGATCGGCGACCGTCTCGACGATCGAGTCGTACGCGCTCACGTCGCCTACCGCAGTTGCGACGCCCTCCGGGACCGAGTCGGGGTTCGGCTCTCGAGCGAGGGCGGTCACGTCGTGGCCGCGGTCTCGCAACTCGCGACACAGGTTCGTGCCGATGAAGCCGGTTCCGCCGGCGACCAGTACGTTCATGGTTCGAGAAAGGATGTCGGACGGCTTATAAGTACGGCCTTTCAGCGTACCGTCGGCGTGCGGCGCGGTCTCGAGCAATGACCTGCCGCCGACACATAATTGTACCCCACGGCAGGATATTCGTGTATGTTGGTCACGCTCGAGGGACTGGACGGCACCGGCAAGACGACGGTCTGGGAAGCGCTCCACGACGTCTATCCCGACGCGACGTTCACCCGGGAACCGACGTCGGGCGAGACCGGATCCTGGTACGGCGAGGCCGTCTACCGCTCGATCGAGGACGACGATGCCGACCCGCTCGCGGAACTCTTCCTGTACACTGCCGACCACGCCGACCACCTCTCGCGCGTGATCGAACCGGCTCTCGAGGCGGGTAACCTCGTGATCTCCGATCGGTACTCTGACTCGCGCTACGCCTACCAGGGAGCCACCCTCGAGGGGCGGATCACCCGCCCGATGGAGTACATCGTGGGCATCCACCGGGCGTTCACGATTGACCCCGACCTGACGATCTACCTCGACCTCGATCCGGAGACGGCCGCCGCTCGTGCGGGCGCGACGAACAAGTTCGAACACGCCGCCTACCTCTCGCAGGTGCGGACGAACTACGAACGCCTGCTCGAGAACGAACCCGATCGATTCGTCCGGGTCGACGCCAGCCAGCCGCCGGAGGACGTCCTCGAGGCCGTCGAGTCGGTGTTGGCGGATCGCCTCGAGGCGGACGCGCGCTGATCGCACTGCAGGTTCGACGATTCGACGGGGACGTCACTCAGCGGTGTCCGGCAACTCGACTTCCTCCGGGTGTGGCATCCAGAATACGTCGATCGTATACCCCAGTACGGTCGGCAGGGCGATGGCGACGACGAACGCCGTCACCGCCGAGCCGAGATTCGGCCCCAGTCCCAGCGGGCCGGAGAGGACCAGCAGCGAGACGAACAGCACGACGGGAATAACGAGCGTGACGTAGACGAGTGTCCCCCAGTCGGTCTCGAGTCGAATCCTGAAAAACCGGGTCGAGACGGCGGCAAACAGCGTGTGGACGCCGACGATGACGAGGAGCCCGATCGCGTCAAGGGGCGACACCATACCTCGAGTATCGGCCGGGGGCTCTTTTCCCTGTCGACCTGGACTCGCGGCGAACGCGTCGGAACCAGAACCACTTTCACCGCTCCGGGTGACCCACCCGCCATGCACCGAATCATCGGGGAGTACGACCTCGAGGAGACGCCGTTTGGCGAGACGGAGGCGCTCGCGTGTTACCGGGACCTGGTCCGGACGCGACGCTTCGACGAGCGGGCGCTGGCCCTCCAGCGCCGGGGCTGGATGAGCGGCTACCCGCCCTACAAGGGCCAGGAGGCCTCGCAGGTGGGGGCCGCCCACGCCCTCGGCGAGGACGACTGGGTCGTCCCCACCTACCGCTCGAACGCCCTCCAGATCGCCCACGGCGTCCCGATGAGCGACATCTTCCTCTTTCGGCGGGGCCACCCCGAGTACGCCTCGAACCACGACCTCAACGTGTTCCCGCAGGCAGTCCCCATCGCGACCCAGATTCCCCACGCGGCGGGGCTGGGAATGGCCGCGAACTACCGCACGTCCGACGAGGCCGTCCTCTGTTACTTCGGCGACGGCGCCACGAGCGAGGGCGACTTCCACGAGGGGCTCAACTTCGCGGGCGTCTTCGAGTCACCAACCGTCTTCTTTTGTGAGAACAACGACTGGGCGATTTCGCTTCCCCGGGAGAAACAGACCGCGAGCGCCACCATCGCCCAGAAGGCCGAAGCCTACGGCTTCGCCGGCGTCCAGGTCGACGGGAACGACCCGCTGGCCGTCCTGGGCGTCACGAAGCGCGCCCTCGAGCGCGCCCGCGACGGCGAACCGATCCTCGTCGAGAGCCTGACCTACCGCCAGGGTGCCCACACGACCAGCGACGACCCCTCGCGCTACCGTGACGACCGCGAGGACCTCCCCGAGTGGCGCACCGCGGACCCGCTCGAGCGCTACGAAGCGTACCTCCGCGAGCAGGGCGTCCTCGACGACGACGTCGTCGAGTCGGTCCGCGAGGACGTCGAGGCCGAGGTCGAGGCGGCCGTCGAGACGGCCGAGGAGGCGCCGGCACCCGACCCGTCGGACGTGTTCGAACCCGTCTACGACGAGCCGACGCCCCGAGTCGAGGACCAGCGCGCCTGGCTCGAGGACTTTCTCACCGACCACGACGTGCAGGAACTCGAGCACTGACGCTCGAGCGACTTCGAGTCTCGAACGTGCGGTCCCTGCGGTCGCTTCTCGAGAGCTGTCACTCGGCGGATACGGGCGTCAGTGCTGGTGATCGTTGCCGTGATCGTGCTGGTGGTCGGGGTCGTGCTGATCATCGTCGCCGTGATCGTGATGATGGCCGGAATGGTCGTCGTGATCGTGGCTGTTACCCCGACTGAACTGCCCGGTAAACGCGCGCTGGACGACCTCGGGGAGCGCCGGATGAACGTGGACCGCACTCCGAACGTCCTGAATCGTCCCCGAACCGGACTTCATCGCGACGACGACCTCCTGGATCAGCGTCGAGGCGTCCGGCCCCACGATGTGACACCCCAGGATCGTTCCCTCGGGATCGATGAGCACCTTCACGAACCCCTCGGCTTTCATCGCCGCGCCGCGGGCGGTGTCCTCGTAGCGGTACGTGTTCGTCGCGTACTCCCGACCGTCGTCTCGGAGGTCGGCCTCACGAGCGCCGACACCGGCGACTTCGGGGGACGTGAAGACGGCGAACGGCATCGCGTCGTAATCCACCGGCTGAAGCTCGTCTCCGAATAGGTTGCGGGCGACCGCCTGGGCTTCGTGGTTCGCGCTGTGTTTCAGCAGGAACTCGCCGACGATGTCGCCGAGCGCCCAGACGCCCTCGGCGTCCGTCCGCAGGTACTCGTCGGTCTCGACGAAGCCTCGAGCGTCCGTCTCGACGCCCGTCTCCTCGAGGTTCAGGGTGTCCGTGTTCGGTCGGCGACCGGCGGCGACCAACAGCGCGTCGCCGGTGGCGGTCACCGGCTGAGCGTCCTCGAGGAGTCCATCGCCGTACTCGTAGGGCTTCGCCTCGACGGTGATCTGACCGTCGGAGGCCGAGACGGCGGTCGCCTCGTGGCCGGTGTAGACGGTGAACCGGTCGTCGAATCGGTCGGTGAACGCCTCGGCGACCTCGTCGTCGGCCTCGGGGAGGAGCAACGGCCGCCTCCCGACGATCGTCACGTCGCTGCCGAACGTGTCGAAGAAGTGCCCAAGTTCGGCCGCGACGTACCCTCCTCCGACGATCACCAGGTGTTCCGGTGGACTCTCGAGGCGCAGCGCCTCGGTACTGGTCAGGTACTCGACGTCCTGAATGCCCTCGATCGGCGGGATTGTCGGGCGAGTCCCAGCCGCGATGAGGATCGTGTCGGCCCGGAGGCGTTCGCCGTCATCCTCGCCGCCGGAGATCTCGAGCGTTCGGTCGTCGACGAACCGTCCCTCGGCCTCGAACAGCGCGTGATCTGGTGAGGAGCGCAGGCCGCGACGGATCGATTCGGCGTCCGCTTTCACGTCTTCGTTGACCTCGTGGACGATACCGGCGAAGTCGACGTCGTCGACGCTCGCATCGATTCCGAACTCGCCGGCGGACTCGATCGTCTCGAGGACGTCGGCGTGATAGAGCAACATCTTCGAGGGGATGCAGCCACGATTGAGACACGTTCCGCCGAGACGCCCCTTTTCGACCACGGCAACGGACTGTCCCTGGTTGACGGCTGCGTTCGCCACGTCGAGGCCCGAGCCCGATCCAACGACGAGAAAGTCGAACTCTTGCATACGGGTTTCACGGGACAAAACAGCATAAATCACTGAGGTCGAACCGATCGCCTGGCAACTCGAGACTACCGATCAGTCCATCGCGATGTACGTCTGGGTGTCCTCGACGCCCTGAATGCCCTGAATCCGCGTCGCGGAGATGTCCTTCACCGCAGCGGGCGTCTCGACGCGCGCCTTCGCGATGATGTCGACGTCGCCCGCGACGATGTGCGCCGATTCGACGCCCTCGATCGCTTCGACGCTATCCCTGAGTCGATCCGCCTCGCCTGTATTCGCCTTGATCATGATGAACGCAGTGACCATACTAGTTGCCTCCGTCGTGTTCGCCGTCGCTCGCTGCACCCGGGGCCCGATCGACAATTCCGCCGTCGGCGGACACCGCCCGATCCGGTGACTCGCCCACGAGAATTTGCCTGACGTCGCTCAACACGTCGAAATCCGCCAGGACGACCAGGCGGTCGCCGGTCTCGAGCGACTCGTCCTCGGTCGGAATCGCGAGCTGGTGGCCCGCCTTGCCGAACGCGAGCAGGGTTGCGTTGGCCGGCAGCTGGAGTTCGCTGATCGTGTACCCCCGAACCGGGGCTTCGTCGGTGATCGTCAACTCGACGACCTGGAGGTGCTGGGCGATGTCCGCGATGGCCCGGATCGTCCCGCCCAGGAGCGCGTTCTTCGCGCCCATCGCGCCCAGCCGCTCGGGGTAGATCACGTCGTCGACCTCGTCGGCGTACTTGCGGTAGATCTCCTCGCGGTAGTCCTCGTCGATGCGCATGATCGTCCGACAGCCGTGGTGTTTGGCGATCATACAGGCCGCGAAGTTGACGTTCAGGTCGCCCGTCAATGCCCCGAGGGCGTCGGCTCGACGGACCCCCGCTTCCTCGAGGACCTCCTCGCGGGAGCCGTCGCCCTGGACGACCTCGAAGTCTTGCCCGCGCGCACGGCGGACCTTCGCCTCGTCGTACTCGACCAGCGTTACCTCGTGGCCCTCCTCACGTAAGACGCGCGCAGTGCGGAGGCCGACCCGACCGGCGCCGATGATGACGAACCGCATGGAGTGGGCTACGCCGGCAGCCGTGAATAATGTTACCCCGGTTCACGGCTTCGTTCGAGGGAGCAAGTAGGCGAGATGATTCGTCGTTCTAACGAGGCCCGTGAGCCGTTAGTCCGACGAAATCTTGGCTACCGTGTCGTCACTTCGAAGCGGCGAACTCAACGCGAGCAATGCCCCCGAGCCAGCTATGAGGACGAGACCGGCCAGAGAGAGGGCCAGAATCGGGCTCGTCACGTCCGAGATGACGCCGCTTCCGAGCTGGAACGGGATCACGGTGACCGAGCTGACCATCGCCATCGCGCTCAACACGGAGGCACGGCCGGTCGTTCCGACGTGGATATTGACGTGCTGGATCGCGAGCGAGCGCGATGTTTCAACGACGCTACGCGCGCCCAGAAGGACCGGGATGGCGAGTACTGGTGCGAACCAGAGTGCCACTAACCCCGTACCGACGAGAAACGGGACCGTGGCGAACCAGCCTTTGACGCCGACGGTCTCGTAAATTCGACCGGTGTGATAGCTCAACCCGCCGGATACGAGGCTCACAATCGCGTAGAACCAGCCGAGAAGCGGCTCGACGGTCGACTGCGAGGCGCCTAACTCGAGGACGGCCGTTTCGAAGACAGGCTGGAGGAATATCGAGGTGACGTATAGGACCGCTGCAAAGAGAACAAAGTAGTACAGGACGAACGCTCTAATCTGGCGGATTCCGATGGTCTTTTTAATCAGATTCACCGATTCCCGAAACCGTAATCGATCGGTAGTAGCGCGTTGGTAGCTCTTCGGCTCGGGCATCGTAAACACGACGGCAATGCCGATAGCCATCACCCCCGCGGCGAGAAAGAACGGATACGCGAGGTTTATCCCGCCGATGTAGCCACCGATGACTGACGCACCGGCGCCAATAGCGAGCGCGAGCGCTTCGCCCCGTCCACGAACGTGAGGAAAGTGATCGCTTCGGTCCAGGTCAGTCAGACTGTCGTACAGCCACGCGTCCTCGCTCCCGGACCGGAAGTTATAGCCCATCGACCAGGTGACGAACAGTACCAGTAACTCGAGAAACGAGTTCGCGAAACCGATCGCAACGAGAGTCGCTGTGATGAGTACCGACCCGATCAGTAACGACGGTCGGCGACCGAACCGGTCGCTCACGTAACCGGTCGGCACCTCGCCCAACAGGGTGGTCAGGTTGTACGCGGCCTCGAGGATTACGACCTGCGTAAATGAGAGCCCCTGTGAGAGAAAATAGAGGTACATGATAGGGCGGTAGAACTCGACAGCCTTTGTCGATTTGTAGAGATAATACTTTAGAATCGTAGGCGAAATCGACAAATTACTTTTGATAGGCATAGTGGTTAATGAGGTCGGCTATCGAGCATTAATCTTGTTATGACAGAACACGAGACAGCGTAATACTTCGGTTACCGGCGTTCGCGACGCGGTGAACGAGTCGTTACGAGCGAGACCGTCTCAGGATTCGGATTGCGGGCGTAACCGGTCTTGGCGTTCGGTAAAGCGATTCTCGCAGGAGGTACAGCAGAACTGTTTCAGCTCGCCATCGACCCGCGTTACGACGCCCTCACTGGTGACGGTGTTGCCGCACTCGGCACAGGAGAGGGCGAATTCGGTCCCGCTAAGCGTGAACGAGCGGTCGGTTTCCGTCAGCAGCGTCACTTCATACTCAAGGATCATCGATTGATCGAACTGTGTGACAATCCACTCTCGTGGGTTGTTCTCTGGTACGTTCGCGTAAAAGATGAAGTCGGAGCTGATCGTCGCGTAAATGTGTTCCACCTCGGGGATCGTCGCCAACTGCTGTTTGATGATGTCGAAGCATTCCGGGCGAACGGAAAGGGTGACGAGAATTGGGAGGCTCCGCCGTAGCTGTGAGCGGTCGATGTCGATGGTAAACTGGCGAATAATCCCCTGTTCCTCAAGCTTGCTGATCCGGTCGGAAACAGCGGGAGCCGAGAGGTCAACCGCGTTTGCGACTTCGTTAAATGGGCGTCGACCGTCTTCGGCCAGTAGGCGAAGAATCTCGAGGTCCGTCTCATCGAAGCTTCTCATGCTAATGATAGTTCTAACCGACCATTATATAATTTACTTTGGAGCTCATCATTCCTATTGATCTTAACCAGATCGGGACGCCCGGAAATTGGATAGTCTACACAGCATGGGCTTTTCGGCGGGTATTGTGATCGAATTCACCAATTCCGTCGTCAGCGGTCCAGATGAGAGGTTACGGTGGATGGAAACACGAACATCGATCGTTCGGTTTTCATTATTCGAACTTGCTGTAGTTATGCTAAATACAGTATTTGCCCTGGTAAGTAAACTGCAACCAGTAATATTGGATTGATATAGTCTCAATTTATGAATTAAGATTATATATTAAACTACAACTCTCTCTAAAACACGAGCTTATATAAATAACCAGCCGTACGGACATACAACACTTATGTTTGGAGGGGCCAGATGGATGGTATCGATTACGAAGTGTTAGAATATGACACGCAATAAGCAATTGAACGATAGACGGAAGGTACTAAAGGCTCTGGGTGGCGCTGGTATCGTCTCATTAGCCGGATGTCTTGGTGGCGATTCAGATGACGGTAACGGAAACGGGAATGGCAACGGCAATAGCAACGGTGACTCGGACGATCAGGACCGGAGTGAACAGGAGCAACTTCCGGGCGCGACGATCGCGCTGAACGACGATCCGACGCGAGACGACTGGAACCACTATGGCGGAGTAATCCCCTACTGGACGAACATTCTCGAACCACTAGTCTGGGTCTCGGCGGACATGGAACTGGAACCGTGGCTCGCGACCGACTGGGAACAGGTCGAAGACACGGTGTGGGAGTTCTCACTCCGCGAAGGCGTCACGTTCCACAACGGCAAGGAAATGACCGCCGACGACGTCGTCTTCTCGTTCGAGGCTGTCCTCGAGGAGTGGGCGTGGGCCCCGGGGTGGATCCACGTCGAGTCGGGTGACGTCGTGGCGCTCGACAACTACACGGTCGAGTTCACGACGACGGATCCGTTCCCAACGTTCCCAGGGACGATCGCACACAACCTGGTCGCGATACAGCACCCCGATCGAGATCACGAGTCCGGCACCGTTATCGGCACCGGACCATTCCAGGTCGACGAGATCGAGAAACAGCAGGAGGTCAGGACAACGGCCTTCGAGGACTACTGGAACGACGAACCGATCCTCGAGGAACTCACGTTCCGCGTGATCGAGGATCCCAACACCCGAACGCTCGCGCTGGAAAATCGCGAGATCGACCTCGCGCTCGCGCCGCCCCGCACGCGAGTCTCGTCGATTGAGGACGACGACTCGCTCTATCTCGAGCGCCAGAACCGCCCCGGTGCCGGGTACGTCGGCATCAACCTCTACAAGTCGCCGACCGACGATGCGGACCTCCGTCGCGCGCTGAACCACGCCGTCTCACAGGAGACGATTGTCGAGACGATACTCGAGGAAGTCGGCCAACCCGCCCGCGGCCCGATCTCACCGGTCATTTACTGGTCCGCCCACGACGACATCGACGGGTACGAGAAAGACGACGACCGCGCTGCCGACCTCGTTTCGGATTCGAGTTACAACGGTGAGGAACTGTCGATCCTCGTGGCGAACGACATGGTCGACGGTCGCGAAATCGCCCAGGTCATCCAGGGAGCGCTCGACGGGATTGGGGTCGACTCGGAGATTCAAGTCCTCGAGCGGGCTGCCTTTTCGGAAGCCGAACGAGACGGAGAGGCCCACCTCATCCTGAAAGAAAGCGGATCGAACAGCGGCGACGCCGACTACATCATCTACGAGGGATTCCACTCGGAGGGCGACGTCAACCAGCGCCTCTACGGGGAGGACGGTACGGGGCTGCACAACCTCGGCGGGGAGGTTGACGAACTGATCGAACAGGGGTTCCAGACGGGCGACGAGGTGGAGAAGGCCTCGGCCTACAAGGAGGCTCAGCAGCACATCGCCGACCAGGCCGTGACGATCCCGCTCTACTACAGCGAGTTCATTGCGGCGGCCCACGCGAACATCGACGGCGCCGAACTGGGTGCGATTCCACAGTTCTCCCGCTGGACGAAACTCGAGCACTGGGAGTAGCCTACGAGTCTCTTCCAGAATAGATATACGATGTGGAAATTTGTCCTCAGACGGTCCGTAACGTCCTTGTTCGTCCTCTTCGGGGTGTCAGTCCTGACCTTCCTCATGGTGTTTTTCACGCCGGGGGATCCCGCGGAGACGATTCTCCGCCAGCAGATGGGTGGACGGACGCCACCGGATACAGCGATCGAGCAGTTTCGAATAGAACAGGGGTTGAACGATCCAATACTCGTTCAGTACGGAGATTGGGTCACGAACATCCTGCAGGGGAACCTCGGCCAGTCCTACCACAACGACGCCTCGGTCGTCCAGTTGATTTTCGAAAACCTCTGGCCGACGTTCGAACTGGCTCTCGCCGGACTGTTCGTCGCCCTCGTTATCGCGGTCCCGACGGGCGTCATCAGCGCCGTTCACAAGGGCGGTCGACTCGACTACGGGAGCCAACTTGTCGCGCTCCTCGGACTATCGATGCCGAACTTCTGGCTGGGTTACCTGCTTATGCTCGTCTTCGCGATTCAGTTGGGCGTGTTACCAACGTCCGGGTACGGCACGGCCGATCGACTCGTGTTGCCGGCGATCACACTCGGTACTGGCATGGCGGCGATCGTCACCCGCCTGCTCCGGTCGTCCATGCTCGAGGTGCTCGACGAGGAGTACATTCGCACAGCGCGATCGAAGGGATTGCGTGAGCGTATTGTGGTCTACAAACACGCCCTGCGTAACGCTCTCATCCCCGTGATCACGATCGTCGGGCTTCAGTTCGGGTATCTCCTCAATGGAGCCGTCATCATCGAGATGGTCTTTCAGCGACCAGGTCTTGGGCGACTCCTGATCGATTCGATCTTCGCCCGCGACTACCCGATCGTCCAGGGACTCGTCCTCGTAATCGCGATGTTCTTCGTCGTCACGAACTTCCTGGTTGACGTCACCTACCGATACGTCGACCCCCGAATCTCGTTCGAAGGTGCATCCAAATGACTGACGCAAACCTCGGCAAACGCGCGTCGCTCGACGGTCAAACCCGCCGCGAGCGGTTACGATCGCTGTACAACTCACGAAAGGCACGACAGTTTCGGTCGAACACGTTGAACGTCGTCGGACTGATGATCGTTCTGACCATCCTTTTCAGCGCCCTGCTCGCCCCGTTTCTGACGCCGTACGAGCCGGCCAAACAGGATCTCGAGAACCGCCTCGAGTCCCCGTCGGTCGACCACCCGCTGGGGACCGACCAGCTCGGCCGTGACATCCTGACGCGATTGCTCTACGGCGCTCGCATCTCACTGCGAATCGGCGTCGCCGTCGTCGGTATCTCGCTGGCGATCGGCACGGCAGTGGGAGTGACGGCCGGGTATGCTGGCGGCTACGTGGACGAAGCGCTGATGCGGTTCGTCGACGTCCTGCTGGCGTTTCCGGGGCTCTTGCTCGCGCTCGTCATCGCCGGCATCCTCGGGCCCAGTCTGACGAACATCATGATCGCGCTCGCCGTCGTCGGCTGGACCAGATACGCTCGCGTGATACGCGGGAGCGTACTCTCGGTCAAAGAACAGGAGTTCGTCAAGGCTAGCCAGTTGATGGGTGTCGGTCGTCTCACGATCGTCGGTCGCCACATCGTGCCAAACGTCATCGGTCCGGTGGTCGTCCTCGCGACGATCGACATGGCCGGCGTGATCCTCGGGACCGCCGGACTGTCGTTCCTGGGTCTCGGCGCTCAGCCGCCGACGCCCGAGTGGGGGACGATGATATCCGAAGGACGAAACTACCTGCAGGACGCCTGGTGGGTCGTGAACTTCCCCGGCCTGGCGATCATGCTCGCGGTTCTCGGATTCAACTTGCTCGGTGACGGGCTTCGTGACGTCCTCGATCCCCGGGAGACGGACGCGGTACAGAACGAGGGATTCTAAGCATGACAGAACCACTGCTCTCGGTCGAAAATTTACACACCTGCTTCGATACGTACGAAGGAACCGTTCACGCCGTCAACGGTGTGAGTTTCGACGTCGCCCAGGGAGAGATCCTCGGCATCGTGGGCGAGAGCGGCAGCGGGAAATCCGTCACCGCGCTCTCGACGATGCGACTCGAGAACCCTGGACGGATCGCCGAAGGATCGATTCGGTTCCGGGACACGGAGTTGACGACGGCCAGCGACCGCGAGATCCGACGGATCCGCGGCGATGGCCTCTCGATGGTGTTCCAGGATCCGATGACGACGCTCAACCCCGTCTTCACGGTCGGGGAACAAATCGTCGAGTCGCTGAAGATCCACGACGACCCGACTGATCAAACGCTTCGGGAGTATCTCCGCGTGCCGCTCTTGCACGACCGCTCGGACTGGCGGGAAAAGCGCGCGCGGGTCGTCGAATTGATGGAGGAGGTCGGAATCCCTAACCCGGCCGAACGACTCGACGCCTATCCACACGAGTTCTCGGGCGGGATGCGCCAGCGGGCGATGCTCGCCATCGCGCTCGCCAGCGAACCCGATCTCTTGATCGCGGACGAACCGACGACCGCCCTCGACGTGACGATTCAGGCACAGATCCTGCGAATCATTGCCAGACTCAGGGACGAACGGGACATGTCCGTCGTCATGATCACCCACGACTTGGGCGTCGTCGCCGACATCTGTGACCGGGTGGTCGTGATGTACGGCGGCGAGGTCATGGAGAGCGGACCGGTCGAAGAGATCCTGCAGGAACCCAAACACCCCTACACGCAGGCGTTGCTCGAGTGCATGCCCCAGGAAACCGCTCGAAAGGAGCGCCTGGAGACGATCGAGGGGCAGGTTCCGGATCAACTCGGCGACGTCACGGGGTGTCCGTTCGCGTCTCGGTGTGACTACGCTCGCGAGGCGTGTCGGTCGGGACCGATGCCGACGGTCGACTGCGGCGAGGATCACCGGGCGAAGTGCTGTGAAATTCGTCGGGTAAATGATGATCCCACGCTGGCCTCGACCCTCGACGCGGAGGGAGAACGATGAGCGCGCGAGTCGAATCGACGGACGACCGCGATCACGAGCGCGACGCGAGCAGGGTCGTCGAACTCGAGAACGTCACGAAGGAGTTCGCCCTCGACGACTCCCTGCTCGATCGTCTGTTCGGTACGCGGACGACGATCACCGCTGTCTCCGGCGTCTCGCTGGACGTGTACGAGGGTGAGACGCTCGGAATCGTCGGCGAGAGCGGCAGCGGAAAGTCGACGCTCGCGAACCTCGTTACGGGGCTTCACTCGCCGACGGCGGGCGACGTTCGGATCGATGGGCAACCCGTTGGGTCCGTAACGAAGCGCTCGAGCGAATTGCTGGCCGACGTAGGGGTCATCTTCCAGAACGCCAAATCGAGTGTCGATCCGCGGATGACCGTCAAGCAGGCGATCGCCGAACCGCTCAAGACGCAGGGTTGGTCGCGGGCCGATCGGAGAGACCGTATCGCCGAGTTGCTGGAACAGGTGAACCTCTCGGAGCGCCACGCTGATCGATACGCCCACGAACTTTCGGGTGGTCAAGCCCAGCGAGTCGCAATCGCCCGGGCGATCGCGACAGAGCCGCGGGTGCTCATACTCGACGAACCGGTATCCGCGCTCGATGCCTCGGTGAAAGGGAGCATCATCAACCTGCTGTTGCGTCTCCAGCGCGAGCTCAATCTCACCTACGTCCTCATCAGCCACGACCTGAGCGTCGTCAAGCACATCGCCGATCGCATTGCCGTCATGTACCTAGGTGAGTTGATGGAGGTTGGCGAAGCGGGTCGACTCTTCGAGTCGCCAGCCCATCCCTACACGGAGGCGTTACTCGCATCGATTCCCGACCTCGATCCCACCACGTCGGTGCTCGATGCAACCATTCTCGAGGGTGACATCCCGAGTCCGGTGGATCCGCCCAGTGGATGCGTCTTCCACACGCGATGTCCGATCGCCGAGGACCAGTGTCGAACGGACGTTCCCGACGCGGTTGACCTCGAGGGGACGGTTTCGAAGTGCCACTTCGCCGAGCGCGTCGCTCGGACGAACAACCAGCAGGAATATGGGTCATGACTCGAGATAGCGACGAGAGAATGGACGGCGACTCTCCGGCGAAAACGACCGACGATACGGAAGAAGCGAGCGACGCGGCACCAGTGGACCCGTCGGACGCCGAAGCGACCGTCCGGTCGGCGATCAGCGACGAACTGGGCGTCCCCGACACCCCGCCGGACCCGGAAACGAGTTCGCACGTCCTCCCCGACGAGAAACTCGCCTACCCCGACTTCACCTTCGAGTCGGGGTCGATGGACGAGGACGGGGGATTCGACCTCGAGCAACCTCTCGACCGCGAGTCGATGGGCGCGTGGCTCGAGGACCTCTCGAGCGGGCTCGCCAGTCACGACGTCGGGGTGTCGACGCCGACCGACCGAGCCATCTTCGGCGTCGGCACCGGCGACGTCTCGATGCGGTTCGATCCCGACGAAAACTACACGGGCACGCTCGAGGTCACGTTTTCGGTGAAGGCGAAGCTCATGACCTTCTCCGACGATCCCGACGAGCGCGAGGCGGGGGCTCGCGGCGGCGAAGGATTCATCCCGCTCGAGATGCTCACGAGCGAAAAGCGGCCGGAGCACTTCCGGTGTTACAACTGGATCGACGATCCGATCGATCGGTAAAACGTGTAGAACGAGCGGGCGTTCGCGGTGGGCCGCGTTCAGGCGGAGGCGTCGTAGCCCGCGTTCTGGATCGCTTCGACGAGCGCGTCGACGTTGGCGTCACCCTCGACGGTGACGGCGTCCGATTCGTTGTCCGCCGACGCCTCGACGACACCGTCGACGTCCTCGAGCGCCGATTCGACCGTGTCTTCGCAGCCGCCACAGCTCATGCCAGTTACCGTGATGGTTCGTGCCATACACTCACTTTGGGCTCCAGGTTTTTGCCAGTTACTGCTTCGACGTCTCGTTGCACTCACCGCGGGACTTTTGATACGAAAGTTTCGACGAATCCTCGAGCCGTCGGCGTCGGTGGCCGGGCAAACACTTTAGTCGTGCCAAGGAGTACCACACGAAAGAAATGGTTCACGCGTTCATCATGGTGAAGACCGCTGCCGGCAAATCCGAAGGACTCCTGGCGGGCATCCGCGACCTCGAGAGCGTGTCGGACGCCCACATCGTCGCCGGCAACTACGACATCATCGCCGAGGTCGACGCCGACGAGGTGTACGGCGTCCTGAAGGCGGCTTCGGGAGATATCCAGAGTCTCGATGGTGTTTCGGATACGAAGACCTACATCGCGATGGACTGAAGCGACGGTCACGAGACCGCGTCCAGCGCGGCGGGTTCGTCGCTCGAGTTCGTGTGGACCGGATCGAGCCCGCCGGAGGAATCTATCGCTCGAGTTCGTAGGGATGAGAGAGGACACAGTCCACCTCGAGCCAACAATGCGGACGCATCCGTTCAGCGTGGGACGAGGCGAGTGAGCATGATCAAAACGGGCTGTCGTAATCGTCGCCGTGGTCGCCAGCAGTACCTTCGCCAGCCCGCTCTCCCGCAGTCTGGGCGTTCTCGAGCAGCGTCGCCGCGGGGCCCCCGTACTCATATCCCGGAACGATGCCCTGCGCGTAGGTTCCCTCGACGTACTCGATCAGGGCCTTGGCGTCGTCGACCCCCTCCCTGGCGTCCCAGGCGACGTACTCGAGGGTGACCGTCACGACTCCGTCGTCGCGGTCAATTCGCGGCGCGTCGTGCGTGTCCGTTTCGGCGACCGTGAACACGTCCGCGAGTCGGCGTTCGAATGTCTCGAACCAACCGTCTTCGACTACGGGGGCGACGCGGTCGGCAGTCGCCGCGTCGAGCGTCGGCAGTCGGACGACGACGGTAATTGACCCATCTCGCGGCCCCTCGGCGGCGGTCGCTGTCACGCGCGCCTCGAATACCGTGGTCTCGAGCGCGTACGTCGCGTCGTCGACCGGCGAAAACGCCTCGTGCGCCTCGAGTGCGTCGGCGACGGCCGTCGGTAGCTTCGTCATACGTGGGCGAACGGTGGGTACGAAAATGGGTGTTACGCCAGCGGTGCGGCCTCGGCCTGCGATGTCAGGGTCTAATAGAACCGTCCCGTCACTTCGGCTACCATTTCACTGGCGTTCGGTCGGTTCCCGTCCATTTCGCCGCGAACAACAGTGGGATACAGCGTTAATGTCGTGCATAACTACACGTGGGTCGACCGTTCGTCGGAAGCATGGCACTCGATAAGTACGCTGCGGAGAAGCGACGGTTCGCTCGACTGCTCGGCACCGACGGGGAACTCGGTTCGGGATTACCGATCGGCTCCCCCGACGGACGGAGCGAGTCAGGCGACGACGACGAGCGGTCGGAAGCGTGTTGACGGCGCTTACTCGCGGTTGCGCTCGCCCAGGAACGACTCGAGACCGGTCGCGACTTCTTCGAAATCCTTGACCGTCAGCCCGTCGGTCGTCGCGAAGACGCCCTCCCGATCGGTCGTCACGCGGATGAGAAAGCCGTTTTCGAACACACGGATGGTGTACTCGTAGTCGCCCAGTTCGGAGCCCTCGTAGGCGGTCTGGGCGGTCTTGAAGCCGCGCCACTCGTGACCGATGAAGCTCGTGAGGTCGGCGTCGCGCTCGAGGTCGCCGCGGAGGTACAGCTGTTCGAAGTCGTCCCGGGTGAAGTACGTCACCGACCGGAGGCTGTCGCCGACGGCGGTTCGACAGGTGGTGACGATCTGATCGGCTCGTTCGTCCGTGAGCAGACCCGTGGCCATACCGGGAAAGGGAACCCCGGCCGCATAAATGGCGCGGGCGACGCTCGACGGGTTCTGGGCCCGCGCCGTGGACGTTCGCCGGCGAACCGAGGCCGCATCGATATCCTCACCGGGACCCAAAGGCAGATGTACCGTCGGCAGTTATGCTCGGTTGTCAGGATGTCTCGAAGTCCCTCGCTCCCCGACACACCGAGCCGGGAGATCGATCCCGATCTCCCGGACGAAGAACGGCTTGAAGCGCTCCACGACCACTTTCTACAGCTGACAGCTGCCAGCGAGCAACTGTCAGAGCAACTCGACGCCGCCCGCGACCGGCGAACGCGACTCAAAGAACAGGTCGACCGTACCAAACGCGAAAACGAGGTCCTCAAGAGTTCGTCGCTGTACCTCGCGACCGTTGAAGACCACCTGGGCGACGAGGTCATCGTCAAGCAACACGGGAACAACCAGGAGGTGCTCACCGAGATCGGCCCCGACCTCGCCGAGGAACTCGACTATGGTGACCGCGTCGCGGTCAACGATTCCTTCGGTATCCAGCGGATCCTCTCGGCGGAGACGGACGCCCGCGCGCAGACGATGGAGATCACGGAAAAACCCGACGTCAGCTACGACGACATCGGGGGGATCGACGACCAGGTTCGCGAGGTCAGAGAGGCCGTCGAGCAACCGCTCGCCCAGCCCGAGCTCTTCGAGAACGTGGGAATCGAACCGCCAGCCGGCGTCCTGCTCTACGGGCCGCCGGGCACGGGGAAGACGATGCTCGCCAAAGCTGTCGCCACCCAGACCGACGCCACCTTCATCAGGATGGCTGGCTCCGAACTCGTCCGCAAGTTCATCGGCGAGGGCTCCCGACTGGTTCGGGACCTCTTCGAGATGGCTCGCGAACGCGAACCCGCCGTCATCTTCATCGACGAAATCGACGCCATCGCCGCGAAGCGAACCGAGTCGAAGACCTCCGGCGACGCCGAGGTCCAGCGGACGATGATGCAGCTGCTGAACGAGATGGACGGCTTCGACGAGCGCGGCGACATCCGCATCATCGCAGCGACTAACCGCTTCGACATGCTCGACGACGCGATCCTCCGTCCAGGGCGGTTCGACCGTCTCATCGAGGTCCCCGAACCCGACGAGGACGGCCGCAAACAGATCTTCGAGATCCACACGCGGAACATGAACGTCGACGACGAGGTCGACTTCGAGGATCTCGCCGAACAGACGGTCGGGTTCACGGGCGCGGAAATCGAATCCGTCGCCACCGAGGCCGGGATGTTCGCCATCCGCAACGACCGGACGACCGTCGGGCAGTCGGACTTCGAGGCTGCCCTCGAGAAGATCGAGGCCGGCGAAGCGGAAGTCGTCACGTCGGCAAACTACTTCTTCGACTGAGCAACGCTGTCGACGCCTTCGAGCGACACACTCGAGGCCCGCAATTTACGTACCGGCACGACGCCACCGGAATCGCAAGCCCTTACGCCGTCGATCCCCGACTCCCGCTCATGAGTGCAATTCGCGTCGTCTGGGGGTCGGCGGTCGCCTCGACGGAGATGGCCTCCTACGACGCCGCCCTGGCCGACGCTGGCGTCGAAAACTACAACCTCGTGACGGTCTCGTCGGTGATTCCCGCAGCCGCCGACGTCGAGGCGGTCGGCACGGCGCCCGACCTCGGCCCCGCCGGGGAACGACTCACCGTGGTACAGGCTCGAGCCACCGTTCACGGCGAGGGACGCACCAGCGCCGCGCTCGCGTGGGCCCAGTCCGATTCGGGGAACGGTCCCGGCCTGTTCTACGAGAGCGCAGACGAGACCGACCCGGAATCCGTCAAATCCCGGGTACTCGAGGGGCTGGCGGGCGGACAGACCCTGCGCGAGTGGGTGTTCGACGAACCCGAGACGCGAATCGAGACAGTTCGGGGGGAACCGGACGGCTACGCGACGGCCGTGGTGCTGGCGGTGTACGGCGAGAGCGAGCCGATCTGCTAGCGGATTTTCGGAGCCGATTCTCGAGGCGCAGATGGAGCTAGCGCGCCGGCTGGACGCCGCTCGAGTGGGTCGGCTCGCGTCGAAAAATGGCAGGTGATCGGAAGCGAGTCGGCCTCGCAATCAGTCGTCCGCCGGAGCCGGCGAGTCGCCGGCCGAAACGCCGGTGCCGGGGCCCATATCGATGCCCAGTTCGTCGAGTTTCTCGTCGGGGACGACGCCGTCGACCCAGCCGCGGTGTTCGTAGTACTCTTCTTTCATCTCCTCGAGTTCGCAGTACTCGCCCTCGCTGGCGCCCTGGCCGCGGATACCGTCCTCGAGGAACCGATCCGGCAGGGAGTCGTCCGCGCCGTCGAAGCCGGCGAGGTTGTTGTAATAGCGCTCCAGGTTGTAGATGCGCTCGCCAGCCTCCATGAGTTCGTCCTCGCTCACGTCGAGCCCGGTCATGCCGTTGTACTGGGAGACGTACTCCTCGATGCCCTCCGCGAAGGCGTTGAACTTGCAGATGTCGAAGCTGTCGGAGATGGCGTGGAGGTCCTGGAAGGCGGCGGTCAACTCGCCTTTGCCTTCCCACTCGTAAGGATCGACCTTCTCGGGAATGCCGAGGATCTCGGCGGCGGGGGTGTATCCGCGCAGGTGACACGCCCCGCGGTTCGAGGTGGCGTAGCCGATGCCCATCCCCTTCATGCAGCGCGGGTCGTAGGCGGCGATGGTCTGGCCCTTGACTGCGAGCGAGTTGTCCTGAGCGTCCTTGCGGTCGGCGACCCGGCGCGGCCCCTCCGCGAGCAGGTCGGCGAGGTCGTCCTCGCGGCGACCGATTCGGTCGATCATGTCGATCATCGTCTCGTAGTCGCCCCACTCGAGGTCGCCCTCCTCGAGTTTGCCCTGCTCGGACATCTCCATGGCCATCGCCATCATGTTCCCCGTCTCGATGGTGTCGACGCCCACGTCGTTACAGCGCTCGATCATGAGGGCGACGGCGTCGCGGTCGGTATGTCCCGAGTTCGGGCCGAGCGCGTAGGCCGACTCGTACTCGTAGGACTCCGTCCGGACGTTCATCTCCTCGCCCTTGTGCATGGTCTGCACCTCGACTTCCTTCTTGCAGGCGACTGGACAGGAGTGACAGGTCGGTTCGTCGACGAGGATGTTCTCGCGGACGTTCTCGCCGGAGACACGCTCGGCGTCGATGTCGACGCCTTCGGCCTCGCGCATGCTCTCGGTCGAGGTGTACTGGGCGTTCTTCGTCGGGAGGCCGTCCATCTCCTCGCCGATGTTCATCAGGACGTTCGTCCCGTACATCGAGAGACCGCCCTCGTTTGGCGCGGTGACGTCCGACTCCTGGATCGCCTTCATCGCTTGCTGGTGGCCCTCCCTGAACGTCTCCTGGTCCGCGGGCTTGGGCATCTTCGTCGTCGACTTGACGACGACCGCCTTGAGATTCTTCGAACCCATCACGCAGCCGGTGCCACCCCGACCGGAGGCCCGATCGTCCTCGTTCATGATGCAGGCGTACTTCACGCCGTTCTCGCCGCCCGGGCCGATAGCCATCAGCGAGAGGTTCTTGCCGTAGGAGCCGTCTACTTCCTCCTCGAGTCGGTCTCGCGTCTCGTGGACGCCGCTTCCCCAGAGGTGAGAGGCGTCACGGAGTTCGACCTCGCCGTCCTCGACGACGGCGTAGACGGGGTCGTCGGCCTCCCCTTCGAACAGCAGGCCGTCGAATCCGGCCCACTTCAGCCGAGCGCCGGACCAGCCGCCGTGGTGGCTGTCGGTGACGGTGCCGGTCAGCGGCGATTTGGTACAGACCGCGATCCGACCGGACATCGGGACCTGCGAGCCAGTGAGCGGACCGTTCATGAACGCGAGCAGGTTCTCGGGCCCCTCCGGGTCGACGTCCGGGCCGTTTTCGAAGACGTACTTCACGCCGAGACCGCGAGCCCCGATGTACTTCCTGGCGTCCTCGTCGTCGATCGGCTCGTAGTCGACCGACCCCGAGGAGAGATCGATGCGAGCAACCCTGTCGTGAAAGCCGCCGAGTTCTGTCATGGTAAACTCTCTTCGTTATATTCGTTTCGTAGCCTGTTAGGCGTTCCCACGGGTCCGTAACCAATTGTACTTACGTCGTGGAAAACGTCGACGGACTCGGCCCGATGACGAGTCCGAACGCTGGCGTCGCTTCTCTGGTTTCGGGTCTCTAGCCTCTGGTTTCGGGTCTCGAGTCTCGGTACACAGAAACCGAGACTCGAGGGCGGCTACAGTAACAGGGCGACGATCGCGAGGATGATGAAGATCAACACGAAGATCCGTGCGATCTCCATACTCACCCCGGCGACGCCGCGGGCGCCGACCGCCGCGGCGATAATCGCCAGGACGAAGAAGATGATCGCCCAGTACAGGAAGCCGCCGCCACCGATCTGAAGCGGGATCTCGAGCATGTGTGATCAGCCACCACAATCGAGTATATAAACGCTGGTGACTGTCCTACTCGATTTTCGACGCTAAGGGACGACTACGCGATGGGCCGCGAGAATAAGCCGATCATTCTTCGGTCCGCTCGTCGCCGAAGAACGCCCGACAGAGTTTCGCTTCGGCGTTTCTGAGGTGTTCGTGAAACGTCGGCCGGGAGACGCCCATCGAACTGGCGAGTTCCTCACCGGTGGTCGGACGAGGCCACTCGAAGTAGCCGCCGAGGTAGGCCCGCTGGAGGGAAGCGAACTGGCGGTCGGTGAGTGCGTCCTCGAGTCCGGCGGCGAACTCTTCGCTGGTCTCGCCGCCGCGTTCGCGCTGACGAAACGAGAACACGTCCGCCCCGTCGTAGCGGGCCTGAACCGCCTCGACGACGCCACGGACGTTCGTCGAGTGTGGAATCTCGAGGCTGACCCGGGCACGGCCGTCCTCGGCCTCGATCGACTGGACGAGGATGCCGCGTTCGGAGAGCCACTCGACGAGGTCGTCCTCGGCGTCGAGTTCGATCAGCGTGCGGTCCGCCCGCTCGACGAGAACGGCGAGGTCGACCCCCTCGAGACCGTCGGCGGCCCCCGTTAGCTCCTCGGCGTCGGCGTTCGTGACCGTAAACAGCGATGCCGTGTCGTCGCCCGTTCGGTGAACCGATCGGCGGTACTCGAGGCGGCCGTCCGTTTCCGCGCTGATCGCGACCGGCGCGAGGGCGCGGTCGCGGATCTCGAGTTCGACGACGACGACGGCGTCGGTCGCGAGCATGCGACTCGTCTCCCGGGCGTTGATCCCGCTGGCGACCGCTCGCGCCAGTGCCGAGAGGATGATCGTTTCCCGGTCGTCGACGTCGCGTTCGGCGGCGCTGCAGACCGTCAGCGTTCCGTACTCGACGCCGTTGTAGTCGAGCGGAAACGAGGCGTGGGTCCACCCCTCGATCGTATCGACGGCGACCGACCCCGTGTCGAGGGTGGTCGTCGCCGGGTGGTCGGCCTCGATCGGCACGTCGCCGGGATCGACGCCGACGCTCGCTCGTACCTCGAGCGTGTCTGTTGCAGGGTTTCGCTCGCCGATCCAGGCCCCCTCGTAGGCGGCTTCCTCGGCGATTCGGTCACACACTGCAGTCTCGAGGTCGCTCCGGGATATCGATCCGGCGACGGCGCTGGTCACGTCCTGGATCAATCCCTCGACGCGCTCGAGGAGGTATTCGAGCTCCTCGGTTCGTTCCTCGAGGGCGAACTCGGCTGCCTTTCTGGCCGTGACGTCGTTCTGGAAGCCGACGTAGTGCGTGACGATTCCCGACTCGTCGCGAACGGGGGCAATCGTCACCTCATTCCAGAACTCGGTGCCGTCGTCTCGGTAGTTCCGGAGTTCGACCGTCGTCGGCCGTTCGTCCTCGATCGCAGCCCGCATTTCCGCGACGGCTTCGGGGCTCGAGTCCGGCCCCTGGAGGAATCGACAGTTTCGTCCGAGAACCGCCTCACCGTCGTAGCCGGTGAGTCGCTCGAAGGCCGGATTGATGTAGACCAGCGGATTGTCCTCGCGGGACGGATCGGAGAGCGAGACGCCAATCGGTGCCTCGTCAATAGCCCTCGCCATCACGGCTCGGTCAACGTCGCCTTCTCCGTGTCGTCCGTCCGTGTCGTCCATGTTCGTTCTAGTTTCGGACCGATCATAAAACGTCAGTCTCTGTCGTGGTGGTGAACATTCAGGGTATGTGATTGATGCGGACAATTATACGACCTCGAGTTGTATGTTAACACATGTCTATACAGCGAAGTCGGTCACCGTTCGAACGACTGCGCCAGCGACTCGATCGAACCAGCGCCCGGTGCCGAGAGTGCGGCTACGACGGCGACGACGCGGGCTGGCACGTGACGACGTCCGGACGGTCCGTCCACTACCGGTTCGTCTGTCCCTCCTGTGCCGGCGTCGAGACGAGGGAGGTCAGGCTCGAGTCACCGCGTCGGTGAGGGTCACAGTTCTGTGAGTTCCGCGCCCTCGAGCGAGTGACGAATGACGTCTGACCCTTGACGCCCGACGTCCGGTGTCCGGCGCCCGACAGAGGAAACCCCGTCACCGACGGCGCTTGCGGCGACACACACTTATAAGCGGAGCGATTATTGGTAGCTCCACATGGTCTCGGAGTACGACTTCTGGCTCCTCGATCTCGACGGAACCCTGGTCGACGTCGAGTGGTCCTACACCCGCGAGGTGTTCGACCGCGTCGGTGACCGGCTCGGTCGAGAGTTCACCGACCGGGAGGCCGACATCCTCTGGAACGGCCTCACCGGCTCTCGCGACGCCCAGCTCAGGGCCTGGGGCATCGAGCCATCGGCGTTCTGGGACGCCTTCCACGCCGAGGAGGACCCGCTCGTTCGCGCCGAACAGACGTACCTCCACGAAGACGCCGCGTTCGTCGGCGACCTCGAGACGCCGGTCGGCCTCGTCACTCACTGCCAGCAGTTCCTGGCCGATCCGGTCCTCGACCACGTCGGGATTCGCGACTGGTTCGACGACGTGCTGTGCTGTACCCCGGAGACGGGCTGGAAGCCCGACCCCACGCCCGTCGAACGGGTGATGACGAATCTGGGCGTCGCGAAAAACGGACACCGGGGCGTCCTCGCTGGCGACGGTGCTGGCGACGTCGGCGCAGCCTGGAACGCGGGTCTCGACGCGATCCACGTCGAACGCGTCGGCCACGACAGGCGCGGACGCTGCGTGCTCGGCGATTACCGCGTCCACTCGTTCGAAGAACTGTTCTAATCGGTCGTTTGCTCGTTCACTGGCTGTACCTCCGCGTCGACCAGCGTCCCGTACGCGCGCCGCAGTCGTTCCGAGAGCGCCTGGTGGGAGATGCCGAGGTCGCTCGCGAGTTCCTCCATCGAAATCTGGCGCGGAATCTTGAAGTACCCCTTCTCGAACGCGGCCGTCAACGCCTCGTGTTGCTCCGGCGTGAGCCGCGTATTCCCCGTCGACACCGTCGTGACGTCGGTAACGCGGATCAAATCGACCACGATGCCCTGGCTCTCGAGCGTCTCGTGGGTGTCGACGAGGTGTTCGCGCGTCCGAAACCGCATCTTGAACTGCCACCAGGAATCGACGCCGCTCGCCTCGAGCAACGAGCCGCCAGAGGAGAGCAACTCGTCGTAGAGGTACTGCGCGCGCTCGGAGTCGACGTCGTAGAGGAGCCGATCTTCGGCGCTCGCGACCAGTTCGAATCGCTCGATCGTGTCGTCGGCCGCGAAGGCGTTCTCGATCGCCTCGCAGGTCGTCCCCGAGACCCAGATCGACGGGAGCGTCTTCGACACCGAGGACTCGAGCTCGAGCCTGGCCTGTGGCGCTCGCTCGAACGTCGTTTCCATGGCCGTATCCGAGGCCGGGATCCGAAACTCGGCAATCGTCGACATCAGGCCCACTACACCGCTCGGGCGTAAAACTGCTACTTCGAAGATCCTGACTACCGGGGCCCTGAGACTGTCTCCGTGCGTTATTCGAGTTTCTCACGAAGGGCGGACTCGAGTTCTCGAACGCCCGGTTTGTCGACGCGGTCGGCCGCCGCCCAGACCCGGACGGGTTGCTCGCCGCAGGAAACGAATCCGAGGCTCAACCGCTTTGCCGTCTCCTGGAGTCCGAGTGCGACGTCCGCTTCCCCGCCGATGACCCGTCGAGCAGGGCTCTCGTGAGCGCGCAGCCCCAAGTTGAAGCCGTCGATGGCCGCGGTGAGGTCGTGACGGTCCCGGCCGCGTTCGTCCGCGAGTTCCGCGAGGGCGACGCCTAAGCTCGTTCGCAACCCCGAGTCGGTCGTCCGATTGACGAACCGCAGGTCGCGGTCGACGAGCGACTCGAGTCCCTCGATCTCGGCCGGGTTCCCCGCAGGCACGATCAGCCCCCACTCTCGATCCCAGGAACCGAGTTCGGTGCCCTCGGGTTCGCGATCCGGCTCGACCGGCCCGGCGACCACGGCCACGTCCGGCGTTCCCGTCCGAAGCCGCCGCAGTGCGGGTCGGGATCCGATCGGGAGGTATCGTGGTCGCTCGAGGCGGTCGAGAACGCGGTTGAGGGTTGGATCGTCCTCGCCGACGCCGAACAGCGTCGGGAGCCGACGATCGGGCGAGAACAGTCGGACCTCGAGTGCTGCGCCGACCTCGAGGTAGTCCGTGTTGGCATCGATCTCGACGACGCCGTCGGCCTCGACGAGGCTGGTCGTCGCCCCGCTCCCCTTGTCGACGGGGTAGACCAGGTACTCGCCGTCGCCGTCGGTCGTGACGCCGACCGGAAGCAGGCGATGACGGCCCTGCTCGGATCGCTCCTCTCGAGCCAGGCGACCGGTCAGCGTCGCCGTCTCGGGTTCCGGAACGCCGGCCGCCTCGCGGATGGCGGGCGCGACGAACGTCCGGAAGACCATCATCGCCGAGACGGGGTAGCCGGGGAGGCCGACGTAGGCGGACCGTCCCGCCGAATCCGACCGCTCGAGGCGCCCGATCAGCATCGGCTTGCCGGGTTTGACGCTCACGCCGTGCAACAGCAACTCGCCTTGTTCCTCGATCACGCGGTAAATCACGTCGACCGCGCTCGCGCTCGTCGATCCGGACGAGAGCACGAGATCGCACTCCTCGGCCGCCTCCCGAAGCACGCGCTCCATCTCGGCGGGGTCGTCGCCCGCGTGCGGGTAGAGCACCGCCTCGCCGCCTGCCTCCTCGACGCCCGCGGCGACCGTGTAGCTGTTGACGTCGTAGATCTGCCCGCGGGCACTTTCGAGGTCGTCGCCCGGGCGAACGAGCTCGTCACCGGTCGAGACGATTCCCACGCGAGGGCGGGCGCGAACGGGTACCTCGTCGACGCCCAGCGCCGAGAGCAGGCCGATCTCCCGCGGCGTCAGCTCCGTCCCCGGCCCAAGCGCCCGCTCGCCGGCGGCGACGTCGGCACCGGCGAACATGACGTTGTCTCCCGGCGCGACGCTCGTGCGGACCAGGACCGTCCCATCCTCGAGATCCGTCCGCTCGACGGGAACCATCGCGTCGGCCCCCGGCGGCATCACCGCCCCGGTCGAGATTTCGACCGCTTCGCCTGTTCCGACCTCGAGTCCCGGCTCCTCGCCGGCGTGAACCTCCCCCACCAGTTGGAGGCGGGCCGGATCGGCCTCGTCCGCGCCGAACGTGTCGCTCGCGCGGAGGGCGTAGCCGTCCAGGCTCGATCGATCGAAGCCGGGGACGTCGAGTTCTGCGTCGACGCGCGCCACCAGTACCCGGCCGCGCGCCTCCGACAGGGGAACGCGGTCGATGCCGCCCTCGAGCGACAGCGACTGGATCGCCTCGTGGGCTTCCTCGGGCGTCGCGAGATCCCGAAATTCCTTGCGGTCCATGGGCGTTCTTGGGAGCGATCCGGTAAAAACCTCGAGTGTCCGTCGGCGCGTTCGGCTCACTGCGCTCCGATCACTGTGCGGAGGTTTATATAAGAAGGAGCGGCCAACCCCGGCGTGAACTGACTCGGGACGCGATTCGCGCGGCGGTCGTGCGACACGACGGATCGCGGTCGCGGTCGCAGTCGCAGTGTGTCGCCTGTTCGCCACAGTCCGGCGCCTCGGTGACCAATCCTCTCAGAACCAGGGCTCCCAGTTCTCCACCGCCACTGTCTCACCCGCCGGAATTCCCTCTCGCTCTTCCGGGACGACGACCCAGCCGTCGGCGAGCGCGACGCTCGAGAGCACGCCCGACCCGCTCGCTCGCGTGGGAGTTGCGACCAGCTTCCCACCTTCGCTCCCGTCCTCACCTTCTTCGTCTGCCTCCTCGACTCCCTCATTCGCCTCGAGCGACACCCGAGCGAACGTCCGCGTTCCTGGTTCCGAGGCGATCTTTCGCTCGAGACGTGCCGTCACCGTCGGGTGAGGAGTCGCCTCGGTCCTCTGGAGCCACGCGAGCGTCGGCCGCAGGAACTGGACCGCGTTGATAAGACACGCCACAGGGTACCCCGGCAACGCGAGTACCGGCGTTTCCTCGACGATTCCGAGACAGACCGGGTGACCGGGTTTCAGCGCGACGCCGTGAACCAGCACCTCGCCGAGGTCGTCGATGACCTCCGGCAGGAGATCCCGCTGGCCGACCGAGGAACCGCCGGTCGTGACGACGACGTCCTTCGTCAGGTCGCGCTGGATCGCCACGCGAAGCGCCTCGGCGTCGTCCGTCACGACCTCGCGGTGGGTCGCGCGACCGCCCCAGCGCTCGACCAGTCGCGAGACCGTCAGCCCGTTGGTCTCGATCACCTCGCCGGGGTCGGGATCGGCCTGGACGACCTCCTCGCCGGTCGGCACGACGCCGACGGTCGGTCGACTCGAGACGAGCGGCCGGTCAGTCCCCGCCGACCGGAGGAGGCCGAGGTCCGAGGGGCGCAGTCGATGGCCCGGTTCGTACAGTTTCTGGCCAGCCTCGACGTCCTCCCCGACGGGCGCGACGTTCTCGCCCTCGGCGACCGCGTCGAGCACCTCGAGTTCGTCCGTCGCCCCGAGCGATTCGGCGTGCTCGAGCATGACGACCGCGTCGGCGTCGGCGGGGACGGCGCTCCCGGTGTGGACCCGACGGGCCGTTTCCGGGGGGAGCGCGGTTTCGGGGTCGGGCTGATCCTCGAGGGCCAAGACCGCGGGCGAGCGTTCACTCGCACCGAACGTGTCGGCCGCTCGCAGGGCGTAGCCGTCCATCGCCGCTCGCTCGTAGTGGGGGACGTCGACGTCTGCGGTGATCGGCTCGGCCAGGACGCGGCCGTCGGCGCGTGAGAGCGCCACGCGTTCCCGATCACACCCGACGCTTCGCTCCTCGAGGGCGGCCTCGAGGGTCGATCGGGCGTCGTCGACGCGGGTTCTGACTCTGAACCCCGACTCCGTTCGGTCGCGGTCGGCACCCTTCATACCGCATAGAGGGACGGCCGAGGAGGAAAAACGTGCGGGTCGGATGCGAACCCGACGACTTTTATCCTCACCTACAAATTGGAATCCGAACATGTCCGTCCTGGTCCTCTCTCTGGCCGCCCTCGGTATGCTCCTGGGCTTCGTCCTTCTCGGCTACGGGCTCCGCGAACTGGGCTTCGCCTATCGGCTCTTCGCACGCGAGCCGCACACGGTGCTCGACACGCCCAACGGCGGGTCCGTCGAACTGTCCGGAACCGTACTCGCCTGGGACGACGTCCTCGAGTCGCCGTTCACCGAGACGGCCTGTGTCGCCGTCGAGTACGCCGTCGAGGAGAAACGCCGGAAGTCGACCAACAACGGAAGTACCACGAAGTGGGTCGAAATCGACAGGGGGACCCTGGTCGTACCGTTCCGCCTCGAGGACGAGTCGGGGAACGTCCTGGTCGATCCGCGAGGGGCGGACCTGCGTCTCACGACGGACGCGCGGATTCGCGTCGAGGGAGGTGAGGCGCCGCCGACGCCGATCGCTCGCTACATCGAGCGCGACGAGGACGTCTCCGACGAGAACACGAACCTCTCGCTCGGGCCGCTCGAGATTTCGACCGGGCGGGATCGGCGCTACCTCAAGCGCCGGCTGGACGTCGGGGAGTCGGTCCACCTGCTTGGGACGGCCCGGCGAGATACGACAGCCTCTCGAGAGACCGGGCAGGTGAATGCCGTCGTCGAGCGGTCGGTCTCGCCGGAGTCGGGCCTGTTGGCTCACGTTCGCCACCGTCTGCTCGGTCCGCCGTTTTTACTCTTCGACGTGACCGAGCGCCGAGCGGCACGCCGCGTCGCGGTCCGGGGACTGCTCTCGACGCTCGCGGGCGTCCTGTTCCTCGTCATCTCTCTCGCCGTCGGCGGCGGGGGTCTCTGATCCTTTCGTGGGTATGGAGACGTTGGTCGGGACGGGAACAGTGGGTTGGTACAAGAGTGATTGGTCGGGACGGGACCGGTGAGTCGGCACGGTAACGATCGATCAACACGGAAACGATCGGTCGGGACCGCGGCCTTTTTCGTCACGGCGTTCGAACCGGTCACTATGTCAGCGCTGCGCGACGCCCTCCGGGACCTCTCCGACGCCGCGTTCTTCGACCTCCTCGAAAGCGACGATTCTTACCTCCTCGTGCTCGACGTGCCGGGGGTTTCCGCCGAGACCGTGGACGTCGCCGTCGAAGACGGCCGCATCCGGATCGAGGCTCGCCGCCAGAAGAATCTTCCCGAGGAGTACCACTACCTCGAGGAGAACCGTCCGCTCTTCGTCGACGTCGACCTTCCGCTGCCCGACGACGCGACGGAATCCGACGCTGCGGCGAGCGTCGACCGCGGCGTGCTCGAACTCGCCCTGCCGAAACGGGAGGGATCCGACAGGACGCCGATCGACGTCGTGAGCGATTCCGAGGATTCGGCCACCGGAGACGCCGACGGAGACGTCTAACCTGGGTGAGCTAACCTGGGCACCCTTCGCGCGTATCGACGGTTCGTCGTCGTCGCGTGGCACTTCCTGCCGCTGTTGCTGGCGTACGCCCGCGACCGCCGGCGCTGGCTCATCTTCGGACGACCGCGCCGTATCGGCTCGGAGACCCACCGCGAGCGGGCGGAAGTCCTGCTCGAGTCGTTGCTCACCCTCGGTCCGACGTTCATCAAACTCGGGCAGTTGCTCTCGACGCGACCGGACGTCCTCCCGCCGGCGTACATCGACGTGCTCTCGGCGCTCCAGGACGAGGTACCCCCGGCCGACTGGGCCGACGCACGGGTCGTACTCGAAGAGGACATCGGCCCGGTCGATACCCGTTTTCAGGACTTCGATACCGACGCAATCAGCGGTGCCAGCCTGGGACAGGTCTACCGCGCATCGATCGGCGGCGACGACGTCGCCGTGAAGATCCGGCGGCCGGGAATCGAGGCCCTCGTCGAGGCCGACCTCCGGGTGGTCCGGTGGTCGCTCCCGGTACTGATCCGGTTCGTCGACGAGTCCCGGTCGTTCTCCCTCGAGAACCTGGCCGACGAGTTCGCGAAGACGATTCGCGAGGAGATGGACTACCATCGCGAGGCCCGGATGCTCGCCGAGATCCGCTCGAACTTCGCCGACGACGATCGGTTTCTCATCCCGGAGGTGTACGAGGGCTACTCGAGCGACCGGGTCCTGACGATGGAGTATCTCGGCGGGACGAAGATCAACCGCGTCGACGAACTCGACGCGAAGGGAATCGACCGCCAGCAGGTCGCGGAGAACCTCCAGCGATCGTACCTCCAGATGATCATCGACGATGGAGTATTTCACGCCGATCCCCACCCCGGAAACCTGGCGGTGACCGACGACGGACGGATCGTCTTCTACGACTTCGGCATGAGCGGTCGCGTCGACGCGTTCGTCCAGGACAGGATCGTCGAGTTCTACATCGCGATCGCCAACCAGGACATCGACGCGATCCTCGATTCCCTCATCGCGATCGGGACGCTGAGTCCCGAGGCCGATCGGGCCGTGATGGCCGACGTGATGGAACTCGCCATCGCCGACGCGCGCGGCGAGGACATCGAGCAGTACCGCGTCCAGCAGATCGTCGGCCAGATCGAGGACTCGATCTACGAGTTTCCGTTCCGCCTCCCGAAGAACCTCGCGCTCGTGCTCCGGGTGGCGACCGTCGTCGAGGGCGTCTGCGTGACCCTCGATCCCGACTTCGACTTCATCGCAACGGCGACGGACTACCTCACCGAGCAGGGTTACCGCGAGGAGTCGATACAGCGGGTCCTCGAGGACACTGCGGGCGAGGTCAGGGACGCCAGTCGATCCGCCATCAGGATCCCGCCGAAACTCGAGCGAACCCTCGACCGATTCGAACGGGACGACCAGTTCGTCCGGGTCGGGGTCGAGGACAGCGATCAGGTGTTCGCTACCCTGGCGAAACGGCTCGTTTACGGCATGTTGTTGACCATGTCGCTGTTCTCGATGGGGGTGCTCTACGCGCTCGACGCACCCATCGCGGCGGTCGTCGCGGCGATCTTTTCGGTCGTCCTCTCGATCGTCCTCTACTGGTCGTTTCGGACGCCGAGTTCCATCTCGACGAAACCGCAGTTCACGCGCCAGAATCTCAGGCAGCGTCGGGAGCAGGAGTAACCGAGGCCAGTCAGTGGCGATCGGCCAGTCTCGAGCGCCACGAGCGCACGAACGTTCATCGGTCTGGCAACCCAACGAGACGTATGGATACGGACTTCGACCGTCTCGCCGACCTCGAGGTACACGTCGCCGACGTCGAACTCGAGCGACTCGAGCGGGACACGTCGAGCGATTTTACGCGGGTGACGACCGAGGTCGCGCTCTCGGGACCGCACTCGAGTAGTGAGCAAGTCACGGGACGCGGCGAAGACGTCACCTACGACGCCGAGGAACACGACGCCCTCCATCAGGTCGGGTTGCCGACCGACGACCTCGAGGGCGAGTTCACGCTGGCGTCGTTTTCTGACCACCTCGAGGACCTGGATCTGTTTCCGGCGGGCCCACCCGACCGCGAGGACTTCCGGGACTACCGATGCTGGGCGCTCGAGAGTGCGGCGCTCGACCTGGCGCTACGCCAGGCCGGAACCTCGCTCGGGGATGCGCTCGACCGCGAACCGAAACCGCTCCGCTTCGTCGCGAGCACCCGCCTCGGAGAGCCGCCGTCGACCGATCGGGTCGAGCGCCTTCGCGAAGCCGTTCCGTCCCTCGAGTTCAAGCTCGATCCGACGCCCAAGTGGACCGACGAGGTCATCGACGACCTGATCGCGACTGACGCCGCCCGAATTCTCGACCTGAAGGGACAGTACGAGGGGACCGAGGTCGACGTTCCGGCGGACCCGGACTTCTACGAGCGCATCCTCGAGTCGTTCCCGGAGGCCGTGATCGAGGATCCGGGCGTGACCGAGGAGACGCGCCCGCTGCTCGAGGCGCCCGACGTTCGAAACCGGCTCTCCTGGGACGCCCCCATTCACGGCGTCGAGGACATCGAGGCCCTGCCGTGGGAGCCGCGATGGCTGAACGTCAAGCCCTCCCGGTTTGGCTCGCTCGAGTCGCTGCTCGAGACGATCGCCTACTGCGAGGAGCGCGGGATTCGGTGTTACGGCGGCGGGCAGTTCGAACTCGGCGTCGGCCGCGGGCAGATTCAGCTGCTGGCCGCGCTGTACTATCCCGACGGCCCCAACGACGTCGCCCCCGGCGTCTACAACGACCCCGAGGTCGCCACCGAGTTGCCGCCGAGTCCGCTCGAGCCGCCGGCGGACGACGAGCGGGTCGGATTCCGGTGGTAGCAAGTCGGGTTTCTCTGCGAACGAGTCGGTGCCTCTTTGCCGTCTCGTCCCCCTCATTTTGGCATGCACATCGAACCTTTCGGCCTCGAGCGCTGGTTTGCCGAGTACGAACACGAGGCGGATATCATGCTCGCCGAGAGCGGAATTCGGAGCCTGCCGGCGAGTCGCTTCGACACCGATCCCGGCGATCTGGGGTACGTAATTCCGACCGACGGCGACCCTGACCTCCGGGCCGATATCGCGGACCGGTACGACCGCGAGGCCGACGAGGTGCTGTTCACCGTCGGCACCCAGGAGGCGAACTTCCTGGCGTTTTTGTCGCTGCTCGGCGCCGACGCGTCGTCGTCGCGACCGGCGGGGGACGGCCACGCTGTCGTCGTCACGCCCACCTACCAGGCGCTCCACGCCGTCCCCGACGCCGTCGGCGAGGTCACGCGCGTCCCGCTCGAGCCGCCGACGTGGGAACTCGAGGTCGACGCGGTCGCCGACGCGATCCGTCCCGACACCCGGGTGATCGTCCTCAACAACCCGAACAATCCCACGGGGCGGTACCATCCGCTCGAGCGAGTCGAGGCGCTCTACGACCTGGCGGCGGACAACGACGCCTACCTGCTCTGTGACGAGGTCTACCGCCTACTCGCCGACGACCCCCTGCCGCCGGTCGCCAGCCTCGGCCCCCATGGCCTCTCGACGACGAGTCTCACGAAAGCCTACGGCCTCGCCGGGACTCGATTCGGTTGGCTCGTCGGCGACCGCGAGGTGATCGAGGCCGCCTGGACCTGGAAGGATTACACCACCATCTCGCCCTCCATCTTCGGCCAGCACGTCGCGAAACAGGCCCTCGGCGAGCAAGAGGACGACATCCTCGAGGAGAACCGCGCCCTCGCGGCGACCCACCGCGACCGCGTTCGCGAGTTCGTCGACGCCCACGGCCTCGAGTGGTACGACCCCGTCGGCGTCAACGGATTCGTGACGATTCCCGACGCCTTCGAGAACGGGACCGAGTTCTGCCGGACGGTCGTCGAGGAGGAGAGCGTCGTGCTCGCGCCGGGCGACCTCTTCGGCTTCGAGGACTACTTCCGCATCGGGTTCGGCCTCCCGACCGAGGAACTCGAGGAGGGTCTCGAGCGCGTGGGTCGCGTAATCGGGTAAGTCAAAAGTTCGTTACCTTCGACTGGATTCGGCCATCGTCGATCTCGTCCACGTCGTCGATGTCGGAGAAGTACTGCGCCAGTTCGTCCCGTCGAATCTCCTCGCTGTCGTGGAGATAGGCGATTTCGGTGAGCGAGAGGGATTCGCCTCGCTTCAGTTTGTGTCGCAACTGATCGACGGTGAGCGACTGGTAGGTCACGTCTAGCGAGACCATCGCGGCGCGGTCCCGGCGCGCTTCGGCGAGGTTGATCCCCTCCGTCAACAGGGTCTGGAACTCGAGGTCGGTGTCGTCCGCGGCCAGGTAGAGGAAGGCCACCGCCGAGACCATCGCGTCGAACGCCTCGGTACCGTCGATTTCGCTGAACCGTTTCTCGAAGACGAGTTTTCGGTCGTCGTCGGACAGCGATTCGACGAGCAGTTCGAAGTCGCGAACGCCCTGGTAGAGTCGTTCGCGGATGCGAGCCCGCGTATTTCGCTCCGACTGGACGCTCGCGAGGTCGGACTCGCCGCGCAGGAACGCGCGGTCGGCGCTGCTCAGGATTCCGCGGGGACGACTGTCGCCCTTCATAATCCGATACAGGTTATCTACTATTCTATACACATATATAGATACCCCATTTCGAGTTATCTATCAACTCCGGCCAGGAACATTTATCCCTCTCATCCGAGGGTGACGGGGTATGGTCGAGCAAACAGTTCAGGAGTCGAACTCGAGCGCTAGCACGACGTTCCGCGGCGTGCTCGACGCCGAAACGATCAAACGAACCGTCGACGTCGCACACGCCGTCTTCGACGAGTGTCACCTGTACATCGACCCCGACGGGCTCCGCCTCGCGGCGATCGACGCGGCGACCGTCGTCCGAGCGGACGTCACGCTCGAGCGAACGGCCTTCGAATCGTTCGAGGGGGCTCCCGATCACCTCGGAATCGACCTCGAGCGACTCCGCGACGTCGTCGGAATCGCTGACCGCGACCAACTCGTCGCCCTCGAGGTGAATGCCGAGAGCCGGACGCTCTCGATTCGAATCGACGAACTCGAGTACACGCTCGCGCTCCTCGATCCGGCGACGATTCGCTCCCCGCCAGAGGCGTCGAGCGACGCGTTCGACCTCGCAGGATCAGTGGTCGCCAGTGCCGAGACCTTCGATCGGTCGGTGCGGGCCGCCGAGATGGTCTCGACGCACCTCGAGTTCGAACTCGACGCCGCCGACGAGGTGTTCGCGGTCCGCGCAGACGGCGACACGGACGACATCTCGCTCACACTGTCGGCGACCGACCTCGTCGACCTCGAACCAGCCGACGCCGTCTCCCTGTTCTCCGTCGATTACCTCGCGTCGATCAATCGGGCGATGCCGGACAGCGTCGACGTCGGTCTCGGACTGGGAACCGAGAAACCGCTGTCGATTCGCTACGAGTTCGCCAACGGAGGCGGCAACGTGGAGTACCTCGTCGCGCCGCGTATCGGCGCGACTTGAGGACCCGATTTTCGGTCCTCACCGTCTGCACGGATCGACCGCTCGAGGCCGTCGATTCGACGGGGAGCGCGATTCAATCCCTTTATCACGTTCGATTGATTACCCCGCTGTATGGCGAAGCAACAGAAAGAAGTTCGCGACCTCGGAGAAGGCGGCTACGTCCTGATCGACGACGCAGCGTGTAAAATCGACTCCTACTCGACGGCAAAGCCCGGCAAACACGGCAGCGCCAAGGCCCGAATCGAGGCTCGGGGCGTCTTCGACGGCAAGCGACGCTCGCTATCCCAGCCGGTCGACGCGAAGATCTGGGTCCCGATCATCAACCGCAAACAGGGTCAGATCGTCTCCGTCGACGGGGACGATATGCAGGTCATGGACCTCGAGTCCTACGAGACCATCACTATGCGCATCCCCGACGACATCGATCCTTCGCCCGACGACAACATCGAGTACCTCGAGATGGAAGGCCAGCGCAAGATCGTCTGATGTACCCAGGGGCGACCGCCGATCGAACGGAGGCGAACTTCGTGGTCGTCGGTGCGCCCCTCGACGCATCGACGACCTTCGCGCCGGGGACTCGCTTCGGTCCCCGACGCATCCGCCATTTTTCGGAGACGTTCGACGATTACGACCACCGGACGGGCCGGCGATTCACCGACTGCGCCGTCCACGACGCGGGCGATATTCGAGCGTGGGACGCGGTGGACGAGTACCTCGAGTTCCTGGAGGGCACCCTGCGCGACGTCCACTGGGACGACGCCGTCCCTCTGTTGCTCGGCGGCGAGCACACCGTCACCGCGGCGGGTGCGGGCGCGGTCGACCCGGACGTGTTCGTCTGTCTGGACGCCCACCTCGACCTGCGGAGCGAGTACGACGGCAACCCGCTCAGTCACGCCTGTGTGACCCGCCGCATCCTCGATCCCGGCGACTACGACGACGCACCCGACATCGACGTCGAGGAGGCGATCATCGTCGGTGCGCGGACGGGGAGCGAGGAGGAGTGGCAGCGCGCGAGGGAGGACGACGTGACCGTCGTTCCCCCCGAGGAGGCAGCGGCGTTCGTCCCCGAACTCGAGTCCCGCCTCGAGGGACGGGAGGCGTACCTCAGCGTCGACATCGACGGCGCCGACCCGGCCTACGCGCCGGGCACGGGGACGATGGAGCCGTTCGGCCTCGAGCCCCGGACGATGCGCGACGTCGTGCGGACTGTCGCACCACAAGCCACCGGGTTCGACGCGGTGGAGGTCAACGACCGCGACGACGGACAGGCCGCCTCGCTGGCTGGGAAGTTGCTCCGGGAGTTCGTCTTCTCGCGCGTTGATGCACTCGAGTCGTAGTCCGGGTTATCTGGACAACTCGAGCCGTACCCGGATTCTGAACACCGAATTCTCCAAACCTCGAATGCTCTGAACATCGGAATTGCTCGGTGTGACAGCCGACCGGTTCGAAGTCCTGTGTGTATTACAATAGATTTTATAGTATTGAACACAGTGGAGGCGTACCCGTACTGTTCCCCTCGAGCGCTCTCATTTCGAACCCATGCTGTTCGCGTCGTATCGGCCGACGCAGCGGCCAGCCTCGAGCCTCGTCCCCGTGACGCAACGCAAAAATAGCGGACGCCCGTACGTCGAGGTGATACGAGGATGACGCTCTCCGAGGAGGCTCGCGATCGACTGGCGGACGTGGTGGAGCTACAGCCGACGAAAAACAGCGAGTTGCAGGATCGGTGGAACCTCGAGAGCGGGAGCGAGGTCCACCAGTTCCTCGAGAACGAACTGGGTGAGTACTACTTCCGGGACGACAACAGCCTGATTCGGGCGACCCCCGAGGCGGCAGACCTGGTCGACGTCGAACCCGGCGTCGTCAGCGAGGAAGGCGAGGGTCCACCCTCGCGGATCCGCGTCCCCGAACTCCAGGCGCAAATCGTCGAGGTGCTCGCTGGACCCGAGGAGCGTTCCCAGAGCGTCGTCGCCGTCCTCCACGCCCTCCGGGATGCGTTCGACGTCGACCCCGACGTCGATGAGGTCCGATCCGGTCTCCAGAGTCTGCGGCGCAAGGACGTCGTCGAGGTCGAGTATCGGACGGTCCCCACGTTCCGACTGGCCGTCGAGCGCGACGACCTCGAGGTCGACGTCTCGGGGTGACTGCTGGCGACCTCAATGTCTTTTGGCGACCGCCGACGAGCTCGCCGTCTGGCGGTAACCGCCGTCGAGTTCGAGGTCGACGTCTCGAGGTAACTGCCACAAACCTCGACCCGGAGCCCGCCCACTACCGGGCGCCTTTTTATCCCACGAGCGAGTCGGGCCGGTATGGACCACAGCGAACTCGCACCCCTGATCGACCACACCGTCCTCGGCCCCGAGACGACGCCAGCGGACGTCGAACGCGTCCTGGACGAGGCTGCAGAACACGGAATGAACGCTTGCATTCCGCCGTACGCGGTCGGAGATGCTGCCGAAACCCACCCGGACGTCACGCTCGCGACCGTCATCGGCTTCCCGCACGGCCAGCACGACCACGAGGTGAAACACCTCGAGGGCGAACTCGCCTGGAAGGCCGGCGCCGACGAACTGGACGTGGTGATCAACGTCGGACTCCTGCAAGCCGGCGAGACGGACGCGGTCGAGGCCGAACTCGAGGAACTGGTCGCGGCCGTCCCCATCCCCGTCAAGGTGATCATCGAGACGGCGCTCCTGACCGACGAGGAGAAACGCGCGGCCTGTGAGGCGGCGAAGGCGGCCGACGCGGCGATGGTCAAGACGTCGACCGGGTTCGCCGATGGCGGGGCTACCGTCGCGGACGTGGAACTGATGAGCGAGTACCTTCCGGTCAAGGCGAGTGGCGGAGTGGGGAGCTACGAGGAAGCGCTGGATATGATCGACGCCGGCGCCGAGCGAATCGGCGCCTCGAGTGGGGTGGCGATTCTCGAGGGTGCTCCGGACGCCTGATCGGCGTCCCCGACCGGTTTCGGGGGAGCGCCCCGTCTCAATCCCAGGCGCGAGGCCAGGTATCCGACGCGCGCATCCCCGGTTCGTAGTGCTGTTCTCGAAACGCGTCCTGGAGATCCGCGGCGTCGATTCGTGGCGGGGTTCGCCTCGAGAGTGTGCGAACCAGGACTGCCGCGAGCATGGCGTGCGTTCGGACGTTTCGCGGGTCGACCTTGTCGCGGGTATCGGCAGCCGTGTGCCCCCAGCCGCGCCCTCGCTCGCCGCCGCTGGACGGTTCGCTGTGCAACTGGAGGGTGGGCACGCCGGCCCGGAGGAACGGCCAGTGGTCGCTGAACGGGTGTGGATCGGTCTCGTGAACGACGGACTGGCCGTAGCGTTCCCCGATTTCGGTCGCCAGGGCTTGCAACGGGTCGGAGGCGTGGGAGTACGCCTGCAGGTTCCGGAACCGGCCCGCCCCGTCGACGTTGACGACGGCGCGGACGGACTCGAGGTCGAGGCGCTCGGCCAGGGCCTCGGCGCCCAGCAGTCCAATCTCCTCGCAGCCGACGGCCGCGACGCGGACCCGACACCCGAGATCTGAGTCCACGGCGGCCAGAACCGACGCGGCGCCGAGGACCGTCGCGACACCACAACCGTTGTCGAGGGCCCCTTCGGCGACGTCGTGGGCGTCGTAGTGAGCGAGCACGAGGAGTTCGTCGTCAGTGTCGGGGCCGAGGGTGCCAACGACGTTCTGGCTCGAGCCGTCCGTGGTCGTCGCCTCGACGCGGAGGCTGGCCCGGGCCGTCGCGGATTCGTCCGCACCAGCCGCCGGCGAATCGGCGTACTCCGTCAACCAGTCGTGGGTCTCCGCGCTGACGCCGATTCCGGGGATGGCCGCCTCACGGTCGAACCGTAACGACCCGGTCGGCGGCAGTTGTCCAGGAACGTGATTCGCGAAGACGAACCCCCGCGCGCCGGCGTCGACGGCGTGACCGAACTTCTCCATGCGGTGGACGAACCGCTGGCCGGCCGGGGTGGTCGTGCTCGCGACGACGATGGCTCCCTCGACGGCCTCGCCAGCGGCGTCGATCTCCTCCGGGGTTCCGTAGCCGACGTCGACCAGCGGCGCCTCGAGGTCCGCAGCCGGGGCGTACGGGAGCGCGAGCGCCTCGAACTCGCGCTCGACGGGTTCGGTAACGACGAACGTCGTCTCCCCGCGCTCCCAGTACTGGATCGGAAACGACTCGAGACCGACGTTCGTCACACCGACGCGTTCGAACGCCTCGGCGACGAGGTCGGCCGCTGCCCGTTCGCCCGGCGACCCGCCCATGCGGCTCTCGAGCTGGGTGAGTTCGGTCAACAGCGCCCACGGTCGGTCGTCGGACCAGGCCCGCCCGAGCGCTCGTTCGAGCCGACTCGAGTCGTCCGGTTCCGTCGGTGTGGTCATACCCGTTGGCAGGACTCGAATCGAGAAAGTCGTTGGGTTGGCGCGAGAGACAGGCAGGCCCCCAATATGTGAATTCTGACACGAATTTCCGTGGTTCATTCGATCGTGTCACCACTCCCCAACCCCGTGAGACGGTCACAGACGTACGATACTGTTCCCCATGAGTCGTGTATTCACGCAAATACTATCACAATCCCGAGCGTATCAGTGAATATGAACACAGGACTCGTCGTCGTCGACGACACGGACCGACATCGATCGCTGCTCGAGACCGCCGGCGAACTCGCCGCCGGGGCAGACGCCGAACTCGTCTTGCTTCCCATGACCACGACGGACGAGGTCGACGCCGAACGCGAGGCAATCGGCCAGGTCAGCGACGCTCACGTCGCCGCCTACGGCACGGACACGATCGAAAATCGTCTCCTCCACAATACCGGCCAACTGGCACGTGAAGCACTCGAGACCGTCGAGGGCGAGGTCGACTTCACCGTCGTCCCGAAGATCGTCGACGCGAACACGGAGGCGACGGCGATTCTCGACGCCGCCGAGGATCACAGCTGCGATCACATCTTCCTCGTCGGCCGCAAGCGCTCCCGGACCGGGAAGGCCCTCTTCGGCAGTCTCGCCCAGACGATCATGCTCACCTTCGACGGGCAAGTGACCGTCGAACTCGAGTAAGCAACGCCAGCCCACGATTTTCGCGTCCCGGCGTTCGACCCGTATCGACAGCCTCTTTCACCCGCCGCGCTCGAGTGTGGATATGACCGACTACTTCGAAGTCCACGCGCGCGACGGGGCCGCGCGCCTGGGCGAACTCCGCCTCGAGACGCCGCGGACGACTCCGGCGCTCGTCGGCGACCTGCTCCAGGACGGCGGCTCGCTGTGGGCGGCCGACCGCACGGTTCCGGACGGCGACGAATCCTCGCTAACCGTCCTGCCCCACCGCGGCTTCCCCGGTGGGACGGCCGAACCCGTTCGCGAATCGTTCGCCGTCGACTACCCCAACGTCTCCTATCCGAGCGTCGCCGTGATCTCGAGCGCCAGCCCCGCCGACGAGGGTACCGACGCCTACGCCGTCTCTAACGTGCAGTCGATCGTCGGCCACGGGGCCGCGCTCGTCGAGGCCGTGGTCTCGGTCCGGGAGGCCATCCCGGCCGACACCGCACTGGTCTTCTCGGGCGTCGCGACCCCCCGAAACGTCGCTCTGCTCGCCTACGCGGGCGTCGACTGCTTCGACGCTACCAGAGCGACAATCAAGGGCACCCAGGGCAAGTACCTCACCACCGAGAGCGAGTACTTCCTCGAGGACCTCGAGGAACTGCCGTGTTCGTGCCCGGCCTGCCAGGGTCCCCGCGAGGAGTTCACGCGAGCGGGCTGCGCCGAGCACAACCGGAACGCCCTGGCCGCGGAACTCGCGGTCGTTCGCCAGCGGATCCGGGACGGCCGCCTGCGCGACTACGTCGAGGGCCAGGCTCGCCAGGAACAGTGGCTCACCGCCGCGATGCGCGAACTCGACGCGCAGTGGACCTACCTCGAGGAGCGAACGCCCATCGTCCGGGAGGCGGACCTCGACGCGGCGACCGAGGACACCCTCCGACGCGTCGAGATCCAGCGCTTCGCCGACCGCGTGACCAGCCGCTACCGCAACCGGTTCGACGAGCCGCTCGTGCTCGTGCCCTGCTCGGCCCGGAAACCCTACAGCGAGTCCCAGAGCCACAGCCAGTTCCACCGGGCGATCCAGTGGCGCGCCCACCTCGTCTCGATGACCTCGCCCATCGGCGTCGTCCCCCAGGAACTCGAGACGACCTACCCGGCCCAGCACTACGACACCGTCGTGACGGGTCGCTGGTCCGAGGACGAGAAAGGGTTCGTCGCCCGCGTCCTCCGGCGCTACCTCGAGCGCAACGCGTACCCGCGAATCGTCGCCCACGTGCCCGACGAGGGCTACCGCGACATCGTCGAGCGCGTCCAGGACGAATTCGACCTCGACGTGACCTACACGGTCGACCGAGGTGCCCACCCGACCGACGACGAGTCGCTGGCGAACCTGAGCGAGGTCCTCTCGGGTGAGTCCACGTATCAGAAGCGCGAACGCGAGCACAACACCGTCCGGGCGCTCGCGGATTACCTGCTCGGCGACGGCGCCGGCGACCACCTCTTCGAGGAGTTCCGGACGACGAGTCGCTATCCGCGCCTCCAGATTCGGGATACCGATTCCGAGGAGACGCAACTGGCGACGATGGTCCCCCAGTACGGCACCCTGTCGTTCACGCTCGAGGGTGCGAGACGCTGGGTCGAGAGCGACGCGCCGACGAAACGCCTCGAGATCGACGGCTTCGTTCCGCAGGGAAGCGTCCTGGCGCCGGGGGTCGTCGACGCCGACGAGGACATCCGCGTGGGCGACGAGGTCGTCGTCGAGGGGCCGAAGGCCTTCGGCGTCGGCCGCGCCGAGATGTTCGGCCGCGAGATGGTCGAGAGCACGCGCGGCGTGGCCTGTGAGATTCGCCACGTCGAGGAGAAATGAGAACCGGATTTTTCGACGGTTCTCGAGGCAACAACACTGAAGAAACCACCCTTCGTAACCACTCGAAGATGGCGTACTATCGGGCGACCGTGTTCGTCGAGGTCACACTCACCGAGGGCGCCAACGAACTGATCCGCGGCGAGTGGGCGGTCGAACGGCTGTACGATAGCTCGACGGAGGCGTGACCCCCTCGCCGCGATGAGTACACTCGCCTTTCTCGCGTTCGGCTGTTTCGCTCTCGGGGCGAGCGCGCTCGTATTTGTCCTCGTGGCGAATATCGAGCCACAGCCGGAGTATCCGCCGGTCATGACGACCACGATGCGATTCATCGGCGGGCTCATCGCCCTGTCCGGCGTCGTGCTGGGGCTCGTCTTTCTGGGATACGCGTTCCGCTCGTACACCGGTCTGTGAGCCGTTCCAGTGCGTTTCACGGTTTGGAATCATCACCACGTCTGGAGCTCGGTACGGCGATTCGATGTCCACGGTAGCCGTCAGGTCGTCCTCGAGACACCGTCAGGGAGACCATACCTTTTCATCACCATCCGTCGAACTAGTCTCGATGGACTACTCTCCGGAGTCCAGACCGGTGCTGGTCGCGGTGGCGAACCCCCAGCACGCCGAGCAACTGGTCCGGACCGCCAGCGACCTCGCCCGCCTCCTCGAGAGCCACGTCACGATCGTTTCGGTCGCCGTCAAACCCAGTTCCTCGCCGTTCTCGGTATACAAGGACGAAACGATCGTCGAACGCTTCGCCCAGGATACCCAGGAACTCCTCGACGCGGCAATCGCGGTGGCCCCCGAGGACGTCCCGATCGAACGCGAGATCGTCGTCGGTCGAACGATCGCCGACGGCGTGCTCAAGGCGATCAGACGCACCGATGCGCGCGCGCTCGTCATCGGGTGGCACGACAGTCGGAGTCGAACCGATGCGATCCTCGGCACGAACCTCGACCAACTCATCGAGAACGCACAGTGTGACCTCTACGTCGAGCGAATCGGCTACGAAGCGAACGGCGTCGATTCGATCCTGGTGCCGGTGGCCGGCGGTCCCCACGTTCGACCGGCGACGCTCGCGGCGAAGGCCATCGCCGCCCGCAACGACGCGACGGTGCACCTCCTCTCGGTCGTCGAACCGGACGTCGACGAGGACGCCGCGCGCGACCACCTCGAGGCAGGGGTGCAGTTGCTCGAGGATGCACCCGATTCCGCCTTCGGTCCCGATATCCGGGTCGAGACGGCGGTTCGAACCGGCGAGGACGTTCCCGTGACGATAGCGGAACTGGCACCCGATCACGACGTGATCGTCTTCGGCGTGACGCGCCAGGGGGCGATTCAGCGGCGACTCGTCGGATCGATTCCTCAGCGGGTCATCCCTCGAATCGACGAGACGGTCATCCTCGCGCGTTCGGGTGCCGTCGTTAGCCCGTCTCGTCTCGAGAAACTCAGGGGATTCTGGAGACGAGGGTAACGGTGGCGACGATGCTGGAACTGACGGTCGTACCAGCGGCGACGTTGACGTTCTGGACGTTCGTCGGACTCGCGACGATAGCGTGCCTGTTCATGGCGTGGTCACTCGGTGCGAACAGCAACTCGCCTCCGTTCGCGCCGGCGATCGGTGCCAACGCGGTTTCGACGCTCCGAGCCGCCTTCCTGATCGGAATTCTCGCCGCAGCAGGTGCCGTCACGCAGGGCGGGAGTATCTCCGAGACGGTCGGGGCCGAACTCATCCGCGGCGTCGCGATCACGCCGCTGGCCGCGACGACGGGACTGCTGGTCGCGGCGACGTTCATGTCGTTCGGCGTCTACTCCGGCTATCCGGTTCCCGCCGCTTTCGCGACGACCGGCGCGATGGTTGGCGTCGGACTCTCGCTTGGCGGCGACCCGGCGTTCGGCACGTACCGAGGAATCGTTACGTTCTGGTTGCTCGTCCCACCGTCGTCGGGCGGAATCGCGTTCTTGACGGCGAAACTCCTCCGCAGAGACGACATCCCGGAAACCGTCGGCGTTCCGGTGCTTGCGGCCGTCGTCGCGGGTATTCTCGGCAACATTCGACTCGGCGTGATTCCCCATCCCGACCGCTCGCAGGGATCAGTCGCGGAACTTGTCTCACACGCCCTCGGGAGCCCGACAGTCCTCGGCGTCGATCCGTCCGTCGTCGGGGCGACTGTCGTGTTCGCCGCCCTCGGCTTTCAGTTCATCCGTCGGAAGGTGGTCGCGTCGGTCGAACGGGGCATTCGGTCCTTTCTCCTCGTCCTGGGCGCCATCGTCGCGTTCAGTAGCGGCGGAAGCCAGGTCGGTCTGGCGACCGGACCGCTCGAGGCGCTCTACGGGACCGAACTCGGACTTCCGAGCGTCGTGTTGCTCGTCATCGGCGCGTCGGGAATCCTGGCGGGGGCGTGGATGGGGGCGCCGCGATTGCTGCAGGCGACGTCGCGGGAGTACGCCCAACTCGGGGTTCGGCGCTCGATTGCGGCGCTCGTGCCGGGGTTCGTCATCGCCCAGGCGGCGATCGCGCTGGGCATTCCGATTTCGTTCAACAATATCATCATCTCGGGCGTGATCGGCGGTGGACTGGCCGCCGGATCTGCCGGCGTCTCCCGGCGAAAAATCGGGGTGACGGTGCTCTTCTGGGTACTCACGCTATTCACGTCTATCGGGATCGGATTCGGACTCTACCGGCTGTGGTCGTCGCTCCTCGGGACGAGTTGAGGACAGAGTTACCGTCACCGGACGACCGTGACCGGCACGGGCGCCTCGCCGACCACGGTCGTCGCCACGGTGCCGAGCAGGCGGCGAACGGCGCCCATCCTGGGGCCGCCGTGGCCGCCCAGCACGACGTGATCGACGTCTTCGGTGTCGACGTACGCGAGGATCGTTTCGGCCGGTTCGCCGGTCTCGACGACCGTTTCGATCGTCCGCTCCTCCGACGAAACCTGGCGACGGGCGCGCCGAATCAACTTCTCGGCGCGGGCGCGCGCTGCCTCGAGTCGCTCCTCGTCGGGCTCGAGCACGCCGCCTTCGCTCATGCCTGCGTCGAGCGGGGTGACGACGTTCAACACGGTGATGGGACAGTCGAAAGTCTCGAGGGCGTGTGCGAGCGCATCGTCGGCTAACGGTGAGCCATCCAGCGGGACGAGCACGTGTGCCGGGGCCACGCATTCCCGTTCGAGGGCCAGCGGCTTGTATATCCTCCTGGTTGATGCGACCGGATTCCGGGTAAACGAAAGCGACCGTTCCGTGAGCCGAACACCGTCACCTGGCCCGAAAGCGTGCTTTCAAGTCCGACGACGCGAAAGCGACCACCATGAGTCAAACCCCAGCCCCCGGCGATCGAATCCGCGTCGATCGTGCGGGCCGGACGTACGAGGGCGTACTGCTCCCCTCGAGCACCGACGACCACGTCGTGGTTAAACTCGAGGGCGGGTACAACGTCGGTATCGATCGCGAGAAGGCAGACCTCGAGGTGCTCGCCGAGGACGTCTACGACGTCGGGAGCGCGCAGGCGGAGTCCGATGCCACCTCCGAGATCGAGTTCGACGAGGACCTCCCCACCATCGCGCTCATCTCGACCGGCGGCACCATCGCCTCGACGGTCGATTACCGGACGGGCGCCGTCACGGCCCAGTTCGACGCCGAGGACGTCCTCCGGGCGGTCCCCGACCTGGCGGGCCGAGCGAACTACCGCGGCCGGGTCGTCGCCAACATCCTCTCGGAGAACATGGAACCGCCGATCTGGCAGGACCTCGCCGATGCCGTCGCCGAGGAAATCGAAGATGGCGCCGACGGCGTCGTCGTCATGCATGGCACCGACACGATGCAGTACTCCGCGTCGGCGCTCGCGTTCATGCTCGAGACGCCGGTCCCCGTCGTCTTCACCGGTAGCCAGCGCTCCGCGGACCGCCCATCCTCTGACAACGTCATGAACGCCGTCTGCGCCGTCGAGGCCGCCAAAAGCGACTGCGCGGAGGTGCTCGTCTGCATGCACGCGAGCGAGAGCGACACCACCTGTGCACTCCACCGCGGCACTAGAGTTCGAAAGAACCACACGTCGCGCCGGGACGCCTTCGAAACCGTCGGCGCCGAACCGGTCGGCGAAGTCGACTACGACGACGAAACGGTCTCCTTTCAGGGCGAGTACCGCGAACGCGACGCGGTCGACCTCGCCGTCGAGGCTGACCTCGAGGAGGACGTCGAACTGGTCAAGTTCACCCCCGGTATGGACCCCGCCTTCCTCGACGTCGCCGCAGGGTCGGCGGGCCTGGTCCTCGAGGGAACCGGGCTCGGCCACGTCCACACCGACTTGATCCCGAAAATCGAGGAATTGGTCGACGAGGGCACGACGGTCGTCGTGACCAGCCAGTGTCTCGAGGGGCGAGTCTGTGACCGCGTCTACGACACGGGCCGGGACCTGCTCGCGGCGGGCGTCCTCGAGGGCGAGGACATGCTGCCGGGAACTGCGAAGGTGAAGCTCATGTGGGCGCTAGCGAACGCTAACGACCCCGAAGAAGCGATGCGAACCTCGCTCGCGGGCGAGATCCAGGAGCGATCCGTCCCGTGGGAGAGCCAGCGGTGAGCCATGTGCGACAGCCACACCGAACCTGGCGACTGGACTGACACTGACGACGCCCTCGAGATCCGGCGGGCGACACTCGAGGACCAGGACGCGGTCGTCGAACTGACGAGCGACATCTGGACCGATCGCGACGGGGACTATCTCCAGTACGTGTACCCGGACTGGCTCGAGGACCCCGACGAGGACCACAAGCGGACGTTCCTCGTGGACGCGAGCGGGAGCGACGCCGGCGGCGACGACGTGGCTGTCGCCGGACTCGTTCAGGCGGTCATGCTCTCGTCCGACGAGGCCTGGTTCCAGGGGTTGCGTATTCACCGCGACTACCGCCGTCGCGGCCTCAGCCGACGCCTCAATCGGGCGTGTTTCGACTGGGCGCGCGAACGCGGAGCGACCGTCGGCCGCCTGATGATCTTCTCCTGGAACGCACCCGCGCTCGGAGCGTCCCGGTCGGCCGGATACGAACCCGCGACGGAGTTCCGCTGGGCCCACCCCACCCCCGACTCCGATGCGTTCGGTCCCGATCAGGTGTCGACCGCCGACAACGCGGGTCGGGCGTGGCGCTACTGGAGCCAGAGCGCGGCTCGAGACCACCTCCGGGGACTGGCGCTCGACCCGGACGAGTCGTGGGCCCTGCGGGAACTCACCCGAGCGGACCTAGAGCGGTTCGCCGCCGACGAGAGCGTGTTCACGGTCGACCGGCCGAGCGGGGTCGCCGGCGTGAGCTACCGGAACCGGACCTACGACCGGGAGACGGAGGCGGGCGAGACCGAACACTGGGTCGAGTACGGCGTCAGCGCCTGGGACGACGTGGACGCCGCCCGCTCGCTGTTCGCCGCGATTGCCAGGGACGCGGCCCGCCTCGAGGCTGGCCGGACGCGCGTCCTGATCCCCGAAACGGTCGAAGCCGTCAGCGACGCCTCGTTCGCGGGTGCGCCGATTTCTGACGAGCCGGATTTCGTCCTCGAGGTGGACCTCAGCGGCTCTCGTGGGCAGGTCGAGTGAGGGCACGACTCGATACTGGCGCGCGCCTCGAGGCCGCTCGTCGGCCAGTTTCTACCCGACCGGGAGGCCGTCCGCCGACGAATCGGATCTGCTGAGTAACGACGAAAGGATTAACTATCGAGGCTCGGACCCTCGAGTATGTCGCTCGGAGACGCCCTGTTTACCTACGAGGAGAAACAACTTCCGCCGGTCGTCGTGATAACGACGGCGCTGCTGACCGTCGCGCTTGTCGCTGGAGCGGCGATTCGACTGGTGTTGACGCTCCTGTTGTGACTCGCGATTTTTTGCGACCGAAACCCAGACCACGACCTGAATCCAGAACCAGGCCGAAACCAGACCCCGGTCAGCCGCCGCTAACCGGCGGAAACAGCGCCAGTTCGTCTCCCGCCTCGAGTTCCGTCTCGAGTCCCTCCTCCTGTGATCGGACGTCCGCCCCGTTGCGAAGGAGGTTGATCTGGGAGCGCAACTCGCCGTCTTCCAGGACACGCTCGGCCAGCGCCGGTCGGTCCTTGAGCAGGGCGTCGAGGGCGTCCCCGACGGTGTCGCCGGGTTCGGCGGCCACGGACACCTCGCGGTCACCCGCGTGCTCGGCGAGATCGGCGAACAGCTTCCATTCCAGAGACGTGGATGTGGACGTGGTCATACTCGCGGCTATCGTCGCTGGAGGCAAGTAGCTACCGCTCCCGTTCCCGTTCCCGCTCATGCTCCCGAACCCGGGCCAGTTCGTCTGGCCGCCCCATGACGTAACAGGCGTCACCGACCTCGAGGCGCCGGTCGCCGTCGGGGAACGGTACCAGTGCAGGAGGCGTCTCCGCGCGGCCGCCTTCCGACGATTCGAGCACGAGCGGGAGTCCAGGTAGCGCGTCGACTCGGGCGTCGACGAGGGGGCCGTCGGCCTCGATGGAGACCGTCGCGACGGTCGCGTCGGCGGTCCGCAACAGGGCTCGAAGCCCCCGACTCGCGTCGGCCGTGCTGGGCCGCGTCACCAGTCGGAACTCGCGATTCGGTTCGAGGCTGGCGGCGTCGTCTTCCCCGATTGCGAGCGTGACGACGTCCCCCGCGGTCGCCCGGAGGTCCGCCGTCGCGATGCGGCGACTGTCAGGGCCGTCGGCGGCCCAGACCTCGACGACGTCGCCGGGGCTGGCGTCCGGGGCCGGATCGGCGCGAACCGCCACGGCGACCGACCCCGGCGCGAGGGTCGGCCCGATGCCCGACGGAACGCTCCCGACCGCGAGGTGGTCGATCGTCCCGTCCTGGCTCACCTCAAGGTCGACGTAGCCGATGCCGTAATCGGCCTCGAGGCGGTCGACCAGGCGCTCGCGCAGGGCAGCGACGGTGAGTCCGCGGGGGAACAGCAGCGTCTGACCGGCGACGAGGACTTTCGTGTCGTCGTCGACCGGATCGTAGCCTTCGGCGTCCTCGATCTCGTCGGGGAGGTCGACGGTGATGACCCGCCCGGCCGACCTGACCAGCCGGCTCACGTCGTCGATGGTCCGGGTGGAGGCGACGGTACCGACGTCTGCTGCCAGTCCGTCACCCGTTCGGCGGCCGCCGTCGGCCGCAATCGCGCTCGCGACGAACGACGCGATGGTAAAGGTCGCCGTCAACGGATCGAGTACGTCCGCGTCGCCGAGAATCGCGGACTGCAGCGCAGTCTGGGTGTTCAGCCACAGGGCGACCGCGACGAGCCCCGACAATACCGCGACGCCGTCCGGGATGCCGTCGCCGCTGTACCACCGGTAGACGAACGCCACGCCGGCGCCGATGGCCCCCGAGAGGACGACGAACCCGAGAATCCGCACGACCGCGTCGAGGACGAGTTCCGACGTTCCCGTCGACACGAGGGTGATTCCGACGACGAGGAGATCCGGGTTCGTGAGTGGGGCGACGATCATCGCACCCCCTCGGTGACGGTCGCTCGCGTCTCCGGTTCGAGGAAGGCCTCGACGTCGGGTTCGCGACCGGCGACGTACACCTCGTCGCCCGACTCGAGCAGTCCTTCGACGTCGGCGCCGAATTGCCAGTTTCGCGCGGTGCCGGCGTCGCCCGCGTCCGGTCGCCTGCGGGCGAGACAGACGAGGTCGCTCCCCTCGGCATCGAGTTGGCGAGCCGCGTCGGCCGTTCGAAGTACGGCCCGTCTGATCGCGTAGCCGGCCTCTCGGAGGCGCGAAAACGCCTCGAACGCGTCTTCGGTCGCACGCGCGCACACCGTGAGGCGGACCGACTCGGCGCCGAGGACGGTTCTCGCGCGTCGTCGTGGCAGGGAGACGGTGACTCGGCCGGTACCCCCGGCGGTGGCGAGTCGGGGCGCGTTCGCAGTGGGCGGGGTAACGGGCTCGTCCTCGCTCGAGTGTGCGTCGTTCGTGTCATCGGTTGCGGGGGCTTCAGTCGCGTCGTCGGCCGAAAGCGACTCGTCGACCTCCGTTCGGACGCTACAGACGGTGCCTCGGACGGGCTCGCCGTCGGCGTCGATGACGACCTCGTCGCCGCGAGCCGTCCCGGTCGGGACGAGCGCCGTGAACGAAACCGCCCGGTGGCCGTCGGGAATCCGTTTCGAGAGGCCGCTCGAGGGTGGCGCGGCGGCGATCGTCGCCTGGCCGCGTTCGTCGATCGAGACGTCGACGTCGGCGAGGTCGTGATCCGTCCGGAGGCGTTCCTCGAGGCGAACCGCGAGTTCCGACAGCGGGAGGTCAGCGGGGAAGCGCCACGAGCCGGTTTTCAGCGTCGATCGAAGCGCGGGCGACAGCGGCGGGTACCCCTCGAGGTCGTGAATCTCGCCGGTGGGTCGGACGGTCACCTGGCCGACGCTGCCGACGAACTCGACGACGTCCGCCGAGAGCGTTCGCTGGCGGAGCGCCGTCAGCGAGAGGTGTCGAGGGAGTTCGGCGCCGAGTTTGTCCCCCTGATTGTGAGCGTACAGCGCGAGCATCAACACGACCAGGACGGCGACGAGCAAACGGGGCGACTGGGTGATGTCGGGTTCCACTAGCCCGAGGAGGCCGCCCTGAACGCTCGCGATGGACAGGGCCATCACCACGACACCGAAGCCGGGGAGGCCGACGCCGGTGAAGTACCGGACCAGGAAGCCGAGCGAGCCGGCGGCGAACGCGGGCACGATGCCGGTCAACAGTCCCAGGTACAGGCCGAGCAGAATCTCGAGCGGGAGCGTTGCCATGCGTTGTGACAGTCACGGATCGGATAAACCAGTACCGACCGCGGCGAGCGCCTCGAGTGCACGTCGAGGAGTGGCGTCACCTCGAGCCGGTGTGGGCGCCTCGAATCGACGAGATCGACGAACGGTCGGTGCAACCCGCCCTGAAACCGTGTTCGTTTAATCGCTGGCCGACGACACCTCGAGTATGGTCGGTGAGCGCGTGGCCCGGCGATTGCCACAGAACTGGACCTGGATCGTCGGGACGCGAGCGGCGGTGCTTCTCTCGCTGGCCGTTGCCCTGTTGTCGGTCGCGACGGGCATCGTCAACATCGAGCAACCGGCCGCGGACTTCGGACCCGTCGCCACCTACGTTCCGACAGTCGTCCAGCAGGGCGTCGGCTTCACCGGAGCGCTGACGGGGTTCCTGATGGTCGCGAGCGCGCTCGCGCTCCGACGCGGGCTGCGAGTCGGCTGGTACGCGACCGTCGTCTTGCTCCCGATGACGGCGATTCAGGGGCTCCTCCAGGCGAGTCCCTACTCGATTCCCCTGGTCGTCCTCTCGGTGATCTCGCTCCCGACGGTGCTCGTCACTCGCCGACAATTCGACCGCGAACTCGGGTTGACGACGACCCAGCTGGCCGCGGGCGGGGCGCTCGTCGGCGTCCAGGCCTACGGCACCTTCGGCGCGTTCGCCCTCCGGGAAGACTTCGACGGCATCTCGAACCTCCTCGACGCCTTTTACTTCACGCTCGTCACCTCGAGCACCGTCGGCTACGGCGACATCGGGCCGACCTCCCCGGACGCACAGCTGTTCACCATGTCCGTCGTCGTCCTCGGCGTCGCCAGTTTCGGTATCGCCATCGGGGCACTGGTCGGCCCGGCGATTCAGACGCGGATCACGAAGACACTCGGAAAGATGACAGAATCACAGCTCGAACTCCTCGAGAATCACATCCTCGTCCTCGGTTACGGCGAGTTGACCGAACCGATCGTCGACGAACTCAACGCGGCCGGGCGCTCGTTCGTCATCGTCACGAACGACCGCGAGGCGGCGAGCGACCTCGCCGATCGCGACATCCCCGTCGTGACAGGCGACCCGAGCGACGAAGCGCCCCTCGAGCGCGCCCACATCGAGCGCGCGGCGGCCGTCGTCGTCGCGACGAACCACGACGCCGAGGACGCGCTCTCGGTGCTCACCGCGCGCGAACTCGCTTCGGACTTGCGGATCGTCGCGGCGGCGACCGATCGGGAGAACACGGCCAAACTCGAGCGTGCGGGTGCGGACGCCGTGATCAGCCCGGCAGTCCTGGGCGGGAGCCTGCTGGTTCGCTCGGCCCTCGGAAGCGACAATTCGGCGTTGATCGATCGCATACTCGAGAACGAGGAGTGATGACTCGGCACTGATCGATTACATTCTCGAGAACGAGGGGCGACGACGCTTGAAAGGCGCGCAGCATTTGTGTTCGGCCGTCGATTCGACTTCACTGCCTGGCTGGGCGAAGTCGGAACTGACGCTTCGTTCCCGGCAGCCGGACTGACTCGAGGGACCGCGCCGTTCGTACGAACCGAGCGGCCGCGAGCGCCCCGACGGCGCCGCCGATCGCCGTCAGCGCCGGAACCGGGTAGGACAGCGCGACCAGGAATCCGACGAACCCGACCAGCACGGCCAGGGAGACGACGAGACGCGGTGCCGTCGCGTCGTGGACGCGTTCGATGTGGGGGTAGTGTGGCATCATACAGGTACAGGTAGGACCGACACCCGTATAAATGTAATCTGAAAATCATTTCTGTAACGCAGGTTACTGAAATTCGCTTCGGTCGCGTTCGGTGAACGTCGTCACCTGCCCTGGACGCCCGTAAATTCGAAGCGAGCGCCACCAGTAGCGCTCTCGGCGACCGCGACGTCCCAGCCGTGAGCGTCGGCGATGGCGCGAACGATGGCGAGACCGAGGCCGGAACCGTCGGCCGTGGAGGAGACGCCCTGTTCGAAGACGGACTCACGGCGGCCTTCGGGGATACCCGGGCCGTCGTCCTCGACGTAAAAGCCGTTTTTGAGTGGGCCGATTCGAACTACGGTATCCGGTCCGGCGTGTTCGATCGCGTTCCGAAAGAGGTTCTCGAGAAGTCGTTTCGCTCGCGTCGGATCAGCACGAATCGTCCGGTTGCCCGAGAGTTCGTAGCTCGAGTCGCCCGTTTCGACCACGGCCCACGCCTCCGAGGCGAGGTCCACGAGTTGAACCGGCTCCCGGTCGGTGACTTGCGTGCCGTTTCGAGCGACCGACAGGGAGTCGTCGATCAACTCGTCCATTCGCTCGAGGGAGTGATCGACCGCCTCGAGGTGACTCGGATTTCCCGTCCGATAGGTCTCTTGGAGACGGCCCTGGGCCACGCTCAACGGGTTCCGCAGGTCGTGTGAGACGACGCTCGCGAACTCCTCGAGGCGCGCGTGCTGGCGTCTGGCCTCGCGGACGGCCGATCGCTGGCGTATTTCGTAGAGTCCGGCGACGGTTCCGGCGGCGACCCCGACGGTCCCGCTCATGAGCGTCAGATACAGCGGCATCGTGACACCGGCCCCGTCGAGGCGGAGGACGTGCAGGTGGAGCGCAGTGACGAGTGCGGCCGCCAGGAAGCCGCCGAGGCCGTAGGCGAAGACGGTGAGGCGGTCGCGGACGCCGACGCCGCCCGCGACAAGTCGTCGGTCGGCGAGGACGACGGCCGTCGCCGCGAGCAGCGGGAACGCACTCTCGAGGAGCGCCCGGCTCGAGGCGTTCTCGACGGCGATTCGAAAGCCGATGGTCGCCGCGAGCAGGAGGCCGAGTGCCGAGAGCGGCGACACGGGCAGGCGCTCGCCGAGGTCGGCCACCCAGTCGTCGTCCGCGACGGCGCGTTGCACGCTGTTGACTTCGCCCAGGGACGCATCAATCTACGGGATTGTCGCGGGCTCGAGTAGATCGAAGAAATCGGTCCGGAAGACGGGTCAAACGAACAGGAACCGGACGAACACGGCGTACGAAACGACGAGGACGGCCCCGTCGACCCGGGTCAATCGACGTCCGCGCCACATCATGCCGACGAGCACGAGTGTGAACGCGACCACGAGCGGGAGTTCGAACCGGAGCACGGAATCCGTGACCGTAATCGGCACGGCGACGGCGAGCAGTCCCAGCACGGCGACGATGTTGTAGATGTTCGAGCCGACGACGTTGCCAACGGTGAACTCGGTCTCCCCGCGAGCGGCCCCGACGGCCGAGGCGGCGAGTTCCGGCAGGGACGTCCCGAGCGCGAGGACCGTCACCCCGACGACGAATTCGGAGACGCCCATCGCCAGCAGGAGCGAGGAGCCGCCGGAGATAAGCCAGCGAGAGCCGACGAGCAGGGTAACCAGTCCGGCGAGGACGAAGGCGACGTCGCGCGCGGCGACGCCGTCCCGGCCTCCGTCAGGCATCTCGGCGGCTGCTGGGCTCGAGTTCACGGTGTGGAGGAGATACCCGGTGAACCCGGCCAGCACGGCCAGCAGTATTCCTCCCTCGAGTTTCCCGATCCGCCCGTCGAGGGCGAGCACGGGAAGCAAGACGGCCGCGAGGACCATGAACGGGACGTGGCGGCGCATCATCGCGTCGCTGATCGAGAGCGGTCGGATGAGCGCGGAGACGCCCAGGACGAGGGCGATGTTGGCGATGTTCGACCCGACGACCGTCCCGAAGCCGACGTCCGAGGAGACGTCGAGCGCGCCGAGGATGGCGACGAACAGTTCGGGGGCGGTCGTCGCGAAGGCGACCACGGTGACGCCGACGGTGGCCGCCCGGAGGCCGAGGCCGAGCGCGAGGTTGCCGGCGCCCTTGACGAGGAGTTCGGCTCCGCCGAAGAGCGCGCCGGCGCCGAGAGCGAGCAAGAGCGCGGAGAGGAGTGTTCCGTCGACCATCGATACGGGAGTGGTACTCGAGACGGTGGTATAAGGCGTGTGAAACGCGGTCGGTGCGGGCTACCGGATCACCGGATCGTCAGGAAAGCCTGCCGGAGTCACACCCGTTATACCCGTCCGGGAACCACTCACGCGCATGCAGGTCTTCGGTCTCCTCGGGAATCCGGTCGGCCACTCCCTCTCGCCACCGATGCACGAAGCCGCCTACGACGCACTCGACATCGACGCCCGATACGTTACGTTCGAGCCGGATGCGACCCCGGACGCGCTCGAGCGAGCTATCGACGGGGCGCAGGCGCTCGGGATCGCCGGCTGTAACGTGACGATCCCGTTCAAACAGGACGCGCTGACCGTCGTCGAGCCTGACCCGCTGGCGACGCGGATCGGCGCGGTGAACACGATCGACTTCTCCCCGGACGGGCCGCCCGCGGGGTACAACACCGACGCCGCCGGCGCCGTCCGTGCGCTCCGCGAACACGACGTCGCCCTCGAGGGAGCGCCGGCAGTCGTGGTCGGCGCCGGAGGGGCCGGTCGGGCGATCGCGTTCGGACTCGCCGACGGAGGGGCCGAGGTGACGGTCGTGAACCGGACGGTGTCGCGAGCCGAAGAACTCGCCGCAGTCGTCCCCGGCGCGACCGCCGGCGGACTCGACAGTCTCCCCGACGTGGTCCCGGATACCGACGTTCTGGTCAACGCGACCAGCGTCGGGATGGACGAGGACGTGTCGCCGGTCCCGGCGGACGCCCTCCACGGCCAACTGACAGTGATGGACGCGGTGTACAACCCACTGGAGACGCGCCTCCTCCAGGAGGCGGCGGACGCTGGCGCGGCGACCGTCGACGGTGCGTGGATGTTGCTCTACCAGGGCGTCGAGGCGTTCGAGCAGTGGACGGGGCTCGAGGCGCCGGTCGATCGGATGAACGAGGCGCTTCGGTCGCGGCTCTAACTCGTCGCATTTCGTGGGTGTAACGGCAACTGTCCGATATCAGACGACTTTAAGTAGCGGTGGTAACTACCCTCCGATAATGGGACTCCTGCAGAAGCTACAGTCGCTTCTCGGCATCGGTGACAGCGACGCCGACGCTCGGTCAACAGAGGGCCGTGACGGCGGTGTCACAATCGAACGAAAACGAGGCCACGATGCGGCAGAGACGTCGACCGATTCCGGGACGCCGACGGAGGAGGGAACGACCGAATCGACGAGTGGTCCATCCGGCGAGGACGAAGACGAGAACGAAGGCGTCGAGACGGAAGACGTGACGGACGAACCGATCGTCGAAGCGGAAGACGAATCCGCCGACGAAACCAGCGAGGCGGACGAGACCGACGAAACTGGAGACGCCACAGTCGACACGGACGACACGGACGAGGCCGCGGAAACGGCCGCCGCCGGCACCGACGCCTCGAGTTCGACCGACGCGATGACCGAGGTTCCCGACGGCGTCGACGAAGCCGCCGAACCGGCCGAAGCCACGGGACCGACCACCGAGGACGCAACCCCCGAGGCCAGCAAGGTGCCGGACGATCACAGCCAGGAACCGGTCGACGTTATCAAGGGCATCGGCCCCGCCTACGCCGACCGACTTGAGGGTGCCGGCGTCGAAACCGTCGCCGACCTCGCGACGGCAGACGCCGACTCGCTCTCGGAGGACACGGACATCTCCGCGAAGCGACTCCAGGGCTGGATCGACCGAGCGGAAGTCCGATAACTCGACTCATCGTTCGGTTTTCCTTTCTGCGTCGAGCGACGCCGACGGTACAGGGTCGAGACGATACGGACTCGAGCTAACGTGAGAACCGCAAAAGCGTTAGGCCACCCGTACGTCGACTCGAGCATGAACAAGCCGCGCGTCGTCACGGACGAGGAGGCGTTCCTCGAGGCCGCCAGGACGGTCCGTATCGACGCCGGCGACGATCACGTACCTGGACCGGGGAAAGCCAGCCGGATTCGTCTCCCCGTCGAAATCGCCGTCACCGTCGACGACCCCTTTCTCGCCTATCGTCGCGCTCGATGCGAGTCGGCTCCCGGCGCCTTCCTCGAGACGACCGGCGGCCAATCGGGCTGGGGCTACTTCGGGGTCGACCCCGTCGAGCGGCTGACCGTCGGGCCGGATGCGGCGGCACTCCGCGATCGGTCGGCATCGGGTTCGGAGCGCCTCGACACGCCGGAAATCGGCGAGGGCCTCGTTACGACGGCGGCGTCACAGTCACAGTCACAGTCGCCGACGCTCGCCGCCCTCGAGGGATTGCTCGAGGGCACGTCGCTCGTCCGTGGGGACTGCGACGTTCCCTATCCCTGTGGTGTCGTCGGCTGGCTCTCCTACGACGTCGCCCGCGAACTCGAGGACCTGCCCGGGAGCTCCGTCGACGACCGCGGGCTGCCCAGACTCGAGGTGGGCGTGTACGACCGTCTCGCGGCGTGGGAGTGTCCGGTCGACCCGGACGACCGCGTACGACTCAGGGTGACGGCTTGTCCGTCTATCGACGCCTCGACGCTCGAGGATGGGGATTCGACGAATAGTCTGGAGGCGGCCTACGAGCGCGCTCGCTCGCGGGCGCTCGAACTCGCCCGACGAGCGCTCGAGGGCGACCCCACCGTCGGCCCGCCACCGGTCGACGCGACGGAGGCGACCTTCGAGAGCACCTGCGGCCGGGACGCGTTCGCCGACCGCGTTCGGCGGGTCAAGCAGTACGTTCGCGACGGCGACACCTTCCAGGCGAACATTTCACAGCGTCTCGTCGCCCCCGCGGCGGTGCATCCCGTCGCCGCCTACGAGGCGCTCCGGGCCGTGAATCCGGCCCCGTACTCCTGTTTGCTCGAGGGGCGGTCCACGGACCTGGTGAGTGCGAGCCCTGAACTCCTCCTCGAGCGCGACGGTGCCTCCGTCCGCACCGAACCCATCGCCGGGACCCGTCCTAGGGGCGAGGATCCGGCGGCGGACGCGGCACTCGAGGCCGACCTCCGCGGTGACGAGAAGGAGCGCGCCGAACACGCGATGCTGGTCGACCTCGAGCGAAACGACCTCGGGAAGGTCTGTACCTACGGAAGCGTCGAGGTCGAGGAGTACCGCCGGGTCGATCGGTACTCCGAGGTCATGCACCTCGTCTCGAACGTCACCGGCCGCCTCCGACCCGACGCGACCCTCGGCGACGCGATCGCGGCGACGTTCCCCGGCGGAACGATCACGGGCGCGCCCAAGCCCCGGACGATGGCGATCATCGACGAGCTCGAGGCGACCCGACGCGGGCCGTACACCGGTGGCGTCGGCATCTTCGGGTTCGACGGGCGGGCGACGATAAACATCGTCATCCGAACGCTCGTCCGCCATGCCGAGGCGTATCACCTCCGGGTGGGCGCCGGGATCGTCCACGACTCCGACCCGGAGCGCGAGTACGACGAGACGCTCGCGAAGGCTCAGGCCTTGCTGAACGCGATCGACGCGGCGCTGGGCGAGCGGGCGGCGATGACGCTCGAGGCCAGCGGTGAGGTCGGTAGCGGTGTCGAAGTCGAGGACGACGACGACGGTGATCGCGATGACTGATCCCGACCACCCGACCCGCATCCTCGTCGTCGACAACTACGACTCCTTCGTCTACAACCTCGTCCAGTACGTCGGGGAAGCCGCAGACGAGGTCGTTGTCCGCCGAAACGACGCGATCACCCTCGAGGCCGTCCGCGCACTCGACCCGACCGGCATCGTCGTCTCGCCGGGACCCGGAACGCCCGCCGACGCGGGCGTCACGACCGATCTGTTCGCCGACCTCGCGTACCCCACCCTCGGGGTCTGTCTGGGCCATCAGGCGCTGTGTGCGGCCAACGGCGCGCCGGTCGTCCACGCTCCGGAGGTGGTCCACGGCAAGCCCTCGACGATCGAGCACACGGGCGAGGGGATCTTCGAGGGACTCCCGACGCGACTCCGAGTCGGTCGGTACCACTCGTTGGCTGTCGAACGGGAGTCGCTTCCGGGCGACCTGCTCGAGACGGCGTGGACGACCGACGAACGAGACGTGTTGATGGCCGTTCGCCACCGCGACCGCCCGCACCTGGGCGTCCAGTTCCACCCCGAGAGCATCCTGACGGGGACAGTCGATACCGGGTCCGACGACGAGTCGGACGAGGAATCGGATCGCTCGAATCGAGCGTACGCGAGCGGCGACCGCATCTCCCTCGAGATCGGCAGGCAGATGATCCGGACGTTCTGTACCTTCGCGGCCGAGTACGACGCCGGAGGCCACAATGCCTGAAGACAAATCTGGGGGTGACGATGCCTGAAGACCACTCCGGGGGTAACGATGATTGAGAACCAACCCGAAAGCGAGCGCCTGTATCACCTCGACGGCGAACTCGTCCCCGCGTCCGAGGCGACCGTCAGTGTCGACGACCGGGGCTTTCGCTACGGCGACGGTGCGTTCGAGACCCTGCGAGCCTACGGCGGTTCGATCTTCGAGTGGGAGGCCCACGCGGATCGTCTCGAAAGAACCTGCGAGGCGATCGGGCTCGGGCACGGCCTCTCCCGGGCCGAGCTGGCCGACAGAATCGAGGCGACCCTGGCTGCCAACGACCTCTCGGAGGCCTACGTTCGCCTGTCGATCACCCGCGGCGTCCAGCCCGGGACGCTCACACCTCGACTTGAGGTCAACCCGACCGTCGTGGTGTACGTCAAACCGCTCCCGAGGGGCGGCCTCGGGGGCGAGCCGGTGTGGGACGATCCGGCGACGCTCCAGACGGTCAGAGTGCGGCGAATCCCGGACGCTGCGCTCCCTGCGGGCGCGAAAACGCACAACTACCTGAACGGCATCCTCGCGCGGCAGGAACTCCACGACGCGGACGAGGCGCTCGTTCGCGACCTCGAGGGGGACGTCGCCGAGGGGGCGACGAGCAACGTCTTCTTCGTCGACGACGGCGGGTTACACACGCCGACGACGGAGGGACCGGTCCTCCCCGGTATCACCCGTCGGGTCGTCCTCGACCTGGCGGCCGACGCCGGGATTCCGATAGACGAGGGCCGATTTCGGCCCGAAGACGTTCGCCAGGCCGACGAAGTCTTTCTGACGAACACGACGTGGGAGGTGCGTCCGGTCGATCGGGTCGACGGAATCGCCCTCAGTGAGGGCGACGATCGTGAGCGGCCGGTGACGTCGCTCCTGGCCAGATTATTCAACGAGCGAGTCGAGCGGGCTCATTACGAGTGACGGGAGAGTTTAAAACGAGGCCGGAGCGACCAGATCCCGTTCCTGGTCGTACTCGAGCAACCCGGCGTCGACCAGTCGGGGCAGGTGGTCGTGATACAGCGAAATGTAGACGTTGGCAACGCGTTCGGCCGACAGTTCGGTGATCGACTTGCCGGTTTCACACTGGGCGACTTCCTCGGCCGCGTCCGGTAACGTTAGCTCCTGTCCGTGTTCGTCGAGTACGGAGAGCAACAGTCGCCGGCGCTCGGCGGCTACCGCCCGGAGCGTTTCGTCGATCGCCGCCGCCGACTCCGACTGATCGCCCAGCCACTCGAGGAGGTCGAACGCCAGTTCCGAACAGGCCTCGGGTGGGTCGGAATCGGGGTTGGGGTCGGGTCCGGGAGGCTGCGTCATCGTCTCCCTCCGGAATCAGCGCGGATTCGCGCTCGTGAGCACCACTGCCGTGTGCTGTGTGAGGGACTGAAACGGGAACAGGGACTGAAACGGAAACAGGAACGAGAACGCGAGCCAATCTGCACTCGAGTGAAGCGGAGTCTGCTGGAACGGAAACCAAAACGGAAACGAAACCGACGTCGGCGGCCCTGAGCGACGCCTATCGCAGACGCTCGGTAGTCGTTCACTCGATCGTTCATATCCCGATTGTCGGTGCGACGACTGATATCCGTATCGACTTGGGCACACGCCAGCGCTGTAGACCGAATACGTCCCGTATGCCACCCGAGTGGCCGACTACTCGATGGTGAACGTCGGTTCGTCGACGGCTTCGCTTTTGCACTCGGGGCACCGAGAGGGGAGGTTCAACAGGTCGTCGAACGCGTCGAAGCCGCAGTCTCGACAGGCGGGCGGGGCCACGAGAAACTGCTCGTCGGTCCCGTCGACCGAGCGGGCGACGTGTTCGGCGTGGCGGAGCACGGCTCCCGCCGTCAGGTCGAGTCGGGTCGCGAGCGCGCTTGGGGTCGCTGGTTCGTCCCGGAGCGCGTCGGCGAGGCGTTGACGCGTCGTTTCGTCGGCTTCTCGCATGGCGGTTCGTCGTGACTGAACGCCTCGTCGGTTATAGAGGTTCGCTTTCGACCGCCTCGAGCCGACACGCTCGAGTGGGTACCGTTCGACCGCATGCGTATGCCGCGCATCTACGACAAACTGGTCCGCGACGACATTCCGGCCATCGTCGAGGCCAACGGCGAGCGACCGATCACCCACGTCGCAGACGACGAGGAGTACGATCGGCGGTTGCTCGCGAAACTCGAGGAGGAGTGCGCCGAGTATCGCGAGGACCGAAGTCTGGACGAACTCGCCGACGTCCTCGAGGTGGTTCGGGCGTGCTGCGTTCACGAGGGCTGGTCGGTCGAGGAACTCGAGGAACGCCGACGGGAGAAGACAGCCGAGCGTGGCGGGTTCGAGGCGGGGATCGTGCTCGAGGCGGTCGTCGAACGTCAGTCTCAGTCGACGCCTGACGAGAGTCGAGAATTATAGGACAACTACGGGGACTCGCGAATTCCGTTGCTCGATAAAGGGCAAGTGTCTTACACCCTGCTGGTGAACTGCGAGTGTATGAAGGCCGTCGTTCTCGCCGGAGGATACGCGACTCGGCTGTGGCCGATTACCAAACATCGACCGAAGATGTTTCTCCCAATCGGCGACTCGACCGTTATCGACCGGATCTTCGCCGACCTCGAGGCCGACGAGCGGATCGACGAGGTGTTCGTCAGCACGAACGAGCGCTTCCAAGCGGAGTTCGAGGCCCACCTCGCGGCGTCGGACTTCGAGAAACCGCGCCTGTCCGTCGAGGACACCGCAGCAGAGGACGAGAAGTTCGGGGTTGTCGGCGCACTCGCCCAGCTGATCGAGCGCGAGAACGTCGACGACGACCTGGTGGTCATCGCTGGGGACAACCTCATCAGTTTCGACGTCGCCGACTTCGTCGACTACTTCGAGGCGCAGGGGACGCCGACGCTCGCGGCCTACGACGTCGGGTCGCGCGAGAAGGCCAAATCCTACGGCCTCGTCGAACTCGAGGGCGAACGCGTCGTCGACTTCCAGGAGAAACCGGACGATCCGAAGAGCACGTTGGTCTCGATCGCCTGCTACGCGTTCCCACGCGAGGATCTCTCCTTGCTCTCGACGTACCTCGAAGAGGGGAACAACCCGGACGAACCCGGCTGGTTCATCCAGTGGCTGCAGAACCGCCAGCCGACCCACGCGTTCACGTTCGAGGGCGCCTGGTTCGACATCGGCACCCCCGACAGTTACCTCGACGCCGTCGCCTGGTTCCTCGACGGCGACAACTACGTCGCGGAGTCGGCGGTCCTCGAGGAGACGACACTCGGCGAGAACGTCCACGTGATGGACGACGCGGTCCTCGAGAACACGACGCTCGATCACGCGGTCATCTTCCCGCAGGCGGAGATTCGCCACGCCGATATCCGCCGCTCGATCATCGACGAGCAGACGCGCCTCGAGAACATGGACCTCGCGGGGGCGCTCATTGGGGCACACACGACGATTACGAACGGCGCGCCGGAGTAGCCGGAGGCCGAAAGATCCGACGGTGTCGAAATCCTGGGGGCGAGACCGTGAACCCCTGCTCGGCCCGTTTTTTCGAACGAGTACACCGGGCGGTACACCTATCTGTGTCGACTGTGTTGTGTGCCGACAGGAGTCATGGCCTCACCTCAGGCGGTGCTCGATCGGTTCGCCGACGGCGTCCCGTGTACGTCGCTGGCCGATTCGTTTCGCTCGTTCGAGCGACCGGCCGGCGACGAGCCGATGTTAGCCCTCACGGCGGCGACGGCGGCCACGGGTGGCGGATCCGAGACGAGATCGGTCGTCGAAACCGCCGAGAAGCGTCTCCTCGAGCGCGGCGAGGTGACGTCTTTTTTGGACGTCGCCGACCTCGAACCCGACGACGAGCGGCTTCAGGAGGTCTTTCACGCCGACCGAAAATGTCGCGTGTTCTGTGAGGTGGCCCGCGTCCTCGCGAACCGACCGGAGCCCTCCGACACCGATGCGCTGTGTTCGTGGGCCGCCGAAGCCGACGTCTATCGGTACGACCGGGACCCGATCGGCGATGTCTCGGGCGTCGGCCCGACCTCGTTCCAGTACCTTCGCCAGCTCGCCGGGATCGACACGGCCAGGCCGAACGCCGCACTCGAGTCGTTGCTCGAGTCCGTTGAGGACGACTCCCGGACGGACGTGATCGAGACGAGCGAGCCGTTGCGGACGCTAGCGTCGTGTGAGTGGCTCTCGCTGACGACCACCTATCGGCCGCTCGAGATCGATCGCCTCGCCTGGTGGCTCGAGGCGAGCGACGACGAACGAGCACGAGCGGTGGACCCAGCCCTCGAGTGAGAGTGAAATCGCTTGCCTGCACCTACTCGTCTTTGCCCGCTGAATCGCTGGCTTCGCTTTCCGTCGAGTCGCTCCCGGAACTCCAGCCGACGCCTCGCTGACCGCCTTGCCCGTCGGTAATCGTCGCCTTGCCGCTGGAGGGCGCCTCACCGTCGTAGCTGACGCGGACCAGCAGGCCCAGGTTGGTGATCTCCTGCGTGCACATCTCGTCGTCGCTACTGGTGTCGACTGCCGCCGCAGCCATCGAGATGCCGTCCTCGGTCGTCACCTCGAGTGACTTTAACTGGAGTTCAGAGCACCCGTTACTCCCCTGGGTCTCGAGCGCGACGAGCGAGTCCGCCTCGAAGTCCGTCGACTCGAGGAGGTCCGTGATGGCGCTGCGTTCGTCGTCCTGTCGGGACTCGAGGTCGAGGTGAGACTCCGCTTCTTCGCGGCTCGAGAACGGCACGGCGGTCGTCTCCCCGTCGTTCGCCTCGTACCGGACGGTTTCGTAATCGGTGACCTCGTCGCCGACCTCCGTGGATTGACTGTCGTCGCTCGAGTCGTTCTCCGTGTCGTCGTCTCCGTTGCCGCTGTCTGCGTCGTCTCCGTTTCCGTTCTCGGTGTCGTTCGATCCGTCCTCGGTGTCGTTTGAATCGTTTCCTGTTCCGGTTTCGTTCCCGTCGTCGGTGTCGTTGTCGTCGTTTCTGTTTCCGTTTCCTGCGCCCGGATCGCTACTCTCTCCGAGGCAGCCGCCGATCGCCGAGACGCTTGCGATGCCCGCTGTGGTCAACATCCGTCGTCGAGTGATCTGCATATGCGGGGGTTGTACCCGGGTTCCCCTATAAATCACGGTAGGTGAAATGTGTATTTTAGCGAGCGAGATACCGCTCGTCTCGGACTCGAGACGTCGATAAATCCGGGTTTCGGCGGGTGATACGATGACTTTGTAGAATTGGACCTCGGCAGACGAGATAGCGAAATCGTCGGTTAGTACCTGGCTTCACGAACCTGTCACGTCCTCAGAAACGGTTTCGTCAGGGATCACACCACCACCCAATCCGCTACCTGACGATGGCTCGCAGGAGTCCGTTCGGTCGAAACCGGGCGGGGGCGGGGAGCCCGCCCTGGTGAGAGACATGAGCGTACTCGAAGCGGGGGCGAGTCCACGTTCGAGTTACGGGCACGGACACAGCACTCGACTGTCAGCGCGTCGTCCCGTCGGCCGCGACGTCCGAGCGAACGTCGAGTCGGCGACGGGTTTTGCACCGATCGCGCACCCGACGGGGCGTGTGTTCCCCGCATCGTCACCGACGACCGTTCACCCCTTTGTTATTCAGTGGCACACGAGTCCGTAGCCCGTGCCGACTGGCGACAGGCACCAGCTACCATCACGTAGTCGATTCCTACGGCTCTCGAATCGGTCAGGCGAGCGTTTGATCGACGTACTCGAGGATGTTATCCGATTCGGCCATCGTGACCCCGCGGTCCTCGTCGACGAGCACCGGGACGCCGCGCTGACCAGAGATGCGCTTGACCTCGTCGCGTCCGGAGTGCATCGCGTCCGTCCACACCGTTTCGTAGCTGACCTGGGCGTCGTCGAGCGCGTCGGCGACCTTCTCACAGAACGGACAGCCCTCGAGCTGGTAGAGCGTGATCGACATGAGCGAGGGTTCGTGTGGCTCACCAATAACGTCGCGGGTGACGGCGGAACCGTCCGGTTTTGCGTCCGGCCAAACACCCATGTCGGTCGACGGTGTGGAGACCCCTGTGACGACTGCTAGTACTCACGTGGAACCGCTTCGCATCGGCATCGTCGGCCTCGGCTACATCGGGTCGTACGTCGGCGACCAGTTCAACCGCCACCCCGACGCCGAAGTGGCCGCCGTCTGCGACCTTGACGCCGACCGGCTGGCGTCCGTCGGCAACCAGTTCGCTGTCGACGAATCTCACCGGTACGAGTCCTACACGGCCATGCTCGAGGCCGCGCCGCTGGACGCCGTGCTGATCGGGACGCCCCACACGCTCCACTACGAACAGGTGATCGCCGCTCTCGACCGGGGACTCCACGTCTACTGCGACAAACCGCTCACGACGGATCTCGAGCATGCGCGCGACCTCGCTGACCGGAGCGAAGGGGGCGAGGAAGTGTTGATGGTCGGCTACCAGCGCCACCTCCAGACGGCGTTTCGGACGGCTCGAGACCGCTTCGCCCCCGAGAGCGAGGACGGAACTGATCCAACCTGGCTCACCGCCTCGATCACCCAGGGCTGGATCGACGACTCCGCGGGCACCTGGCGGCTCGACCCCGACCTCTCCGGCGGCGGCTTCCTCTACGACACCGGCAGTCACGTGCTCGACGGCGTCCTCTGGTCGACCGGCCTCGAGCCCGAATCCGTTCGGGCCAGCATGGACTTCCACGACGATGAGCAGCGGATCGACCGACGGGCACACCTCGACGTCAGGTTCACCAACGGGGCCACCGGCACGTTCTCGTTCCTCGGCGACGCACCGGCGGTCCGCGAGCACATTCACGTCTGGGACGACGAGGGTGCCGTCTACCTCGAGGGCAAGCAGTGGCGATCCCGACGCGTCTTCGAAATCGACACCGAGAGCGCGGAGTATCACCCCTACATCGACCCGCGTCGCGAGCGCTCCCGCGCGGACGCGTTTCTCGAGAGCGTTCTAGAGGGACACGAACCGCCGGCGACGGCCCGGGACGCCCTCGCCGTGACGGCGCTGACCGAGGCGGCCTACGCCTCGGCGCGTCGCGGCGAGCGAATCCCGGTCGAGATCTGAATCGACAGTCGATTGTTGCCTCGAGTCGCGAGTATCGACGTCCCGGTAAACGACCGCCTTCGCTCGAGTAGGGACGGCTAACGGCGAGGAGACGGTTCGAGTCCTTGGTTTGCTCGCGAGAGGCTGGCATCACACGAACAGACGAGTGAAACTCGTTCGATTGTCGACGGTATCCGCCGTCAACGGTAGCGAGCGCATAGCGAGCGCGTCGAATGTGGTACCCGCTGGATAACTACGAGTGATCTCAGTGTGTCGCCAGCTATGATAGAGTGTACCAACTGTGAGACCGCGCAGTTCCTGCAGATCACCCAGAGCCGCGTCTTCTTCGAGGACGGGGAACTGATCAACGAGATCATGGAGACGTACCAGTGTACGCTCTGTGACTCGACCGGCCAGTACACCTACAGCGAGGACGCCGAGGATCCGATCGTCGACGGCTCGATTCAGGTCACCGGCGAGCGGCCGAAGTACGCCTGACCGTCGAGGGCAGCCGAGGCCCTCGAGTCGACCGTATCACTCGCCGTGCCAGCCCCAGCCCTGGGCGAATCGCTTCGTGAGCGTCGCCAGGACGAGCAACGTGACGAGCAACCCGCCGAAGGCCAGCGGTTGGTAGCCAAACCGGATCTGAGCGAGTCCGTACGTAATCGTCACGACGCCCATGAGCAGGGCGGTCGTCCCCGCTCGCCGCGAGACGTAGGTGGGGTCGACGCTGTCGTCGTAGTGGACGTGGAGGTCGGCCCGACCGCGGAAGGCGATGAACCAGGCAGGGACCAGGATGACGATCCCACACCCGACCCAGAACAGTCCCATGGCGACGTCGAAGGCGACCATCGACGTCCGTTCGGTCATCGGTGCGGATAAGTCCGCCGATAGACACGTCGGCCGAAACTCGGCTTTTCAGATACAAAAGATATTTTCCCGTCCGAGCAAAAGAAGGGGTATGAGCACTCGCCCGACGGAAGATCGCATTCTCGAGGTCCTCGAGGAGGATGCTCAGGCATCCTACGCCGAGATTGCCTCGCGAGCCGAGGTCTCGAAGCCCACCGTTCGAAAGTACATCAACCAGCTCGAGGAGGACGGCGTCATCGTCGGCTACTCCGCGGACGTCGACCCGAAGAAACTCTCGAGCCAGACCATCGCCCTGGTCGGCATCGACGTCGCCAGCGAGCGCTACGTCGAGGCGACCCGGGCGCTCAAGGCCCTCGACGAGGTCGAATCGCTGTACACCTCGAGTGGCGACCACATGCTGATGGCCGAGGTACGCGCGGCCGACGGCGACGAACTCGGGGACGTGATCGCGACGGAGATCCTCGAGATCGAGGGCGTAACCGCGGCACATCCGTCGTTTCTGCAGGAACGGCTGAAGTGAGGGCCCTCGAGACCCGCACACGGCTCTCTGCAGACTCTTTTCGGGAATTGGTGGCGATCTAATCGCCGAGGATTTTCGAGACCAGTTCGCAATCGAACTGCCGTCGATAGTCGAACTGTTTTCTTTCGAGGCGTCGTATCCCCCGCCATGGCAACCTACGAACGCTCGACCCGCATCGACGCACCCCTCGAGGAGGTCTGGGACTTTCACTCCCGAGTGTCGGGACTCGAGGCCGTGACACCGCCGTGGCTGAACCTGCGAGTCGAGGCGGTGATGGGACCCGACGGCGAACGAGATCCTGACATATTGGAGGAGGACGCCGAGATTTCGCTGTCGATCCGCCCGTTCGGCGTGGGCCCGCGCGTTTACTGGACGTCGATCATCCTCGAGCGAGATTCTCGTCCAGGACGAGCGTACTTCAGCGACGAGATGGTTCACGGCCCGTTCGCGAATTGGGTGCACACCCACTCGTTTTTCGCCGACGGCGAGCAGACAGTCCTCCGGGACAAGCTCGAGTACGCCCTGCCGGGTGGCGGACTCGGCGAGGCAGTATCGCCGTTTTCGCGATTCGGCTTCGAGGGGATGTTCCGGGATCGCCATCGGCGGACGAAGCGCGCCCTCGAGTGACCCCTCGTGCACTGATCCGGCGTCACGCACGTTGGCCGGTTTCGCTACCCCTATAGGACTCCCCTCGAATCTGAGCCACGTGATTCCAGACGTCCGCGCCGGAACCGATCTCGAAGTTGCCCCGGTGGCGGCGCTCGCGTTCGCCGTCCTCGCGGCGAGCACGAGCGCGATCCTGATCCGCTGGAGCGCCGCCCCGAGTTCTGTCGCGGCGCTTTACCGGGTGCTGTTCACGACGATGATCGTCGCTCCGGTCGCGCTGGGATTCCACCGCGAGGAGTTCGGCCGGCTCTCGAGACGCGACCTCCTCGGCGCGACCGTCGCGGGGGTCGCCCTCGCGGCCCACTTCGCGTCGTGGTTCGAGAGCCTGTCGTACACGAGCGTGGCCGCGAGCGTCACGCTCGTCCAGACCCAGCCACTGTTCGTCGCCGCGGGCGCCGCGCTCGTCTTGGACGAACGGGTGACGAGACGGACTGTCGCCGGCATCGTCGTCGCCATCGGTGGCGCGGCCGTCATGTCGTTCGGCGACGCTGGGCAGGCCCCGGTCGCGGACGCGACGCTCTACGGGAACGCGCTCGCTCTCCTCGGCGCGGTGACGGTTGCTGGGTACGTCCTCGCGGGACGCTCGATCCGCCAGCGCGTCTCGCTGTTTCCCTACGTCACCGTCGTCTACGCCGCCTGCGCAGTCACGCTCTTCGTCCTGGTCGGCGTCCAGGGCCACGACTACGTCGCCTATCCGCCGCGAGAGTGGGTGCTCTTTCTGGCGATGGCTGTCGGGCCCGGTATCCTGGGCCACACCATCTCGAACTGGGCACTGAAGTACCTCGAGTCGGTCGTCGTGAGCGTCGCCTGGCTCGGCGAGCCAGTCGGATCGACGGTGCTGGCGCTCGCTCTGCTCGGCGAAATTCCCGACGTCGCGACGATACTCGGTGGACTCGTCGTTCTCGCCGGAATCGGCTGGACTACGGTCGACCGACGTCGCCAGGAGGCGAGACTCGGTGAGGAAGGACAGGCTTAATACCGGGACTCGGGAAGGTGGGAATACGTATGGGGTCGGGGGAAGACACCATGGTTTCGCCGTTTCAGACAGCGCCCAGCCTCGCCGTCGTCGAGGCGGTGGCTCACGCGGAGAACGTACCCGTCGAGGAACTCGCACCTCCGACCTATCCGCCGCTTCACGAGGCGATCGATCCGCAGGCGCTCGATCAGTTGCTCGAACCGACGTCGCCGACCCGGCAGCAAAACGAGGTCACCGTACAGTTTCAGTACTGTGGTCGTCAAGTCACCGTCGACAGCACCGGTGAGATAACCCTCGAGTCGATTGCTGACTGAAGACGCCACTGCCCTCGCCCCACCACCCTACCGTCCCGCCGTCTATCCCCTACCACGCCCTACCGGCCGGCGGACGGAACACTCTTTTTACCGAGTGACTTCCAGTGTGGTATATGGAGAGCCACTACGAGGTCCTCGGGGTGTCGCCGGAGGCCGACACCGAGGAGGTCCGACGGGCCTATCGGACCCTCCTCAAACGGCACCATCCCGACCAGGGTGGCTCTCGCGCGCGATTTCTGCGAATCAAGCGCGCCTACGAGACGATCACGGGCGAGCAGGACGCCCCACCGGACGGCGTGCACGTCGAGTTCTACGATCCGACGACTCGAGACGTCACGCCACCGGTCGGCCCGACAGTCGACGGTTCGTTCCTGACGCTGTCGCTCGTCGGTCTCGTCGACGACGTCGGCCTCGGGACGCTCCTCGAGCACCCCCTCGAGTTCGGGACGAGGGTGACGGCCGCGTTTTTCACTGCACACAACACCGGGGACCGGCCCCTGTCCTGGCGCGGGCGGTCGAACACCAGTTTCGTCGGCGACGACGGATTCCTCTACCAGGGGTCGAACGTCCTTCGCCCGCACGCCGCGAACCTCCCCTCGCGCTGGTGCGGTACCGACGCCGAGATTCCGCCGGACCTGGCGCTCGACGCGGTCGTCGTCACCCAGACCGTCCCCGAGGGCGTCTCCATCGAGAAGGTCGTCTACACCCAGCCGGGGCCCGACGGCGAGAGCACGGAGCGATACCTGTTCGACATTCGCCCACGGCTTCGCGAGACGCTCGATCGGGTGCCCTACGAACGCGACCGGGAGTAGCTACGCCCGGTCAGCGGCCCCCCGAAGCCGCTCGAGGACCGCCGGACGGCCCGTACACTCGAGGACGACCGTTTCGTCGTGATACGTGACGTCCTCGACGGCCGTCCGATCGTAGGCTCGCGAGACCAGCGCCATGGCGTCGTCGCCCGCGGGCATCTCGAGGCGAAGGCGTTCCGTCGGCAGGTGGTCTTCGATGCGTGCTCGAAGCCCCTCGAGGTTCGTCCCCTCGCGAACGCTGACGGGAATCGGGTCCAGGCCTGCTTCGTTGGCGAGGTCGACGCGAGTCTCCCGTTCGTCGGGCTGGAGTCGGTCGATCTTGTTCAGTGCGGTGAGGATCCGGTCGGGGTCGACATCCTGTTCGGCGAGAACGTCGAGGGATACCCGGAGCCGTTCCTCGACGGTCTCGAGGTCGTCGCTCGCGTCGACCACCAGGACGACGACGTCGGCCGCGGCCGCCTCCGAGAGGGTCGCGCTGAACGACGCGACGAGGTCGTGTGGCAGTTCGTCGACGTAGCCGACGGTGTCCGTGACGAGCACGGGCCGGTCGCCGACCGTGGCTCGCCGGGTCGTGGTCTCGAGCGTCTCGAACAGGCGGTCTGCGACGCTGGCGGTGGCGTGTTTGTTCGAGCCGTCGAGGAGGTGGTCATCGGCGACGTCGGCAGACTCGGACGGCTCGAACGACAGTTCGTCCGCCAGCCGGTGCAACAGCGTCGACTTCCCAGCGTTCGTGTATCCGGCGATGGTCACGAGGTCGAAGCCCTCCTCGCGGCGACGCTCGCGGAACTGCTCGGCCGGATCCGGGCATTCGGACAGTCGACGCTCGAGTCGCGAGATCCGGTCGCGGACGTCGTAGACTGGCGTCCCGCTCTCGGTCACTCGGTTGAGCATTCCCTCGTCACTGGCGGCGATCAACCGAGGCAGGTCGTAGCGAAGTTGGGCGAGTTCGACCTGGAGACTCGCCCGACGGGAACTCGCCCCCGTCTCGAAGATATCGAGGACGAGACGGTAGCGATCCAGGACGCTCGTTTCGTCGGGAAGCGTCGATTCGATCGCGTGGTGTTGACCCGGGGTGAGCCGGTCGTCGACGACCACCGTTGACGCGTCGCTCGAGGCGACCGTTTCGGCGAGGTCCTCGAGCCGACCCGTCCCGAGGTACGACCCGGAATCGGGGTGGCCGGGCTGGGTGATCGTGTCGACGACGCTATAGCCGGCGCTTCGGGCGAGCGATTCGATTTCAGCCGTTTCGACCGGTGTCGTCGGCTCGCGGGCGACGACGACGGCGGATTTTGGCGGGCGGTTCGTGGACGTGTTCGCACTCGGTCGTGACATGTGTCGATGGTGGGTTTCCGGGTCGCACCGACCCGGTTGGAAACGGTTCGGTGGCGCTCGATGCGTCGCAATCTACGCGAATGGGAGCGCCGCCGCTCGAGTCCTCCTCGAGTCCGGGTTTCTCGACACGAACGAGTCGCGGATCATTAGGCGAGCGACGAGCGACCGACTAGCGATAGACCGATGCCGCTACGGACGGGAGCCGAACGCGCCGTGTGGATCCCGTCGGGCGAGAATCCCGGTTCAGTGAAAAGAAAGGGTCTCCATTCGTCTCGACTCGAGCCTCGACGGGTACCGTAAAAACCGTTGGGGTGGTGTGTGATTAACTCACACGCTCTGGTCGGGGTTCGCCGTCAAAAAATCGCTCGAGGCGCCGCTCACTCGCCGAACAGGTCGTCGACCGCCGACCGGGCGACGAGGGCCGCCTCGTCCGCGACGGCATCCGGGTTCCGTTCGCCCGCGTCGTCCGGCACGTTCAGGTAGACATCGACTTCCAGAACGCCCTCTTCGAAGACGACGGTGACGTCGTAGTCGCGGACGGCTGACTGCTTGTACGCCGAGAAGATGATGTCTTCGGCGGCGTCAGCGGCGGTCTGGACGACCGTCTCGTCGTCCGGTTCCGACTCGCTGCTCGGCATCTACGCGCCGCCGGCGCCCGGGCCGCCCGGACCGGCGGGCCCGCCCATGCCGCCGCCGCCCAGCAGGTTTTGGAGTTCCTCCTGGAGGCTCTCGAACTGCGTCTGGACGCGCTCTTCTTGCTTCTCGAGGGTCTCGAGACGAATCTCGAGGGTGTCGGTTTTCTCCTCGAGCTGCTCTTGGGCCTCGTCGTACTCGGTCTGGACGAACAGTTCGCCGACCTGGCGGTACATCGTGGTGTCGTCGTCGACGTCCTCGAGTTCCTCGAGGGCGGCCTGCGCGTCGTCGAGCGAGGACTCGGCTTCCTGCTTCTGGACGGCGACGGTCTGTGCTGTCTCCTGCAGGTCCTGAAGCTGTTCGATCTTCTCCTGTGCCTCCGGCGGCAGATTGCCTTGCATGTCTCGACGGTTGCCCTCCGCACTGATAAAGCCAAGCTTTGCGTCTCGTGAGTGGATTCGCATCCCGTTGCCACGTTCGACGGGAGTCACGTCACCCGTCGAGACGGTCGCGAACGGACGGTGGGACGGCCGCGACGACGGACGCGGATCGATCACGGGCGAGCCACACGAGCGTCGTCTCGCCCAGCGACCGTGCCCGAACGCGCTGGATCGACACCCGATCGACCTCGAGCGTCGTCTCGAGCGCACCGAACCAGCGACTGCCGGCGGCACCCTCGTGGGGAAACGACGTCACGACGAGCACGTCGTCGGTCAGGCGGCCGGCGGTCGGCAGCCACCAGCGAACGGCGACGAAGGTCGCATACACGGCACCGACGGGGAGCAGGTACCAGAACGAGGATCGCTCGAGACCGAGGACGAGTGCGAAGCCGCCCGCGTGGACCACGGCGCCGACACCAGCGAACGCGACGAGCGATCGGATCGGCGCGTGTTCAACGACGGATCGGGCCGGATCACTCGGTTCCGGCGCGCGAAGCCGGAGAAAGGTGCGGCCGTGTCGCCAGCGAACGAGACGCGTGAGGAGCCAGCCAAATCCCGCGAGGGTGACGACGAGGGCGACGATTAGGATCACGCCGACAGCCAACTCTGGCGTCGAACCTGCCCACGAAGGAACCGCCGCCTCGAGGGCGAGATACGCGGCGAGCGCGGCGAGCAGGACGACGAATCCGCCCGAAATCGTCCAGGAGGCGTACAGCAACGCGCGGAGGAGGCTCGAGTTCGTCGGCGTCAGCTGCCAGGTTTCGATCGGCTGGGACGTCGAGTCTTCGTTCGGGGACGGCTCGAACGGTGAGCAGGTGGCGTCGTCAGCCATCGCCGTCGTGGTTGTCGTGGCTATCGTGGCTATCGTCGCCACCCGAACGATCCGTCTCGTCCGTCCCGCTCGTCTCGAGACTCTGGCTCTGGTACCGGTATCGCTCCCCGATCGCCGTCGCTCGCTCCGCGACGTCGACCAGCGAGAACCAGGTGTTGAGCGCCGCCCGGAGCGCCGTCAGATCGCGGGCGAGGACCGAAACCGTCACCGTCTCCGCGTCGCGGTCGATCGTCGTCCGCGAGCGGTCGTCGTCGATCTCGCCGACCTCGCGGGAGACGGCCTCGGCAACGGTCGTCGCTCGAGTCGGCGACTCGTACTCGAACTCGAGGGTGGCGTCGTGGGGAAACACCGGAAAATGCCTAGTTGACGTCGACGGTCTTGACGTCTCGACTGCGCTCTTTGAGGAGCACGCGGTGACCGCAGTAGGGACAGCGGACGCCCCCGTACTCGTCGAGCTGTACGTCGCGTTTGCAGCGGGAGCACTTGTAACTCATGTGAGGTGGTGTGGTCTGGGTTTCCGGACTACTCGTCGGATTCCTCGCCGAGGGCGGCCCGGATCGAGCGACGGACGGTCTCGCCGGCCGGGGTCTGGGGGCGGTAAGCGCCGCCAGTGAAGACCTCGCCGGTCTCCTCGTTCTCCCAGATGCCGGGGCCGAGGCGTTTGACGTCGTCGCCGTTGACCTTCGAGGACTGCATGTCGTGTTCGATCTCCGAGACGCGTCGTCGAGCGACGCGTCCGTATCGCGCTCCGAATCGGCCGGCACTCCCGACCTTGCCTCGCTTCTTTTCGGCCATAGTATCGGTTTCTATCCCCCTCGTTCTGATAAAGGTGTTGAGTTCGGCTCGCCGCTCTCCGACGACCGGGGGCGAATCGGCCTCGATGACGCAGTTTCCGATCGGTTCGACTCACCTCCTCAAGCGCGAAGTCGCTACTGCCGTGTTCTGGACTCGGTCGTTGCGGTCAATTGTCGCGTGTGGCAGGACATAATCGTCAGGGCCCCAAAAACATTATGCTATTTGGTAACATACTACATATGTTCTCCTCGTTGTGACCACATCGACGGGCGGGGATTCGTAGGAGGGGAGAACTGGCTCAAAACACGGTAAGTACAGCGCTATCGACCGATCGAATTGTGTGACAGACGAAACACGTACACATGCTATTCCTTACGTACTGGAAGCTCAACGAAGGACTATCCGCACGAGAAACGAACGAAATCGCGAGGTCGCTCACCGAGGAGGGGCTGTTTCCGCCCGAAAACGCCGACGTCGTTCGCTGGGACGCGACGCCGGACGGATGGGGTATCGTCATCTGGGAGGCCAGCGACTACGCTGCGGTGAACGACGGACTCAATATGTGGCGCGTGGCCGCAGACGAGACGGCATTCTTCGAAGAGACGAAGACCGCACCGGCAGCGCCCGTCGAAGAGATCATCCCGCAGCAAGCCGCATTGCTCGAACGACTGGAATAAGCGACTACGGGAGCACCGCTCCCGTCCGCTTCGAATCTTTGGTCCACCTCGAGTCCCGGAACGCTCGTCTTCTCGTCGATGAGTGCGATCGCAGGTGGGAGAGTCTCGAATTCCATTACGTCGGACCCATACTCTGGGTCTCGGGGGTCGCCTTCGGACGCCTCGTTAAACGCCTTCGTCGGTAATGCGGTCGACGCCGCAGTGGACGTCGTGGATCGACACCCGTCCATTTCCCAGCTCCGAGGCCTTCGCTCGTAGCTGGCGGACGAGTTCGTCGTCCAGGTGGCCGTACACGTCGATCGATTCCATGTCCACGAACTCTCCGATCGGCGGGAACTTCGGTCCGGCGACCTCCATGTGTCGCTCTAGCGAACTCTGATCGTCGTGCACGTGAATTACCGTCATCCGCTCTTCGTCCCCGCTGAAGTAGACGTTGTAGGCCAGAATATCCGGCACGTTCGTCTCGACGAAGTCGGCCAGCTCCGCCATCGCCGTCTCGAGGTCGTCCATCGCTCCCTCCCGTACCGCCGAGCGGTCGACGTACACGATGAGATCACGTTCGGCCATCTCTCCCCTCCGAGTGACCGCGACCGAACCCTTCCATCGCGCGGGTTGTCGTAATCGCATTCGGTCTCGTTTCTGGTATCATACCCCACTCCTGCGCCCAATTCGGCGCCATCTCGTTCGGTAATGGTTCCTTCCAGCGGGCGCGCTATCTCGCTACACGACGCACCTTGTTAATTGTTACCGCCCCTTAGTCGCGACTGACCGGGGGTGGATTGCACCGAGCGACTCGGCCCCGTCACTCCTCCCGCAAGCCCGCCTCGAGCAGCGCCTCGTTCAAATCGTCGCGAACGACCTCGCCCAGTTCGCGGTCCCGGGCCGTCGTCACGATCCGGTTCTCCTGGACGCTCGAGCCGTCTCGCAGGAGCATGCGGACGTTGCCGCCGTCGTCCGCCCGCGTGACCTTCGCCCGGAGCCCCGACTGCGAGCCGGTGCCGCCGGCGTCGATGGGGCCGGGGATCACCTTCTTGACGTGGGGGTGGCCCGCGACGGTCTGGATCGCTCGCATACCCGCGCGCCCGCCGATGAGGGTCGTGTGGCTCCCGCCGAGTTTGTCCGCCGGCGCCGTCTCGACCACGTCGAGCGCCCGGTCGCCGCGTCTCCCGAGGACGGCCTCGACGGGGTCGTCGTCCTCGACCCGATAGAACGCGTAGTGGGTGTCCTCGCGAACCGCCTGGATCACGTCCCGGTCGCCCGCGGCGTAGACCTCCTCAGGGCGCTTCCGGCGGAGTTCGTCCCCGAGAAGGCTCGCGAAATTCCTGAACTCGACGACCTCGAGATCCCCCTCCTCGGGTGCCGTCGTAATCGTCGTCTCCCCCAGTCGCGTCTCGTCGTCGAGCATCGTCAGCGTCGCCCGGTCGCGTGCGGCCTCGAGGACCACCGTGTCGGTGTTCCCGGTGCGACAGACCAGACAGAAGTCGCCGGGTTTCTCGAGGGACGATCCGCAGTGGCGACACTCCATGGGCGTGGTTGCCGACGAGCGCCTAAAGATGCGGTGTTTCGAACTGGGGCCGTAACGGTATCCGGAGCGGATCACTGGTCCGGGGGTCGGCCCTGGCACGAGTCGCGGGTACTGTCTCCACCGGCGCTGTCAGGGGACAGGGGAACAGGTATCAGTAACCGCCTCGTTTACGAACCCATGCCACCGGAGTCCGGCGACGTACGCGCGTGGCTCGTCGAGCGCGGCTACACCGATCGGGACCTCGTGATTCTCAAGTACGCGACGCTCGAGGGGAACCGGGTCTACCGAAAAGAAATCGCCTCGCAGGCGCTGGGTGCGGTGACGGCCGCCAAAGACGTCTCGGTCGACGATCTCGGCACCGTCGAGGAACCCGAACTACAGGAACGGTACGCCGCCGAGGCGAAACGGATGGAAGCGGCACACGATCCCGACGACGAGATCTGACGTCTCGTCCTCGAGGGTGCCTGGATGCCGACTCACGAGTCACGAGTAGTGAGCCGTAAGCCGGCCTGGTGCGACCAATCTCACCCGAGTGCGAGCGGATCGCTCTTGAGGTACTCGCGCATCACGACCGTTGCGTACGAGCCCTTCGGCAGCGAGAACGAGAACGTCAGCGGACCCGCGTCGACGGTGAGCGGCGTCCGAACGAGGATCGCTCGCCTGGTTCCGATCGAATCGAACTCGCCGGGCAACTCGAAATCCGCGGGCTCGAGGTCGAGATCTGTGAGCACCCGCCGTTCGATCTCACCCGGTTCCCCGTCCGCCAGTGTCGTTTCCGTGCCGACCAGCGGCGCGGTGACGAACGCCCGGCCGCGCTCGCAGTGGCGAGTCACCGACCGTACCCTGCGCTCGTCGACTCGCTGACTGCGGTCGACGTCGGGCAACTCGAGCCCCTCCGGCGCGTCGCGGTCGGCGAAACAGACGACGTCCCCGGCGACCGGTCTGTCGAACGGGAGGCCAGCCTCGAGGCGCTCGCTCAGGATGCGGTTGAAGACGAACGACTGGGCAGCGTGGACGAACAGCCGCTGGAGGTTCGAGGGGAGTCGCTCGAGGGCGTTTCGGAACGTCTCGGAGGCTGGCTCTCTGTCCCCGCTTCCCTCATTGCCGTTCCCATACTCGTTCCCGTCGCCCTCGGCCAGTTCGTGGAGCATCGAGCGCTCGTACTGGAGGCGATTCGGAAAGCGCTCGAGCGCTTCCTGCCAGTCGCGAGTCTCCTCGACGAACGCCCGCGCGGTCTGGGTGTCTTCGGGTTCCGCCTCCGTCGGCCGGCCGAGGTAGGCCATGACGGCGCCCTCCCAGTCGCCGCGGACGATCTCGAGGCCGACCTCGTGGGTGATGGGGCGCTTGCTGCCGAAGCGCTGCTGGCCGAAGACGTTGGGGACGCCGATAGTCGGCTCACTGTCGTCGCTCCCAACCCCACCCCCGTCCTCGCCCTCGAGCCCCGCAAACGCCGCCAACTCGTTCGTAATCGCCTCGACGCGCTCGAGCGCGCCCTCGTCGGGGTCGCTCACGACCAGTTCGAACGCGTTGCCCGCCAGGTCGCCGAACTCGAGGGAGCGCCCGGCCCGGCCCAGCACGTCGATCTCGGCGCGGTTGAGGTCGGGGAGGTCCGCGGGGTCGGCGCCGTAGACCGAGAACAGTTGCGTCGTGATCGCCCGCTTGTCCTTCGTTCCGGCCCAGGACACCCGCTCGCGAGAGACGCCGAGTTCGTTCGAGAGTCGGCGCGCGAAGTCGTTCGTGTCCCAGCCACGGAGCGTCGCCCGGAAGACGAGGTGCGGATAGGCGTCGGTCGAGGCGTCGACCGGCTCCGTGGCGAAGCGCTCGAGTTCGCGGACCCGAAAGTGCTCGTCGCGGTCGCGGAGGTGGCCGCCGATGCCGTCGGTCTCGGAGACGTAGTGCTCGATGCCGACGGCCTGCTCTATGGGGTGGGCCTGACGCATTCGTGCGTCGTTCCGTGGCGGCGGCGCAAAGTCTCCACGGTTTTCGTTGGTCCCTCGTTCGCACCGAGACGTCACCGCAAGAGCAATTTAGTATCGCAACGCACGAGTTACCACTACCGTGAGGAGTCCCGCCAGTAGCGCTCGGCCAGCCCCGTTCGCCGTCGATACCAGTCTCGCATCGAGCACAGGGACTCCTCTCGAATGACCGCCGACACCCAATCAGCTCGAGACCGCCCTCGTGTACTCTGTGTGAGCGGCGATCTGGAAACGCGTGCCGCCCTCACTCGAGCGCTCGCCGACGCGAGCGTCAACGTCGTGCTCGCTCGGACGAACGCCGCAGCAGTCGAGCGACTCGAGCACGAACGGGTCGGCGTCGTCGTCCTCGACGTGGAGACCGTCTCACAGGTGGCGTCACTGCTCGAGACCGTCGAGACGCGATGGCCGGGGACGCCCGTGTTCGGCTACCGCGGCGGGGTCGACGCTCCGGGCGGCGGCGATCACCACGACGGCCACCTCGAAGGCGTCGACGACACCACCGACCTGCCGACGTTCGAGCAGCCAGGTGCGCTCACCAGCGCGGTCGCGGCACACCTCGAGGAGGGCGCGGCCCAGGTCGCACTCGTCACCAACCGGGTGAAACGTCGCCTCGCGGACGCCCGGACTGCGAGCGAAATCGAGCGAGCGATTCGAGAGCCGTTTACGACCCGTGATCGCTACCTGTTCGCCTGGGTCGGCGAGTACGACCCCGGCGAGCGGGCGATTCTCCCCTGGATACCCACCGGTGCGACCGTCGACTGGCCGCTTCAGCGAACGTTTTCGATCGGGGATGGCACGCACCCGCTGCTAGAGTACGTGCTCCGGTCGCGAACGTCCACCATCCGCCGCGGACTCGACGAACTGTCGACGGTGACGGCGATTCCGTTCGGAGAGGTCGCCGTCGAACGCGGGGCGACCTCCGTTGCGGTCGCCCCGCTGGCGGCCGAGGACGATCGGTACGGCGTCCTCGTCGTATACGCCGACGTCTCGTTGAGCGAACACGAACGCGAGGCGATCGATTCGGTGGCCGAAACCGCGTCCTACGCCCTCGAGTCGATCGCGATCCGGGGCCAACTCACCCAGCAGACCCAGTCGCTTCGCCGGTACGAACGACTGGTCGAGACGGCCGGAGACGGGATGTACGTCGTCGACGCCGACGGCCACTTCACGACGGTCAACGACGCGCTCGTCGAGATGACCGGCCACACCAGGGAAGGGCTCCTCGGGGAGCACCACTCGCTCCTGTTCGAGGAGCCAGACGACGAGCGCCAGGACCAGGACGGTGCGTTCCGACACCCCCTCGAGCGATTGCCCGACTCGGACGAGACGGCGACGACGTTCGAGACGATCCTCGAGACGAAGGCCGGCGAGCGGATTCCCTGCGAGACGCAGGCGGCGATCGTCGGCGACGACGACACCTTCCGCGGCACGGTCGGGGTAGTTCGCGACGTCACTGATCGGAAGCGACGCGAACGCAAACTCCGCGAGCAAAACGAGCGCCTCGACGCGTTCGCCCAAATCGTCAGCCACGACCTTCGCAACCCGCTCGGCGTCGCCCAGGGGTATCTCTCGCTCGCGGAGGAGACGGGTGCCCCGAAAGATTTCACACAGGTTCGCGACGGACTCGAGCGCATGGAAGCGATCATCGCCGACGTGCTCGCCGTCGCGCGCGAAGGCGAGTGGGCGAGTGACCTCGAATCGATCGACCTCGAGACCGTCGCCAGGGAGGCCTGGGAGAACGTCACCGTCGAGAACGCGACCCTGACCGTCGAATCGTCGGTGACGCTCGAGGCCGATCGGTCGCCGATGCTCCGGTTGCTCGAGAACCTGTTTCGCAACGCGATCGAACACGGGTCGACCGACGACGCGAGCCCGCTCACGATCCGCGTCGGCCGGCTTGAGCGCGACGGCGCAGTCGATGGCTTCTACGTCGCCGACGACGGCCTCGGAATACCCGAATCGATCCGCAACGAGGTCTTCGACTCGTCCGTCTCGACCGGTTCGGAGGGGATCGGTCTGGGCCTCTGGGTCGTCAGGGAGGTCGCCCACGGCCACGGCTGGTCGGTCAGCGCGGTCGAGAGCGAGGAGGGTGGCGCGAGGTTCGAGTTCGAGTTCGCAGCCGAGGAGTAACCGTTCGGGTTTCGGTCTGAAAGCAGAAGTGACGCGCTCAGTTTTCGGTCTGGAGGTCTTGGAACGCACCGACGAAGTCGTCGTGGGTGGACATTCCGGAAATCGTCTCGTCGACCTGGTCCCGGAGTGTCTCGACACGATTTGTGAGTTCCTGGTACTCCTCGTGATCTGTAAGTTCGCGGTCGGCCTTCTCGGACTCGAGGAGCGCTTTCTTCGAGACCAGGGCGTAGTACTCCTGAATGTCGCTCTTGTATTCGGATCGTGTCGATACGTCCTGGACCATCTCGAGGAGTTCGTCCTTCGAGACCGGCTTGACCAGATAGTCGTCGAAGCCCATCTCGATGATGTCGAAGTCGGGGTCGACGGCCGTAACCATCACGACCCGACAGTCGTATCCATTGTCACGGATTTGCTGGAGGACTTCGTCGCCGGAGAGCCCCGGCATGCGACGGTCGAGGAGCACGACCTCGACGGAGTCGGTCATCTTCTCGAGGGCTTCCTCGCCGTCGTAAGCGGTGGCGACGGGACGGTCCGCTCCGAGCCAGGCCGCAAAGAGATCGGCGAGACGAGACTCGTCGTCGACGACGAGAACTTCGGGCTCGTCGCTCACGGAAGGATCACCCCGTTCTCGTCTTCGATTGCAGGCACGCGTCACAAATGGTGGCTCTAGTTGATAAATCTCGCGACCAGAAGTCTATTATTTGATAGGTTTAGGCCATTTCGAGCGAGCCTGTTTGAAATTTTTTCGAGGGCGAGTCGAACCGTCCTCACCGTCGAGAGCTGCCGTTTCGCCGCTTCGTCGGGTGAAACCGATGTCAACGGAGCGGCGACGGATGGTGACACACCGTGCGTAGTTGCTTCTGATTCCCCGCAGTCACCTCATTAGCAGGACCCCTCAAAATCTCACGGCCAATATGTTTTGGGTTCGTTTTCCGGTAACACCGTCGACGGCTCGAGTATGCTACAGCCGACCCGCTTCACTCTCCTGGTCGCCGAACCCGACGGCTCGAGGTGATGGGACGCTACTGACGTCGCCTCGTCGAGAAGAGTGAACCGGGGCAGCAGGCGTGACTGCCGCACTGACCGGTCTCGGGTCCGTCGTCTCAGGCCGCCGTCTGCCAGGTCCGGACGCGATCCTCGCTCACGCCCTCGACCGCGCTGGCGAGGGTCTCCGGATCGGCCTCGAGCAGGTCGTCGATCGACTCGATCCCGGCCGCGGTGAGTTTCTCGACGGTCTTGGCGCCGATTCCCTCGATCGACTCGAGGGCCGACCCGCTCTCGGCCTCTCGAGCCTGGAACTCGCGGTAGTTACAGATGGGACAGCCCAGTTCCCAGGGCTCGTCGCCGTTGTGGACGACGAGTTCGGGCAGGTCGTGTTCGTCACAGCGCTCGTCGGTGACCTCGATGTCGCCCCGGCGCGGGAGCGGCAGCGAGTACTCACAATCGGGGTAGCGGGTACAGCCGACCAGCCGCGAGCCGTTCTGGAGGGTCTTGATCGCGAGTTCGCCGCCGTGTTCGTCACCACACTCCGGACAGGTACCCAGAACCGGCCCCTCGCCGGCCTCTTCGGCCTTGCACAGCGGACAGCCGTGGACGAACGTCTGGCGACCGGCGAGCATCTTCACCTCGTGCAGGTCGTGGTCGTCGCAGGTCTCCTCGAGGATCAGGGGCTTGCCCGTCGAGGGGAGCGGCAGGGTGAACTCGCAGTCGGGGTAGCCGTCGCAGCCCACGAAGTACGAGCCGTAGCGGCTCCGGCGAACGAGCAGGTCCTCACCGCAGTCGGGACACGGACCCAGGCGTTTGTCCGCCTTCAGCGACTTGCGGAGGTGATCGCCAACCTCGTCGCGGGAGGCCCGTAGCTGCTCGAAGACGGCCTCGAGCATCTCACGAGATTCGTCGGTGACGTCCTCGAGGGTGGCCTCGCCCGTCGCGATGGCGTCCATGTCGGCCTCGAGCTGGGCCGTCATCTCCTCGCTGACGACCCGGTCGGCGTAGTTCTCCGCTGCGTCGACGACCGCCATCGCGAGCTGGGTCGGTCGCGGTGGGTCGTTCTCGATGTACCCCCGGTCGTACAGCTTCTCGAGGGTGTTGTGCCGGGTACTCTTCGTCCCGATGCCGAGGTCCTCCATGGTCTCGATGAGCCGGGACTGGCCGTATCGCCGCGGTGGCTGAGTCTCCTTCTCCTGGAGTTCGACGTCGCCGATGGCGAGTTCCTCGCCTTCGTCGACCGCGGGGACGTAGTTCTCGGAGGTGTTGAAGTACGGGTAGACGTCGTGGTAGCCCGCTTCGACGAGGCGCTTGCCGTTGGCCTTGAGCTGACAGGCGTCGGCCTCGGCGACCACCTTGAGGTGCTCCCAGATCGCCGGTTCGGCGACCGTCGCGTAGTACCGGCGGACGACCAGTTCGTAGACCCGCCACTCGTCCTCGTCGACGTCGCCGCCGCGGGCCGGAATCTCGCCGGTCGGGTGGATCGGCGGGTGGTCGGTCGTCTCCTCGTCGCCCTCTGTGGGCACGAGGTCGCCGTCGCCCTCGAGCAGGTTCTCGGCGGACTCGCCTAGGACGGGGTGGCCGACGAACGAGTCGAGCAATTCCTCGGCCTCGAGGTCGTCGGGGTAGACGGTATTGTCCGTCCGCGGATAGGTGATGTACCCGGCAGTGTAGAGGTCTTCCGCGATGGACATGGCGCGTTTGGCCGAGAAGCCGATGGCACTCGCCGCGCGGATGAACTGCGTCGTGTTGAACGGCGCCGGCGGCGTGTCCGTTCGCGTCCGTGCGTTGACCGACGTGACCGTCGCCGAGGAGGCGCTCGAGAGCGTGTCGTAGGCGCTGTCGGCGGCCGATTCCTCCCAGACACGTTCGGCCTCGTTATCGTCCTCGTCGAGGTAGAAGTACTGGGCCTCGAACGGGTCGTCGTCCTTGATCAGGTCGGCGAACAGCTCCCAGTAGGTCTCGGGGTCGAAGGCCTCGATCTCGCGCTCGCGGTCGACGATCAACTTGAGGGTGGGACTCTGCACTCGCCCGACGGAGATGAAGTCGTTGCCGAGCTGGCCCGACGACAGCGAGAGAAACCGGGTGAGCGCGGCTCCCCAGACCAGGTCGATGATCTGGCGCGCCTCGCCTGCCGCCGCGAGGTTGAAGTCGATCTCGTCGGGTTCTGCGAAGGCGCTCTGGACTTCGTTTTCCGTGATCGAGGAGAAGCGAACCCGATCGATCGGTACCTCCTCGTTGACCTCGCGAACGATCTCGTAGGCCTCCTTGCCGATGAGTTCGCCCTCGCGATCGTAGTCGGTCGCGATGGTCACGCGGTCGGCCTGGCGGGCCAGGATGCGAAGGGTCGCGACGATGTTCTCCTTCGTGGGCGTCTTCTCGATCGAGGCGTCGACGAGTTCGACGGGTTCGACGTCCCGCCAGTCCGAGTACTCCGGTGGGAAGTCGACGCCGACGACGTGACCCGACAGCCCGACGCAGCGCTTGCCGCCCCACTCGTAGACGTTCACGCCGTTCTCGCGGGTCGCGTCGGCGGACTCGCCGCTCAGAATCTCTGCGATGCGTCTCGCCGCGTTGTCCTTCTCCGTGATAATCAGCTCCACGGCGTCTCACCTCCCGGTCCTCGAGGCACGATCATTGGGCCCCGGTACGACCGAGCCCCGGATAACCCTTTCGGGGAAACCGACGGACACCGCGGCTGTGCGTGCCCGCGAGCACGCGAAACGTCAGTCGTCCGCCGGTGCCGGAGTCGACGCAGTATCGCTCGAGTCGGCGTCGACTTCGGCCTCGAGCAGGGCCGATCTGGCGTCCTCGGAGAGTCGATTACGGACGGCCCGGCCATCTCGTTCGCGGACGACGAAGCCAGCCTCCTCGAGCGTCGTGAGGTGGTGGGAGACGGTGCTCGGATCGAGGTCGAGCGCCTCGGCGAGGCGTCCGTTGGACGCGTGCTCGAGTACGGCCAGCTCCTCGAGCACCCGTCGGCGGGCCGGTTCGGCGAGGATGGCGTATCGCTCGTGGTCGCCCCCGTCCGTCCCGCCCACTCCGTCCATCCCGTCCGCACCGTCCGCCTCGATCGGGAAGTAGCGTCGCTTGCCGCCGACTTTGACCGAGGTGAGCAGGTTTTCGTCTTCGAGCACCCGAACGTGGTGGCGAACGGTCGACAGGGCGACGCCGCTCCGGTCGCTGAGTGCCGAGAGGTACAGTCCCGGCTCCTCGGTGATCGTGTCGAAGACGGTTCGTCGGTGGTCGTTCTCGAGCGGATCCGAGTCGTCGTACCGGCTGTACCGGAGGAGGGCCAGCGCCTCGACCGGGACCGGGAGGGCGTCCCGGAGCGCAGTCAGCAATCGACGAGGCTGGCTGCCAGTCCAACTGGCGACGGCGTTCGTTGTGCTCTTCCCGGCACCGGCGCCAGCACCGGCACCGACACCAGCACCAGCGCTAGCCCCCATTCCCGACACGGCTACCGCGCCGAGTAACCCAACGAGCACACCGTTGACGGCATGTTGCGTCTCGGGACTCGAAGCGGAGCCGAATCCGGACCCGCTATCGTCGGTGGTGGTCGTGGCGTCATCGTCTCGATGCTCGTTCCCTTCGGTGGCTTCGTTCCCCTCAGTTTCCCCGTCGAGCGCCGTCTCAGTTCCCTCGAGCGATTCGTCTGCGTCGTCATCGGATTTCGCGTCATCGGTGGACGCATCGACGCTCACATCGGCGTCGAGTCGTGTCTCGAGCAGGCGAGTGCCCGAAAGTGTGGCCGAGGTCGTGGTATCGAGTTCGGTCACGGCGTCGGTAGTCGTGGTGTCCTCGACCACGTCGACCGTCTCGTCAGTCGTGTTCTCGACGGCTTCGGTAGCTTCGTCAGTCGTGTCCTCGATCGAGTCGACCGTCTCGTCAGCCGTGTCCTCGACCGCATCGACTGTTTCGTTCGCGGTGTCCTCGACGGTTTCGGTAGTGCTTTCTGCCGTTTCGACTACCATCTCCGTCGAGGCCGTCGTGTCGTTGACTGTCTCAGTAGTTCCGTCGGTCGTGTTTTCGAGCGTGTCACTCGAGTCCGCAACCACGTCGTCTCCATCGTCGGTCACGGTTTCGTCGGATTCAGCCGTCCCATCGACATCGTCGGTTAGATTTTCGTCGGTGTCGACTGCGTCGTCGGTGTCGGTTGTCTCGTCAGTTTCGTCTTCGACGGAGTCGGTGGTGTTCTCACTCTCGTCGGTTACGTTTTCATCGGTTACGTTTCCGTCAGTTACGTTTTCGTCCGAGTCCGTCGTCTCATTGACCGTCTCGTTCGTCTCTTCGATATCGTCGTCCAGATCGTCGTCTAACTCGTCGACTGGCAGAGTCGTCGACTCGAGCAGCGTACCTACGCTCGAGCCGTCGATGTCGTCGTCTTCCGTGGCCACCGCTACCGCGGTTCCGGCGACGATCCCCACGACACTGGCCGTGGTCACGACGAAGACGAAGAGGAGACTGGTGACGAGACGGGTGCTCGACGAAACCATACCTTCAGATAGCCAGTTATTCGCCACCCACTATATGTTTTCTCTAGTGATCAACCCAGATCACGCGGGAATGACGCGTTCGAGGCTCGAAGGTCGGACGACGGGTGCACTGATCGCAAACGCCGTGAACAGGCCCGCAACGAGACTCGTGGCCAATGCGGGCACCCGGGTAACCGTCGCGACGGCGAGGAGTGCCGCGCCCAGCGACAGCGCCGCGATCAGCGCGCGACTCGAGACGGGGCGACCGAACGGCGTCATCCGAATCCGGCTGCCGTCGATACGGGTCGCCTGCCAGCCGACGAACGCACCCAGGGTGGCTCCGGCCAGGAGTATCGCGTCCGGTTCGGCGGCGCTAGTGTGCAGGTAGAATCCGCTACACAGGATGGCCAGTCCGAAGGTCGCTGCGGGTTCGTCGGTGTCGACGCGAGAGAGGACGAGGTACGTCCCGGCCAGCAGCGTCAGTCCGAGGGCAACGCCGGCGACGACGTCCTGGAGGTAGTGGACCCGGAGGACGACGCGAGTCGCCGAGACGGTGGCGACGAGGGCGGCGGCAGCGGCGTATCGCGTCCGTCGGCTTCCGACGGCGAGGACGCCCGCCAGGCCGAAGTAGAGGATCGTGCTCGTCGTGGCGTGCCCGCTCGGGAACCCGTACCCGGTCGCGGTCGCCGTCGCCTCGTACAGGGGCTGGACCATCGTCGAGACGGTCTCCGGGTCCCGGAGCGGTTCGTCCGGGCGGGGAATCGCGAACAGCGCCTTGAAGCCGCGGTAGATACCGATTCCCGCGAGCATCACCCCGGCGAGCGTGGCGACTTCGCGACGTTTCGACGGGTGAAACCAGTACAGCCCCAGGAGGACGACGGCGACGAACCAGACGTCGCCGAGCTGGGTGAGCAGGGCGACCACGATAGCCTGCCAGTCCGGGACTGTCGACTGGATCGGATTGATCGCACCGAATCCGAGGTTCATCGCTTCCTCCTTCTCGATGGAGCCTATAAACGCTTGTTCCAACCGGAACGACGGACACCCTTCTCACACGAGTCCGATCACGCCGAGGCCGAGAAACAGTACGCCAAACCCAGCGAGGAGGATTCCGCTCACGAGAGCCACCGCGGGGGCGAAGGCGTCGACGCGTCGACCCGCTTGAGCCAGAGCCGCGGGGTAGGTCGTGATCCAGAGGACGATCCCACCGAAGAAGCCGACCAGGAGGGCGAAACTCCCGGTCTCGACGACGAACGATCCGGCGAGCGCATCACCAATTCCGGGTACGTGGGCGAGCACGTCGAGCGTCCCCGGCTTGATGAGGCCGACGCCGACGGTGAGCCAGAACCCGATCTGGAACGGGTTCGTCGCGGCGAGGACGAACGCCTTCTGGAAGCCGGTCGCTCCCGACTCGAGGTCGTCGGTGAACGACGCGTCGCCGCGGGCCTCCCGCCAGGCGCCAACCGCGAAGACGAGCATGAGGACGCCCCCGAGGAGATAGAGCGCCGACTGGAGGACGCCGTAGCGTTCGACGACGGCGACGACGCCGACGAACGCGAGGACGAGAAAGAGCACGTCGGCGATCATCGCCCCGAGGCCGGCCCTGAATCCGGCACCCCAGCCTCGAAGCACGCTCTCCTCGGCGATGATCGCGTTCATCGGGCCGGGCGGTGCGGCGAGAGCGATTCCGAAGACGACGCCCGCAGCGAGTGATGTGAGAGTCGGCGACACAGCTACCGTCTCTCGTGTCGGCAGCGATAAAAGTTCGTCGGGGTCGCCCGTTTTCGCCTCGAGTCCGTCCTCGCCTGCTTCGAGTCCGTCCTCGCACGCCCGAATCCTCTATCGCTCAAGTGCGTCCTCGGCCGTGCGATTCCACGCAGCGCGACAAACCGTCGATACTTAGGCCCCCTCGCTCGAATCAGTCTCCTATGACGAAGGCAGCGGCGGACGACGCAGACGGGGTGGCCATCGACGAGCCATCCGCCGACCGCGAGGGTATCGACCGGAACGAAGGCGCGTCCCGCCCGGGGACGGACGAAGCCGCTCGAGACGCCGAAGGGTACACGCGAAAGCGATGCGTCCTGATCACCGGCTGCTCGTCCGGAATCGGGCGGGCGACCGCCCGCGCGTTCCTGGACGAGAACTGGCGGGTCGTCGCGACCGCTCGCGACACGGCCGACATCGAGGACCTCGCCGACGCCGGCTGTGAGACCCTCGAGTTGGACGTCACCGATCCCGACCAGGTCGCTCGCATCGTCGAGCGAACGGTCGACATCGGCGGCGCGATCGACTGCCTGGTCAACAACGCCGGTTACGCCCAGATGGGGCCAATCGAGGACACGTCGACGGCCGACCTGCACCACCAGTTCGACGTGAACGTCTACGGCCCACATCGCCTCGCTCGCGCGGCGCTTCCGCACATGCGAGCGCAGGGGTCCGGCCGGATCGTCAACGTCTCCTCCGTACTCGGTCGTCTCTCCTTCGCCGGAACCGGCCCCTATTCGGGGTCGAAACACGCGCTCGAGGCGATGAGCGACGCGCTCCGTGCGGAGGTCGAGGATTTCGGGATCGACGTCGTGGTGATCGAACCCGGGCCGGTCGAGACCTCGTTCACCGAGCGGGTCGAGGAGGAAGTGCCGGAGGACCGAACGCCGGCGTACGAGTCGCTCTACGAGATTATCGAGGAGAGCCAACTCGTCGGCGGTGGCGGGCCGCTGGCCTCCGAGCCCGAGGACGTGGCCGCGGCCGTCGTCCACGCGGGAACGTGTCCCGAGCCGCCAGCCCGGTATCCGGTCGGCCCGCTCGCCGAGTACGGCCTCTACGCGCGCTTTCTTCCCGACGGCCTCCGGGACGCCGCCTACGGACTCGTCAAGAAGCTGGTTTGAGCTGGTCTGTATAGGTCTGACCTGTCGTGAACAGTTCTCTGCTGGTCTGAGTGCCCCAACGCTCGCGCAGACTCCAGTGATGGTCGATCGTCGAACTCGATTCGAGCTCAACGTGGTGCCTCGAGTCCCCTGCCGACGCCGAGCCAGAGGACTCCACCCACCGCTCCGAGCGCCGCGACGACCCGGTGGCCGACCTCGATCAGTACGCCACGGTCAGCCGTCGGTTCGTGACGGAAGAGGAGCCAGTTCCCGTCGCCGTCGGCGAGTACGACGGCACCCGAATCGAAGGCGAGCGAGGCAAACACGAGGAGGACGAGTGCCAGCGCGAGTACGATGACCGTTCCGACGGTTCCGACGAGAAAGGAGTGGACGACTCGAGCGGGCGGCCTCGACTGTGAGCCTGTAGAACGACCGTATATTGCAAGTGCTCCGTCCCTGTTCTCGTTCCTGGCTCCGAATTCGTCTTCATCCCCGTCTTCGTTTCCGTCGCCGTCTTCGTCCTCGTCTCCGCCCCCATCGGCAGGCGCCGGTCCGACGCGAACGCACTCGGGGTACTCGAGCAGCCGGCTGGCCATCCAGCAGTCCCCGACGGATCCCGCGACGTTGGCGGCGAGGAGGACGAGGGGCCATCGAGCGCCCAGGCCGACCGCGAGCGCGAATCCGACGACCGAGATGACGACGACGGGGGCGACCAGGATGGCAAGCATCTGGTTGCGGCCGTAGTCGGTTCGCGTCTCGGTGTAGGCGTAGGGAATCCCGAACCGGGCCGTCCGGACGCCGTAGTGCGGTCGGCCGCCGAAGTGGCGCATGACCACGCCGTGGAGGAGCTCGTGGGGAACGGCGACGACGAAGAACGCGCCGACGACGAGCGCGACGACCTCGAGCCCGCTCGCCAGGGCCGACGGATCGACGACGACGCCGTCGAACGGACGGCCGAGAGCGGCACCGTGGAGGTCGAGTGCGACGTACCAGCTGTACAGGAAGGCGACCGCCGAACAGAGCGCCCAGCGGCCGGCAGCCGACCGCGGAGCCCGCAGGCTCGCGAGGTGCTGGTAGGCCGATCGGTCGTCGGTGGCGGTCACGGCTGCGAACAGGTGGCAGTTCGTGACGAACGAGTTAGGGGTATCGGTTCGGACGGCCGTCCCGTTTCGGATTGGGCGGTGACCGACTCGAGTACGCTTGCGGTCGCGCTCGCTGTTCGTACATCTCGTAATTACCGTACTCTCGTGTCCGGGTACGTTTTCTCGCGTGAACAACATGATCGCGTGCGCGTTCACCAAACCTCGAGCACCAGCTACGCGCCGCCACCGTCGGAAACGACATCGATGGACCCGCGCTGGCCCCAGGAGTCGTGCAGGTCGCAGACGTACGCCGCCGCATCCGCGGTCGCCTCGAACGTGAGCGACTGGGACTCGGCGTCCGTCGGCTCGGTTCGGTAGTCCTGGACGACGTCCTCGTTTTCATCCCGGATTTCGACGTTGTGTACGTGTCCGTCTGCGTTGTGCCAGGTGATCGTGTACCGCTCCCCTTCAGTGAGCACAAGCGTCGGGTTCCGTTCGTCGGCGATGGCGGACGGCTCGAGCCCCGTGAAGTGAGACGTCCGAGCCTCGAAGACGAACTCGTCGACGACCGCCGGGGCCGTTTCGTCGGAGCCATCCGTTTTCTCCGTTCCATTGCTGTCGCCGTCCTCGTTATAACCGTTCGCATCGGATTCGTGGTTGGATTGGCCGTCGTCCTCTTCCGTCTCGCCGTCGCTATCGGATTCGTGGTCGTCCGGTTCGCTCTCACCGGTCGCGGAGTCGTCGTCGGAATCGTTCGATTCGGTCGTTGTGTCGTCGCTTTCATCCTCAGGGCCCCCGTCGGATTCCGGCTCTCCCTCCGCCAGACACCCGGCCACGAGCGACGACCCCGTAGTCGCCCCGAGGAGGGCCACGAACCGGCGTCGCGAAACGAGTCTCGAGCGCGTCATCGGGTCGACACTCGAGGGCCGGTCGAATAAGTACGGGATCCATACTCTCGTCAAGGACTGATTATCACGCGATTCGATACCACCGTCGAAACGAGTCGGTGGTCTGTCCAGGAGTCCGGAACCGATACCTTCGCGTACCCGGCCCTGGAATCGCGTCGTATGACCGATGAGCGAGGGAATGGCGATGCTGACAAACGAAGGGGTAGTGACGCCGACGAGCGAGAGACTAGTGACGCCGACGATACGCGTGCCGAGGCAAATGGCATCACCGCGACCTACAGCGAAACGGGCGACGAACGGGTACTCGAGTTCGACCGCGACGGAACCACGGCGGCCGTCGCTCAGAACCGCGAGGGATACGCGATGCTCAAGGTTCGACCGACCGCGACGGGCGACGAACTGGAGCGCTACTACGGGTTCGACATGGCCCTCGATCACGTCGCCGAGCGCCTGGGAGTGACACCACACGAGCTACCGGTTCCGGAGCCTGCAGCGGATATGGGAATGTAGACGTCGAGTGGCCCGCTACCGAGTCGCCGACTCGAGAACTGTCTCGATCCGTCGCTCGAGCCAGACGAACGCCTCGTCGCTGACGGCGTGGCCGGTGTTCGGCGTCGACATCACCTCGACGTCGCCACCCAATTCCTCGAGAACCGTCGCACTCGCTCGGGCGGCCGCCGGGGAGACGTACGGGTCGTCGTCGCCGAACGCGAGCAAGATTGGAGTTCCCTCGAGCGAGCCGTCCGGTAGTCGAGACGGAGACCGCGACTGGCGATCCGGCGGTCCGTCGGACTCGTCCGAGAAGCCAGGAACGGTTCCCGCGAGGATGCCGGCACCGCCGTAACGTCGAGGAGCTCGACACAAAAATTCGGCTACGACGCGAGCCCCTTGGGAGAAGCCGACGAACACCGTTCGCTCGGCACCGACGCCGACACCCGTCGCTCTCTCGAGACACGCCTCGACGCGGTCAACGCTCGCCGCGAGCCAGGGGTCGTCCGGCTCGAGTCCCGTTTCAGGCGTCGACGTCGACGGATACCACCGGCCCCGGAACGCCTGCGGGGCGAAGACGGCGAGGCCGTGGCGCGAGAGCGGGTCGAAGAGGTTGATCGCCCCCTGTGCGGTCGCGCCTCGGCCGTGGACGACGACGAGGGCGGCCCGGCTCGCTCCCGCTGGCGCTCCGGCCTGGAGTATCGAGTCGGTCGCGTGTGAGGGTTGCCGATCCTCGGTCACGGCCGATCGACCCGGCTATCGGTTTCGTCTGCCACCGCTTCGTCGGTTTCGTTGGCTCCTGATCCGCCGGTTTCGTCGACCTCCGATTCATCCTTGTCACCCCCGTCGCCACCGGGAATCGTCACCGGCGGTAACTGGCTCTCGATCAGCTCGCGGTCGGCCTCGAACCGGGGTGGCAGGTACAGCGCGTCGGGACTCGAGTCGGCGACGTCGAAGCCGGGCGACTCGGTCGCGAGTTCGAACAGGATGCCGCCTGGCCCGCGGACGTACAGCGAGTGATAGAAGTGGCGGTCTTTCACCCGGGAGGTCTCGTACCCGCGCTCACGAAACAGGCCGTGCCACTCGTAGAGTTCGTCGACGCTCGCGGCCCGGACGGCGACGTGGTGGATCGTCCCCGGCCCCTCGCGGCCGTACGGCAGGGATCGGTCGAGGATATCGATAACTCTCGCGTGAGTGCCGTCTGCGCGATAGCGAATTCGATCCCCCTCCTGGCCGACTCGCTCGAGCCCCAGGGTCTCGAGCGTGGCCGCGGTCGCGTAGGGGTCGACCGGCGTGAGCGTCACGCCGTGGAGCCCGCGGATGCCGACGGACGGCGGGACGGGGCCGTCTTCTCGGGCCTCGATCGGCGAGACCTCCGCGATCGGCGACGACCGCTCGACGAGTTCGATCGGCGTGCCGTCGGGATCGGTGATCGAGAGCACGCGGTCGTCGAACCGGGTTTCCTCCGCGAACTCGTGGCCCCGATCCTCGAGTCGCCGTCGCCAGAATGCGATCGAATCCGGCGGGATCGCGAAGGCAACGGCCGTCGGCTGGGGCGCACCGAGGCGCCCCGGATCGACGTCGCCGTAGGGAAAGCACGTCAGGACCGCTCCCGGTGTCGCCGACGGGTCGCCGAAGTAGAGGTGGTGAGCGAGGATGTCCTCGAAGTTGACCGTCCGACAGCACAGGGTCAACCCGAGCGTCTCGAGATAGAAGTCGAGCGTCGGCTGGGGCGAGCCCGTGATCGTCGTGACGTGGTGGAGTCCGGGGGTATCGGTGAGCATCTTCGGTCTGGTCCGGTTGGTTCGTGTTCGGATTCCCCTCGAGGAGCCCGGACGAATGCGGAATCAGGAATCCGTCCGTGGCAACTCCGCCGAGACGTACTCGAGGAACTTATCCGGGTGTTCGGCGTGGGGCATCTGCGTCGCGTAGTCGATGACGACGAGGTCGAGATCGGCGGCGTCCGCGAGTTCCCGGCCGTCCCGGAGCGGGACGAGTTCGGCGTCTCGCCCCCAGACCAGCGTGGTCGGGGTCTCGAGTGCCGCGAGTTCGGTCGCCAGGTCGAAGTCGGAATCGGGGTCGAGCGTGCCGGCGACGAACGAGGCCGGCGCGTACTTCGCCCCGGGCTGGTGGGCACTTTGCCAGGCGTACTCGAGGGCCGCGGGGTCGATCCGATCGGCGTCGTAGAACCCGTCGCGCTCATAGAAGTACCGGGTCGAGGGTTTACTCACGAGGACGTTGAACAGCGCGGTGCCGACGAGCGGGGTCCGGAACAGGGTCCGGATCCACGGCCGGCGCTCGGTGGTGTCGGCCAGCGGGCAGATCAGGATCAGGCGCTCGAGGTCGACCTCGGACGCGGCGTCGACGGCGAACGCGCTCGTGAGCGAGGAGGCGACGACGATGGGTGTCTCGGTCTGGTCGCGGATGAACTCCGCTATGAACTCGGCGTAGAGTTCGGGCGAGTAGACGAGCGGCGGGCGGTCGGAACGCCCGAATCCGGGGAGGTCGACGACCGTCACGCGGTAGGTGTCAGCGAGCTCGTCGACGACGTCGGCGAACTCCTGCCCGCTCGCCGCGGCGTGGATCCCGTGAACCAGCACCATGTCTGGGGCGTCCGGCTCGCCGGCGACCGTGTACCGGACGTCCATCCCTCGCCAGTGATAGGTTCGCTCGACGCCGGGAACGGGGTTCTCGAGGGGACCGGCGCGGGACGCCAGGAGGCGATTCCCGAGTGCGGTCAGGCCGACGGTTCCGGCGGCCGCTCCGAGGGCGGATCGAAGCTTCATGGGGTATTCTTCGACGCGCGTGCCCTTATCGATGGGGTTTGTGTATCCCGGGGGGTCGGTGTATAAGTAGCGTCCGAAAAGGGAACGCCCTTAAACCAGGGTGCCCAACAACCGGGTGCCTGCGTGGTTGGTCTAGCGGCTATGACCTCAGCCTTCCAAGCTGATGACCCGGGTTCAAATCCCGGACCGCGCACTTTTCGACGAACGGACGTGAGGAGAAAATACGTGAGGAGAAAATGTGCGATTATGGGATTTGAACTACGGAAGACGCACGCTCACGAACGGAGTGAGTGAGACCGTCTTCAGGTGGTTCAAATTCTGGACCGCGCGTTGCCATCGAGTTCAAATCCCGAACCGCGCAGCCGGTGGACGACACACCTCTCAAGCGATGGCCCTCTCTCGAGCACAAACGACACTTGAGAGTCCTGATCTCGAGTAATCGGGACTCGAGTAGTGCACGGATTTCGATTTCGATTTACTGGTCTTGTCGAACTCCTCTGACGGAGATACGTTTCAGCAGCTATGCTGAATACACTCACGCGGAACCGGTTCTTGGGGTCGAACCGAATCGTTACGTCGACAGGTCGTCGGCCCACTTCGCAGGGAGAATACGTAGCAGGCCGTCAGTCGCGAGATCCTCGGTCGTAACGAATAGGATGTCATCGCCGCCGATGACGGCGGTACCGCCGCCGAATACCTCGTCCCAGTGGTTGAGAACGGCGTCGGGGATCGGTAGCTCGCGGACGTCCTGACCGATTTCACTGCTGGCAACGTACTGTATCTCGTCGCGCCCTTCGAGAGCGTCGTAATCGATGGAGATCAACACCGCGTCGTCGCGCGCACGGATTCCCCAGAACGTCTCGGTCGAGTGGGCCAGATAGCCCTGGTTGAACGCTCGCTGTGGCGCCGGGACCTCCCGACTCTGCCTGTCGAAGGCCGCCTCTCCCAGACGATCGATATCCTCTGTTTCGGTGCTATCGCCGGCGTCAGTGTCCTCCTCGGTCGTCGTCTCGTCGCTTTCCCCTTCCTCGCCACCGGCATCCCCCGTTTCGCGTTCGGTTGCCTCCGATAGGTCCTCGCTCTCGACGCCGATGTCGACGACATCGCGCTGGCCGACCGATGCCGACTCGGCGTCAGATTCGGGCTCGAGCCCCGATTCCACGTTCTCGATTTCTGGCGACGTGTCAGCGACCTCCACGGCCGTCTCGCCGGTGGTGTGGTCTTCCTCGCCGACGTCGCCGGTTTCATCGGTGACCGCATCGAGATCGGGCGACGTGTCTACCACGTCAGTTTGCTCGACGTCAGGCACCTCGCCGCGGCTATGGGACCGGCGCTGGCCGAGTGCGGCCGCCATGAACCCGGCTCCCAGGACGAGCCTGGCGAGCCCGCGCTCGCGCTCGCCGGCCAGGAGCGCTCGGGTACCGCTGAGGAGGCCAGTCCCTCCGATAATCGCCGTTACTGTACCCGATTCGACGCCGTGCCGGAGATACGGTGCTCCTCTGGAGAGGTACTTACGGCCGCTTCTCGCCGCGGCCCGCACGGTATCGAGTTCTGACTTCGACTCCGATCGTGCGCTGGTGTCGGTCTGGTTCACACCGGACCGTTCGGTCGCGACACACAAATCCCCACCGTCATACGCATCATCTATCTAATAGTAGCCACGCTTAGTTGCCGCTCTGCCGAACTCATGTTCTGTATTCAGCAGCCAAAGATCACCATCTTCGAACGATTTCAACAAAGCGGCTTTGTCTGGTAAACAGTCTCGAGTCACAACACTCGAGCGGCGATTCGCAATGGACGGATGGGGTCATTACGAGTCACAGGATCGAGGCTCTCGCACGGAACGCTTTGTACGAGGCACCCGTACAGCCCGTATGAACGTCCTCGTCACTGGCGCGAACGGCACGGTCGGCACCGCGCTCCGCGAGCACCTCGAGTCCGAACTCGACCCCTCCCTCGAGCCCACCTGGATCGACATCGAACCCCACCCCGAGTACGAAACGACGATGGGCGACGTCACCGACTACGGGACCGTCCGGGAGGCGATGGTCGGACAGGACGCCGTCATCCACCTGGGGATGCCCGACTTCCTCGGCGGCCCGGGGTCGAACTCGCTTGCCTGGAGCGAGGGATTCGCCGCGAGTTGCCAGGCGATCGGAAACGTTCTCGAGGCGGCGGCCAACGAGGGCCTCGAGACGGTCGTCTACGCCTCGTCGAACCACGCGGTCGGCATGTACGAGGTGCAGAACGCGCCCGAGATTTACAGCCCGGATTACGACCTCGAAATAGATCACACCGCCCCGCCGCGGCCCGACTCTCGCTACGGCGTCGTCAAGGTCTTTGGCGAAGCGATGGGACAACTGGCGGCGGACGCCCACGGGGTGAACTGCTACGCGATTCGGATCGGTTCGGTTCGCGACCCGGAGTACGACCACCCCTACGGGGACGCCGAGCGCGGCGTCGACCGGGGCGAGTTCGAACGCGATAGCGAGGCCTACGAGGAGCAGGTTGCCCGTCAGAAGTGCATGTGGCAGTCGCGTCGAGACCTCGCCCGGGAGGTCGCTCGCTGTCTCGAGCGCGGGGCCGAGGTCGCTCGAGCCGGGACTGACGACGAACGGGGCGAGTTCGACGTCTTCTACGGCCGTAGCGCGAGCGACCGAAGCTGGCTCGACCTCGAGCACGCACGCGAGGTCGTCGGCTACGACCCGGCCGACGACGCGACGGCGTGGCAGGGGCCGCCGGAGTGACGATCGAGGAGATCGACGGGCGGTGACGGACGCTACTCGTCCGCCGCCTCAGCCTCGAGTACGCGTCCGACCATCGACCAGTCCGCTTCGTCTCCCTCCTCGTTCGACGCCCGGCGACCGACGAGGACGGACTCGTTGTCCGCGCTCGAGACGAACCGATACTCGACGTCGGGTTCGTCCTCGCGGCTCCCTTCGGCTTTGAACTCCTGCTGAAAGAACTCGACCCAGTCCATCTCGAACACGGCCTCGGTGCCGTCCTCGAGGGTGAGTCGAACCGGCCTGGGAGAGACGTTGTGGATGCGCTTCGCGATCGGATTCAGATCGGCCATATGAGTCTCGAGACGGTGGGAGGGAGAAACGGTACCGGTTTCGCTCTCGGCAGTCTCCGGGCCATCGCCGACCCGAGTCAGGAACGAAGCTGAACCACCGCGTAGCAGTTGCCGCTCGAGATCTCGAGAGAGACGGTTTCGAGCGCGCTCGTCTCGAGATCGGCCTCGAACTCGTCGGGGTCGTAGATATGGTAGAAGCGATCGACCGTCTCGCCACCGGGGAGCGTCCACTCGACAGTTGTATCGAAGCCCGTGGTCTCCTCGAAGGCGTCGTGGGCGGTGCTCCAGGCGCTCACGAGGGCACTGCCCCCGGGGTCGAGCACCCGAGCGAGTTCGTCGAGGCTGGCTACCCGCGCTGCCCTGGTCGGCAGGTGGTGAATCGTCGCGACGTAGACGGCGACGTCGACAGCGTTGCCTCGGAGCGGAAGGGAGACAGCCTCGCCCTGCACGAGATCCACCGAGAAACCGTGCTTGAGGGCGCGGTTTCGACCGGTCTCGAGCAATCCGCGGCTGACGTCGAGGCCGACGACGCGCTCGACGTGCTGGGCGAGCACCTCGGCGTGCCGGCAGTTGCCACAGCCGAGGTCGAGGCCGACTTCGTGTCCGTCTCCGATCTCGACGTACTCGTCGACGAACGCCTCCACCTCCGGCCAGGCGTACTCGCGCGTGGACGCGAAGTGGGTGGCGATCCGGTCGTAGGTTTCCTGGACGCTGGTCACGTCAGTCACGTCGACCACGTCGCCTCGTCTATCCATCTGGCTCGAGGTCGGTGGCGTCGAACCAAAAACGTTCGTTCCTGTCCGTGAGGGGCCCGTTCGAACGCGTCGGTCGATGCGCAGCGTCGACACCGCCAGAAGTCGTGGAACCCATCGACTACTTCGGCGGGTGGCTGTCTGTTCCGTTGCAAGCACAATGACTACACCCGCTCGTGGCGCACGTTCGCCCATGACCGACGTTGTCGACGACGATCTCGAGATCCAGCGCGATCTCGGCGAGGCGACGATCGTCTACGAGGAACCGGACGAGGGAACCGTCAGGAAGACGATCCCGAACGAACACGTCGCGTACTTTCAGGACCACTGGATCATCAAGACCGACGAGGACGAGGAGGGCCACGACATCATCCGGCGGATCCCGACCCGGCGCGTCCACTACGTCGAACGATCCGTCGAGGAGTTCGAACAGGAAGTCGAGACGCTGCTCGACCGGGTCCAGTCGTTCGCCAGCGAGTTGCAGACGAAGATTCCAGTCGGCGGCGGCAAGGGCGGGAACGACGAACCCGTCGAGCCGCGCCGTATTACCGTCGACGATTCCGACACGGACGGCCAGACTGGCGAGGAATGACTCGAGTTCGCCGTCGACGATTATTCTCGAATCACGACGGCCCTCAGACCACGACCACGAACAGCACTTCGATCCTTAGACCACGACCACGAACAGCACTTCGACCCTCAGATCACGACCGCGAACAGCACGAACGAGAGCGCGACCATCGCCACGGCGTGTTTCACCCCGGATTTCACGTCTCCTGTGCTTAGCTGCCCGGCGATCAGCCCCGAAAGCGCCCCCTGAATGAGCGTCGCGTGGTAGAACAGGAGCGTGTACGTCGCGGCGTCGACGTTGTCGAGTCCCGACAGCCCGTCGACCTGGGACGATTCGAGCGACTCGCTGCCGCCCTCGACGGCGGCCGCCTGGAGCGTCGGCAGCATGTAGCCCGCCAGGACGGCGATGATGAACAGGAAGACGAGAAACGAGATGTAGACGACGACCATGTACTCGAGCATCGCCTGCTGGCGGGCGCGCTTGAGTCGTCGATCGGCCGCGGCCTGTCGGGCGGCGATCCGCAACACGGTGGCGAGGTTTCCGCTGGCGTTCATCGCCTCCGTGAGGAGCGTCACGACGCGGGAGGCCGCCCGCGTCCGAACCCGGGCGCCGAACCGGACGACCGCCGTCTCGAGGTCGGCCCCCCACTGGACGTCCGCCCAGATGCGTTCGAGTTCGACGTCGAGCGCGCCGAGATCCGATTCGCGGAGGCGACCGATCGCCGAGACGAGCGCCACACCGGCCTCGTTGACGCTCGCGAGGCGGTCGAGGAAGTCGGGAATCGCCGCTTCGACGGCGTCGATTCGTCGTCGATGAATCGCGTACAGGAGGGCGAACGTGGTCCCCACGAGGAGGCCGGCGACGACCAGGACGTCGTCGATGACGGCCGCGTCGATTCCGGCCTCGGTCGTCGCCTTGGGGAGCCGCCAGGCGATCAACCCGAGCGCGATCGGTCCCGTTACCAGGAGCGAGCGTGCCGGCCGGTCGAGCAGCGTCTCGAGGGGAGATCCCAGTCGCTCTCGAACCGCTCGGAGGCGCTTGTAGATGTGAATTCGCTCGACGTTCGGCGGGGGTGAGGTGTCGTTTCGGAGTCCACCGTCGGTTCGGGCGAGAGCCTGCTGGTACGGTCCCGGGTCGTCGACGTCGCCTTCGTCGATCGTTCGGCCGGGGTTGACCGAGTCGGTGACCATGCTTAGGTAGACGATGAAGGCCAGATTGCCAAACGGCAGGATGACGTAGATCAACACCTGCAGGGGGCCGAGGGTGTCGCCGACGGAGATGCCGATGACGAACAGGATCGTGATGAGAAACAGCGGCCCGGCGACCAGGACGGTGACGTACGATTCCGCGAGCGTGCCGAGCAAGTCGAGCATGCGTTCTTGCTGGGACTCCGACTCCTCCTGATAGTCGTGATACTGGCGCTCGAGGAACGACGAGAGGCTGTGGCCGCTCTTGAGGACGCTGATCAGATTTTCGGAGAACTCGCGGAACTGGGGGCTCGGGGAACGTCGGCTCATCGTCTGCAGCGCCGTGATCACGTCCGTCCCGAAGGTGTCCATGTTCCGGACGGCGACGCGAAACTCGCTCGCGGCCTCCCCGTAGGTGTCGTCGTGAGCGGCGACGATGCGGACGACCGTCGGAAACTCCATCCCGCTCTGTGAGAGGGCGTAAATGAACGCGACGGTCGACGGCAGGGTGTACTCGATCCGTCGTGCCCGGTTGTCGGCGACGTAGCCCGGGTACCACCACCGAAACCAGTAGGTGCCGACGCCGGCGAGCACGCCGAGGGTCAGACAGGAGACGAGTAAGAGCCCGAATAGCTCGAGTGCCGAGAGCGTCGGGATGCCGGCGACGTTCGCGAGAAAGGAGAGGGCACCCGGCAGTTGCTCGCGCATCACCGCGGGTTCGATCGAGAGGACGAGCAGAAGTCCCCAGCTGACGTAGATACCGAGAATACTGCCGACGACGGCGAGCAGGCCGGCGTAGAGGAGCGACTTCGCCCCGTACTCGCGGTAGGTGGTCGGGATGTGTGCCGCTCGAAGCGAGTCCTGTCTCCCGGGGTGTTCGGACCTGAACTCCTCGACGTAGGGGCCGAAGAGCCGATCCGCTATTCGGGCGAGGAGCGTGTCGACCCCCCGGTTGACGACTGCGAGCAGGATTGGCGAACAGAGGACGACCGCGAACGCGAGCGGGAGGAAGTTTGCGCGAGTCATGATTGTGGGTGCAGTCGATCTCTCCGCGTCACTCAGTTTCGAGCGAGTCGCCCGCTCGCTTCGGCGGTGTCGCGTCCGTGTCGTTCGTGCTTTCGCCGGTCTCGGTTTCGCCGCTCGTGCTTCCGTCGACTCCGTCGAGTTTGCCGGTCCCGGTTTCACTTGTCTCGAGTCCGTCGACTCCGTCGCTCTCGCTCGCGTCCTCGATCCGCTCGAGCACGCGTTCCTGGTCGGCGTAGTACTCGTTGACGAGCGCTGTGAATCGTCGGTAGTCCGAAATCTCGTGTTCGAGCGCGTACTCGAGGAATCGTTCCCGGTTTCGTCGTTCGGTCAGAAGCTCCCGCTGGGTCCAGCCGCGCTCGTGTTGAATCTCGGTCACGACGTGGCTGGTTTCGGCGGTGAACGTGTCCGTCTCGCCGTCCCAGGAGTAGGCCGTCGAGTAGTCCAGCTCGCCCGTTCGCTGGTCGACGCCCTCGATCTCTGCGAGGACCTTGTTCCGCCGGACGCGCTCGCCGCCGAGCCTGGTGAGCGTCTGCACCGAGAGGATGTCCAGGCTCTGGACCATCGCCCGGGGGACGTTGATCGGCTCGTTCTCGAGCCGATTGATGACCGTCTGCACGGAGTCGGCGTGCATGGTCGAGTAGGTCGTGTGACCGGTGTTCATCGCCTGGAAGAGCGTGATGGCCTCCTCGCCGCGAACCTCGCCCACGACGATATACTCGGGGCGGTGGCGGAGTGCCGACCGCAGGAGGTCGTACATCGTGACGTTCTTTCCCTCGTGAATGCGCTCGCGAGTGACCGATGACAGCCAGTTGTCGTGGTGTAACTGAAGTTCGCGGGTGTCCTCGATGGTGAGCACTTTCGACCGCGGTGGGACGAACATCGAGATGGCGTTCATGCTCGTCGTCTTCCCTGAGGCGGTCCCACCGGCGAAGAGCAGGCTCTTGTTGTGCTCGATGGCCAGCCAGAGGTAGGCCATCTGCTCGACGCTGAACGTCCCGTACCGGACGAGGTCGACCGGCGTGAGCGGTTCGTCAGCGTACTTCCGGATGGTGAACGCCGATCCGCGCGGGGTGACCTCCGTCCCGAGGGCGAGTTCCGCCCGGGAGCCGTCCTCGAGGGTCGTCTCGACCATCGGATCGCCGATGGAGATGTGGCGTCCGGAGTGCTGGGCGAGGCGGACGACGAACCGATCGAGTTCGTCTTCGCCGAAGCTGACGTCGGTCTCGACGTCCGTATACTGGTCGTGATAGACGAAAATGGGGAGATCGTACCCGTCACAGGAGACGTCTTCGACGTGCGGGTCGTGCATGATCGGGTCGAGCCGCCCGTAGCCTCGAAAGTCCCTGAATATGTAGTAGAAGAGGCGGTAGAACGTCGCCATGTCGACCTCCGCGCCGTAGCGCTCGAGGTACTCGCGGACGGTGGATCGAAGCAGTTCCTCCACGTCTTCGTCGTCCGTCTGTCGGTAGAGGAGCGGATCGCGCACGTCCTCGAGCAGCGTCTGGAGCACGAGTCGTTCCTCGTTGGTGAGCGTGGGTTCGACCGTCCGGTAGCGGTGGTGGTTGGCCGCCTCGTCGTACTGGATCACGACGAACGAGAAGGGGGCGTTCACCCAGTAGCGATCGACCTCCTCGAGGCCGTTCACGTCGTCGAACGTGACGAGCGGGCCGTGTGCCTCGGGATCGTAGGCCGTCACGTCGATGTGCGAGCCCTGTAGCACCTCGACCACTCGATGCAAGGTGCGTCGAATCTGGTCGAACGTGGACTCGAGTGCCGAGTCGGGAGGGATTGTCGTGTCGTCCTCGAGTCCCGCGGGCGTCGGACCGTCGTCGTCGCTCTCTTCGCTCGTGTCGGTTGCCGACGATGGGTCACTCGCGGGGGCATTCGCGTTCTCGTTAGTGTCCGCGGTGGTGTCGAGTTCGGCCCCAGCATCGGTGTCGCTGTGTGGTTCCATCGTCTCTGTTCGCAGTCTCTTCTACGGAGAGGCCGTATCGTCTTAAATCAGATGGCCAATTGCCGAGTACCGGATGCGAGAATTCGACGGACGTCAGCGTCATCTCCTACTGAACTGTCTTGTTCAGATGTGCAGAAAACGCACAATGGGCGTTACGTTCATACCTCGTGAGTGCGAAGTTGCCGGTGCGTAATGAAGCGCGAGCACTTCACGTTGTCTGCCAGCAATGTCGACTGGATCGAGACCGACAGTGACCCGAAGAAACCCGCCGTAACGATCGACTGCACCGGTCCAGCGACACTCCTTCGAGACCGTCTCACCGGCCCTGATGGCGAGCCACTCGAAGCCCGAGAGACGGACGCCGCGCTTCGACTCCAGGGCCCGATCGACGCCGAAGATACCGACGGCGTCGTCAGCGTCACGAACCGCGTAACCGGCGAGTTCGTCCTCGAGCTCAACGTCCCCGCCCGGGACGTCTTGCAGTTCATCCGGGCCGCTCGTGGGTTCGACGAGGACACGACCGACGACGGCGGGCGCTACCACGTCACGATAACCCTCGACGGCGAACCGTTCGTCGAGTACGACAAACGCACGTTCCTCGTCTACGACGACGACGGCGACTTGCTTCGTCACCGGAGCCTGATCCCGAGCGGCGTCGAACTGTAGCCGCTCGCGGGGATTCGATTTCGACCTGCCGGGAACGGACCGGCAGCTATAAGTGTTTTAGGGTAGCCTAAACTAACGAAGAAAGCGGTTGCCAATGGCTCACGACTCCCTGCTCACGTCGACGACCGACGACCGACCCGCGGACACAACGCCGACCAGCGACGTCGTCCTCGAACTCGAGGGCGTCGCCAAGCGCTACGGCACCGAGGCGGTCATCGACGACCTCTCGCTCACGGTCCACGACGGCGAAATCCTGACCCTCCTCGGTCCGTCCGGCTGTGGCAAGACGACGACGCTCCGACTCATCGCGGGCCTCGAGCAACCGAACGGTGGCGAGATTCGCCTCGACGGAACGTCCGTGGCCGGGAACGGATCGTTCGTCTCGCCGGAGGAACGCGGCGTCGGCGTCGTGTTCCAGGAGTTCGCGCTCTTTCCGCACCTGACAGCTAGAGAGAACGTCGCGTTCGGGTTGACCGACTGGCCCGCAGACGAACGTGAGGCACGCGTCGACGAACTGCTCGCCCTCGTGAACCTGAGCGAACACGGCGACGACTATCCCGAGGAACTCTCCGGCGGCCAGCAACAGCGGGTCGCGCTCGCTCGCTCGCTCGCCCCCGAACCCGAGATGCTACTGTTAGACGAACCGTTCTCCAACCTCGACGTCGACCTCCGCGTCGAGATGCGCGAGGAGGTTCGACGCATCATAAAGGAAACCGGCGTGACCGCCGTCTCGGTCACCCACGACCAGGAGGAGGCGCTCTCGGTGTCCGATCGCGTCGCCGTCATGAACGACGGCGACCTCGAGCAGATCGACGAACCCGAACGCGTCTTCCAGCACCCCAAATCGCGGTTCGTCGCGGGCTTTCTCGGGCACGCGAGCTTTCTGTCGGGGACCGTCCGCGGCGATCACGTCTCGACGGCCCTGGGTCGCGTCCTGCGAGCGGACGTCGACGGCCTCGTCGCCGAGTACGACGGGACCGACATCGACATCCTCTTGAGACCCGACGACGTGACAGCTTACCCCGCGAGCGGCCCCGAAGCCGACGGAACGGTCGTCTACCGGCGCTACCTCGGGCCGACGATTCTCTACCGCGTCGAACTCGACGACGGCGAGACCATCGAGTGCATGCACAATCACTCAGACCGGATCGACCTGGACGAGCGCGTCGCCGTCAGGGTGACCGCCGATCACGACCTGGCGTGGTTCCCCGCCGACCAGCGCGTCGACGCCGTCGAATCGGGCGTCGAGAGCGAGGCGACCTCGAGTTCGGCCGATTGAGCGTCTGTTTGGTTGTCTGACTTCTCTTACAGCGAATCAGTCTCGTGGCGAAACGTCTGAAACTCGAGCGTCCGTCCCTCCGGATCCTCGGCGAAGAACTGGTAGATTCGATAGCGGTCGTTCTCGACCGGTTCCCCGCACGCCCGGTTTGCGAGGTGCTCGTACATCGCGTCGACTTCGCTCGCGGTGTCGAAGACGAACGTGATCGTGCCGTCCGTTTCGGCGCTCTCGCGAGCACAGAATCCGACCAGGAGATTGTCGTATGAGAGGATCGTACAATCGGGCTGTTCGAGCCACCGTTCCGCGCCCAGCTCCTCGACGTAAAAGTCGACGATAGACTCGAGCGATTCGGTGCCGAAGAAGACGATGCCGGACATGATCGATTCGAGTGCGGGTGACGGAAAAACCGTTGGGGTGTCGGAGTATTTATGCGACGTCCCTCGACAGTGACAGGTATGGCGCAGTCGGGTGGTCGAACGACGGTGACGCTGGTCGTACTGCTGTCACTGCTGTCGGTGGTGCTCGCCGGCTGTGCGGCGCCGATGGCCGACGCGGGCGGCGACGGGCCGCCGGACGACCGCGCGACCGACGAACACACCTTCGAGGTCCACGGGGACATGCCCCTCGACGCGAACGCGACGTTCGAGCGCGTGCAGGCACTCCTCGCGGTCGACCTCCGGCCGCCGACGGTGTACGTGGACGAACCCATCGAGCGGCCGCCGCGAGCCGTGCAGGATCCCTCGAGTTTCTACGCCGTGATGGGAATCCCGGCACCCGATCCTGACGACGGGGCCGAGGAACTCCGGGTCGGTGGTGTTTCGAGTCCGATGCAGGCGGTGTACCTCCTGCCCGAGGCGGACGCCTCGCCGGCGGCAATCGAGCAGGTACTCGTCCACGAACTGGTCCACACCGCGCAGTTCCAGCGAGGCGCACCGCGGCGAGTGCGGGCGGAGATCCCACCCGAACACCGCGGGACGACCGACGCCAGGCTGACGGTGACGAGTCTGATCGAAGGAAGTGCCGTCTACGTCTCGAGTGCGTACACCGAGACCTACGACCTGCCCGTGACGCCCGAGGACGACCTGCTCGAGTCGCTGTACCCGGACGCCAGCCCGGGAACCAGGCTTGCCTGGGGGCCGTACCACCACGGCGGTCGGTTCGTCGCAGCGGCCGCCGACTCGCCGGCGACCCACTGGAGCGTCTACGAGACGCCGCCGGTGACGATGCAGGAGGTTCGCCGTGGCGAGCCGGCAATCGCCTCGGGCGAAGCCGAACTCGAGTCGTTCGATATCGACGTCGACGCAGAATCCGCTAGCTGGGAGCGCGACCCTGCCGGGACGGACGCCGTTGGATCGTTCGTCCTCGAGCAGGTGCTCGCGACGGAACTCGCCACGGACGCGGCGAGAGACGCCGCCGCGGGCTGGTCGTACGATCGTGTGCGGCGGTTCTCGAGTGAAGGGGCCGTAGCCGGCGACGGCGATAGCGGCGATAACCGGGTCGACAGCTACGCCTGGGCCATCCGATTCGAGGACGAATCGAACGCCTCGCTCGCGACAGACGCGATGGCTACGGCGCTCGAGCGCCGGGCGACCAGCCTCGAACCCGAGTCCGGAACCGACGCGGCGAATCGCACGGCGACGACGACGCGCTGGCGAACCGAGACGTACGCCTTCAGCCTCGAGCGGGCCGACGACCGAACGCTCGTCCTGTTTGCCGGTGACGAGGCGTTCGTCGAGTCGGCGAGCCTCGAGGGGGTTTCGGCGACGGGCGACGTTCGGATTACGTTCGACGAGCGGGACTCGACGTCGTCGAGTATCGACTCGAGTCGACGCCTGTCCTCGAGCGAGGTGATCGAAACGGCCCAACCGGCAGTACGGCCGGCACGCCCTTCGCCTGGGGACACACTGTCAGACACACAATCGACGGCTCGCGGCGCCGTTCCTCTCGGTGGTGCGCCATGACCGACTGCCGCTCGCTGCCGATCCGCTGTGGCGTCGCCGCCCCGACCGTCGCCCTGGCCGGAATCGTCCTGTCGACGTTCGTCGCGACCCCCGAGACGTTCACCTGGCGAACGCGCGCACTTTCGGACATGGGTCGAGTCACCGCACGAACGTTCTGGCTGTTCAACGGCGGTCTCATCCTCGGTGGCCTCCTCGGTACACCGTTCGTTGCCCTGCTCTGGACACGCGCCCGGAACCGGTTCGAGCGGGTGGGCATCGCACTCACCGGTATCGCCGTCCTCGGCATGGTTGGCGTCGGGATCTTCTTCCTCGGACACACGGCGTACTACCTCGAGTCGAGCCTGCACGGCCTCGCCGCGCTGACGGTGTTCGGCGTCGCCCCGGTCGCCCAACTGCTCGCCGGGACGGGACAGGTGCTGGCCGGCGATCGGTGGGTCGCGGTCGCGTCGATCTGGCTCGGTGTCGCCCACCTACTCGGCTGGCTCGGCTGGCTCCTCGTTCGATCCGCGGAAGCCGACCCGGGACACTGGTTCGCCGTCCCGGAGTTCGTCGCCGCCGTCGCCTTCGGCGTCTGGATACTGATCCTCGCGAGAACGGCTGCCGTTCGGTCGGGGGCTCGAGGCAGGTCCTGAAAGACGGCTCGAAAACGACTACTGATTCGCGCCGAACCGAGTGAACAGCCCGGAGAACCCGATGCGATCGGCCCACGAGGACTGGTCGTCGCCGAGAGCGGCGATGCCGCCGGGGCCGGCGGTACACAGCAGGCCGCTCGCGACCGTCAGCCCCTCGAGGGCCGCCCCGGTTTCGGTGTCGTATCGCCACCGGGCCGCGCCGTCGGTCGCATCCAGCGCGTAGATGACCCCTTCGTCGGTACCGACACAGCAGGCGCCGTCGACGACGGCCGGTGCGGTCGGCGTCGCTCCACCGGTGTCGAATCGGAACCGTTCGGCGCCCGAGGTCAGATCGACCGCGTACACGCTCAAATCGCCGCTGGCGACGTAAACTGTTCCGTGGGCGACCGCCGGGGCCTCGAGGGCGCCGCCCGTGTCGAATCGCCAGCGAATCGCGCCGTCGGCCGCCTCGAGAGCGTAGAGACTGTCACCGTCCGTGGCGACGACGAGGTCGTCCGTGGCGGCGAGACAGCCGGTTTCCTCGGCGTTCGCGCCGGCGATAGCGTCTTCATCACGGTCGCCGTCGTCCTCGACATCGACCGCTGCCTGGAGGTCGCACGTCCACTCGAGCGAGCCAGTGTCGCCGTCGAGGCGCCGAACGACTCCGTCAGCCGATCCGGCGAATACGCCGCCGCTGGTGACGGCGACCTCTGTGACGGCCGCGGGCTCGTCGGTCGCGAGCGTCCACTCGACGCGTCCCGACTCGGCCTCGAGGGCGTACACCGTTCCGCCGTCGTCGGCGGCGTAGACGGTTCCGTCGTCGACGACCGGAGCGACCCGGCAGGTCGCGTCCAGCCGGTACTGCCAGCTTCGTTCGCCGGTCTCCCGGTCGAGTGCGTACACCGTCCCGTCCGCGCTCGCGGCGTAGAGCCCGTCGGAGACGGCCGCGGGCGGCCCGGTCACGATGCCGTCGGTCTGATACCCCCAGCGCTCGTCGCCTGTCTCGAGCGAGAGCGCCAGCACGCGACCGCTGTCGGTGCCGACGTACACGGTGTCGCCGACGACGGTCGGTGCGGTCGTTCGTACGTCCGGATCGAACCGCCACTGGACGTCGACCGCCGACGAGAGCGGATTGCCGTCGGGGACGGCCCCGGTCCGTGCGGCGTCGGCTCGAGCGGCGCTCCAGTCGCCCCACTCGTCGTGGTCGTCGACGGACTCGAGCGCACTCGTCGCCCGGTTCTGGGCCCGCACGGCCGCCTCGGCGACGGCCGGGGCCGGATCGGCACCGAGCGGATCGAGGATCGACGGCTCGACGCCCACGAACCCGAGGCCGTGACACGCCTGTTCCCTGACGCGGCTGTCGGGATCGGCCAGTCGAGCGACGAGGGCGTCTCTCGCCGCCGCGAGGTCCACGTCGCCGCGCGGCGCCAGTGCGGACAGCGTGCGAGTCGCGAACGCTCGAACGCTGTCGTCCTCGTCCTCGAGCGCGTCGACGACTGCCGAGACGCTCGACTCGAACCCGCCGGAGTCGTCTTCGGCAACCGCCGCTAGGGTTCGGGCTGCCGTAACCCGAACCACGGGCGAATCGACGGCGAGGCCGGCGGCGATTTTCGAGATCGCCGTGGGTCGCAACCGCTCGGAGCAGTCGGCGAGCACCGACAGCGCAAGCACTGCCGTTCCGGCCGCCCAGGGATCGCCGTCGACGCGGCGGCCGAGTCCCGAGAGCTGATTGTTGATCGCGTCGGTGTGCGTCGGCGTCTCCCCGCCGGCCACGAGCGACGCGGCGTCGACCAGTCGATCCTCGACGGCGTCGAACGCCGTCTCGAGCGTCGAGTCGTCCTCGAGGACGGCGACGGCCGCGAGCGAGAGCGTCGCGTAGCCGCGAACGGCCGGCGTCTCGTGTTCGAGGAGGTCGGCGACGGCGTCCGCATTCTGGCTCACTGCCTCGGATTCGACCACGGCGAGCGTCGCGAGGTCAGCCGCGACTGCCTCCATCGGTCGATCGTCCGCGGACTCGAGGAGGAGCGCCACGACGGATCGACCCGATCCATCGGTGACGGCCGAGAGGGTTCGGAGGTGGGCCTGGCGTTCGAGTCGTCCGGCGTTCGCCAGCCGCTCGAGCAGGTTCGAGGCGAGCGGTTCCACGATGGCCGTATCGACGCGAGCGAGGTCGGCCAGCGAACGGGCCAGGGTGGTCGTCCTCGCCATCGACCCGTCGTCGAACTGGTCGAGAACGATCTCGGTTGGCGTCGGATCGGTCTCGATGGGTCTCGTGAGAAGGGTTTCGAGTGCCTCGAGCGCGGCACTCCGTTCGGCTGGTCGACAGTCGCCGGCAAGTCGATCGAGAACGGCGTCGACGACGGCGGTCGTTTCGTCGCCGGTCTCCGGGAGCAACACGCCGAGGGCCTCGAGTGCCCCGGTTCGAATCGAGGCGTCGTCGGCTGTGGTTTCGGCGATAGCCAGTGCCCGGGCCGGCGATCGAACGCGATCGCCGTCGGGACCGATCGTGGTGAGTGCGGCGACGACGTTCGTCCGGACGGTCCGGTCGGGGTCGTCCACCGATCCGAACAGCGCGCCCAGAGCCGACCGAACGTCCTCGGGGTAGGCCTCCCCCAGTCTCCGGAGAGCGATCGCAGCGTTGTTGCGGACGCTCGCGTCGTCGTCCTCGAGGCGGGCCGCAAGCGGTTCGACGGCCGAGCGGACGTCTCGCGGCCGTTCCGTGGCGACGCCGGCGAGGTCGCGGGAGGCCGCTCGCCGAACGGCGACGGCGTCGGCTGCGAGTCGGGTCGAGAGGGATCGAACGGCCGGGTGGACGCTCGCGACCTGCACCTCGGCGACCTCCGCCAGCGACCGAGCGGCGTGGCCCTGTCGCCACGCGTCGGTCTCGTCGCCTTGCTCCTCTTCGAGCTGTGCGAGGGACCGTTCGACTACTGCCTGGTCGACGTCGCCGTCACGAGCGATGGCACCGAGCGCGTCGGCGGCCGGTCGTCTGACCGACTCGTTCGGCTCGTCCAGGCACGCGGCGAGGGAGGGAACCACGATGCGAACGGCGTCGGGGTCGGCCACTGCGACGACGGCCAGGGCTCGAGTGACGTTCGCCCGCACCGACGTTTCGTCTTCGTCTTCGTCCTCGTCCTCATCCTCGTCGTCGAGGCGAGCCGCAAGTTCCGCCACGACGGGCGCGACGGCGTCGGGGTGCTCCCCGGCGACGGCCTCGATTGCGGCGGCAGCGTGTTCGCGGGTTTCGATCTCGTCGTCCTCGAGCACGGCAGCGAGCGCGCCGACCGACGACTGCACGGTGGCTGGCCGTTCCTCGGCGACGGCGCGCAAGGTCGCCGCCGCGTCGGTACGGACGGCTGCCTGGACGTCGGTCAGTCGATCGGTGACGGGCGGAACGGACGACTCGAGGCCCGCCAGCGCGGGGTCTGCAGTGGCGACGTGCCGGAGTGCGCGGGTGGTCGGTTCGCGAATCGAGGGAGCATCGGCGAGCGCCGCCGTGAGCGGATCGAGTGCGGTCGACGCGCGATCCGGCGTCTCGGCTGCGACCGCCAGCAGCGTGTGCGCGGCGTCCTCTCGGACGTCCCGGCGATGGTCGTCGAGTCGGTCTGCGACGGGTTCGATGGCGATCGGTTCGGGGTCGTCTTCGACCGCGAGCGCGCGGAGCGCGGCCATCGCGTCGGCCCCGATTGCGCCGTCGTCGTCGAGTCGCTCGAGCAGGGGCGAGGCGGCGTCGGTCGTTGCGGCGAGCGCGGTCGGGTCCGATTCGGCGACGGCCCGCAGGGCTCGAACGGCGTGTTCGCGAACCGTCTCGTCCTCGTGGTCGGCGGCCGCGGCGATCGAGGCTGCCACGGGTCTGACCGCCTCGGGGTCGGCGTCGGCGACGGCCGCCAGTGCGGCGGTCGCTCGCCGGCAGACGAACGCGCCTTCGTCTTCGTGATCGTCCTGGTCCTCTTCCCTGCCGGAGACGACCGCTGCGAGCGCCCCGACCGACTCGAGCAACGCCGTCGGTTCTGCGTCGCCGATCGCCGCGAGCGCGTCGACGGCGTCGGCGCGGACGGCGGTCGATCCCTCGAGTCGATCGGTCAGCGCCGAAACGCCAGCCGTGACTTCCGCCGGGTGCTCGGCGGCGATTGCCGCGAGCGCCGCCGTCGCGTTGGCGCGAACCGACGGTTCGTCCTCGAGTCGGTCGATCAGTGCCGGAACTGCCGAGCAGACCTCGCGCGGTCGGTCGGCCGCCTCGCCGGCGAGCGTGCTGGCCGCGTACGTACGAACGTCGGGGTCGTCGGCCGAGAGAAAGCGCTGTAACTGGTCAATCCCGAGGGTGACCTCGAGGTCGTCGTCCGGCTCCCCGAGCACGGGGTCGTCCGGGTTCGAAGTGTCGTTTCGTGGCATAGATGCGTGATGGACGCAGACCGTGCTGGTTCAGCACGGTCCACAACTGATTGTGAATCCGTCCGGGGGGAGTTAATTCTATCCCCGCCGTTTCGGTGCCTAAGACTGTCAGTCGGCGCTGTATCTCGAGTCTGGGGGCCGGCGGATCGCCTCGAAGTGCGGGTGTGAGTGTGAGTGTGAGTGGGGGCGAACGCGTCAACTACCCCGTCGACGGCAGGAACGAGGCAAAAAACGGGCCGGAACGGTCACTTCCGCCAGAACGGAGTGGGGAGGTCGCTGGCCGGGGAGGCCGTCTGCTGGTCGGCGCGCTCGACGTAGTTCCGGACCAGATAGTACACCGCGACGTAGGCGACGCCGGCGAGCACCACTGCGAGGATGAGGTTTCCGATGAGCAGGAGCTGAATCAACAGCAGAGCGGTCTCGAGGTGTGTCCACCTGGTCGCGATGAGGGGATCGGTGCCGAAGAGGGTCGCGCCGAGGTAGAAACTTCCGAGGTAGACGGCGGGTTTGATGGCGGGATTCAGGACGGCCACGGAGGAGAATATCGCAGGCTTCGAGATCCAGGACCACCAGTACGCAAACAGGAAAAACGAGCCGATTCCGAGCCCGCCGGTCGGCAGGGCTGTGACGAAGATGCCGATGGCGAAACTCGTCGCGACCTCGTGGGGCGTGTGTTCCTCTTCCCACGCCGTCCGTAGCGCGTGCCGTACCCGGTCCTGCACGCGTATCACTCGGTCACGAAACATACTGCCTCTCAGCGCAACCTCATCTATCGAGAGAGAAAAGCGTGTCGACAGGTGTCAACCGGAAATACTGTATTGGGACTCGAGTCGGGTTCACACGTTTGCACGTCAACGCTCGAGGGAGAGCGAGTCAGGTGATAGTGAGGGTGAGGAAGGCTGCAATCACGGAGCACGATTCCGACCGTGCCATCCGCGGTGCGGAGCTTCTGATCCAATCGTATGAGTATGAGAACGTGCGTACGAGTTCGACGCTCTCCTCAGGCGTCGCTCTCCTCCCAGAGCGAATAGAGGTCGTCCATCACCGGATCGGTGATCGATTCCCCGTCCAGGACGAGCGACGGTCGTTTGGCGTCGCCCTCGAGCGCCTGGACGCGACCGACGACCGTCGCCTCGAGGTCGGCAGTCGAAACTGCGTCGAGACACGCTTCGAGGTCGTCGTCGGGAACCGTCGCGAGCAGTGCTCCAGAGCCGAAGATCTGCAGCGGGTCGACCCCGGCAGCCGTACAGAGGGCCGCCGTCTCCGACCGGACCGGAATCGCGTCGCGGTCGACCTCGAGTCGAACGCCGGAGGCCTGGGCGAGTTCGAGCAGGCCGGCCGTCACGCCGCCCTCGGTCGGGTCGTGCATCGCCGTCGCGTACTCCCGGAGGATTCGGGCGTCGGGGACGACGCTGATCTCCGCCAGGAACGCCTCGGCGCTCGAGCGCGTCGCCTCGTCGACGCCGAGTTGCTCGCCGAAGTCCGCCGCCAGGATGGCCGTCCCCTCGATGGCGGCGGCTTTCGTCAGGAGCACGTGGTCGCCCGGTTTGGCACCGCCGGTCTCGACGACCCGTTCGGCGGCGCCCATCGCGGTCAGCGAGATCAGGGGTCGCTCGAGGGCGTCGACGTACTCGGAGTGGCCGCCGACGATAGTCGCCCCCAGCGAGCGAGCGGCAGCGTCGAGGTCGCGGGTGACGGTCTCGAGGGTGTCGTCTCCGTCGTCGGCCGCCGACGAAGGGAGCAAGATGACGGTCGTGAGCCAGCGTGGGTCGGCGCCGCTAGCGGCGACGTCGTTGCAGGCGACGTGGATACCGAGCGTGCCAACTTCGCTGGCGGCGAGCGAGATGGGGTCGGAACTCACGACGAGGTGGCCGCCGGGCCAGTCGATGGCCGCCGCGTCCTCGCCCGTCGCGGGACCCTGTAGGACGGCGTCGTCGGCGTCGCCGGTTCGGCCGAAGACGTGCGCCACGAGGTCGTCGGGGTGGACTTTGCCGGGCATACGACGAACGTGGGTGATGGAGGGCTTGTAGCTGTCGAAGGACTCGAGTCGGGTGTTACTACTTCAAAATTTATGGCTCTGTTGAAATCCTCAACTGCTGATAGAGATCGGGTGCTGCATACAGAGGATGAATTCAGCGAACCAATCTCGTTTGTTTCAATCTATTCGTGCTGAATCAGGCGCACGGTAGCTCCGCATACCGAGCGGCTATTGCACGTGAGAACTCAGCCGAAACGGACGGTCGACGTCACCGATGGAGCTTACTCTCCGTCATCAGTCTCGTCCTGCGACTCGGTTACCTTGTCGGATTCCGCCGCCGCCGATGATTGGACATCATCCATGTCGACCGGCGTATCCAACGCGTCCTCGTTTATGGCATCGTCAAGTGTTCCTCTGTCTTTCACCGCATCGAGGCCCTTTTCGTCGACCGCGCGCTTGATCTCCTGTGCGTCGATAGCTGACGTGACGTTATTGGAGTCCGTGGACGATTTGAGAGCGCGCCGCACGACGACGTATCCAGCGAGCGCGACCCCACCCGACGCGACTGCCCCAGGGATGCCATAGCGTTTGTACCCGAACTTCAACGCTTTCTTGCCGATCGTATAAGCACCAATCATGAATCCTGCTTGGAGCGTGAGAGGGAAGAGGCTGTTCTCTACTTGAAATCAATGTCTGCGTCAACTACCTCTTCTCTGGGGAGCAATCCAGCCTGCACATCGGGTGGAGACTATCCGTGCCACATTTGCGCCCTGTATTCAGCAGAGACTGAACGTTCTGCTCAGATTTTGTCAGAATATGTCTGCTGAATATAGAGGATGAGTTCAGCACAGTGACCTCGTTTGGTTCATGCCGAATCCGTACTACGCGTCGGGGAGCGTGAACGAGAACGTTGCACCCTCGCCGGGGTCCGAGTCAACCCAGATCTCACCGCCATGGCGTTCGATGATCCGCTCACACACCGCCAGTCCGATACCGGTTCCATCGTACTCCACGTGGCTATGAAGGCGATTGAAGACCTCGAAGACGGAATTCGTGTCGTCGGGATCAATACCGATTCCTTCGTCGTGCACCGAGATGATCCACTCGTCTCTCGTTCTCTCAGCCGAGATGTGAACGCGTGGGGGATCGTCACCGCTGTATTCGATTGCGTTGTCCAGCAGATTCTGAAACACTTGCCGGAGTTGGTTCGCGTCACCCTCGACTCGCGGGAGCGACTCGGACGTCACGTCGGCGTCGCTTTCTTCGATCCGTAACTGCAGGTCTTTGAGGACCTCGGCAAGAATCGAATCGAGATCGGTCGGTTCGAGCGGCTCGCCCTCAGTCTCGATCCGTGAGTACTGAAGCAGCCCTTCGATCATCCTACGCATTCGGTCGGCTCCATCGACGGCGAACGCGAGGAACTCCTCGGCGTCTTCGTCGAACGTGTCACTATAGCGACTCTCAAGCAATTGCAGGTAACTCGAGACCATCCGGAGTGGTTCCTGGAGATCGTGAGAGGCTGCGTACGCGAACTGTTCCAACCGCTCGTTGGACTCCTCGAGGTCGGCGACTAACTGTTCGAGTTCCTGCTGAGACTGCTGCAGTTCGATCGCGTCCGCGAGAATGTTCGCAACACTCTGGACAAAGGTCACGTCCTCCTCGGAATACTCCCGCTTTTCGATGTCGTGGGTGCCGAGGATGCCCCACGGGTCGTCGAACGGGCCGATGATGGTGCTGAGCCCGCTCTTGACGTCGTGGCTCGTCAACAACTCGGGACCGCTAAAGCGTGATTCCCTTTCAAGGTCTTCGACAACGATCGGGTGGTTGTTCGCCAGCGTGTACGCCGCCTGGGAGTCCGCTTCGACCGAGGAGACGGTTGCCTCGCCGACGATCCCGTCGCGCCAGCCGACGCCCTGGCGGAGCAAGAGTTCCTCAGCGTCCGGATCGAGGTCGAGTACCTTGCAGTACTCATTGTCGAGGACGTCTGCCACCTGGCGTGACGCTCGGTCCATGAGTTCATCCAGGTCGTCGGTTTCAAGTGCGAATTGCCCGAGATCGGCCACGGTATGTTGCTGAATGGCGCGGCGTTCAAGCTCGTGTTCGCGCTCCTTGCGGTCGGTGACGTCGGTGACGAGTCCCTTGAACTCGGTGGCTGGCTGCCACCAGACGCGTCCATTGCCGCCGACTTTCTTGGTTTCGAGTCGACCGTGATCAACGAGGCGTTCGAGGCGCTCGTAAGCGCTCCGACGCCCGAGGTTGATTTGGTCGGCGACCTCGGTCGTCGTCAAGGGCGCTCCCCCCACTTCGAAGAGAGCGAGGGTCTCTTGAAGGGCGCCTGTCAACTGTGAGTCGGTCATTACTTTAGTTAAGCACGATACCGACGGATAAATTTTCCGCTGTTGGAGGAAGTGTCATTGGTTAGGGGGATTTGGAGGAGCACTCCGTGCAAGAGATGCGCCCTGAGTTCAGCACGACACTACGTTTGTTTCACACCCAAACCGATGAACGATAGATCAATAGTCGTGCGAACTTATCGTTGAACCGACGAAATCGAGACACAAAGCTTCGTACACGGGTGTAGATAGTAGTAGCTACGATGGGTGACTCAGCGCCGGATGACAGGATGTACGAGCGGATGGACAGTCGCTATGACCGTCTCCGCCTCAAATTCCTACTCAATCTGAACCGACACGTGCTGACCGCTGGTCTGGCGCTCGGGCTTTTCAGCGCTATCGTCGGGATGAGTACTCTTAGCGACGCGTCGTTGCGCGAAATGATGGGGACCAACGGACCGGTCCGCCCAGCCTTTCAGACGATGATACTCTCGATCACCACCGCGGTCACGCTCGTCGTCACGATCAGTCAGCTTGTTCTTGCACAGGAACTCGGTCCACTCGGCGATCAGCGCGAACGAATGAGCGGCGAAATATCTTTCCGCGACGACGTCGAGGGCTTTCTTGGCACGGCCAGTCCCCCAGCACTGAACGCGTTCCTGCGCGTACTCGTCGAGTTGAGCAGTGACAAAGCGGAGTGGGTCGGCGATGTCGTTGCGAACAGCGATGACGACGAACTCCGTGCGGATGTTCAACAGTTCGTCGATAATTTGGTGTCGAACGCCGAACTCGTGAACGAACAGCTACGTGATGTCCAGTTCGGGGACTTCGCCATTATACAAGCGGCACTGGATTACAACTACTCGTGGCATATTTACGAAATTCGCCGTATCCGAAAGGAGCATGTGGACGCTCTCACCGACGAGCAACAAGAGGCATTAGACGAGTTGAACGCTGTACTTCAGTATTTCGCCCCTGCCCGAGAACACATCAAGTCGCTGTACTTCGAGTCGGACCTCGTCAACCTCTCGCGGCAAATCCTCTATCTCGGACTCCCCGCGTTGGCTATTGCGGCTGGAATGGGATTTTTCTCCAACCCAGGGATGTTTCCTGGAGAAACGCTGGGGATCGACAATGTAACGTGGGTCGTGAGCGGCGCGTTTACGTTCACGGCATTGCCGCTGTTGCTGCTCGCCGCCTACATCTTTCGGCTCACCACGCTCGCCAAGCGGACGCTCTCGATCGGACCGTCCATTCTCCGCCCATCGGAAAATGCTGGAGAAACCAAATGGGAGGAGTGATTCCGTGAGCCGGGCGATCGTTTGATGCATGCTGGAGTGGACTATACCGTTCTCTACCCCTGTGCTGGTCTCGTAGATCAGAGCAACTGGCAGCCGTCACCGATTGCGTCAATCCAGAGATCAGCGCCGCGGTAACGCCTTGCCTGTACTGAGCGATCCCCCTCCCATCTGATCGGTCACCAATTTCTGCCCCATTCGCGCTTTGTATTCAGCACGGTCGTTGAAACCTATCACCGTTTGAGGGTTTCAACAAAGCCAAATTTATAGCGTTACGCGGTACGTTCGTCTAGCCAGTCACTCGCTGATCGTCTCGAGTCCGTCGACCGGATTGACCGAGTAATCGACCGAGAGGACGTCCTTCGTCGCCCGGATCTTGCCGACGAACGTCGAGATGTCCTCGAGCGACCCCTCCAGCACGAACAGTTCCATACAGAAGTGATCGCCAACGTGGCTGTGGAAATTCGACGCGACGAGCGACTCGTGTTCGTGCCGGAGGCGCATCATTCGCTCCTCGACGCTGGTCGTCTCGTAGTCGAACATGACGGTGACGATGCCCATGAGTTCGCGGTCCTCGAGTCGGGTGTCCTCGAACTCGCCGAGAAGGTTTCGCGACGCTTCCCTGACGACTTCGCTCCGACCCGTGTACCCGTGATCATCGGCGAACTGATCGATTCGCTCGAGCAACGCATCAGGCATCGAGACGCTTACGACGGCCATATAATAACTTGGTGCTGTGAAATTGTTAAGCCTTATTATTCCAGCTCGGTCTGGGTTCAGAGCCAGAGTTAAAGCCGGACACGGATTCGGGTTCGACCCGGTAGTTGACGTTACCGCTCGAGTCGAGGATCGACAGTTGACTCCTGGCGCCGACGGTTTCACAGTCACGAGAGAACTTCTCGTTACGCTTCCTCGTCGCGGGCCAACGGTGTCTTGCCCAAAAACTCGGAAACGGCGACGGGCGTCGACGAACGACGTGAGACGAACACTCGTGGCGAAACCTGGGGCTGGGATCGTTCGATTCCGACCTCGAGTCGGCGTCGGTAGTTCTCGGTGAGTAACTCGAGATTACACGCCGGAAGCGCCGGGGCTGGTGCGTGTATTCTCTCTATTACAATGGCCGGTCCCCGCACACGAGTGCACGTCATGTCTGGAAATCGGCCCCGAAACGCGCCACACTCGCGGGTCTCCCGTCGGACGTTCGTCGCCGCAGCGGGTGCTTCCGGTGCGGTGGGACTCGCCGGGTGCATCTACGGCAATGGCGGTGGTGACGACTCCGAGGGAACGGTCTCGTTCGGCTTCGACCCGAGTGCGGCGAACGAGGTCGGCGACGAGATCGAGAGCCTGTACCACGAGAACGGGCTGAGCGAGGACGTCGAGATCGAGTTCCGTCCTGGGGCGGACAACAGCGACGAACGCCGGGACAATTACCAGACGGCCCTCGACACCGGCGAGGCCGAACCCGACCTGATGCTGATGGACAACGGCTGGGTCAACGTCTTCATCCAGCAGGGACTCATCGCGAACCTGAACGAGGAACTCGAGGAAGAGGACGTCCAGCGGGTCAACGACGAGTACTTCGAGGGGTTCACCGCGACGGCTCGCGATCCGGAGTCGGAGGACCTCTACGGCGTGCCGCTCTTTCCGGACTTCCCGGTAATGATCTACCGGAAGGACTACGCCCGCGAGGCGGGCTACGAAGACGGCGACTTCGAGTCCTGGGCCACCGAACCCATAACCTGGGAGGAGTGGTCGAATCTCGCGGAGGAAGTCGTCGACGCCTCCGGCGCCGAGTTCGGCCTCTCGACGCAGTGGGACGTCTACGAGGGGACGTCCTGCTGTACGTTCAACGAGGTGTTGAGTTCCTGGGGCGGCGCGTACTTCGGCGGGCCGGACAACCTGTTCGGTCCGGTCGGCGACCGGCCGGTCACCGTCGACGAACCCGAGTTCGTGGACTCGCTGCGGATGATGCGGACCTTCGTCGACGAGGAGTACGACGACGCACTCGAGGGCTACGCCTCCGGCGTCGCCCCCTCCGACATCACCTCCTGGACCGAGGACGAGTCCCTGCCCGAGTTCGAAAACGGCAACGCGTCGTTTCACCGCAACTGGCCGTACGCGATTCGGGCCGCCGCCGAGGAACACGGTGTCGACAACGTTGGGACGATGCCGATTCCGTACGCCGTCACCGAGGACGAGGCGAACCAGTCCGGTACCGGCGGGACGACCTCCGCTCTCGGTGGCTGGCACATCGTGCTCAACCCGAACTCGAACAACCTCGAGCAGGCCCGCGAGGTGTTGCGGGTGTCGATGGAGGACGACTTGCTGCTGGGCATCCTCGACATCTGGGGCTGGCTCCCGCCCAAGCCCGAACTCTTCGAGTCCGAGGAGGCCGAGAGCATCGAACCGATGGGCGCGTACATGAACACGCTTCGCCTCGCCGGCGAGAACACGATGCCCCGTCCCGTCACGGAGGTTTGGGGCACCGAGTCGACGCGGATCGCCGAGGAGGCCAACAGCGCGGTTTCTGGCTCGAAGGATCCCGAGGACGCCGCCGCAGACCTCCAGTCCGCGCTCGAGGACATCGAATCGGGGTGACGTGACCCATGAGTACAGAATCGAGCGGCCCGACGCGCGAATCGAGACGGACGGGACCGCTCGTCGCGATCACCAGGTGGATGGAGAACCTCGGCGAAACCGGCTTCGCCTACCTCCTGTTGACGCCCGTCTTCGTCCTCCTCGGGGCCATCGCGCTGTACCCGCTCTTGCGAACCCTCGAGATGTCGCTGTTCACGGACCTCATTGGCGCGGGATCTGGGGAGTTCGTCGGCCTCGACCACTACGTGAGTCTGTTTACCGGCGACGCGGATCGGTGGCTCCCCGGATCGTCGACGTTCCTGCCAACCGATCTCACCAGCAGCGCGATGTTCCGAAGCGCCCTGATGGTGACGCTCATCTTCACGTTCGTGAGCGTCTTCTTCGAGACGATCATCGGATTCGGCCAGGCGCTCGTCCTGGATCAGGACTTCCGGGGCCGGAGCTGGGTTCGCGTGGCCATCATCATCCCGTGGGCGATCCCCATCGTCATCCAGGGGATGATCTTCTACCTGATGTTCCACCCGAGTACCGGCTTCGCTGCCGACCTGATCGCCCGGCTTGGCATCGTCGCCCAGGAAAACACGCTGAACGATCCCTCGAGCGGGTTGATCATCGTCACCGTCGCGGACATCTGGAAGACGTCGGCGTTCATGGCCTTGCTCATCCTCGCGGGCCTCCAGAGCATCGACCGGAGCCTCTACGACGTCGCGAAGGTGGCGGGCGCCACGCGCTGGCAGCAGTTCAAGCTCATCACGTTCCCGCTCATCGTGCCGACGCTGGGCATCGCCATCCTCTTCCGGACGATCGACGCCATGCGCGTCTACGGGCTGATCGACTCGACCGCCGGCTGTACTGCCGTGCCGTCGCTGACGTGTATGGTCGTCGCGACGTTCACGACCCAGCGCGGCCTCGCCTCGGCGATCGCGTTCGTCACGGCGGGCATCATCGGCGCAGTCGTGTTGATCGTCGTCTACCAGCAGTACAAGGAGGGGTTGTAGATGGGGGCCGAATCGGGAACCGGAACGCCGCCTCGAGCCGAGTCCGGAACGTCCGCCGCCGCGTCGGAAACTCGCCGCGGAGAGGCCGAGGACGGCGGCCCGCTCGAGCGCTGGACGCGATCGGTGCTCACCGACTCGGGTAGTCGGGACCGCCTCTACCGGGCGCTGTTTTACGTCGTCGCGATCTTCTTCCTGGCGACGACGTTGTTCCCCTTCTACTGGCTGCTCGTGCTCGCGCTGACGCCCAACACGGACATCATCGCGGGCGACTGGACGCTCTCGTTCCTGGGCCTCGAGATCCCGTTCCCGACGCCACAGGCGTTCCGGGTGGAGTCGTTCGTCGAGGTCTTCGAGGTGATTCCGTTCCACCTCTACGTCTTCAACAGCTTCGTGCTGGCGACGATCACGACCGTCATCGTCATCATGATCGCAAGCCTCGCGGGGTACGTCTTCGGGCGGCTCGAGTTCCCCGGTCGCGGGGCGCTCATGCTCGGGATCCTGGCGATTTCGTACTTCCCGCCGGCGGCATTCCTGGTGCCGCTGTTCGACGCGTTCACCGGCAACGCCGTCGTGATCCCGTTCCTGGGCGTCGAACTGTTCCAGTCGCCGCGGCTGGTCAACAGCCCGCCGTCGATGGTCCTGCCGTTCAGCGCGCTGTTCTTGCCGCTGGCGATTTTCATCCTGACGACGTTCTACGCCCAGATTCCCGATGGCCTCGAGGACGCGGCGCGCGTCGAGGGGACGACCCGGCTGGGAGCGCTGTTTCGGGTGATCATGCCGCTGTCGGCGCCCGGCGTGGCGACGGCGGCTGTGCTCACCTTTATCGCCGTCTACAACGAGTACTTCTTCAGTTCGATCATGGCCATCGGGAACCAGCCCCAGAACTGGTCGCCGCTGGTCGGCGGGATCCTGAGCTACCAGACCCAGTACTCGACGGAGTTCAATCTGATGGCGGCCGCGAGCATCATCGGGGTCCTGCCCGTCGTGATCCTCGTCGTCGTCGCCCAGGAACGCATCGTCAGCGGACTGACCGCCGGCGCACTCAAGGAGTAAATCATGGCACGCGTAACACTCGAACACGTCACGAAACGCTACGAAGACGTCACCGCGGTCGACGACATGAACCTCGAGATCGAAGACGGGGAGTTCGTCTGCCTCGTCGGCCCCTCGGGGTGTGGAAAGTCGACGACGATGGAGACCATCGCCGGCCTCACGAAGCCCACGGAGGGTGAGGTCTACATCGGCGACGTCGACGTCACGAACTTGCCGCCGAAGGATCGTGGGGTGTCGATGGTCTTCCAGAACATCGCGCTGTTCCCACACATGGACGTCTACGAGAACATCTCGTTCGGTCTCCGACTCCGGAAGTACGACAAAGACGAGATCGATCGCCGAGTCGACCAGGCCGCCGACATCGTTCAACTCGAGGGCATGCTCGACCGAATGCCCGACGAGATGTCCGGGGGGCAGCGCCAGCGCGTCGCCATCGCGCGGGCGATCGTACGCGAGCCGGATGTCTTCCTGATGGACGAACCGCTGGCGAACCTCGACGCAAAGCTCAGAGTCCACATGCGGACCGAACTCCAGCGTCTGCACAAGGAACTCGACACGACGATCATCTACGTCACCCACGATCAGGCCGAGGCGATGACGATGTCCGATCGCATCGCCGTCATCAACGCGGGCGAACTCCAGCAGATCGACCCGCCGCTGATCTGTTACAACGAGCCCGCCAATCTGTTCGTCGCCGGGTTCATCGGCTCGCCGTCGATGAACTTCGTCGAGGGCGAACTCGCCGAGGACGGCCTCCGAAGCGAGTGGTTCGACGTCGCGTTCGACCCGTCCGCGATCGAGGGCGTCACGGTCGGCGACCCCGTGACACTCGGCGTCAGGCCGGAGGACGTCCACCTGGCCGACCGAACCGAGTCGCTTTCGACCGCCACGCGGGAGATCCCCGTTACCACGGACGTCCTGGAGCCGATGGGCAACGAGGTGTTCGTCTACCTGCGCCTCGCGGACGGCCCGAGTCGAACGATGGACGAGGACGTCGCCGGCGCCTCGACGGGCGAGTTGCTCATGAGTCTCGACCCCGACACGCCGATCGAGGAGGACCAGGAGACCAGCGTCGTCCTGGATCGCTCGAGCATCCACCTCTTCGACACCAGGTCGGGCGAAGCGCTCGTTCACGGCATCGAGACGCTCGCCGAACAGCCCCGGGGCAACGACACGACGCCGACCGAAGCGGGGTCCGACAGCTACTCATGAGCAACCTCGTCATCGCGATCTACTACGGCGGTCTGCTCGTCCTGTTTTTCTTCTGGATCTACGGCATCGTCTCGTTCGTCCTCGACGTGCGATACAAGATCGTCCCTGGAATCCGTCGGTATCGCCGTGGACGACGGCGTCTCGAGGACGATGCGACGGAACGAGACGAGCGGGACGAACGGGAGCGACAGCTGTACTGAGTCGAGTTCGGACTCGACCGGGAGACGCACTCACCGCACATGACGCCACAACACGACCGAACGACGCTTCGAACCGGCCTCGTCGGCCTCGGCAACATCGGGCAGTACCACGCCGAGCGCCTGCTCGACCTCGGCGTCCCCCTCGTCGGCGGCATGGACATCTCGGCGGACGCTCGGGAGAGTTTCGCACGCCGCTACGACGTCGACGCGTACGACGACCACACCGACCTCTACGACGAGGTCGACGCCGTGATCGTCACCACGCCGAACAAGTACCACGAGGAGTACACCGTCGCCGCGCTCGAGCGAGACGTGCACGTGCTGGTCGAGAAACCGCTCGCGCACTCCCTCGAGAGCGCCAGACGAATCGTCGACGCCGCGAAGGCGAGCGATGCCGTTTGCATGGTCGGATTCAACAACCGTTTCCTGAACACCGTCCGAATCGTCCGCGACCGGATCGAACGCGGCGACCTCGGACGGGTGAACCACATCGAGGCAAACTACGTCCGCCGGCGAGGCGTTCCAGGCCGCGGTTCCTGGTTCACCCGTCGGGCGGTCGCGGGCGGCGGTGCGTTGATCGACCTCGGCGTCCACGCCATCGACCTCGCGCTCTACCTCCACGAGTACCCCGACGTCGTCGAGGTCAACGGCGTGACGCGAACCGCGTTCGGCACCCAGGAGGAGTACGCCTACCTCGACATGTGGGGCGACGACGCCGGGCCTGACGAGTTCGACGTGGACGACTCCGCCAGCGCCTTTATTCGCTGTGCGGACAACCGGACCATCTCGCTCGAGGTCGCCTGGGCGACGAACCGCCCGCCGACCCACGAGTTCTTCGTCCGCGGAACCGAGGCCGCCGCGCGGTTCGACTTCCTCGAGGGGGACCTCTCGTTTTACTCCGCGAGTGCGGCCGGGCCACACCACCTCGAAGATACGTCCGTGGAGACGGCTCACAACGACACTCACGCCGACGAACAGCGCGCGTTCTTCGACGCCATCGTCAGCGGTCGGTCGCTCGAGGACAGCGTCGATCAGGCGTTTGCGGTGCAGCAGGTGATCGACGCGATCTACCGCTCGAGCGACCTGGGCAGGTGCGTGATGGATTTCGAGTCCCCCTGATCGCGTCCGGTAGCCGAGAAGCGAGAACTGGACGACTGCGCGTACCCGCCCTTTTATTTCGCCGGCAGCCGTCGGTCGATACGTATGGACATCGGCGTACACACTCCACCACTGTACGGTGAATCGCTCGAGGACGCCGTCGCCTATCTCGCCGAGCGCGGCGTCGGTGCGATCGAACCCGGCGTCGGCGGCTACCCGGGCGACACCCACTTGGCTCGAGACGAGTACCTCCACGACGAGGACGCGCAGGCGGACCTCCGCGCGCTGCTCGAGGATCACGAGATGCGAATCAGTGCGCTCGCGACCCACAACAATCCGCTCCACCCGGACGAGGAACGAGCCAGCGAGGCGGATACGGAACTCCGGGAAGCGATCGAGTTGGCCGACCAGCTCGACGTCGGCACCGTCACCTGTTTCTCGGGTCTCCCGGCGGGTGGACCGAACGACGAGGTCCCCAACTGGATCACGGCGCCGTGGCCGAGCGAACACGCTGACGCCCACGAGTACCAGTGGGAGGTCGCCCGCGAGTACTGGGGCGACCTGGCCGCGTACGCGGACGAGCACGGCGTCGACCTGGCGATCGAGATGCACCCGAACATGCTGGTCTACGAACCCAGCGGCCTGCTCGAGTTGCGCGAGGCGACCAACGAACGCGTCGGGGCGAACTTCGACCCCTCGCACCTCTACTGGCAGGGGATTTCGATCACGGACGCGATTCGCCACCTCGGGAAACGCGACGCGATCCACCACGTCCACGCCAAGGACACCCGCATCTACGAGGAGGAATCGCGCGTGAAAGGCGTCCTGGACACGACGGCCTACGACGACGAGCCCAACCGGTCGTGGCTGTTCCGCTCGGTGGGCTACGGCCACGGGGAGGGCCACTGGAAGGACATCGTCTCGACGCTCCGGATGGTCGGTTACGACGACGTGCTGAGCATCGAGCACGAGGACTCGCTCACGAGTTCGACGGAGGGCCTCGAGAAGGCCATCGAACTGCTCGAGCGGGCGGTCTTCACGGACCAGCCGGGCGAAGCCTACTGGGTCGAGTAGCCACCGATTGCGCTGCCCTGGTGCCGCGCTATCCGCCGTCCGGTCGCCGCCGAACCTGGCGCGACGCGGCTGCTAGGAGCGGCCGTCGATACTGCTCGAGGTCGAAGTTGAGTCCGATGTAGACGCTTACAGCGGCAAGAACGACCCCGGCGAGAACGTCCGAGAACCAGTGGATGCCGAGGTACATCGTCGAAACGACGACGCTCAGCGCCAGGACGCCCGAGATGGGCACCCAGAGCGGATATTCGTCGCGAGTCGCCAGCGCGAGGAAGAAGACGCTCACCGACAGCGACGTGTGAAGCGAGGGGAAGACGTTCGTGTTCTGGTTAATCTCGTTTGTCAGGAACCGGGCCTGCGGATAGGACTCGTAGAGGAGCGGGACGACCTCGAGTGCGAGCAGGTTTCGCGGCCCGTAGGCGATGAACAACACGTAACAGAACAGGCCGATGGCGTAGTTCGCCGTAAACGCGAGTACCAGCGAATTGAACCGGTCCATTCGCCGCAGCGAGAAGTACGCGACGAACGGGAACAGGAGCAAGAAGGCGTAGCCGTAGAGGTAACTGAAGACGAAAAACGACGTCAGGAGGTCGCTCTCGAGCGATTGAAGCACGATGACGGGGTTCTCGGCGAACAGTTCCCGCTCGAATCGGTCGATCAGCGGCGTGATGTTTCGGCCGACGACGCGAAACTGTAACCACGACATGACGTCCTGGGAGGTCCACGGGGCGCTCTGAGAACCTCCCCATCTGAGGGCCAACACGCCGAGGAGAGCGCCGAGAGAGAGGGATGCGCTTCGAAACCGCGATCCGGCATCCCTGAGTGCGCGGGTGAATCGTGCCGGCCCAACCAGGACCAGCGTCGCAGAGCAGAGCATCACGCCGACGCCGAGCGCGAGATCCAGCACGACTCCTTCGAGTGCCATACGCACCTGGTACGTTCTCGACGCGGTTAAAACAATCTGCTCGCGGGCGAATCTGTTCACAGTGACTGACCGAAGGCCCAGCCTCAGGTTCGTACGAAAAGCCAGCGCGGCCGATCACTCGACGAGTTCGCCGTTGACGTAACTGTACCCGGCCTCCTCGAACAGCGCTCGTGCTTGCTCTTCGTCGAGTTCTCCCTCCTGGCCTGGAAATCCGTATCCCGAAGCGTAGCGGTCGGTGTCCCACCGGTCGTCGGGGATGCCGACGAAGGCGCTCTGGGTCTCTGGCGCCCTCGCATACCCGTGAAAAATCGTCTCGACCGCATTTTCGCGGTCGATCAACTGCGATATCACGCCCCTGAACCGGGGGTTGCCGAGCGAGGAGTGGGTCAGGTTGTACCCGATCATGTAGAACGCCCCGGTGTCCTGGGTCGTCGTCCGAATGGATTCCTCGTCTGCGACCTCGTCGAGTTGGGTCGCCGGGATCTGATTGGCGATGAAGTCGAGGTCGCCGTCGATCAGCGCGTCGAGAGCGGCGCCAACGTTCGGCAGGACGCGAAACTCGAGGCCGTCGAATCTGGGAGCTGTCTCTGTGGACGCGTCTTCGTCGTCGGATTGCTCGTCCCCGTTCCCGTCTCCGTCTCCGCCACCGTCACCGTCCTCGAGCTCGTCGTCCGTCTCGTTGTCGGCTCCGTCGTGCTCTGGCTCCGTCTCGGGGCCGTCCGTCGCCGGTTCGTCATCGCCTTCGCCTTCGCTTTCGCCTTCGGATTCGGACTCGTACAGCACGTGATCCTCGAACACCTCGAGGGTGACCGACTCGCCATCTTCGGACTCGACGAACGCGAACAGGCCGGAGCCGACGGGTTCGGAGTTGTCCCAGTTGAGGGCCTCGGTCTGGTGATCACCGACGAGTTCCGACCGCTCGTACCAGATGTGTTCAGGCAGCAGGGGGAGCGTGAGCGCCCACCGGGCCACTTCTCGAGAGACGCTGTCGAAGTGAACGCGGACCGTGTGTTCGCCAGTCACGGTGACCTCGTCGATCAGCGATTGCCGACCTCGTAGCTGTGGGGCTGTGACGGGGCTTTCGGCTTCGCCGAGCGAGGTATCGGAGAGGAAATCGACCGTGAATCGGACGTCCTCGGCGTCGATTGGCTCGCCATCGTGCCAGTGGAGACCGTCGTGGAGCGTCACCGTCGCCTCGAGCGCGCTGCCGGATTCGTCCCACTCGATACGCTCGGCGAGCCAGTGGACGTACTTCTCGTCGAACTTTCGAACGAGCGGATCGTACACCAAATCAAGAATCGTCTGGACGTCGGTCAGGTCGACGACGAGCGGGTTCAGGCGTGACGTGCGCTGATAGCCGAACAGACCGGCACGAAGCGGGCGGTCGATCTCGTCGTCGGGTGGGTTCGTAACGGCCTCGAGGTATTCCCGTGGGGTAAACGGGATCTGAAACAGCGAGAGGTCGGCGTCGACGGCGCCGAGGTGGTCGTGGTGGGCGACGACGGTGTACGGGGCTGTATCGTCCTGGGTGAGGTAGGTAAACAGGGTATCGAAAATCTCGCGTCGGTCGTCTTCCCTGGCCTCGCGCTGTGAATCGAGGTGGTCGTCAATCGTGGGATCGGAGAATCGAAACGGGTTCTGCCAGCCTTGTTCGCCGACGAAGTCCGAGTGGAGGAGCGACCGGAGCGAGTCGACCTCGTCGAAACCGGGGTGGCGGATGATGAAAACGTCGTAGTTTCGTTCGATCAGTACCTCCCGGTAGAGTTCGGCTTCCTCGAGCGGGACGTGATCGGTGTCGATCCCGACTGTGCGAAGGTTGTCGGTCAACTGGTTCGCGATCTTCGGAGCGATGACGTCGTCGTCGGTCGGAACGGTCTTGATCTCGAGCGAGATCGGGTCGGGCGAGGTGCCATTGGTTCCAGACCAGATGTACTCCGAACAGCCGGCGAGGGACGTGCTGGCAGTAGCCCCAAGTGTGGCCAGGATGTCTCGCCGGCGTACCGGATTATCCATCACCTCTCTGGTTACTTACGGCGCAGTATATGACTTTCTACTCAGTCGACATTGCGTGTCTCTGGCAGTTTGCCGTCCTCGAACGAGGGCAACACTACTTCGACCACATTAGAGAGGACGCACCGACTACCACGAAATCGACGACCACCAGCGGGCACCCTGCAATCGTGAAACCTGCTCGAGTAATCGCTTCCAAACGTCCCGTAGCGACCGATTACCCACTTGCTCGAATCTCGGCGTTCGCAGTACGGTCGGCATAACAATGGACTCATACGAAGCCCTGACAGTACGGCTTCCAGACAGGTATTCCGCGGCGATCGCCCGCGGGAATCGGGGCGAGCGCTGTAATATGGGGATACCAGGCGGTAGCCGGCGGAAACAGAGCCATGAAACTCGCACTCATCGGATTCGGTCAGGCAGGCGGAAAGGTCGTCGACGCCTTCTGTGCGTTCGACGAAACGATCGGCGGCCACGTCGTGGAGGCGGCGATCGCCGTCAACACCGCGACGGCCGACCTGCGCGGACTCGAGCACGTCGCTCCCGAGGATCGCGTCCTGATCGGGCAGTCTCGCGTGAAAGGCCACGGCGTCGGTGCCGACAACGAACTGGGCGCCGAGGTCGCCGCGGCGGACGTCGACGAGATACAGGCGACGATCGACCGCGTGCCCGTCCACGACCTCGACGCCTTCCTGATCGTGGCCGGCCTGGGCGGCGGGACGGGATCGGGTGGCGCCCCCGTGCTCGCGACGCACCTCAAACGGATCTACAACGAGCCGGTGTACGGCCTCGGCATCCTCCCCGCGACGGACGAGGGTGGTATCTACACGCTGAACGCCGCCCGGTCGTTCCGGACCTTCACGCGCGAGGTCGATTCGCTGCTCGTCTTCGACAACGACGCCTGGCGCCAGACCGGCGAGTCGGTGGGGAGCGGGTTCGAACGGAGCAACCGGGAACTCGTCGAGCGGGTTGGTCGGCTCTTCGCCGCGGGCGAAGTCTCGTCGGGCGACCACGTCGCCGAGAGCGTCGTCGACGCCTCCGAGATCATCAACACGCTCGAGCACGGCGTCGCCACGATTGGGTACGCGACCCAGTCGGTCGATTCGAACACGTCCGGTATCCTCGAGCGCGTCTCCGGAACGTCCTCGAACACTCCCTACGGCGCCGACCACGGGGCGACAAATCGATTCACGAGCCTCGTCCGAAAGGCAACGTTGGGCCGACTGACACTCCCCTGTTCGGTCTCGAGCGCCGACAAGGGGCTCGTCGTGGCGACCGGCCCGCCGGACGAACTGAGCCGGAAGGGAATCGAGCGCGGGCGAACCTGGCTCGAGGAGGAGACCGGGAGCATGGAGATCCGCGGCGGAGATTATCCGCGACCGGGCGCCGACGAAGTGGGGGCCATCGTGCTCCTCTCCGGAGTCACAGACGTACCGCGAATCGAGCAACTCCAGTCGGTCGCCGTCGAGACCAAGGAGACGACCTCAGCGATTCGAGCCGAGCAGACCGGCGGTCTCGAGTCGCTGCTCGACACCGGTGGGGAACTCGACGCGCTGTTCTAGGCGCCAGACGTTCGAGAAGGCCGAGTGCCCATCCGTTTCGACGTTCCGCGACCGCCACCGCCCTCGAGTGCCCACTCCCTGGTTTTTAGCACGGACTCGAGAATCGTCCCCCGTCGATCGATCACGGGACATACAACGTTAAGAGAGTTGACTGTGTATTCGGCCACGAGCATGGGTACCACGAGACGGAGTGACCGGCGATGACGGTCGAACAGTTCCACATCGACGGCGACGTCGCCATCGTGACCGGCGCCTCGAGCGGCATCGGCCGGACCATCGCCGAGCGCTTCGCCGACGACGGCGTCGATGTCGTAATCTGCTCTCGCGAACAGGAGAACGTCGACCCCGTGGCCGAGGCCATCGAGGAGAGTGGCCGACCTGGAAACGCGCTCGCCGTCGAGTGCGACGTGACCGATAGCGAGGCCGTCGCGGCCCTCCTGGAGGCGACCGTCGAGACGTTCGGCGGACTGGACGTCCTCGTGAATAACGCGGGCGCCAGTTTCATGGCAAACTTCGACGGCATCAGCGAGAACGGCTGGCGGACGATCCTGGACATCAATCTCACCGGAACCTACCTGTGTACCCACGCGGCCGCCGATCACCTCAAGGACGGCGGCGGCATCGTCGTCAACCTCTCGAGCGTCGCCGGGATCCAGGGCGCACCGTACATGAGCCACTACGCGGCGGCGAAAGCCGGCGTCAACGCCCTCACGTCGTCGCTGGGCTTCGAGTGGGCGAGCGAAGGCGTCCGCGTCAATGCCGTCGCTCCCGGTTTCGTCGCGACGAAGGGCGTCGAGGCTCAGATGGGCATCAGCGCCGACGAGGTCGACCGCGACGAGATCGACCGACGGATGGGAACCGTCGAGGAAATCGCCGACGTCGTCCAGTTCCTCGCCAGTCCCGCCTCGTCGTACCTCGTCGGTCAGACGCTCGAGGCCGCCGGCAAACCAGCGATCATGGAGACCCCCGACACCTGACCCCAGGCATCTGAGATTTAACACCTACTACCTACGATGACCCGAAAAACGCTTCACCTGCCCGTCGCCGCACAGCCATCCGTCCAGTCGCTCGTCGACCTCGCCAAACGGGGCGAGGATCGGGGGTACGAACGCGCGTGGGTCCCGGAAACGTGGGGACGTGACGTCGTAACCGTCCTCACTCGAATCGCCACCGAAACCGACGAGATCGGAATCGGCCCGAGCATCGCCAACGTCTACTCGCGTTCCCCGGCGCTCCTGGGCCAGACGGCCGCCACCCTCCAGGAGGTGTCGGACGGACGCCTCCGCCTCGGCATCGGCCCCAGCGGCCCGGCCGTCGTCGAGGGCTGGCACGGCGTCGACTTCGACCGTCCTCTTCGGCGCACGCGCGAGTACCTCGAGATCGTCCGGGCGGTGACCAGCGGCGAGACGCTGTACTACGACGGCGACGTCTTCTCGCTAGCCGGCTTCCGACTGCGCTGTGACCCGCCCGAGACGCCGATTCCCGTCGACGTGGCCGGTATGGGGCCGAAATCCGTCGAACTCGCCGGGCGATTCGCCGACGGCTGGCACGCCATCGTCTTCACGCCCGAGGGCATGCGCGAACGTCTCGAGGATCTCGAGCGGGGGATCGAGCTCGGCGACCGCGAGCGCGACGACGTCCGCGTGACGCTCTCGCTGACCGCCTGCGCGCTCGAGGATGGCGATCGGGCCCGCGACCTCGCCCGTCAGCACCTGGCGTTCTACGTCGGCGCGATGGGCACGTACTACCGGGAGTCCCTCGCCCGGCAAGGATACGAGGAGGAAGCGAACGACATCGCGGCTGCCTGGTCGAGCGGCGACCACGAGCGGGCGTGTTCGCTGATCCCCGACGACCTGCTCGACGACCTCGGCGCGGCGGGGACGCCCGAGAGAGTCCGCGCAGAACTCGAGAAGTTCGAGGCGATCGACGGCGTCGATTCGCTCGCTATCGGCTTCCCGCGGGGGGCTACGACCGAGGAGATCGAGGCGACGATCGACGTGCTCGCGCCCGAACGGTGAGCGGCGCTCGAGGCTCCGGGTAGGAACTTAACCGACGAATCCGCTGATCTCCTTCGCCAGCTAACACGTGTGAGCGTTTAAGAGAACTCGTCACGAACTTCACCCATGAGCATGAGCTATCGGAAGGTCAACTACGAGGAGGTCGAGCAGGTCTCGGACGCGATGCACCTCCTGAGCGAGCCACTGGGCTGTCGGCAAGTCGGCGTCACGTTCTCACGGTGCCCGCCGAACTGGAACAGCAAACCGCACGATCACACCGGCGACGACCACGAAGAGGTGTACGTCCTGGTTCGAGGCACGGCGGAGGTTCGCGTCGACGACGAGTCGGTCCCCGTCGAGGAGGGGGACGCGGTCTGGATCGCACCAGAGGCAGAAAGGCAGATCAGAAACGGCGACGAAGAGAGCGCATTCGTGTTGATAAGTGCCCCCGAGTTCGATTCGGGGGAAGCCGACGACGACGATACCTGGTCACTCACGGGTTTTCAGGGCTGAGTCACGGTCTCGCTCTCGCACGCACCCACGCTCTCACTCTCACTCTCGAGCGTCCGTCGGGCGAATTGCGTTGTCGACTGCCTCCCGAAACCCGTCGCTCTCGCAGTACCAGAGCCACGTCCCGGTCAGAGCAGTCACGAGCGACAGGGCGACGACCGCGACGACCGACGCGGTGTACGCACCGGCGGAGTCGCCCGTGACGGCGCCGACGTTCGCGGGATTGTCGTGAACGAAGAAGAAGTAGACGACGAACCAGCAGGTCGTGGCGGTCGTTCCCACCAGCAGCGGCGCGCCGTAGCCGTAGTTCTTCACCCAGACGAACCCCATCGCGAGGAGCGGGCCGAGGTAGCCGACGAGGACGATGAACTCGAGCTGGCTCTCCGTGTACGTCACGCCGGCCGCCGACTGGGCGATGGCGAACAGGGCGCCGCCGACGAGGTAGGCAGTGAACGACATCGTGACGATGAGGCGTCGATCCACGTTCCTCACTGGCCATTTGAGGGGCTTAATTGTTGCCGCTAACTCGAGTGCTGAGTCGTCACGACGGTTTCGTACGTCTCGAGCATATCGAATCGTCGGCTACGGGCGCCGCGAACCACCCACGTTCGGAAACCGTTCGACTCAGGTACCGGACGGCCAAACGACACCCATGACCGTGGTTCGAATTCCGGTCGGCGGCGGGACGCCCGAGGGGACCAATAGCGCCTATCTCGTCGACGAACGGATCCTCGTCGATCCTGGACCGCCGACCGAGGCCGCGTGGTCGGATCTCCGGAACGGTCTCGAGGCCGAACTCGAGAGGCTCACGGACCTCGAGTACGTCGTCTGCACCCACTGGCACGCCGACCACGTCGGGCTGGCGCCGCGCCTTGCGGAGGCCGCCGACGCGACGGTCGCGATGGGCGAGCGCGACGCACCCCTGCTCGCGGAGTACGCCGTCGAGCGCAAGGCGCGCCTCGAGCGAGACGCCGTGGCGATGGCCGCCTGGGGCGTCCCCGAGAACGTCGTCACTGCGGTCGTCGAGGGCGATCGACCGTCACCGCTTCCCGACGCGACACCCGTCGAATCGCTGGTCGACGGTCGGACCGTTGCGGGCCTCGAGGTGCTCGAGACGCCCGGCCACACGGCGGGGCACATTTCGCTCGCGACCGACGAGGCGCTCGTTCTCGGCGACGCCGCGTTGCCCACGCACACCCCGAACGTCGGCGGGAGCGACACGCGGACGCGCGCCACGGACCCGCTCGGAACCTACTTCGAGACGCTAGATCGACTCCTCGCCCGCGAGGGCGTCGAATCGGGTGCGGTGACGCTCCGCCCAGGACACGGCGATACCGTCGACCGCGAGCGGATCGAGGCGATTCGCGCTCACCACGACGAGCGAACGCGACGCGTCGAGACGGCCCTCGAGAAACGCACGGAAGCGACGCCGTGGGAACTCGCCCGGGACCTGTTCGGCGACCTCGAGGGGATCCACGCCAAGTTCGGGGCCGGCGAGGTCGCGGCCCACCTGGAGCGACTCGAGCGGGACGGTGCCGTAGAGTGCGAAGAAGGTGGCCGCTACGCGATCGCTGAGTAAGTTCTCTCAGTCCACGAGCGAGTCGTCCACGCCCTCGAGCGGAATCGCCCGCGCCGCGGTCGCCTTGAACGACGCGACGGTGGGACGACCGGGTTCGAGACCGAGGGAGTCGACGCTCGTGCGGGTGACGAGCGCCTCGAGCCCGGCTCCGTCGGCCCCCGTTCGCGCCTGCGTTCCGCCTACGTCGACGCGAACCTGGGCGACCGCGGTTCCCTGCTCGACGCGCTCGACGGTGCCCTCGAACCGGTTGCGAAAACTCGTCCGTCCGGGTTTCGATCGGTCGTCCGGATCGGACAGGACGACCGCGTCCGACCGGACGCTCACCTGGACCGTCTTCGAATCGGCGGGTGTGACTGCGACGACCCGCCCGATTTCGGTCTCGACCGTCGCGAGTTCGCCCTCGCGCTCGACGACGGTCCCCGACAGCACCGACTCCGTGACGCTCGCGACGCCCTCGAGGGCCGTCTGGTGGCGCTCGAAGCGCCGACGAAGGTCCCGCGCAGTCTCGGTGATGGTGGTTCCGCCGCCGTCGGCACCACCCCGGTGGCGCTCGGTGAGTGGGCCGAGTTCGTCTTCGAGTTCGACGATCCGGCGCTGGACGCGGGCGTAGGACCGCCCCAGCGCGTCGGCAGCCGCGTGCATCGAGCCGTGAGCGTCGATCGCCTCGAGCATCTCGACGTCGCGACGGTCGACCGTCACCTCGCCGACGGTGAGTTCCGTTCGATACCCGCGCTCGATCGTCATGGGTTCGTTTCAGTAGACCAGGTCCCCCCGGATAAACTGTCGCGTTCGGTCGTCGCTGGGGTCCTCGAAGATGGTCTCCGTCTCGTCGATTTCGACGACGCCGTCGTCCAGGAGGAGGCCGACGCGATCGGCCACCCGTCGTGCCTGGTGCATGTCGTGGGTCGCCATCGCGACCCCGATGCCGTTCGCACGGGCCGTCCGGACGGCATCCTCGAGGATCGCCGTGTTCCGCGGGTCGAGTTCCGACGTGGGTTCGTCGAGGACGAGGACGTCTGGATCGTACGCGAGCGCTCGAGCGAAGGCGACGCGCTGGGCCTCGCCACCCGAGAGCGAGTCGACGTCGCGGTCGGCGTACGAGGCGAGGCCGACGACCTCGAGGGCCTGCGCAACGGCCGGGGGCGTCGACGTGCGTCCGAGGATCGAGGCGAAACTGAGTCGGACCCGTTCGCGCCACCCCTGCCGAACGCGCAATCCGTAGGCGACGTTCTGCCGGACGCTCGCGTCGAACAGGTTCGGCTCCTGGAACACCATGCCGACGCAACGACGGTGGTCGAGACGCTCGCCGTTACCGTTCGCCCAGACGTCCTCGCCGCCGTGACGAATCGTCCCGTCGTCGGGCCGCTCGAAGAGGGCGAGGAGTCGCAACAGCGTCGTCTTTCCGACGCCCGAGGGACCGATGAGCGCGACGACCTCGCCGGGATCGACCGAGAGGGTGACGTCCTCGAGGACGCGTTCGCGCCCGTAGCCGTGGGAGACGCTGCGAGCCTCGATGGGTGCCCTCGGTGCGTTCGTCGCGTTCGATCCGTCTGTCTCGTCCGTTCCACCCGTCGAACCCGCTCCGTCTGTCGCCCTCATCGGTACCGCCCACCCCCGCTATCGCCCAGCCGAAGCACCAGCGCGTTCACGAGCAAGACGAGCGCAACCAGCACGCCTCCGAGGATCATCGCCGTCTCGTACCGGCCCTGTCGGGCCTCGAGCTGGATCGCCGTCGTGAGCGTCCGGGTGTACGACTCCCCGGAGACGACGATGTTCCCGCCGACGATGAGCACCCCGCCGACCTCGCTGATCGCCCGACCGAAGCCGGCGAGGACGGCCGTCGCGATGCCGTAGCGGGCCTCCCTGATCGTCACGATGGCCACGTCGAGCCGGGTGCCGCCCATGGCGAACGCCGCGTCGCGAACCCCGTCGTCGACGTTCGAGACGGCCGCGAGGCTGACGCCGGTGATGACCGGCATCGCGAGGACGATCTGGGAGAGGATCATCGCCTCTGGCGTGAAAGCAAGCTCGAGCGAGCCGAGCGGCCCCTGGTTCGAGACCCCGAAGAGCACGACGAGGCCGACGACGACGCTCGGAAACCCCATCCCGGTGGTGATGACCGAGGTGAGAAGCCCCTTCCCGCGAAACGAAGTAAAACCGAGCGCGAGCGCGATGGGCAGGCTGAGAAGCGTGCTCACGAGGACGGCGGCGGTGCTGACGTACAGGGAGACCTCGATGATGCTCCTCACGTAGGGCCACTCGAAGGGGAACGCGATGGCCGAGGTCGACAGGACCTCGAGTGGCAGGTCGCTCATCGTCCGCGTCATCTCCGTGGAACCATTGTAGCCGTTCCGAATAGTGATCACTCCTCGTCGGTCGACTCGTCGGGCGAGTCGCCGGACGACGACCGCCAGGCCGTCGGCACGTACTGTTCGAAGTTCGGTTCCTCGGCGAACGCCTCGGGGAAGAACAGCTGTTCGTCCGAGACGGTATACCCTTCGATGATATTCTGGCCCTCGAGGCTCGTGAGGAAGCCGATGTAGGCCATCGCGAGGTCGTAGGCCACGTTCTCGTGGACGGCCGGATTCACCGCGACGATCCCGTAGGGGTTCATCAGGGACTCCGGACCGCCTTCGACCGGGCCCTGGACGTGGATCTCGAGGTCGATCTCGGACTTCATCGAGAGGTAGGTCCCCCTGTCGGCCAGGGTGTACCCGCCCATCTCGTTCGTTCGGGTCAGTGCTTCGCCCATCCCCGATCCCGTCTCGATGTACCACTCGCCCCCCTCGGTTGGATCGATTCCCGCGTCCGCCCACAGTTGCTGCTCCTTCGTGTGGGTTCCCGAGTTGTCGCCTCGAGAGACGAACGTGGATTCGTTTTCGGCGATGGCCCCGAGTGCGCTCTCGACCTCGCCGTCTCTGTTGATTCCCGCCGGATCGTCGCTCCCGCCGACGATGACGAAGTCGTTGAACATGAGGTCCCGACGGTTCACCCCGTACCCGTCCTCGAGGAACTCGTCCTCGAGCGAGCGGGCGTGGACCATGACCACGTCGGCGTCGCCGTTTCGCGCCGTCTCGAGGGCGGCGCCGGTTCCCTTGGCGACGACGTGAACGGTCGCGCCGAAGCGCTCCTCGAACGGCTCGTTCAGCGCGGCCAGGAGCCCCGTGTCGTCGGTACTGGTCGTCGTCGCCAGCGTGAGGGTTTCGCCGTCGATCTCGGCTCCGTCATTTTCCGAATCGCCACTCGCGAAACAGCCGGCGACGCCGACCGCCGCGGCGGATCCGGTGGCAGCCAGGAACCGACGGCGTTGTATCGGCATGGATACCACGATACGCTCCAGTCGCAAATAACCGTCGATCGACCGTAATTGAATGTGGTTACGAGTTGGTGAGTTCGGGACGACACGACGTTGCCTTGTACTGAGTCACTCGAGCGGCAGTACTCGCACGTCAATCGCGTCGCGGCGACCGTCGAGGACCGAAAAGTTCTCGCCGCGACGGCGCTCGAGCCAGTAGAGCAGCCGTTCGGCCCACGCAAGCTTTTTCGATTTCGTCGGGTCGACGGCGGGGTCGTCGAAATCCCAGCCGACGAAATCCAATCGACTGGCCCCGAGGTGGTCCGCGAGAAACGCCGCCCGGTCGCCATCGGTGAAGCCGCCGAAGTTGCGGACGGGTCCGGCGGGTTCGGCCTGCGTGGTCGGCAGGACGAACGCACCGTCGCACTCGGGGACTACGATCCGTAGAACGGGAACGTTGTCGCCGTGTGCGTGGACGGCCACCGGGGTTCCGCGGCGGGTGAGCCGCTCGACGGTTTCCGGATTCTTGTCGAGGTCAGTCACCATGCAGTCGACCTCGACTCCAGCGGCCTCGAGCGCGTCCACTGCCGTCGAGGCCGCGATAACGACCTCGGCCGCTCGAGCCGTCTCGAGGGCTGCGTCACGCTCGAGCGACGGCCCCGCTCCGGCGACGACGACCCGGGCCCCGTCCACGAACGCGAGACGCTCGAGGTCGAAGGGCGAGGTGAGGTCGGCGAGGACGTCTCGAGCACGTTCGTCGGCTGCCCGGTCGAACCCGAAGTCCCTGAGAATAGCGTCGTACGCCGGTTCCCACTCGTGATAGTCCATAGTCGTCACTGTCCCATGTTAGAGCCGACCGCAATAATCCGTTTGTGGGCCGAGCGTTGCCTCGCAAGTACCCCTACCCGTGAGGCCACCCGGCTTCCACTTCCCTCTTTCGAAGCGGATGCCATAAGCTTTCTCTTACTCGAGCACCCGTCTGACGGCGTTCCAGGCGTCTTCGGTTTCGTCGCCTGAACCCTCGAGGCGCCGGAAAATCGTGGATATTTGATCTCTCGATGCACACAACAGCATACGTCCGTCAGACAGTTCGACCGGGGTTGCGCCGGTATCGTGTGCCAATTCGCCGACTCGTTCCCGTTTCGAAGGGTCGAGGCCGTCGATTTCGAGAGTCCGATAGTTCATCTCGTCGGCCAGCGACGGATCGACTCCGCCCTCGCGAAGGTGTGCCCGGAGGTCGTGCGTCGACTCGACCTCGAGCCGAGCGACTCGCACACCATCTTCCAGTACCTGGTCGCGGTCGGTGAACGCCTTCCCGATGCGTGCGGCATCGCGCGTCTCCGCCACGTCGTGCGTTCGAACGACGTGCGCCCCGCGTTCTACGGCCAGCGCGGTCGCCGCGAGGCTCGCGGGGAGTCGACCCTCCGTCTCGCGACCGACGAGGTCGCCGAGGAAGTTCTTCCGGTTGATCGAGACCAGCATCGGCCTGCCGAGCGCGCGAAACTCGCACAGCCGACGGAACGTCTCCCGGTCGTCATCGAGCGTCTTCGCCTCGCTCCAGCCGCCGAAAGCGGGGTCGACGATGCTCTTTGCGGTCAGTCCGTTTTGCTTCAGCGCCTCGTAGATCTGGTCGACGTAGTCGGCCGACTCGGCCCACTCGGGCGACTTCCGGGCGCTCCAGTCGGTCTCCTCGACGGCGCCGGGTCGCTCGAGGTCCGGCGGGCTCGCCATCTTCACGACGGCGGCGTCGTGCTCCCGGCAGACCGCGGGCATCTCGGAGTCGGCGAACCCGCAGATGTCGTTGACCATATCGAAGTCGCTCGCGAGCGCCTCGTCGGCGACCGCCGCGTAGCGCGTCTCGATTGAGAACACCGCGTCTCCGGAGACGCGATCGATCGTCTCGAGAGCGACGTGGAGGCGGTCGAGTTCTTCCGCCGCGCTGAGCACGTCGAAGCGTTTGTTGGCCGACTCGAGGCCGACGTCGACGATGTCTGCTCCCTCGCCGATCAGCTCGTCGTCGACGTACCGGGCCGCCTCCTCGGGGTCGTCGAACACGCTCGGGTCGTACGGCGACTCCTCGCTGACGTTGAGCACGCCCATGATTCGGGGCGGGTGCTCGTCTCCGATGCCCAATCCCGCGGCGTCAACGCTGTCCATGGGGGTACTCGAGCGGGCGGCTACAAAGGGGCCGTGATTCCGGCGAACCGATCGGTCTTCGGACCCAGGGGCTTCCGTCACGAACCGGCTCCTGTCGAGATGGTCACGAAACGCCCCTCGAGCGAAACGAACGTCTCCTCGAGAGTCTATTTCCCATCGAACGGGAACCAGGACCCCTTCTTAGGTGGATAGACGGCCTACGATTACCTGTAAGAGGTACAAGACAATGTCAACTAACACGTTCAACCGGCTCGAAAGCCGCTACGGCGGTATCACCCTCGAAGGCCACCCCCACGCCCTGTCAGCGTGGTTCGTCGTCGCCCTTCGGTTCGTCATCGGCGGCATGATCCTGTTCGCCGGGATCGGCAAGGTCAGTGACTGGCCGTTCGACGCGAGCGGCTACCTCGTCCACGGCGTCGACGCGGCCAGCCCCGTCAGCGGGCTCTACGCCTCGATGGCAGCCAACGCCGCGCTGATGGACGTCATCAACGTCGCCATCCCGGTGACCCAGGTCCTGATCGGCCTCGCGCTCATCGCGGGCGCATTCGTCAGGCTGGCGGCCCTCGGCGGCGCGCTCCAGATGACCGCCTTCTACCTCGGCGGGTGGGAAGGCGACGTGCTCGCGCTGTTCGACTCGACGCTGATCTACGCGGTCGTCTTCCTGGCGGTCGCCGCCTTCGGTGCGGGTCGGATCCTCGGCCTCGACCGCTACCTCGAGCAGATCGAGATTCGCGGCGAAGCGCTCGTCGAGCGGTACCCGGCGATGCGGTACCTGCTGGGCTGAGATCCTGACTACCGAACAGTCTCTTTTTGTCTCCGCGGCCGAAACCCCGACCATGGGAAAAGTGAGCATTGGGATGCGCGGCTGGCGCTTCGACGAGGAGGACATTCTCGACGAAGACGGCGACTTTCTGCCGCTCGCGCAGATGCCCGAGGACGCCCGCAAACGGATGATCCGACTCGACGTCGTCTACAACGCGCCGTGTCACGGCTGCTGGTTGATCCACGGCGACGACAACCTCGAGGAGTGCAACCGCGCACGGTACGTCTACGGCGAACCACTCTCGGAGGTCATCCTCTGTGAGGCGCACGAACCCGACTTCGTCTACTGGTTCCGCGAGGAGGGTGGCGATGACCACCGCGGCAGTGACGACTTCGCGGAGGCGTTCTACGAGTGGTTTCTCGAGGGCGGTCGCGCGCCCGAGGGCTACGAGGGAATGGAGTACGTCGAGACGGATCCGACGGATCTACCGAAGCCGCCGAAGGCCGATCCCGACGAGCACGGCGACCTGATGGGCGACGACATCAGCGACCGGGTCGGCCTGAGCGACGAGGACATCGCCAACGCGGACGTGGATTTCGGCGCCGAGTATCCGGGCCGGAAATGACCGACAACCCGCGAACGTATTCGCCTGAAACCGGTGACGAGAGACGTCGAAATCCGCCCGCAGTCGCCGTCGTCGACGCCCAGACGCCTGGCAACGTCGGCACCATCGCTCGAGCGATGAAGAACTTCGGCTTCTCGGAGTTGCTGCTCGTCGACCCGCCCGAACTCGACCCCGACGGAGAGGCTTACGGCTTCGCCGGTCACGCGCGCGAGGACGTCCTCCCGAACGCGCAGGAGGTTTCGTTCGACCACCTGGTCGAGACCTACCACACCGTCGGGACGACAGCGATCACGAACGAAGACGACCAGCACCACGTCCGCTTTCCGTTTTCCACGCCCGCCCAGCTCGCCGATCGCCTCGAGACCGTGGACACTGACACTGTCGTCGTCTTCGGCAGAGAGAGCGTCGGTCTGACGAACGAGGAACTCGCCCGCATGGACGAGGTCTGCTCGATCCCCGCAAGCACCGAATACCCGGTGCTCAACCTTGGCCAGGCCGCGACCATCACGCTCTACGAACTCCGGACGCTCGCGCTCGAACCCGACGACGTTCAGCTCCCCGACCTCGAGCGCGTCCGAGCCGACGAACCGTCGCTCGAGCGGCTGTACGACCAGTGGGAAGCACTGTTGGCGGAGATCAACCACCCCGAGGAAAAGCGGCCGAAGACGATGCGGATGCTCCGGCGACTCCACGGACGGGCCGATCCCACGGTCCAGGAGGTCACAACCTTGCTCGGCGTGTTGCGTCGGGCGACCGAGCGCCCGGACCGCGAGGAGAACTGAAGTGTACGAACGGGCGGAGAGGTATCAACACTCCCGGAGTGGCCATCAGGGATATAGTCCTCGGCTCACGACCACGAGCAATGGACGCACACCGCCGCCACGTACTCGCGATGCTCGGCGCCGCCAGCACGCTTCTGGCCGGCTGTTCCGACCTCGCCGACGAGGGCGATCAGTCGCTCGAGCCCAACGATGAGGGGGACAACGAGGATTCGAACGCAGACGATGACACCGACGGGGCCGACGAGGACGACGACACCGACCAGGAGACGACGCCCGCCTGGCTCGAAGGCGGCGAACTCCCCCGGTACGCGTCGGTGCTGCCGTCGGCCGACGCGCTGGTCGACGCCGAAACGACCTCGCGAGAGTACTTCTTCACCGCCGTCGACCTCGCGACCATCGTCGGGACCCTCGATGACGACCCGGGCGAGGGAACGGTGCCCGACGACCCCCTCCTCCAGAATCCGATCGCCGTAGTGTCGCTCGGCATCTACGGGCTGTTCGCGCTCGGATCTTCGCCCGTCGCAGAGGTACAGGTCGAGGCGGAGGGCGAGTCCGACGACGCCGCCCTCGTCTACGTCGACGGCGCGTACGTCTTCCACGGTGCGTACGACCTCGAGACGGCCCGCTCGGGGCTCGAAGGGGAGGGCTACGATCTGCAGGCCGAGGCGGAAGACGGAGCCGACGACTTCGTCGTCTTCGCGGACGACGCCTCGAACGAGGTCGTCGGCGTCACCGACGACGTCTTCGTCTACGCGTTCGGCTCCGAACAGGACCGATCGCTGGCGGTCGTCTCCGCCATCGTCGAGACGAACGTCGGGTCGCAATCGCCGGCCCACGAATCGGACGCGACCCTCGAGACCCTGCTCCGCGCGGGAGCGAACACCGGAATTACCTCCTGTCTGACCGGCGGCGGCGAACCGCTCACCGACCTCGAACCGGGCGACCAGGTCCAGGAGGACGACGTCGCGTTCGATTTCTCGCCCTTCGAGGGGGCGACGGGCGTCGTCCAGGGACTCCAGCTCGCGGAGGACGAGTCGGACGCTCGCGTGATTGTCACGTACGAGTCCGAAGCCGCCGTCGACGCCGAGCGTCTCGAGTCGGGACTCAGCGGCGAGGCACGTTCGTACGACCTCGAGACGGGCGGCTCTGCAGTGCTCGTGACCGCCGTCTACGGGACCGATCCGATCGAGGAATAACGGCCGGGTGGGCGGCATTCGATCGGCTGGTCGTCATTGCTACTGTTTCTATACTAATTCACTTTGGAAGGTATAGTGTACAGTCCAATTCGACTACTACGCTCGCGTCGAGTAAGAACGAGTCTCGAGCGATCAGGCGCGTTTCTGAATCTCTTCGCGCAGCACCTGGCTCACGAGGTCGCCGTCGGCCTTCCCGCGCAGGGCACCCATGCACTCGCCCATGAGTCCCGAGAACGCCTGCATGCCCTCACTCTCGACCTGATCGGCGTTTCGATCGACGACCTCGAGGACGGCCTCGCGGACGTCGTCTTCGGCGGCCGACCCGAGTCCGGCCTTTTCGGCGACCGCCTGCGGATCGCGGTCGGGTTCGTCCGCGAGCGCCGCGAGGAGATCAGGCACGCCCTCTCTCGCTAGGTCACCGTCCTCGGCCATCGCGAAGACGGTCTCGAGGTGATCGTCGGTGAGGTTCTCGACCGGTACGTCGTCACGACGCAGTTCCGTGAGCGTCGACTCGAGCGTCGTCGCGGCGAAGGTCGAATCGACGCCGTCGGCGACGACGCGCTCGAACAGCGGCATGTGGGTGCCGTAGGCGACTTGATCGGCCAGGCCGGCGTCGAGGTCGTACTCGGCCTGGTAGCGCTCGACCTTCTCGGTCAGCAGTTCGGGTTCGGGAACGTCACTCGGATCGGGTTCGACCGGGGGCACGTCCGTCTCCGGGTACATCCGGGCCGCGCCCGGGAGCGGGCGGAGGTAGCGCGTCGTCCCGTCCTGGTTCGCGCCGCGGGTCTCCTCGGGGACGCCATCGAGGGCCGTCCGGGCCCGGTCGGCGACGGCGTCGATGGCGGATTCGGCGACCTCCGTCGCGGCGGCGACGATGGCCACGGCGTCCTCATTCGACGCATCCACCGCGTCGCGAAGTACCGAAACCTCGTCGTCGGTCACGCCGTAGGCCGGCAGCTCGTCGGTGTGGAAGATGCCGCCTGCCCCGTGGCGCTTCGCGTGGTCGGAGAACTCGGTCCCGAGGCGGCGGTCGGGCGCAATCTCGTGACCGACGAGGCCGTCGAAGCCCTCGAGCCGAACCCCGAAGACCGACCCACCGTCGTTCAGCGCCCCGGCGACGACGCCGCTGTCAGTGCCCTCGAAGACGCTGGTGACGTCCTGGGGTTCGTGGACCGCGGCCTCGCGAGCCTCGAGTTCGTCGCGGATCGAAACCAGTTCTGCTTGGCGCCCGACCTCAGTGCGGACGATGTCGGCGATGTCGTCCAGACTCTGGACGCCCTTTATCTCGACGCGAGCGCCGTCGGCGATAGAGACGTTGACGTCCTGGCGAATCGTTCCCAGGCCGCGCTTGACCTTTCCGGTCGATCGCAACAGCATCCCGATGCGCTCGGCGGCTTCCTGGGCCTGTTCCGGTGTTCGAATATCGGGTGCCGTACCAATCTCGACCAGCGGAATGCCGAGGCGGTCGAGGCTGTAGGTCACGCCGTCGTCGGTCTCCTCGACGCGCTGGCCGCTCTCCTCCTCGAGCATCATGTCCTCGATGCCGACGTCGCCCTCGCCCGTCTCGATCGACCCTCCGGTGGCGACGAGCGTCGACCGCTGGAAGCCCGAGGTGTTCGAGCCGTCGACGACGATCTTCCGCATCACGTTCCCCTGGTCGACCGGCGTCATGTCCATCAACTGGGCGACCTCGAGAGCCGTCTCGAGGGCTTCGTCGTCGAGGCGGTGGGGCGGTTCGTCATCCTCCTCGACGAGGCAGGTGCTGTCGTAGGCGAGGTAGGTGAACTCCCGTTCGACCCGACTTTCCTCGAGGGCGGCCTCGTCGAGTTCGCCCAGTTCGCTCCGTGTCGGGTGGAGGTAGCGAGTGAATCGGCGGGCCGACTCGTCGGGTTCGCGAAGGTCGGTCGGACACGCACAGAACAGTTTCGTCGCCGTGTCGAGTTGCTGGTGGATCTCGAGTCCGGCGACGAGACCGAGCGCCTCGTAGTCGTAATCCGCAGTCATTGGCGAGCACTCGGTGGCGAAGGGGTAAAAAACCGTCCAGTCCGTCACGGGGGCGCCGTCACGAAAGCCGACTCAATCGTCGTCGCTCGAGGGGTCGTCGAATGCGGTTTCGCGAACGTCAGCATCTCGCTCGGCGATGGCTCTCGCCGTCACCTCGAGCACCGACCCTTCGGTCGCCTCGAGCGCGTCCGCCTCGACCCGTCGGTATCGCGCTGTCCCCGCCTCGCCGACGAAGTTCCGCTCGGACAGCGGCCGGGTGTCGAGGGCGACGAGTGACGGCGCGTCCTCGAGCGCCTCGAGCAGAAGTTGCGTTCCAGGCGCGAGGGCGAAGTCGACGAGGACCGTCGCGTCGGCCGCGCCGACGAGTTCGGCGACGCGTTTCCGAGCGGCGGCTGACACCGGCGCGAACGGTTCGGTTCGCACGCACTCGAGGCCGCGGTCGGTCGCACGTTGGTCGACGATTCCGCCGGCCGGGGCGGGACCGGCCGTCACCTCCGCGGCCGCTCGCCCAAACCGCTCTATCACGTCGGCGGCGGTCTCTCCAGTCCCCACGACGTGAACGCGTCGACCCTCGATCCTCGCCGGGGTCGTCGACTCGAGCTCTCGGTCGTCCACGGCATTACGACGCCCGGACTCCGAGCGCGGAAACGCCGTCACGCTCGCCGCCCCCGTCACCGGGTGACGGGTGACCGTCGCGTTCGCGTCGAACGCAGCCTCGAGCACGTCGGCCGTCAGCACCTCGCCCGGCGGGCCGTTGGCCTGGACCGTACCGCCCGCGAGGACGACAAGCCGGTCGCAGTACCGGGCCGCCAGGTCGAGGTCGTGAATCGCGGCGACGACTGCTCGCCCGTCCGCGGACAGCTCGCGGGCCAGCTCGAGCGTCTCGACCTGGTGATTCACGTCCAGGCTCGCCGTCGGTTCGTCCAGCAACAGCAGCGGCGTGTCCTGGGCGAGCGCTCTCGCGATGAGCACCCGCTGGCGCTCACCACCGCTAACCGCGTCGATCGGCCGATCCGCGAAACGGGTTGTTCGCGTGCGCTCGAGTGCCCGGTCGACCTGTCGACGGTCGGCCTCGGAGGGCGGGGAAAACCGCGATCGATGGGGGTATCGTCCCATCTCGACGACGGTTCGGACGTCGAAGGTGAACGACAGCGACGTGTTCTGAGGAACGACGCTTACGAGTCGACTCGCTTCGCGGGAGGCGAGCGTCGCGACGTCCTCGCCATCGATCCGGACGTCGCCGCCCGCTGGCGTGCTCGCGCCGCTGAGCGCTCGCAGGAGGGTGGTCTTCCCGGCGCCGTTCGGACCGACGAGGCCGACGAACTCGCCGCGGTCGACCTCGAGCGAGACGCCCTCGAGGACCTCGAGGCTTCCGTAGGCGACCTCGAGTCCTTGCACCGAAACCAGCGGCTGCGCTCCCGTCACAGCGAGTGCACCTCCCGTCGAACGAGCAAGAACAAGAAGAATGGTGCCCCGAGGGCTGCCGTGACAATTCCGACTGGAACCTCCGCGGGGCCGGCCCGAGCGAGGGTGTCCGTCGCGACCAGAAACGACGCGCCGGCGAGCGCACTCGTCGGGAGCAGAATTCGGTGGTCGGGGCCGACGATCAGACGCATCACGTGCGGAACGACGAGTCCGACGAAGCCGATGACGCCCGCGACGGCGACGCTCGCGGCCGTGACGACGCTCGCAACGGCGAGGAGGAGTATCTTGGTTCGCTCGACGTCCACGCCGAGGTGATGGGCGTCCTCTTCGCCGAGTAAGAGCACGTTCATCTCTCTGGTGTACGCGCCGAGTACGACCACGCCGGCGAGAACGAACGGCAACGAGAGCGATACGTCGCTCCAGGTACTGTTCGAGAGGTGGCCCATCAGCCAGACGACCGCCTCCCTGAGACTGTTGCCGCTGTGGACGAGCATGTACGAGATCATCGCACCGAGAAACGCCTGGACAGCAACGCCGGCGAGCAATAGCGTCGCGACGGGAGTCCTCCCGCCGTTGGTTGCGATCGCGTAGACGAGAAGTGCCGTCGCAATCGCTGTCGCGAACGCCGCTGGCCGCAGTCCGATCGGGACGAGTGCTGGAAAGGCGATGGTCGCGACAGCGCCAACCGCTGCGCCGGTGGAGACGCCGATGATCGACGGATCGGCGAGCGGGTTCCGGAAGAACCCCTGCATGACCGTACCCGCTGCAGCGAGTGCGAAACCGACTGTTGCTGCGACTGCAATACGCGGAAGTCGAACGTTCGCGACGATCGTCTGGTGGGCGTCGCGAATCTCGAACGAGAACAGACCGGTGTACTCGAGCCTCGGAACGGGGATAGACCACTCGAACAGTGGCACAGTCAGGCTTCCGAATACGACTCCTGACGGGATCACGACCGCGTTAAGAATGGCATGCGCCACCGTAATTGGATCGATTTTGACCGGGCCGAAGCCGGCACTGGTGACGACAACCACCCCCAGGAGCACCGTCAGCCCCGATGCCCACGAGATGATCCGATCCCGTTCTCTCACAGTACGCAACCTCGCTTGCTTTAGATAAATATTTGTTGGAGTGTGGCACAACGATCTACCGATGCGAAAATCACTGACCGTATTGATTGCTGTGCTGGTCGTCCTCGGCGGATTCGCGCCGATGGCAGTCGCAGGGAGTAGTACTGGTAGCGTTCCTACCGCTCAGTCCACCTCGGACTGTGAGTATCCACTGACGGTTACGGACGCGACCGGTACGGAGATCACGCTCGAAGAACCGCCAGAGCGCATCGTCGCGCTCCAACCGAGTGACACCAAAATCGTCTACGGTATCGGCGCCGAAGACCGACTCGTCGGCATGCCGATCAACGAGTACACCGCCAGTTACGACCCCGGCGACCGGACCGACATCGGCATCCCTGACGAGCTTCACATCGACGTCGAAACGGTGATCGACCTCGAGCCCGACATCGTCCTCGCGGCAGACGTGACGCTCGAGGAGGACGTCGAACAGCTCCGAGATGCCGGCGTCACGGTCTATCACTTCAAAACGGCGACGTCCCTCGACGACGTCCGCGATATCACGAACCGAACCGGCGAACTCACCGGTGAGTGCGGCGGCGCCGAAGAGCGGATCGACTGGATGGACGAACGCCTCGAGATCATCGAGACGGCAGTCGAAGGCGAGGACCGACCGCTCGCGTACTGGTCGCTCGGCTTTGGATACACGGCCGGTGCCAACACGTTCCAGGACGAAGTGCTGACGACTGCCGGCGTCGATAACCTCGCTGCAGAAGTGGGACTCGAGGGCTGGCCCGAAATCAGCGACGAAGTGGTCGTCGAGGAGGACCCCGATTGGATCATCTACGGCGTCAACGAGGAGGGAGAAGACCCGGCCCTCTCCGAGGCGGCGATGCAGACGACCGCCTACGAGAACGACCAACTGGTCGCCGTCGACGCGAACACGATCAATCAGCCGGCACCCGACGTCGTCTACGCGATCGAGACGATCGTCGAGGCGGTCCACCCCGAGGCGTACGCGGAAATCGAGGCTGACCTCGAGGCCAACGTTAGCGCTAACGATGACGGCAACGGTGAGGAGAGCAACGAAAGCGAAGAGACCAACGACGATCAATCGAACGAATCCGACAATGCGGACGACACGTCGGTGGCTGCCGACGACGATGACTCCATTCCCGGTTTCGGCGTCCCTGTCGCACTCGCCGCTATCGCGGGTCTGCTCGGACTTCGTCGACTGTAGCGCTCCGGACTCGACTGGTCTGGTACGAATTTACCCGGTATTCTTTTGGCGACGTGTTTCATTGTTCGCCGTCTGTTCAACGGGTCACCAGTCACGCTCGAGTTGGCGGTGGCTGAATCCGAGGCGCTCGAGAGAACGCCACTAGGGCCGAATAAAAGCCGAGAATGTACGTGAGGAAGATTCGTCCGCTTCGGTTTGTCGATTAGTCCCCGTGTTCACTCACATTTCTGGTGCGTTTTCGATTGCTCTTTGGCCTCTTCCTTTCGTTTTTCCTTTTTCGATTTTCCGTCCTGGTCGTCAGTGTCGTCACTGCCATCGTCGCCGTCGTCAGTGTCGTCGCCGCTATCGTCGCTGTTGTCACTGTCTTCGCCATCGTCAGTGTCGTCGCCGTCATCACCGTTGCCACTATCATCATCGTCGTCGCCGTTATCGCCGTTACCGTCTTCTCCGTCGCCACCGTCGTCACCTTCACCGTCATCGCCGTTATCACCATCTCCGCCGTCACCGTCATCGCCATTGTCTCCGTTACCGCCGTCGCCGTTGCCTCCATCGCCATCGTCTCCATCTCTGCCATCTCCGTCGTCTCCATCTCCGCCATCGTCTCCATCTCCGCCATCTCCATCTCCGCCATCTCCATCTCCGCCATCGTCTCCATCTCCGTCGTCACCCTCGTCGCCACCGTCGTCCTCCTCGAGTTCACCACAGAACCGAATATTTGATATCCCGGCTTGCTGTCCACTCTGTCCCGCTTCGAGATCCGTTTCAATTACTCCATTGGTGGTGTCGTCGCCGTAGTCGTAATCCTCGCAATCGTTACCGCCGTAGACGCGCACGGCGTATACGACGCAGTCGTCGTCGACGGCCCATTCGAAGCTGAACGCTTCACAGTCGTCGCCCTCGCCCTTCGACTCGGTCACTTCCACGGTGATTGCACAGTCGCCCTCGGTCTGTTCGACGGAGCAGTCGTCGAACTCGTGAACCGCTAGCAACTCACCGTCGGGACAGTCGTACTGCCCCGGCGGTACGCACCCCTCTTGCCCACTGTCCTGTAGCGATCCGAGACACCCGCTCAGCGACCCCATGGCCACCCCAGTCGCCACCAACACCGTTCGTCGATTAATGGTGTTACCCATGTACACACCGATACCGTCACCAGATATTGTTAGAGACGAGTTGAAAAAGCGAAAAATGACCACACTTGCGATTCGATTGTACCTTCTCTCTGTATGATCGTCTTATTTCCCGGCACACTGGGACTACATACCAGGTAGGCTCACCGAACGCCCGATCTCCCACCACGGCGAGCAGCTCTCCAGTCGACCGCGTCGCAAGCGACCGAGGATCGATCCTCACGAATCGCTATCCAAGACGAGACGGCACTCGAGTCCCGATTCCACGTCCCATACCGACTCGAAACTGGATTCCGCTCTATCTGCGCGCCCCGTCTCGTTTTGAAAAACGTTTACTCACCCGCCCGCCGAGTTGGTCCCATGGTCGAGAACGTCATCTGGCCCGCGTACCTGGATTCCACCCGCTCGCGGGCCGAGGGGCGACGCGTACCCCTCGAGCTGGCAGTCGAGGAGCCGACGGTCGAGGAAATCGCGAAGGCGGTCCAGCAGATCGGATACGACGCGACAGTCGAACGCGACAAAGCCTACTCGAGAGAACACTGGGAGCCTCGTGGGCGGGTCGTCGTCCGCGGAACCGAGGACTCGACGAAGAACGACCTCGTTCAGGCAGTCGCGGCGTACGTCGTCGCGCTGCGAGAGTGATGCGGCGGGTTGGAACGGTCGTCCGGACGGCTCAGGGGCTCGCGGTGTTGCGGGCTGAGCCTGTGGGCGACGGGGATGGCGACGACGGCGGGGACGGTGACGGCGGTACTGGCAACGATAGCGGACGAAACGCCATCGGCACGATGGTCCTCGACGACTCCCTCGAAACCGTCGGTCGCGTCGTCGACGTGTTCGGTCCGGTCGACCGACCGTATCTCGCGGTTACGCCGCAATCGAACGTCCACCTGCCCGGTCTCGTCGGATCGACGTTGTACGCACGATAACGTCGCGCGTTTCGCCCGTTGTGGCGGATTCCTGTCGTAGTGGCCGTCGACGTCGCCCTCGAACCACTGTTCCTCGGATCGGCCTCGAGCAATTATTCTCGGGTCGACCTCGAGTCGTTACTCCTCGGATTCGTCTTCGTCGACTCGGCGTTGCAGCCACTCGAGGGCGAGTCCACCGCCGGCGAGCGCCCCAATACTGGTGAATCCAGGGGTCGAGTCGTCGTCTGCCGACGATCCGCCGTCTCCGGTTGCGGATTCGTTTTCGGTGTCGTTGGAGTCGTTGGAGCCGATGGTCTCGTTGGTCTCGTTCGTCTCATCGGAACCGCTCGAGTTGTCGGTACTATCGCTCTCGTTGCCCTCGCTGATGTCGCTCGATTCGTCCCCGGAACCGCCGTCGTCAGTATCGTTACTTCCGTCGGAGCCGTTCCCTTGGTCGTCGGTATCGTCGTCGGTATCGCTCCCCCCATCCTCGCCCTCACCGCCCGGCCGTAACGCGGCCAGCGCCTCGCCGTCGACGCTCCCGACGTAGAGCGTTTCGTCGACGAGTGCGAGGGGACTCAGTACTGCCCTGGTGTCTCGCTCCCACTCGACGGAGCCGTCCCAGGCGTCGAACGCGTAAAAGCGAGTCCGCGACGCTTTGTCCCCATCGTTCGATTCTATAGCACTCTCGAGACCGGCGTAGACGTGCTCTTCGTCGATGATAAGCGGACTGGTCCCTTCGCCGGACGGGTCTGGTTCCCACTCCTTCTCCCCCGTCTCGATGTCGTGGCCCGTCGCGGTATCGTCGTTCGTCCCGTCGACGGTATAGACGAGTTCCGAACCGATCACGGGTGGGTGATTGTACGCTCGACCGGCCACGCGAGCGATTCGACCCCCGGATTCGATGTCGTGGTAGGAGATCCCGGCGTCCGACTCATCCCGGTAACCGGCGGCCAGGATGCCGTAGTCCACGACCGGTGTGATCGCCCTGAACTGTCCATCGTCGTCGTTGGCCTCGAGGTCGAACGTCCAGCGTTCGGCACCGTCGCTGGCCTCTCGGGCGTACAGACGCGACTCGTCCACGACGAAAACGGCACCGTCGTCGATCGGGACCGACGATTCGTGGAGTTCCCCATCGTCCGGATCGAACTGCCACTGTTCTTCCCCACTCGAGGCATCGATCGCGTAGAGGACGCCATCGCCGACGACGAACACGACCCCGTCCGCGACGTTCGGCGAGCGAATCCCGTCGCTGTACTCGAGATCGAGCCGCCAGCGAATCTCGCCGTTCTCGGCGTCGACCGCGGTGAGGGCCTCGCCGCCGACGTAAACGGTTCCGTCGGCAACCGCCGGCGTTCGATCGGCGCCGAGGTCGTCGGATTGCCACAGTTGTGACCCGTCCGCGGCTTCGTAGGCGTGTACGGAGCCGTCGTCCGCTCGGAGGTAAACCGTCTCGTCGACGACCGCGATATGGCCGCCGCAGTCACACGACCAGGCGACCTCGAGGGACCCGGGGTCGTCGATTCCCGAGGCGACCCGTGCGTTGTTTCCGGGCCTCCCGCCGAGGGAGGGCCAGTCGCCCGGGTCGGCGGCCGTCGTCGATGCGGCGGCAGCCGTCCCACTCGCTGCGGCGAGGGCACTTCCGGCGGTGATCGTCAGCCCGGTACGCCGGAGGAACGTTCGTCGGCTGTGGTCTGACATACGCGGGCCCTTTGACGCTACCCAGTTATCTACTGTTTCGGTAACTCGATTTCGACATCGAAACGGTACTCGTGAGACGATTGCGCCGGGAGCAACGGACCACGTCCCTGGGTCGAAAATAACCGTTCACGAAACCGGGCTCCGATTCAGTTCTAAGAATTGACGCGTGCGGTGGCTGATTCAGGGACGTCGTGCGCTGGTCGGCGCTCCCCTCTCGAAGTCGCTCTCGGCCACCCGCCGGCAGAGCCACTCGAGGATGGATCCGTCGCTGGCGTCGACCTCGCTCGAGTCGCCGGAACCGTTGGTAACGTTAGAATCGGTGCCGTCGGCCTGGATTCGAACTCTATCACCGGACGCAAGTGCGGTCGTCTCGAGAACGCAACACCAATACGACGGCCGCTCAAATCGCGACTCATGAACGAGCGGATTCGCCTGGGCAGCGCGGTCGGTTTCACCTGCCTCCTCTTTATCGGCGTCCAGTTCGGCGCGCTCGCGCTCGTCGAACCCTTCACTGCCGCCGAGATGCAGGCCGTCGAGGACCCCTCCGACCCGACGAACAGCCTGGTCTACGTCGGGGCGATTCTCGTGATGACGGCGTTCATGCTCGCGGCGTTCAAGTACGACCTCCAGTGGATCATCCGGGGCCTCATCGTCGGCGTCAGCGTCATGCTCTCGTGGTTCGTCTTCGCCGAAATCCTCCCGCCCGTCGCCACGGTCGCCTCGCTCGGTGTCTTCCCCCTCCTCGTCTCGCTGGGCGTCGGTGCCGCCCTCGTGATCTATCCAGAGTGGTACGTCATCGACATCGCCGGCGTCGTCATGGGTGCGGGTGCGGCCGGTCTCTTCGGGATTAGCTTCGGCCTCCTGCCCGCTCTCGTCTTGCTCGTCGTGCTCGCCGTCTACGACGCGATCAGCGTCTACCGGACGGAACACATGCTCGACCTCGCGGAGGGCGTGATGGACCTGCACATTCCCGTCGTCCTCGTCGTGCCGACCTCGCTGTCGTACTCCTTCCTCGAAGCCGGCGACGTGCCCGGTGAGATCGAGAACCGAGACGCGGAATCGACGGCGACGACCAACGGCGGTTCCCGGGAAGCCGATGCGGACGATTCCGAGGATCCCACCGTCGAGAACAAACGAGAGCCGGAGCGGACAGAGGCAGAGCCAGAACCGGATGCCGCGCCCGAAGGCGTCCGCGACGCCCTCTTCATCGGTCTCGGCGACGCCGTTATCCCGACAATCCTGATCGCCAGCGCCGCCTCCTTCCTCGAGGTTGGCTCGTTCGACGTCCCGCTGATCACGCTCAACGCGCCCGCTTTGGGTGGCGTGCTGGGCACGCTGGCGGGGCTGCTGGTCCTGATGGCCATGGTCCTCAGGGGCCGACCGCACGCCGGACTGCCGCTGCTCAATTCGGGAGCGATCGGCGGCTACCTCGTTGGCGCGCTGTGGGCCGGCGTGCCAATCGCGACGGCGCTCGGCTTGTGAGTCGGCGACTCCCGACCACGCCGTTTCGTGGCCGGGGACGGTCTCGATGACGTGGACGTGAAGGCTTATAGCTACCTAACCGGTTAGTTAACCTATGGATCGGTCGTTCTCGAAGAAGCGCCCGTGGCTCGCCGCGTTACTCGGGGTCCTCGTCACCGGCTTCGGTCACTGTTACCTCCGCCGCTGGCGGCGGGCGCTGGGCTGGATCGTCCTCCTGTTCGGCGTCAGTATCCTGTTCGTCGAGACGGCCACGCTCGAGGCCCTCGCGGCCGGCGAGGGCGCAGATCTGGCGGAACTGTCCCCGCTCCTGTTCGTCGCGGTTCTCAGCGTCGTCGATGCGTATCTGCTCGCGGTAGCGCACAATCAGGTCGTCCGGCGAGCACCCGCGCCCGACGGGAGCCTCACGCACTGCCCGTACTGTGGGAAGGAACTCGATACGGATCTCGAGTTCTGCCACTGGTGTACGAGCGATCTCTCCGACTTTTCGAACCTGGAAACACAACAGGAGATGCCTACTGCGTCGGACCGGTAGCCCTCGCGACGGCTACCGTAACACGGCATCGTCGTACTCGGTGGTCGCCCGCTCCGCTGTCGCCAGCCCGCCTCGCCTTCTCGTTTCTATCTCAGGAGTATACCCGTTGCGCTCGTTTCTGCCTTCGCGACAAACACGGGTTTCGAGCCCGTCACGGACCCTGACGACGGTCGAACCAGGGAGTGTGACGTGAACAGCCGCCGTCACGGAAGCCGAAACGTCGGCCCCTCGTCCGTATCCTGCACCTCGACGCCGATGGCCTCGAGTTCGTCGCGCAACTCGTCGGCGCGCTCGTAGTTACCTGTGTCTCGCTCCTGTTCGCGGATCTCGAGGACCAGGTCGACGACCTCGCCCGCGAGTTCGACGTCGCCGCTCGCGTCGGCACCGCCGAAGGTCAACCCGAGAACCTCGCCGAGTTTCTCGAGGGTCTCTACGGCTCGTTTCAGGCCCTGGTAGTCGTACGCTTTCGACCCAGGTCCACTCTCCTCTTCGGCGCCCTCGAGGTGGCGATTCGTCGCGCTCGCGACCTCGAACAGTGCCGACTGCGCTTCCCGCGTGTTGAAGTCGTCGTTCATCGCTTCGGCGAACGCCTCCCGTGCGGCGTCCAAGGACTCGCGAAATTCCTCGTCGGCGCGTTTCGACTTCGCGGCGGGGGAATCGAGGGCGTCGACGGCGGCGTCGTAGGCGCGCTCAAGGCGTTCCCAGCGCTCCTCGGCCTCCGTTATCGTCTCGTCGCTGTAGAGTTGCTGGCTGTTGTACGCACCCGCGGTGAGGAACGTGCGAAGGACGTTGGCCCCCCACCTCTCGACGGCCTCGTCGACGGTGACGAAGTTACCCAGACTCGAGGACATCTTCGTCTCGCCCATCTGGAACAGCTCACAGTGGAGCCAGTAGCGGGCGAACTGGTGGCCCGTCGCGGCCTCGCTCTGGGCGATCTCGTTCTCGTGGTGGGGGAAGACGAGGTCCCGGCCGCCGACGTGAACGTCGAGGGTCTCCCCGAGGTGGGTCATGCTCATCGCCGAACACTCGATGTGCCAGCCCGGTCGCCCCTCGCCCCACGGCGAGTCCCAGGTCTGGCCGGTTGGGGTCTTCTCCCAGGTCGCACCCTTGCTGTGTTCGTGGACGGCCTCCTCCGAGACCGGACCTGCCTTCCAGAGCGCGAAGTCGGCAGGATGGCGCTTCTCGGCCTGTTCGTCGGGTTCGCCCTGCGCTTCGATCGACTCGATGTCCTGGTTCGAGAGCGCGCCGTAGTTCTCGAACGTCGTCACGTCGAAGTAGACCGAGCCGTTGGACTCGTAGGCGTAATCTGACTCGACGAGCGTCTCCACGAGGTCGATTATCTCGGGGACGTGTTCCGATACCCTGGGGTAGACCTCCGCCCGCAGGAGGTTCAGCGAGCGCATGTCCTCGATCGTCCGCTGGACGTAGGTTTCGGCGACTGCGGCTTCGTCGTCGCCGAGGTCGTCCTGGCCGATGCGGGCGACGATTTTCTCGTTGACGTCGGTGAAGTTCTCGACGTGACGGACGCCGTAGCCGATGTGCTCGAGCCAGCGGTGCATCACGTCGACGTGCACCCAGGAGCGGGCGTGCCCGAGGTGGGGCGGGTCCGAAACCGTCAGGCCACAGTAGTAAAGGAGGACGTTATCGGGATCCTGTGGCTCGAACGGCTCTTTTTCGCCCGTCAACGTATTCGTCACGTGCAGGGTCATTACTCGAGTGTCCTCGCGGGCGAACCTTAAAGCGTCGGATACGGTGTCGAACGTCGACACGGCCCCCATTCGACCACCCGACGGCTTGCGTTCCGCGCTCTACACCTCCAAGCTATTTTGGGCGAAGCGTTATCTGCGGATTTCGAAACGTTGAGACAATGCCCGAGCTACTGCTACTCTTCTCGCTTCTCATCGCGGTTTTCGTCGGATTCAACATCGGAGGCTCGACGACGGCGCCGGCGTTCGGACCTGCCGTCGGAGCGTCGCTCGTACCGAAAGTCGTCGCCGGGGGGTTGATGGCCGTCTTCTTCGGTCTCGGTGCGGCGACGATCGGCCGTCGCGTCGTCGACACGCTCGGACAGCAGGTACTGCACGATTCGTCGCTCTTCACGCTCGAGTCGAGCATCGTTATTCTCGGCCTCATCGGCCTCGTGCTGTTCGCCGGCAATCGGACCGGCGTTCCGGCCTCGACCTCGATGACCACCGTCGGGGCGATCGCCGGCCTGGGTGTGGCCAGCGGCGAACTGCAGTGGGCCACGATGCGAGAGATCGTCTTCTGGTGGATCGTCGCGCCCATTGCCGGGTTCGCTGTCTCGGTTGCCGTCGGGTACTTCTACTACCAGCGGATCGACGACTGGATCTCGGAATCGAGTTCGAACGAACCGCTGTTTGCCGTGGACCACTCGGGAACGATCCCTTCTATGACCGTCACCTCGAGTCAGCGCGACGAATTGCTCGCCGGGGGTGTGGTCGTCGTCGTCGGCTGTCTCATGGCGTTCAGTTCCGGTACCTCCAACATCGCGAACATCGTCGCGCCGCTGATCGGCGGTGGCGTAATCGACATGCCAGTCGGCATCGTTCTGGGATCGGCCGCCGCCGCCCTGGGTGCGCTGACGATCGCTCGACGAACACTCGAGACGCTGGGCAACGATATTGTCGAACTTCCCCTCCCTGCCGCGCTCGTTGCGTCGACAGTCAGTGCGGCCATCATCACCACACTCTCGCTACTGGGTATCCCCGCGAGTTTCGTGATCGTTGCGACAGTTTCCATCGCAGGACTCGGGTGGAGTCGGACTCTCCGCGGCGACGACGATTCCGGCGACCGAATACGCTCGCCCGTCGGCGATGGAGGCCTCGATCCTGTCGAGGCCAGGGGAGCCATCGCGTCGAAGGACAACTCGTCCGAACCCGAGCTCGAGTTCGATCCGTTCGAGAGCGCCCGCGTGCTCACGCTCCAGCACGTGATCCCGGTCGTTGCGACCGTCGCCGCCTACGCCGTCTTCTCCGTTGTACCGGTGTACTGACGCGGGAACCGCTTCACTCGAAGTCCGATACTCTCCTACTCACTCGAGTGTCGTCTCCAGGGCGCCCTCGACCGCCCGAACGGCGTTCGCTCCGTCGAGACGCTCGACCGTGACGACCAGCGTTCCGGGTTCGAACCCGACGGCGACCACCTCGATACCCGAGATCGTAAGCGATGCGAGTGCCGTCGAAACCGCCCGTGCATCCACCGCACCCGTCGCGACGATGGCCGTATACGTACTCGAGTCGCCCCCGGTTCCGAGGACGGCCGAGCCGACCGCCAGGAGCGCCTCGTTGGAGTCGTCGACCGGTCCGACGCCGCTTTGCATGCGGACACGGACGCCCCGCTCGTCCGACTCGAGCGGCTCGAGTTCGTCGGCGTAGCGTCTGAGCGCTGTCGCGATCGCATCGGCTTCGCCGTCCACTGCGAGAAAGCGAGCGGCGGCAGTGTAGTTCACCACGCCAGCACGGAGCGCGGTGTGGAGAAACGGGTGGGCGTCGACCGCCCGTCGCGTGTCGGCTGCGAGTGACATGGTCGGCGGTGTGGAGGCGACCAGTATAAACGCGCCGGCCGACGGCGGTGACGGTAGCGAGGGCAGTGGTGAAGACGGTGGCTACGGAGATTGACGCAGACGACGAGACCGGGGCGCTTTTGGGCACATCGGACGATGAACCGGACATGGAACCCGAAGCCGTCGAATCCCTCATCGAATCCGAACTCGAGGACGCCGACGTGACCGTTGGCCGCGCCCGCGGCGACCACGACGACGACCACCTGGCGGCGACGGTCGTCTCGCCGGCGTTCGAGGGCCTGCCCCTCGTCCAGCAACACCAGCGCGTCTACGACGCTCTCGAGGGCCACATGACGACGGACATCCACGCTCTCGAACTGTCGACGTACACGCCCGCGGAGTACGCCGAGCGCGTCGACGACTGAGCGCTCAACGGTGCCAGCTACACGCTCGATAGCCACAACTCGAGACCCGACGCTCGACCGCAACGCATCGACGACCGAACGTACCACCAATCCGCACGTTTATCCGATCCAGGTGTGAGGGTTCGGCTATGGAATCGTTGCATCCGCGCATTCGCCTAGTGTGGATCGCTCGGTGGGTGCTGCTGGCCACCCTCCTCGGCGTCGTCGTCAGTGCCGTCGACCAGTGGCTGTACTCGATACCGGTCGCCGTGACGGTCGCCGTCGTCGCGCTCGCACTCGTTCTCGGCGTCGTCTACGCCGTCATTCTCTACGGGCGCTGGCACTTCGACCTCCAGGAGGACGCGCTCTACCTCGAGCGGGGCGTCGTGACGTTCGTCGAGACGGCCGTCCCGTTCGTCCGCGTCCAGCACGTCGACACGCAGTTCGGCCCCGTCGAGCGCGCGCTGGGCCTCTCGAGCGTCGTGGTCTACACGGCCGGCTCGCGAAACGCCGACGTTAGGGTCCCGGGACTCACCCCCGAACGCGCCCGCCGGCTCCAGGACACGCTCCGCGAACTGGCCGTCGAGAGCGAGGCCGACGACGCCGTATGACTATGCCGGAATCGAGTACCCATCGCCTCCACCCGCTCAGTGCGGTCACGACCACGCTCCGGTCGGCCGTAGTCGGATTCTCGATGCCGTTCTTCCTCGTGAGCGCGCTGAGTGCCGTCTTCGACGCCGTCTCCGTCGCCTGGGCCCTGTATCTCGCACCCGTCGGGCTGCTCGTCGGCGCCGCTTACGGTCTCGCGTACTACTACCGGTTCGAGTACGCGCTTACGGAGGACACGGTCGACGTCGCCTCCGGCGTCTTCTCTCGTCGCGCTCGAGAGATCCCCTACCGGCGCATCCAGAACGTCGACGTTCGCCAGGGCGTGTTCCACCGCGTGGTGGGCCTCGCGGTCGTCTCGATCGAAACCGCGGGTGGCGGCGAGACGGAAGCGGCACTCGACTTCGTCGGTGAGGACGAAGCGAAACGGCTCCAACGCGAAATTCGACGACGAACCGCCAGACGAGTCGGTGAGACCGAGGCCGCCACCGGTACGTCCGCTCCAGCGCCACGCTCTACGAGCACGCCGGACGAAACCGACCAGCGCGAGCACGACCGCGACCGCGTCCGCGATCGTGGGAGCGGGCACGAGCACCGCTCGAGCGGCCAGACCTCGGCCTCCACAGACTCGGGCCTCGAGGCCTCGGCCACGGAGACGAAGGAGACAGAGACGAAGACCGGGACAGAGGCGCCGTTTGGGGACGACCGACCGGCGCTACTGTTCGCACTCGACCCCCGAGAGTTGTTGCTCTACGCGTTCACGACCGTTCGCCCGGCGGCGGCCGCCGGCGTCCTCGCGCTCGCGTTCTTCTTCACCGACCAGGTGGGGGCGCTGTTGCTCGCGACGGCCCAGCCGTTCGGCGGCCCGGCCTCGTTCACGGACGCGACGCCCACGGGGTACGCTGCCCTGGGGCTGGCCTCGGTGATCAACGGCGTCGTCGTCACCTACGCCGTCAGCGTCGCCTACACCTTCACCACCTACTACGACTTCCGGCTCGGACGCGCCGGCGACGACTTCGTCTACGAACGCGGCCTGCTCCAGCGCTACAGCGGTTCAGTTCCGGCCGAGAAGGTCCAGTCGGTGACGATCACCGACAATCCACTCCAGCGCGCCCTCGGATACGCCGGTCTCTGGGTCGAAACCGCCGGCTACGGCCCGGACTCGAGCAGTGGGAGTACGTCCGCCGTTCCGCTGGCGAGGGTCGAGCGCGTCCAGACGTTCGCGGAGAACCTCACGGGCACCGAACCCCCGCACTTCGAGGCGCCGCCAGCAGTCGCCCGTCGGCGCTACCTCGTGCGCTACGCGCTCGTCGCGGCGGTTCTCGTCGCGCTCGCGTACGGGGTCTCGATCCTGACCGGATTCGGGACGGGGTACTGGTACCTTTCGGCGGCCATCTTCCTCGCGGTACCCCCGGCGGCCCACCTGCGCTACGTCAACCTCGGCTACTTCGTCGGCGACGACCACCTCGTGATCCGCCGGGGCTTCTGGCGGCGGCGGACGACCGTGATCCCGTACTACCGCATCCAGACCGTCTCGAATCGCCGGTCGATCTTCCAGCGGCGGCTCGGACTGACCTCGGTCGTCGTCGACACGGCCAGCTCCCAGACGTTCGTCTGGAAGACGCCGACGATCTACGACGTCGACCTCGAAGACGGGCGGTCGGTCGCCTCGACGGGTCGAAAACGGTTGCAGACCGCCCTGCGCGAGCGCCGCGACGCGACGAACGAGGGGCCGCGGTTTTCGGTGGATTTTACCTGACGCCCACGAACCGCTAGGGTATGGGAGACGAGTTTCGCACGGAGGAGGACAGTCTCGGCGAGATGCAGGTCCCGGCCGACGCCTACTGGGGCGCACAGACCCAGCGCGCGGTCGAGAACTTCCCCATCTCGGGGATCACGTTCGGCCGCCGGTTCGTTCGCGCCCTCGGCGTCGTCAAGAAGGCCGCGGTCCAGGCCAACCGCGACCTCGAGTTGATCGACGAGGACGTCGCCGACGCCATCGTCGAGGCGGCCGACGAGGTCATCGCGGGCGAACTGGACGACCAGTTCCCCGTCGACGTGTTCCAGACCGGTTCTGGCACCTCCTCGAACATGAACGCCAACGAGGTCATCGCCAACCGCGCCGCCGAGATCATGGGTTCGGAGATCGGCGACCGCGTCGTCCACCCGAACGACCACGTTAACTTCGGCCAGTCGAGCAACGACGTGATCCCGACGGCGATGCACGTCGCCGCCCTCGAGGCCGTTGAGAAGGACGTCATTCCCGCCCTCGACACGCTCCGCAATGCGCTCGAGGCCAAAGAGGACGAGTTCGACGACGTCGTCAAGACCGGACGGACGCACCTCCAGGACGCCACGCCTGTCACCCTCGGCCAGGAGTTCGGCGGCTACCGGACGCAGGTCGCGAAGGGACTCGCCCGCGTCGACAAGACCCGCGAACACCTCGCGGAACTCGCCCTCGGCGGAACCGCGGTCGGGACGGGGTTGAACACCCACCCCGAATTCCCCGGACGCGCCGCCGAGTACATCACGAAGGAAACCGGCGTCCAGTTCCGCGAGGCCGACGACCACTTCGAGGCCCAGGCCGCCCACGACGCCATGTCGGAGGCACACGGCGCGCTTCGCGTCGTCGCGGGCTCGCTCAACAAGATCGCGAACGACCTGCGACTGCTCGCCTCCGGGCCGCGAAACGGCCTCGGCGAGATCGAACAGCCCGAGAACCAGCCCGGGTCGTCCATCATGCCCGGCAAGATCAACCCGGTCGTCGCCGAGGCCGTGAATCAGGTCCACAAACAGGTCGTCGGCAACGACGCCGCCGTCGCCGCTGGCGCCGCCGAGGGCCAGATCGACCTCAACCTCTACAAGCCCGTCCTGGCGCACAACTTCCTCGAGTCCGCCGAACTCCTCTCGAACGCGAGCACGGTGTTCGCCGACCGTTTCGTCCGCAAACTCGAGGCCAACCGCGAGCACTGCGAGGACCAGGTCGAGCAGTCGATGGCGCTGGCAACCTCGCTCAACGTCCACATTGGCTACGACAAGGCCAGTGAGGTCGCGAAGACGGCGCTCAAGGAGAACAAGACCGTCCGCGAGGTCGCCCTCCAGAAGGGATACCTCACGGAGGACGAGGCCGACGAGGTGCTCGACCCGCGGAAGATGACCGAGCGTGGCATCCTCGGCGACGAGTAACTACCAGGAACTCGACATAGATCGAGTAGTGTTTTTCCACCGCAATTTTCCCTCGCTCTCTCGAGTCGACCTGTAATCGGAACTGACTGGCTCACATCACGTTCATCGGATCGTGACACTCATTTTTCCTCGAATCCGACGCCAAAATCGACCGAGAGTAGCCCAATCGGCGGTGGATACGGTGAAATAAACGAACCCACGTAATTTTTGGCCTGGGTTCGCGTCACTTCTAGTATGCACACCTGTCGCAACTGCAACCAGTCGTTCCAGACGTCGCTCGCCCTCGAGATCCACCGGGACTCGTGTGAGAAAGGGCAACTATACTGTCAGGTCTGTGGGGAGCGATTCCGGGAACGCGACGCGACTCGAGACGGGTGGCACTACGCGTGCCCGACGGAGGACTGTGACGGCGAGGGACTCCACGAGGACCTCTACGAAATCGACGCGATTCGCAAGGCAACCCACTGATCGACTGGATCGACTACTCCACTGACCTTCTGACTGGCTGCCCCTCCAATCGTTGCGGCCACAACTCTCAATTTCTGCCCGCTGTCAGACGCTTTATCGGGCTGACCGTCGAATCCCGACTCGATGGAACGACTCGAGCCGAGGATTCGCTGGGTCTGGATCGTCGCCGCCGTCGTTCGAACCGTGATTCTGGGTACCGTCCTGGGGGGCCTTCTGGCGGCGTTACAGACTCGCGAAGTGCTGGCGATCGGAATGGATCGGATTCTCCTCGGAACCGTCGTCCTCGTCGTCCTCGTCTCCCTCGTCCGAACCGCCTTCGCCTGGCGCCGATACGCCGTGTTCGGCTTCGCCCTCCGCGACCAGTCGCTGTACATCGAGCGCGGCGTCTTCACCCGGATCAAGACCGTAGTCCCCTACGTCCGCGTTCAACACGTCGACTCGAGGCGGTCGCCGCTCGAGCGAGCCCTCGGACTCGGGACGCTCGTGGTCTACACGGCGGGGTCCAGGAACGCCGACGTGGCGATCCCTGGCCTCACGCCCGACCGGGCCGAGGCGTTACAGGAACGGCTCCGCGAACTCACGATCGAAACGAACGGTGAAGACGCCGTATGAAGCGCCTCCACCCGTCGTCGGTGGTCGTTCGCTCGCTCTCGCGGAGTCTCAACCTCGGCTTTCTCTTCTTCGTCGTCGGCCTCGTCACGTCTCCCGGGGCGGCCGGACCGAACCTCTTCGTCGTCGGCGTGTTCGTCCTGGGCGGGATCCTCGTCGGTGTTCTTTACGAACTGGCCTACTACGAGCGGTTTCGGTACGCCGTCACCGACGACACTTTCGACGTCGTCTCGGGGGTCGTCTCGCGACGCGACCGCGAGGTCCCTCTCCACCGGGTCCAGAACGTCGACGTTCGTCAGACGGCGCTCCACCGCCTGTTCGGCATCGCGGCGGTCCACGTCGAGACGGCCGGCGGGAGCCAGACCGAGATCACGCTCCGGTACGTCGACGAAGCGGAGGCTCGAGCGCTCACCCGCCGTCTCCGAACGGGTGGCGAGGTCGAGGTCGAGGTCGAGGGGGAGCGCGGTGACCTCGATCGCGGAGGGTCAACGATCGCCGACACTGACGCTGGCCGCGCGACTCGAGAGCCAGCCAACGGACTCGCGGGAGAACGGCACCAGGACGCCGAACGAACGCTCTTTCGAATCAAGCCGAAGGAACTCGCCATCCTCAGCGTCTTCACGATCGATCCCGGCGCGAGCCTCCTCGGGGGACTCATCCTCTCGTTCGCAAGCGGGTTCGACCCGACGACACTCGTCCCAATCGACCTCCTCGAGAGCGACCTCCCCGGAACGGGGCTCGTGGCCGTCCTCTGGGCCGGATTCCTCTTTCTCCTCGCCGCCTGGGTGCTGAGCGCGCTCCTCACGCTGACGCGCTACTACGGCTTCCGGTTGACACGAGTCGGCGACGAACTCTACTACGAACGCGGCCTGCTCCAGCGTTACAGCGGGACCATCCCGCTCGAAAAGGTCCAGACGCTCACGATTACCGAGTCCGTCCCCTACCGGTGGTTCGGCTACGCCTCACTGGCGGTCGAGACTGCCGGCTACGGTCCCGAACAGTCCGGGTCCCGCGGGACCGAGTCGGCGATTCCGTTGGCCGAGTTCGGGCGCGTCGTCGCGCTGGCCAGGTCGATCGAGCCGTTCGAGACGAGCGAGGCGAGCGAGACGGGTGGGGCGACCGGGACGAGAGAGCGGGCCGAGACGGCTGATTCCACGGGGCCTGCCCTCGACGACGTCGGCGGCGTCGGCACTCCTGCCGACACCATCGACGCTCCCACTGACACCAATGACGCCATCGACGCTCCCACTGACACCAATGACGCCATCGACGCACCTACTGACGACTCACACGACGACCTCCCATCGCTCGAGCGACCGCCACTCAGGGCCCGCGAACGCTACGCCGTCCGGTACATCGCCGTCATCACCGTGGTGCTCGCCGCCGGCTACGTCCTGGCCTCCCGAACCGAAATCGTACGCGACTGGTACGCGTTCGCGCCGCTGCTCTTTCTCGTCCCGCCCGCGGCCCACCTCAAGTGGCGCAATCGCGGTTATCGGGTGGACGAGGCGTACTTTTACGCACGAACCGGCTTCTGGCGGCGCTCGACGAAAATCGTCCCCGCCTACCGGGTGCAGTCCGTGCTCTACGCCCAGACGGTGTTCCAGCGCCGGCGTCGTCTCGCGAGCGTGACGGCGGACACGGCCAGTTCGGCGACCCTCCTCGGACGATCCGCGACGGCCCACGACATCGACGCCGAGCGGGCGTTCGAAATCCAGTGGACGCTCGAGCAACGGTTACAGGAGCAACGACGAGTTCGGTCTCGCGAGAGCGGTGGATCGGCCAGTGACTGAGGCGAGGTGGACCTGGACCATCCGAGAACCGCCGGATTCTCAGGTTACGGCATCGGGGTCGACCGCCTCGAGCGAATCCTCGTCGAACAGCGTCTCCACGACGTCCACGAAGGCCCACACATCGTGAAAGCCCATATACAGTGGCGCGGGACAGACCCGGACGACGTTCGGCGGGCGGACGTCGACGACGTAGCCGCGCTCCCGGAGGGCTGCACCGAGGGCGTAGGCCTGCTCGTGCTCGAGGGCGACGTGGCCGCCGCGGCGGTCGGCCTCGCGAGGGGTCCCGACGTCGACGCCGTACTCGGCCAGTCGCTCGTCGGTGAGCGCGATGAGGTACTCGGTGAGCGCGACCGACTTTCGCCTGATGGCTTCGAGTCCGGTCTCCTCGAGGACCGACAGCGCGCCGTCGAGCGGCGCGGCGGCGAAGATCGGAATCGTGCCGATCTGCCAGGCGCCGGCCGAGCGGGCGGGCGTGTACTCGAGGTTCAGGTCGAACTGGGTCTCCTTCTCGTGACCCCACCAGCCGGCGAGTCCGGGGCGCTTCTCGAAATGACGCTCGGCGACGTAGAGACCGGCGACGGCGCCGGGGCCAGCGTTGCAGTACTTGTAGTGACACCAGACGGCGAAGTCCGCGCCGATTCCCGAGAGGTCGTGGTCCATCGCGCCGACCGAGTGGGCCAGGTCGAATCCCGCGAACGCGTCGTGCTCGTGGGCGACCTCGGTGAGCGCCTCGAGGTCGAACAGCTGGCCGCTCCGGTAGAGTACCGAGGGGAAGAAGACGATGGCCGTCTCGTCGTCGACGGCCGCACGGATCGCGCCTTCGTCGATGGTTCGGCCGTCCTCGCTCTCAACGCGAACGAGGTGCTCAGCGGGGTCCAGCCCGCGCGCTCGAAGCTGGGAGGCGATGGCATAGTGGTCGGTCGGAAAGTCGAGTTCGTTGACCACGACGGTGTCGCCGTCGGCCGCCTCGAGGAACGTTCCGATCAGCGTGTGGATGTTGACCGTCGTCGAGTTACCGACGACGACTTCGTCGGACGTCGCGCCGACCATCGGCGCCAGTCGCTCCCCGAGGCGCTCGCCGTACCAGAACCACGGCGGGTCGCCCTCGGTCCAGCCACGCACTCCGAGGGTACGCCACTCCTCGACGACGTGTTCGAGAGCGGCGACGGCCTCGTCGCTCGCTGGACCGAGCGAGTTGCCGTCGAGGTAGCAGGTATCGGGTACGTCGAAACGGTCGCGGAAGCCAGCGAGCGGATCGCTCGCGTCGAGTTCGCGGGCCGTCGACTCGCTGGCGTCGAACTCGCGGTCGCTATCCGGTCCGGCTCCGCCCTCAGGGTCGCTCATGTCCTCCCCTTCGCGGCCACCCCCATTCATCTTTGTGCCGCGGCAAGGGGCCGCTATGGACACACGACGGACGGATCTCGACCCGCAGGTCGCGACGCTGCTCGAGGAGCCGACCTACCAATCGCTTCCGCCGTGGCACGCCCTCTCGGTCGAGGCGGCCCGGCAACTCGAGGACGACGTCTTCGGCGGTGAGCCGACGATTTCGCTCCCCGAGGTGACAGACACCGCGATTCCCGGAGCGGACGAGGGAAGCGAGATTCCGATTCGCGTCTATCACCCGCTCGAGACTCGCGACCTCCCGGTACTCCTCTTCTACCACGGCGGTGGCTGGACGCTCGGCACGCTCGACTCCGCCGACGACCTCTGCCGGTCCTTCGCCGCAGGGACCGAGTCGCTGGTCGTCTCGGTCGACTACCGCCTCGCCCCCGAACATCCGTTTCCGGCCCCGCTCGAGGACGCCATCGCCGCCCTCGAGTGGGTCCACGAGCACGCGGCGGCCGTCGGCGGCGACCCGGATCGGATCGGGGTCTGTGGCTCGAGCGCGGGAGCCAATCTCGCGGCCGCGGTCGCCCGGTGGAACGCCCGCAGGGGAGACGACGTGCTGGCCCAGCAGGTGCTCTGCTATCCGATCACCGACCACGCGTTCGACACGCCGTCGTACGCGGAGAACGCTGACGGTCCACTGCTCACCCGCACGGATATGCGCTGGTTCTGGGATCAGTACCTCCAACACCCGGTCGACGGCGCGAACCCCTACGCGTCGATCCTGCGGGCGTCCTCATTCGATGGGCTTCCGCCCACTACTGTCGTCACCTGCGGTCACGACCCGCTTCGGGACGAGGGGGTCGCTTACGCCGAGGCGCTCGAGGATGCGGGCGTGGCGACGACTCATCACCATTACCCGTCGTTACCCCACGGCGCGTTGAGCCTGGCCGATGAGGTCGAGCGATCGGCCGAGGCGATGGAGAAGCTCACCGACCGGATCCGGTCGGCGTTATGAGCTGGTTCCGACGGCGACACGTACGCTGACCCGCTGATCAGCCGAGTTCAGCCCTATTAGCTATAGATAGTATAGCATCAACTCAGGGGAGAATTCGAGGGAGTACGCGCGTTCGCAAGTAGAACGGTGTACGACGGTGGTTCGACGTTCAACACTTTAGGCGAGTGTGTCGAACACGTCCCGTATGCACGGACACACGACGACCGATTCGCGACGGCAACTCGAGAGACAGGTTTCGTTGCGACAACGACTCGAGAGACAGGTTTCGGGATGAACCCGCACGTTTCCATCGAGGACTACGACGCGCTCGCCTCGAGCGAACCGCGAGCGGTCGCCCTGGACTGTCTGGTCGCGGGTATCGACGCGGCCCACCCGCGACGGGTCGTATTCGACGCACTCGCACTCGACGACGAGCACCTCACCGTCAGTCCTGTCACCGGTCCCTCGAGGACCTACGACCTCGAGGCGTTCGACGACGTCGTCGTTCTCGGCGGCGGAAACGCGGCGGGACACGTGGCCGCGGCCCTCGAGGCTTTGCTAGGGGATCGAATCGACGGCGGCGTCGTGGTCACCGACGACCCCGTCGAAACCGACCGGATCGGCGTGCTACCCGGCGATCACCCCGTCCCCTCCGAACGCGGTCTCGAGGGGGCGAACGCGGTCCTCGAACGGGCCGTCGACGCCGGTCCGGACGACCTCGTCCTTGGCTGTCTCACCGGTGGCGGGAGCGCTCTCCTTCCGGCCCCGGCGAACGGTCTCTCGCTCGAGGATCTCCGGAAGACCACCGAGGCACTGCTCGCGAGCGGTGCGTCCATCGACGAGATCAACGCCGTCCGGAAACACCTCTCGAGGCTCAAGGGCGGGAACCTCGCCCGCGCCGCAGCTCCCGCGACCGTCGTTGGGTTGCTCGTCAGCGACGTCGCCGGAGACGACCCGAGCGTGATCGCCAGCGGGCCGCTCTCGCCCGACTCGACGACCTTCGCGGACGCACTCGACGGGCTCGAGCGTTACGGAATCGACGCTCCGGAGTCGATCCTCGAGCACCTCCGACGCGGGACAGACGGCAACGAACGAGAGACGCCGACCGACGACGATCCGGCGTTCGACGACGTCGACTGCCACGTCGTCGCCAATGCGAACACGGCACTCGAGGCAGGGCGCGAGGTCGCCGTCGACCGCGGCTACGCGCCGCTCGTACTCTCCTCGTCCGTACGGGGCGAAGCACGCGAGGCCGCGAAAACGCAGGTCGCCATTGCCGAGGAAATCGCCCGCACGGGGACGCCGGTCGAGCCACCGGCCGTCGTCCTCTCGGGCGGGGAAACCACTGTCACGCTCGCAGACAACCACGGACGAGGCGGCCCGAACCAGGAGTTCGTCCTCGGTGGGGCGCTCGAACTCGCGGTCCCGGCGGTCGTCGCCAGCGTCGACACCGACGGCATCGATGGTGCGACGGACGCGGCGGGAGCCATCGCCGACCAGCGAACCGTCTCCCGCGACGGACCACTCGATCCGCTGAAAGCGCGACGAGCGCTCGACCGAAACGACGCCTATCCGGCGCTCGAGGCGACGAACGCGCTGATTCGGACGGGAGCGACCGGAACGAACGTCAACGATCTTCGGGCCCTCGTCGTGGAACGGGGGGTCACCGAACGGTAAAATTCGGCCCGAGTTCGATATAGCAGGATACGATTTATCTGTCTGTCGTGGGTCGGGCAGTATAGACAATAATCCAACAGCTATGGTTCGATTCATAACTCGAAACTCCGAAAATCGCTCGTTCAGACCCCCAGCGAGTAGATGTTCGCTTCGTACACCGTTCGAACCTGATCCCCCCAGTCGTGGGTGTACGTGTCGATGACGTCGCTCGCGACGTCCCCCCGCAGGTACTTGACGACCCCGCGATCACCCGTTCGGTCACGAAGATGGGTCGTGAAAAAGTGCCGGAAGTAGTGGGGCGTCACGTTCTCGCTCGCACCGCCGCCCGTTCGATACCAGCCCCGCGCTCGAGCACGTTCCTCGACGATATAGCGCACGTCCGAGGGCTCGAGGCGCCGTCCCCAACTATCGCCTGTGTCGAGGAAGAGTGGTTCGGCCGTCGACTGCGCGTCGGGTCGAATCGCTAGCCACTCGGCGAGAACCGCCTGTAGCTCCGAATCGACCGGGATAACGGTCCCCCGCTTGCGCTTGTTCGACGCCGTCCGCTCCTCTCCGTTGGCGACCGCACCGCGAACCGGCTTCTCATCGACGTACAGCGAATCGGGACGAGCCTCGAGTTGGACTCGCAGCGTCCACTCGAGATCGACTGCATCGAAATCGGTGTGGAGATCGCGTAGATCCAGGTTACAGAGTTCGCCGACACGCATTCCCGTCTTGAGGAGGGTGACGATCACGGCCCGCTCGAGGGGATGAGCGAGGTCTCCGACGAACGACCGCATTTCGGGGATAGAGATCTCACGTCTGGTCGGGTTCGTGTCGATCGATTCGTTCATCTCCTCGACGACCAGCGACATCGGATTCCCCTCGAAGGCCTCGACGCGGGTCATGTAGTCGTAAAACCGGTGGACGTAGGAGGCGTAGGTGGCGATCGTACTCGGCTCGAGGCGGCCGCGCAGGGAGTGCACCCAGGCCATACACTCCCGGCGGGTCGCGTTCGCGGGCGAGACGCCGCTCTCGTCCTCGACGAACGCCTCGAACTGTCCGAGAACGCGCTCGTAGGCCTCGACCGTCCGCTCGCTCTTGCCGTGATAGCGCTGCTCCTCGAGGAAGTAAGAAACTGGTTCCTCGATCGTGGCTGGTTCGCTCGCTCGGTCAGTTGCCATCGATATCACCGCTCAGGGTGTATCCGCCGTGGCGACCGCTGTATCGAACCCGGTTGGTCGCCTGGAGACGCTCGAGCGTTTCGTCGAGCTGGGACTCGATGTCGTCGCTCACCGCCTCGAGCAATTCTTCCCACGAATGCGTCCCGGAATGAAGTAACTCGAGGACCTGTGTTTCGAGGCCGCTACCCCCAGGGGTGACGTCCGGAGAACGGGGTTGCTCTGTTGGCGATTCGAACCCCTTTCGACCGGATTGCACCATACATCTTACATACTCGCTCTGGCTCATGTCGAGCTCGTCGGCGTGGTCGGCCCAGTTCTCTTTCTGGTATCTGGGGACGTAGGTTCTGACGACGACGGTCTCGGAAGCCGGATCGTCACTCATAGACGACCGTCCGTACTCGAGGATAATCAATCTAGCTGTTATTCGAGATAAGAGCCCTTATCTGAAAGAGAATACCTGAATCATACGCCAGTATAAGTATGCAATTCTATATTTGCAAATACGGTATGCTGTGAGTTGGGATTAGACATTAGCAAAAATAGGTATGTGAATCAAGATTAGAATTTAACTGATTGCCGTTGCATTCGAGGAATGGCCTGGGGTGTTGCGTGTACCGAAACTGAACTGGGGACACTTCTCTTTCATGTCACTGTCGGTTGCGTCCCGAATCGCTAGTCATCCGGAGCTTGACTTCACCGGTTTCTGATAGTTAGTGTGACGATTACCGAACTGACGGAGATCAGTTGCGAAGACCCCTCCAGCTGAGTGTTCGAAAGATGGTCTAAAATCGTTCAGACGGGACCTGAGAAGCGCCGATGAACGCGTTCCTATGGAGTCTCGACGTGTCCATCTCTGTGTCAACGACCGAAACGGGACGATTCGCTTGCGCGAGGGCTGCCTGAGTAGCGATTACGGCTCAAGACTATGGCGTTAACTGGCCGCCGAACACATATCGATCCGCTATCGTGAGGACAATGTCCATCCGCCAAGCGGACTCACGCGTCGAGAGGAGAAGGAAACTACGGATTCGAATTGCGTATCCCAACTGAGACGCTGCCTTCGGACAGGCCCGGATCGAAACTGGCCAATTCTGCAGGGCGAAGACCCGGCCGAGGCCCATCGAAAGGGGGTTCGTCGGGGTTGGCGGAGGCCGAAGGGAACGTTCGCTCTACGGGTAGCATCGTCTGGAGCCGATTACGACACCCAGGCAGCACTGGCCACGTCCGAGCGACGTCGAGGACCTCTCGTTTGGCTGGGGCGAGAAAAGTGGCCCTCTGAGACGGAGATTCTCCGCGTGATGTCGACAAACCCCATCATCTCTCTGCCAATAGTGGCCTGTCGTGCAGCTCTTTTCTCGACACTCGTACACCGCCACGCTCACTCTCCACTGCAACGGAGTGGCTCGAGGAGTGACCATTTGCGTCCAGAACTGGTCGTTTGGCTGGTGGAAGTACGCAGTCTGGGTACCGAAAGGATTCCTTTCACTGGACCAGTTCGACTCGAGCCAGGCGAATCTGACTGTGATACGACCAGCGCGTGTGGACGTCAGTACACGAGTGAGGCGTTCCCTGCCCGGTGTCTCGGAGCGTCTCTCCTGGGTCAGAGAACCGCTTACGTGGCCCGTGAGGGGGTTCTATCTCTGCTGACGGCCCTTTCCCAGTTTGGTTCCAGAGGTGTATTGCGTCTCCAGTAGCCGCTGCACGCCATTGCAGACCTGATCACCGATACGTCCGGTGATTAGTGTATGAATCGTTACAGGGAATCGATAGCTATGGACGATATCGTCGTATCCGATGCGTCCGTCGCCTTGAGGTGGCTTCGGAGCGGGTGGCGAGAGTGATCGATGTCCATCTGGGCGGTGATCGTGGCTATCGATGGAAACGAGGCCGTATCGTCGGCATCTGATATCCGATCGCTGCTCGCTCTGAGCCTTCGGGAAATTTACCGTCTCAGTCACGCAGTGCTGGGCTGGGAATACACCGTCGTTCGGTTGCCCTGGGTTCTCCTGCCTGGACGAAACTGGGTTGAGTTGGTGGGAATTGCGAAACCATCTCAATTATTTGTTACTAAATCCTGTCTGGCCGAGGCCTGGCGCACGACACATAAACCAAATAATGATATAGAGAATCGCTACCGCTGAGGAGACTGGCGAGAACTCGAGCATCGACTGAATATCGCCGGACGCCGTGGCCACCGGAGAAGTCGGAGTCAGCTCTCGAGTGCGTTTCGTTCGGATCACGAATTTTCGTCTCCGGGACTGGTCTCGTTCGTCCGTACCTATTAGTCACCGGATCGAGACTGTCTACCTATGTCCACGATCCTGCTGGCAGTCGATCGAGACGAAGACAGGGCGGTCGCACAGGCAGAGTCCATCGTCGAACTCGAACTCGAGTCGGCGTCGACCCGAGTCAGAGTCGTCCACATCTTCACCAATAACCCCGAAGGGGCGTCCGTCACACAGCTCGGTGCCGTCCGTCGAGCGAAGGCGGTGCTCGAGAACGCCGGGTTCGACGTCGGCGTCGAAGGCCGAAGTGGGGATCCCGTCGACGAAATTCTCGACGCCGCCGACGAACACAACGCTGACGTCATTACGATCGCCGGTCGAAAACGGTCGCCGGCCGGAAAGGCGCTGTTCGGCAGCGTGGCCCAGGGCGTGTTCCTCAACACGAACCGGTCTGTCTTGCTGTGCAGTGAACGGGACGCCTGACCGTCGTCCGGGGCTAGTCAATTCGAGCACGAATAGCGATTACTCGACTATACATTCTCGTATTCCTGTGACCGTCGAGCGACTGCGGACCCCTGTCGCCATCTCGAATGCAGGCTTATCGAGCGTCGACTCAAACGGGACCGCCCGTGAGCGTATCCGCCCTCCCGACGATCGTTTCCTCGGTATCGGATTCGACGACTGTGTAGAGGGCGACGCCGTGGGCGGGGAGCGTCCGTTCGATTCGCTCGGACGCTTCGATCTCACAGCCATCGAGACCGTCCCAGATGGTGACCGGTTCGTCGGCGTAGCGCCGGGGGTCAAACGTAACGGTCTGCGGTTCGTCGGCCCAGTTGAAACACGCGACCGTGGTTGCACCGTCGCCGGGTCGCTCACAGACGACGCGGTCCGGGAACTCGTTTTCCGCGACTCCCTCGACGATGCCACGCTCGGCGGGTGGCAGCGATCGCTCGAGTAGCCGCCTGCCTGCGGAATCGATTTCGGCGATACGGTCGGAGAAGACGTTGACACCTCCGCTCGTCGCGACGAGCGCGGCGAACGCCTCGCGTTCGGCGGTCGTCAATTCGCTGGTTTCCCTGACGAGCTGGCAGTCGGGGTCGTTGAGCCACCAGCGCCGGTGGAGGAACTGGCGCGTGAGTGTATTTCTGACGGCGTTCTTGAGCGCGGGTTGACTCGCTGACTCACCCTCAGTTTCCCAGACCGGGTCCGTGTCGGGACCGATTCGCATGGCGTCGACGAGTCCGACGCTGGGGGCTAAGGGAGCACCACAGCCGAGAACGAAGACGTCTCGCCCGACCGTCTCGTCGATGATCTCGAGACCTTGCCGGTAGGCTTCGAAGCGGGTGGCTTCGTCGTCGTAGCGATCACCAGGGAGAGCCGCGGCGAAGAGGAAGTCGAGTTTGAGGTACCGAAAGCCCCAGTCGTCGACGACCGTCTCGAACGTCTCTCGGAGCCACGACTGGACCTCGGGGTGTGTCGTATCGAGCCCGTAGAGTCGATCCCCGGCACGGAACCCGCCGTCGACGGGGTCGCCGGTGTCGGGGTCGGTGACGAACCACTCGGGATGGTCCGAGAACAGGTTCGACCCCGCCTCGGCGTAGAACGGGGCCAGCCACAGCCCCGGCGTGTATCCCGCCCCGTCGATGTCCTCGGCGAGGGCGCTCATGTCCGAAAAGTCGTCGTCGATGGTCCGCCAGTCGCCGAAGGCGTTCATGTAGCCGTCGTCCAGCTGGACGAGGTCGACCGGGATTCCCCATTCCTGGAGTTCTGCGAGGTTCTCACGCACGTCGTCCTCAGTGACGTCTGTGAAATAGTGATACCAGGAACACCAGCCCGTCGGGACCTGTTCGGGGACGCGTGCGTTCATCTCGGCTCCGACGAGGTCGGCCAGTGCGGGAAGGGCGTCCTCGAGGTCCCGGTTCGCGTCGATCCAGAGCGTCGGCACGTCGAGCGTCTCGCCCGGTTCGATCGTCCTTCCTTCGAACGGACACACTGCCTGGACCCGGTGGACCCCGTCCGCGTCGTCGACGATATCGAACCGGGTGCAGTAGCGATCGTGGTCGAGGTACCCCATCGTCAGCGTTCTCTCTTCGGCGACGAACCCCGTCAGGTAGTTGCTGGTACGGCGGTCCGTCGGCGCCTCGAGGTCGAGCATCATCGGTGCGTTATCGGGCGTTTCGTCGGGGAACCGTTCCCCCACGGAAAGCGTCGCCGTCGGGGACCACGACTGGTAACCGTGCTCGTAGATGCGACTTTCTGGACCGAATCCGTCCACCTCGCACTCGAGGACCACCGACTCGAGCGTGACCGGTTCACCGCCGTCGTTCTCGACCGCGACCGAGAAGGCGACGCCATCGGCTCGTTCCTCGAGACGGGCGTGAATCGGGAGGTCGACTACACGGCCCGATTCGGCGAGGACCTCGAGGTCAGCGCGCAGGAGTCTCCTCGCGCCGTCCGCTACTGCCAGCGTTCTGTCGTCGAAGTCGTATCGAAGCGTCGTCTCGCCGGCGGCGCACTCGTCCATATGGTAGCGGACGAACGGACGGTCCAAATAGCCAGCCATTGCTGCAGAAATCGTCGGATTCGACGCCTGGTTCGGCGTGGTCAAAGCGGCCGCTTTGAGAACGTTTAGGTTGCTCCCGTGTGACGGTTTGCTATGTCGATTGGCGTCTGTTACTTTCCGGAACACTGGCCCAGCGAACGCTGGGAGACCGACGTTGCACAGATGGCCGACGCGGGCCTCGAGTACGTCCGCATGGCGGAGTTCTCCTGGGCCGTCCTCGAGCCTTCCCGCGGGGAGTTCGAGGTCGACTGGCTCGAGGAAGCCGTCGAGTTGATCGGCGAACACGGCATGCAGGCCGTCCTCTGTACGCCGACGGCCACGCCACCGAAGTGGCTCGTCGACGACCACCCCGAAATCCTCCAGGAAGAGCGCGACGGAACGGTTCGAAACTTCGGGAGTCGACGCCACTACTGTTTCAACTCACCGGTCTACCGGGAGGAAACCGAGCGCATCGTCGGGAGACTGGCCGATCACTTCGCGGACGATCCCCATGTCGTCGGCTGGCAAACCGACAACGAGTTCGGCTGTCACGACACCGTCCGGTGTTACTGCGACGACTGTGCGAACGCGTTCCGCGACTGGCTTCGGGAGCGGTACGACTCGATCGACGCGCTCAACGAGGCCTGGGGCAACACGTTCTGGAGCCAACGATACAGTTCGTTCGGTGAGATCGACCCACCGCGGCACACCCCCGCCGAACACCACCCCTCGAGGCTCCTCGAGTACTACCGATTCGCGAACGAGTCGGTCGTCGACTACAATCGACTCCACGCCACCCTGCTCCGGGAGCGAAACGACGACTGGTTCGTGACCCACAACTTCATGGGCCGGTTCGACTCCCTCGACGCCTACTCGGTCAGCGAGGATCTCGACCTCGTCTCGTGGGACTCCTACCCGACGGGGTTCGTCCAGGATCGCCTCGAAGCGGGGGGCGATCCGACGCCAGACCAGCTTCGAGCCGGCGACCCGGATCAGGTCGGGATGGACCACGACCTCTACCGTGGGGCGCTCGACCGACCGTTCTGGGTGATGGAACAGCAACCGGGCGACGTCAACTGGCCGCCTCACTGCCCACAGCCGGGTGAGGGCGCAATGCGACTCTGGGCCCACCACGCGACGGCCCACGGCGCCGATGCCGTCCTGTACTTCCGGTGGCGACGGTGTCTCGAGGGCCAGGAGCAGTACCACGCCGGATTGCGAAAGCAGGACGGGTCGCCCGACCGGGGGTACGAGGATGCCGTGACGGTGGCCGACGAACTCGCGAACCTGCCTGAGACGGGAACGGAACGCGAAGACGTCGGGGGACGCCCCGCGCTCGACCACGTCGACGCCCCCATCGCGCTCCTGCACGACTACGACGACCTGTGGGCCCTCTCCGAACAGCCTCACGCCCCTGACTTCGAGTACTGGAACCTCCTGGGTGCGTTCTACACCGCCTGCCGCGCCCGCGGCGTCCAGGTCGACGTGATCCACCCCTCCAGGGACCTCTCGAGTTACGAGGCCGTGATCGCACCTGCCCTGCACCTCGTCACGGACGAGCTGGCCGACCGATTGACCGCGTACGTCGAGGGCGGCGGCGAACTCCTATTCGGACCGCGAACGGGGGTCAAGGACGAGTACAACAAGCTTCGACCCGTCCAGCAACCGGGTCCGCTCACCGACCTCGTCGGTGCGAGTGTCGATCAACACGAGTCACTCCCCGACCACCTCGAGACCCGCGTTCGATCGCTCGAAGACGGGAACGAGTACGCGTTTCGAACGTGGGCCGAGTGGCTCGAGGCCGACGCGGCCGAGCCTCTCTTCGCGTACGGGGGCGACGATGTCGCAGCCGACCGTCCCGCCGTCGTGCGCAACTCGGCGGGCGAGGGATCGGTCGTCTACTGCGGCGTCTGGCCCGAAGCCGACCTGGCCGACGCCGTGATCGGACCCCTCCTCGATCGGGCCGAAATCGAGACGAGCGAGCGACTACCCGAGGGCGTTCGCGTCGCCGCCAGGGGAGGGTATACGTGGGTGACGAACTTCTCGAGCGACGAAGTGCGTGTGACCAGTCCGGACGGTAACCTGTCCGCCGTCGTCGGCTCCACGACAGTCGGACCGTTCGACGTAGCCGTCCTCGAGGGGCACGTGGTCGACGGACTGTCGGTGCTGCTCGAGTCCTGACGGTCAGAGGAACGGGTCGAGAAGCGGCGATTCGCAGACGGAACCGGTGGGTTCAGTTCTCTCGAGCCCCGTAGTCGGGAAGCACGTCGTCTTGCATCACCGCACCGCGGCCGCCGTCGACCACCAGGGTCGTCCCGGTGACGAACGCGGCGTCCTCGCTCGCGAGAAACGAAATCGCGCCCGCGACGTCCGCCGGTACGCCGATGCGGCCGACGGGGTGAATGGACTCCACGTCCTCGAGGCGGCCCTCGGGCAGTTCCTCACGCGTGCGCTCGATCTCGATCCAGCCCGGCGCGACGGTGTTCGTCCGAATTTTTGGGCCGAGGTCGAGCGCCATCGCCCGCGTCATCCCGTTGATTCCCGCCTTGACGGCGTTGTACGGGAAGTGGGCGGGCATCGTCTGTTGCGAGTGGTTCGAGGAGACGTTGACGATGGACCCGCGGTCCATGTGCTCGACGGCCGCCTTTGCCGCGAGCCAGTAGGCGCGGAAGTCGGTCTCGAGAACGAAGTCCCAGTCGTCCATCGACGCCTCGGCGACGTCGGTTTCGGTCTGGACGCCGGCGTTGTTCACGAGCACGTCGATGCTTCCGTACGTCTCGGCGGCCGCCTCCGCGAGCGCCGCGACGTCGTCCGGGTCGCGCACGTCCGCGCGAACGAAGACGGCCTCACCCCCCTCGTCTCGAATTTCCTCGACCACGCGGTCGCCCGCTCCGGCGGTACGCCCGGAGACGACCACGTTCGCTCCTTCGGCAGCGAGTCGTCTGGCGACACCGGCTCCGATACCTCGAGTCGAACCGGTGACGATAGCGGTCTGCTCTTCGAAGCGGCCGGGGACGGCGTTCGCGGTCGGTGATCTCGATCGCTTCGTCATCTCACCACTCCGCGACGCTGCCGTCGTCGTGACGCCAGATGGGGTTATGCCAGTCGACGCCGCCGGCCCGTTCCCGCACGTGGTCCTCGTCGATTTCGATTCCCAGTCCCGGTCCGTCGGGGAGGTCGACGTAGCCGTCCCGGTACTCGAACACCGACGGATCGGCCAGGTAGTCGAGCACGTCGCTGGTCTCGTTGTAGTGGATGTCGAGGCTCTGCTCCTGGATCAGGGTGTTGGGGGAGCAGGCGTCGACCTGGATGCACGAGGCCAGCGCGATCGGCCCGAGCGGGCAGTGCGGAGCTACCGATACGTCGTAGGCCTCGGCCATCGCGGCGATCTTCTTGACCTCGGTGATGCCGCCTGCGTGGGAGAGGTCGGGCTGAATCACATCGACCGCGTTAGACTCGAAGACCTCCTTGAAGTCCCACCGCGAGTACATTCGCTCGCCGGTGGCGATGGGCGTCGTCGTCGCCGCCCGAACGTCCGCGAGCGCGTCGTTGTGTTCGGGAAGCACGGGTTCTTCAATGAACATCGGGTCGTAGGGATCGAGCGCGCTGGCCAGCCGTCGAGCCATGGGTTTCGCGACCCGGCCGTGGAAGTCGACGCCGATGTCGACCTCGTCGCCGACGGCCTCGCGAACGGCCGCAATTCGGTCGACGGCGTCGGCGACGGCCCGTGGGTTGTCGACGGTCCGTAACTCCGGCGTCGCGTTCATCTTCAGGGCGGTGAACCCTTCGTCGACCTTCTCCTTCGCGGCGTCGCCTACGTCGCGGGGCCGGTCGCCACCGATCCACTGGTAGACCCGAACTCGATTCCTCGCCGGGCCGCCGAGTAGCTCGTAGACCGGCGCGTCGTAGGTCTTGCCCTTGATGTCCCACAGCGCCTGATCGACACCGGCGATTGCCGACATCAGGATGGGGCCGCCGCGGTAGAACCCGCCGCGGTACATGGCCTGCCAGTGGTCCTCGATTCGACTCGGATCCTCGCCGAGTAAGTAGTTGTCCAGCAGCTCTTCGACAGCCGTCCGGACGGTCTTCGCGCGGCCCTCGACGACCGGTTCACCCCAGCCGACTGTGCCGTCGCTGGTCGTCAGCTTCAGGAAGAGCCAGCGCGGCGGTACCTCGAACAGTTCGTAGTCAGTAATTCGCATTTAGTTAGATGCCTCCGTGTGTAAATCGGGTGTCGTCTCGTCGGTTCTGGTCTTCAGGGCGTCGCCGCTCTCGAGGCCGAACAGGTAAAGCGCCCGCTCGTCGAACGTGAAGACGACCTCCTCGCCTGCGATGGGGCGCAGGGTCGGGTCGATCCGAGCAGTCATCTCGACGTCGCCGAGATCCATGTAACAGAAGTTCTCGTTCCCCATCGGTTCCACGACGGTCACCTCGGCCCGGTTCGGACCGCTCTCGACGAGCGTGATGTCCTCGGGTCGGACGCCGACGCGCACGCGGTCGTGACCCTCGAGCGGTGAGGGATCCGCGAGTTCGTAGGAGAATTCGCCGGGGCCCGAGAGCGTCGACCCCGTTACCTCGGCAGTGAACAGGTTGATGCTCGGCGAGCCGATGAAGTTCGCGACGAACTCGTTTTCGGGGTGGCGATAGACCGTCTCGGGCGGCCCCACCTGCTGGAGGACGCCGCCGTTCATCACGGCGATTCGGTCGCCCATCGCCATCGCCTCCGTCTGGTCGTGGGTGACGTAGACGGTCGTCACGTCGAGGTTCTGCTGGAGTTCCTGAAGCTCGGTTCGCATCTCCGAGCGAAGCTTGGCGTCGAGGTTCGAGAGGGGTTCGTCCATCAGAAACACCGCGGGTTCGCGGACGATCGCCCGCCCCAGCGCGACCCGCTGTTGTTGGCCACCGGAAAGCGCCTTCGGCTTGTCGTCAAGCAACTCGGTGATGCCGAGCATCTCGGCGACCCCCTCGACGCGCTCGGCGATCTCCGTCGAAGACAGGCTCGTCGAGAGCTTGAGGCCGAAGCCGATGTTCTGGCGGACGGTCATGTGCGGGTACAGTGCGTAGTTCTGGAACACCATCGCGACGTCCCGTTCGCTTCCCCGGTAGTCGGTGACGTCTTCGTCGCCGAAGTGGACCGACCCCTCGGTGACGTCCTCGAGACCCGCCACACAGCGAAGCGTCGTGGACTTTCCACAGCCTGAGGGGCCGACGAGGACGAGGAACTCGCCGTCCCGGACCTCGAGGTCGAGGTCGTCGACGGCGACGACCGCTTCGCCGCTGGGATCGTACACCTTGGTAAGGTTTGTGAGTGTTATGCCTGCCATGGGTCGTGTGTGTTGGTAGCGTTGTATACGTGCATGATTACTCCTTGAGCGATCCTGCCAGGATGCCGCTGACGAACTGCTTCTGGAGGACCAGAAACAGCACCGCCAGCGGGACGATCGCGAGACTGGTCGCGACCATGATCTGATCGTAGTACACCCGCTGGGTTCCCTCGAGCCCGGAGAGGGCAACGGGGATCGTGTAGTTCGCCGAATCCTCCAGGATGACCAGCGGGTAGAGGAACAGGTCCCACTGGAACAGGAAGAGGATAATCGCGAGCGCGGCCAGCGAGGATCGCATCGCCGGCAGCGCGATTCGGTAGAACAGCTGGAACTCCGTGGCGCCGTCCATCCGCGCCGACTCGAGCAGCGCGTCGGGAATCGACTTCATGTTCTGGCGCATGAGGAAGATCCCGATCGGGTTGGCGAGCCACGGCAGGATGATCGCCCGGAACGTGTCCGTCCAGCCAACCTGTGACATCATCAGGAACAGTGGGATCACTAGCAGCTGGATCGGGAGGACGAGCGTCGCCAGGATCAGGTAAAAGATCGGCTCTTTGAACCGGAATTCGTACTTCGCGAAGGCGAATCCAGCCATCGAGCACAGGAGTACCGACAGCACGGTGTAGACGACGGCGATGAAGACGCTGTTCCAGATCGACCGTACGAAGTCGGTGCGTTCTTGCAGTGCCTCGAAGTTCTCGAAGAAGGCCGTACCCGGGTAGAGCCGCGGCGGGAACTGAATAAACTGCTCCTGAGGGAGCGTCGCCGAGACGATCATCCAGTAGAGGGGGACGAGCATGACGACCGCCATCACGAGGATGAACGCGTAGGTCAGGAACATCCAGACGGCGTCCTTGCGGCGCTGTTCGCGCATCAATCTTCACCTCCGATCTTGATCTGGACGATCGAGATGGCGCTGACGATCGAGACGAAGATGACCGTGAGCGCGCTGGCGTACCCGAGGTTCCAGTTCTGGAACGCCTCCTCGTATATGTACTGGACGATAGTGATCGTGGCGTTGGTTGGTCCGCCGCCGGTGATCACGTACGGCTCGGCGAACAGCTTGAACGTCCCGATGGTCGAGAGGACGACGACGAACAGGAGGACGGGTTTGAGCTGGGGGAGCGTGACGTAGCGGAACTTTTCCCAGCGCTTAGCACCGTCGATCTCAGCGGCTTCGTACAGTTGCTGAGGAATATTTTGCAAGCCTGCCAGTAGAATAATCATGTTGTAGCCGGTCCACCGCCAGGTAACGGCGGCGATTATCGTCTTCCGGGCCCAGAACTCGCTTCTGAGCCAGGCGATCGGTTCGACGCCGACCGTCGTCAGGGCGTAGTTGATCAGTCCGAACTGTTCGTTGAACAGGAGGAGAAATACCGTCGAGTAGGCGACGATGTTCGCCGAGACCGGGATCGCGATGGCTGTTCGAAAGACGCCCTTGAACCGAACGAACGACGCGTCGAGCGCGAGCGCGAGGGCCAGCGCCAGTCCGATCATGATCGGCACCTGGATCGCCAGGATGTACGTCGTGTTGAACATCGACTGCCAGAACAGCCCGTCACCGAGGATCCTGGCGTAATTCCCGAGGCCCACGAATTGGAGTTCGGCTATGCGAGGCACCTCGAGGTAGAGCGGTCCGACGTCGATCCAGAACAACCGATCGCTACTGACGCTCTGGTATTCGAAGAACGATAGGTAGACGGTGTAGACGATCGGGAACGCCAGGAACAGCCCGAACAGGATGAAAAACGGTGCGATGAACAGGTACGCGACCGGCCCAATGCGGGGCATCCCAGCCGTGTAAGCCTGCCTGAAAAACCGGAAGCGGTCCCAGGCACGCAGGTGGATCGGATCGGAGCCGCCGCTCGAGACGGCGTGCTCGTCGTCCGTGTGTTTCGTTGACATGAAAGCGGGTGTATCGTGATCAGGCGAGGTCGCGACCCGTTCGCTCGGAGACGGTCTCGGCGGCGGCCATCACGGCGTCTTCAGGCGCCACGTCGTCGCGGAGCATCCGTTCGAACTCGGTGTTAATCGCGTCGGTCACTTCGGGGGTGTCGACGGAGAACTGGTAGTCTGGGATCTCCTCGGCAACGTCGGCGAAGACTCGCCGAGCAGCCTGACCGCCGAAGAAGTCGAGTTCCTCGTCGAAGACGTCGTCGTCGTAGGTGGTCTCGAGCGCGGGGAAGAGGCCGTACTCGTCGTACATGAGCAGCTGCATCTCCTCCGTGGCGAGCGACCACTGGATGTAATCCCAGGCCCGGTTTCGCTCCGCTTCCTCGATCTGAGAGGGGATCATCAGGCTCGACCCGCCCCAGTTCGAGGCGCGCGGGCCGCCGGACTCGTGAGCCGGAATCTTGTAGACACCCCAGTCGCCGGCGGTGCTCGGCAGTTCGTCGCGAAGTGTTCCCTCCATCCACGCCGCCGAGGGCAGCGAGGCGATTTCGCCGCTCTCGTAGGCGCCGAACCAGGCCGAGGACCAGCCCTCGAGTGTCGCGGCAATGCCGGCGTCGTAGAGGTCCTTTATCGTCTGAGCGATCATCACGGAGTCGTCGGCGTGGATGTTTACCGCGCCATCCTCGGTCAACGGGTTGTTGCCGAGTTGACGGAACTGGTAGCGCCAGACGCCGTCGAGGTCGTTCAGCGGAAGGTTCAACATGTAGACGTCGTCGGGAAGCTTCTCGCCCTCGGCGAGGACGTCGTCCCAGGTCTCGATGGCGTCGACGTCCAGACCGTGTTCGTCGTAGACGTCGCGACGGTAGAAGACTGCGGTTGGGCCGATGTCCCACGGAAGCGCGTAAATCGTGTCGTCGTCGCTGAGCGCGTCCCAGACGCCCGAAACGAAGTCCTCGCGCACGCCAGCGTCCTCGATGTGACTCGAGAGGTCGGTGAGCGACCCCGTATCAATGTAGGACTGCCCGTCGATCATCTCGAGCATCGACACGTCTGGAGCACCGGATCCGCTCGCGAGGCGCGTCTGCAGGTCGTCTTTCATCGCTTCGCGACCGAACTCCTCGACTTCGACTGTGGCGTCGTGTTCGGCGTTGTACTCGTCGGCCGTCAGCTGGAGGGACCGAGCTGCAACGTCCCAGCCCCAGCCATGGATTTCGTCGGCCATCGGCGCGTCGCCGTTGCCGTTACTGTCGTTACCGTTGCCGCCATTGCCGTTGCCGCCGTTCCCATCCTCGGGATCGCCGGTTCCGATACATCCTGCGAGTGCTGCGGCCCCGAGTGCTCCAGCTCCCTTCAGCATTCGCCGTCGACTGTAATTGCTAGTCCGTGTCATTGTCCCAGTGGCTATACCCACAAAAACGATTGCTATTACTTAAATCCTCTGGCACCGGTGGAAGAGAACGCGCTACTGGCCCCGTTTTTCTGCTGTTTCCGAAGAGGAAACACCCCTCTTTTATATACTATTCTTGGGTACTATGGGTCAATTCCCGGCAAATATTTCCTCTTTTTTGAATATCGCATGTTATTTTCCCGGTAATAAAGGCGCGACTGTCACGGGTTGTTCACCAATGGAGAACAACAGTTTTGTACGAGGGGTTCCGTATATCAGGGACGAACGATGGGGGAACACGATGGGGTCTCCGTTCAGGCCACCGCGACCACGTTCGCGATCGTGGAGGCGCTCAGGGACCGCGACCAGGCCGGTGTCACCGAGTTAGCGACCGAACTCGAGCTCTCGAAGAGCGCCGTCCACAACCACCTGTCGACACTCTCGACGCTCGGATACGTCGCCAGCGAGAACGGATGCTACTCTTTGACGCATCGATTTCTCCGTCTCGGATTGACCACGCGTGAACGTAACCCCGTGTATCGGGCCGCACGGTCGGACCTGCGAACGCTGGCACAGACGACCGGCGAGAGCGTCAATCTCGTCGTTCCCGAGGACGATCACGGAGTCTACCTCTACCGCGTCGGCGACGGCGAGCATCCGATACCCGAGGGTGGCCGCGTCGCACTCCACGCCTCGGCCGCCGGAAAGGCGATCCTCGCCTACCGCGACCACGAAGCCGTCGACGCGTTCGTCGAGGGATATGGCCTTCCCCAGCTCACCGAGCGAACCGTGACCGATCCGGCAACTCTCCGAAGCCAGCTTCGATCGATTCGCGACCGCCGTGTAGCGTTCGACCGAGGCGAACAGACCCCCGACTGGCAGTGCGTCGCGAGCGCTATCGTCGTCGAAGGCGACTCCGTCGCCGCCATCAGCGTTTCCGGCCCGATCGAACGCATGCGCGGCAAACGGCTCGAGGAGGACGTCACGGGTCTCGTCGTGAGCACCGCGAAGGCGATCGAACTCGAATTATTGACCGACGGGCCGTCGACGTGATCGAGCAGGCGTTGCCCACGTGGTGGAAAGCGGCATCTAACAATGTGACCGTCTGTCTTCACTGCGGACATGACCGCCGACAGCGAGCACTCGATCGTCTACGTCGGGTGTACCGCGCCCGGGAACCAGGTGCTCGAATCCCTCCTCGAGCACGACCTGCCCATCGACTCGGTCGTGACGATCGACCCCGAGATGGCCGCGGCGAACGACGTCTCCGGCTACGCCTCCCTCCGACCGACCGCTGAGGCCCACGACCTCGAGGTGTACCACCCGCGAACGTACTCGATGACCGACGCGGCCGACCTGGATCACTTCCGGACGATCGATCCCGACCTCCTGATCGTCAACGGCTGGCAGCGACTGATCCCGGAGGCGATCCTCGAGACGGCGACCCACGGCGCGCTCGGAAATCACGGCAGCGCGTTCGGCCTGCCGAAGGGTCGCGGCCGCTCGCCGCTCAACTGGTCACTCATCGAGGACCGCGACCGATTTCTCCTCTCGGTGATTCGACTGGACCCCGGCGCCGACTCAGGGGATGTGGTGACGACCCGGAAGTTCGACGTTACCGAGTTCGACACCATCGAGACGCTGTACTACAAGGTATCGATGTGCCTGGAGGCCATGCTCCTCGAGGTCGTCGAGCCGATTCTCGAGGGCGAGCGACCCTTCGAACCCCAGACCGGAGAGCCGACGTACTATCCGAAGCGCAATCCCGAAGACGGCGAGGTGCACTGGGCGAACGGTACTCGAGAACTGTACAATCTCGTTCGGGCGGTAGCCGATCCCTACCCGGGTGCGTTCACCTACGTCGAGACGGCCTCGAGGCGGGCGAGTGCCGATATCGGTGTCGATGCTGATGGCGGTACCAGTGACGGTTCCGGTACCGACGCCAGTGACGACAGCAGTCGGGTCATGATCTGGGAAGCCATCCCCTTCTCGACGGACCTCGCGAAGACGGCGCCGCCCGGAACGATCGTCGAGGTCTTCTGGACCGACGAGTTTGTCGTCGCGACCGGTGACGGAACCTTGCTCGTCCGTGAGTGGGAAGTGGACTCGATCTCGGACTCGGACTGGGAACCCGCCGTCGGCGATCGGTTCGAGTCCCGCGGCGAACCGAATCGCGTGGACCGGCCTGAGCACCACGAAAATCTCTCGAGTTCGGGTTCGGACTCAGGTTCGGATTCAGATTCAGATCAGGGTGATCGGAATGCCTGAGCTCTCGACCCTCGAGCGACTCGAGTACACGCTCGAGGAGTACGAACACCTCCTTCGCACGTTGCTCGAAGATGGCGTCTCCTTCGTGGACTTCGGCCGACCTCTCGGTCGCGACGAGGTGATCCTGCGCCACGACGTCGACCTCTCGCCGGAACTGGCTCTCGAGATGGCACGACTCGAGGCCGCACTCGACATTTCGTCGACGTACTGCGTGCTGGTGACGACGCCGATTTACAATCTGCTCGAGGTCGACCAGTCGAAAGCCCTGGCCGAGATCCAGGCGCTGGGCCACGACGTGGCGGTCCACTTCGACACCCACCACTACTGGGACGACCGGCCGAGCAACGACGAACTCCGGACGCAGGTGCGCGCCGAGTGTGACGTGCTGGGGACGATCCTCAACCGCCACGTCGACGTCGTCTCGTTTCACCGCCCTCCGGAGTGGGTACTCGATGTCGACTTCGACGGCTTCGAGAACGCCTACCAGCCGGCGTACTTCTCGGAGGTAACTTACCGGTCGGACTCGAGCCAGAAGTGGCGCTCCGAACCGCCGTTCCCGGAGGGACGACCGGAGCGGATGCAACTGCTGGTTCACCCGGGGCTGTGGGGAAAATCTCCCAGACAGATGGCCGACATCGTCGCCGAAATCGCGACGAAACAGCGTGCGCACGTCGATTCGTATCTGGACGGACTCGGCGTTTGAGGGGTGCGTGGCGTACCCGGAGGCTCGGTGAGGTGTTACGACTACGAGAGTGCGACCTCGAGTTCCGTCTCCGTTTCGTCACCCTCGAGGAGCGACCGCACGGCGGCGACCTCAGACGAGATTTCGGCTGCGTTCTCCATCAGCACCGTCTCGCTGGGGAACAGTTGCTCGCCCAGCACCAATCCGTGGTCCCTGGCGGTCGAACCGGTGACGGTGAGGTAGACGCCGGCGCCTGTCTCGGCGATCGCCCGCTCCTCCTCGACGCCCTCGTCGGGGTACCGGAACCGAACGTTCTCGAGGCTGTCGGTCCCGAGGACGGCCCGAACCAGTCGTTCGTACCGCGGCGTGATACACAGCGGCCCTGCGTAGTCTCGCAGGAAGTCCCGGTCGATCGGCTCGTTCGTGGGGGCCTCCTCGGGCGTCGCCATCAGTGTGTGGTAGACGGTGTCACCGAGACCCGAAACGACCTGGACGTCGGTGTTTGCGGGATCGATCCGGGCGTTGACGTCCGCGATACGCTCGAGCGGTTCGGCGCGCAAGTCGACGACCTCCTCGAGGACGAGGTCGGCGCTGTCGAACCCGAGCGCGAACTCGTGGGTTCGGAGGGCGCGAAACGGCTCCTCGCGGCCGACGAGGACGAGTTCAGTCCCCTCGGAGACGCCGTCGACGCCCTCGAGCGGGATCGTGACGCTGTCGAAGACGATCCGCCGTGGCTTGCCGGCTCGATCGTCCCGGAGGAGGGTGTACTCGGGGGCCGTCGGATCGTCGACGGCGCTGTAGGTGGCGAGGCGATGGTAGACGTCGGGCTGGTCGGGCTCGACGGAGCCCTTGGTCACGGCTTTCTCGTGTCGAAGCGTCGTGATGACGTCGTCCGCGAGCTCCGGTACGTCGAGTCGACGCGCCAGCAGGTCGAGGACCGACTCGAGCGGCCGGCCCTTTCGCGGAATCGCGAGTGGAATGCGCTCGCCCATTAGCGTAGCTGTGAGACGGGCGGCTAAACCGGTTGCGTTTCAGGTCAGATTGTCGTTGACTGTGGTGTCCGTGGCGGTGTGATAACGGTGGTGTCGCGGTGGTCGTGGCGGCTGTGGCGACCGTGGCGGCTGGCCACCCTGGTGTCCACAGTGGCGTGACAGCCGTGACATGGTACCCAGGGCGGTCGTGGCTGCGGTAGTGTCCGTGAGCCAGCCAGATATTCGATCGAAACGAGAGCACAGAACGGTCGCCAGAACAGAACGGCCGGCAGTACAGAACGGCCGGCAGAACGGAACAGCTACTCCGAGAACATCGAACCCAGCTGGTCGCGCCACTCCGTGATGTCCGTGACCTCGTCTCGAACCTCCTCGAGGTCGTCCTCGAGGGTTTCGACGTCGGACTGGACGTCCTCGACCGACGATTCGACATCGTCGATACTTTCCTGCAGATCGGTTTCGACTTCCTCGAGGTCGCCTTCGACGCCCTTCAGGTCGTCCTCGAGGTCGTCGACTGCCGAATCGGTATCAGCGAGTTCGGCCTCGAGGTTCTCAGTACGTTCGTCGACGGTTTCGACCGTCTCGCTGACCGCCTCGAGGTCGGCCTCGAACGAGTCGACCAGCTCCGTGAACTCGGTGATGAGCTGTTCGCCGGTCCCGTTCTCGTCGAGGAACTTCTCGAGCGCGCCGGTGTAGGCGGCGAGTTCTTCGACCCGGGACTGGAGGTGCTCGATCTTCGCGGCGTCGCTTCCCGAGAGGGTGGCCGTCGGTGGTTCGGAGTCGACGTCGACATCCAGGGCCGACCGGATCGCCTCGTGGTCGGCCTCGTCGAGTTCATCGGAGCGGAGTTCCTCGGCGAGGGCCGCGCCGATGGATGTGGCGTCGGTCGGGAGTGGGTGAGCGTCGGCCGCCGCATCTGGGCGCTGCTCGTCGGTCACGTCGGTTTCGTCCGCGTCCGCGTCATCGTCTTCGTCCGTATCGCCGTCGGTGGGATCCTCGAGGTCCAGTTCCTCTGCCTCGGCATCTTGGGCGTCGGCGTCTTCGATGTCGGTATCTTCGGTATCGTCTACCGCGTCGTCTGCGTCGTCTGCCTCCGCGGCCGCCGCCTCGAGGTCGAGTTCGATCGTCGGCGCGTCGTCGTCTTCCGCTTCAGCCTCGTCTGCGGGATCCGGCAGTTCCTCGCCGTCGAACCCGAGGTCGATGTCGGGGGCGTTCTCGTCCTCGTCGCCTCCTTCGTCCTCGTCGACGGGGGTCGGGTCGGTGTCGACGTCGCCCAGATCGAGTTCGAGTCCCTCGTTCTCGTCGAGGAAGCCGTCGGTGTCTTCGTTGCCAGCGTCGCCAGCGTCGTCGGAAGCCGTATCCTCGCTTTCCGATTCGTCGAAGTCGAGGTCGATCGACTCGTCCTCGTTTTCAGCTTCTGTGGGCTCGCCCTCGTCTTCGGCTTCTGCGGTTTCGTCCTCGTTCGCGGCTTCTGTAGTCGCCTCCGCGGATTCGTCCTCCGCTTCGCTCGACTCCTCATCGTCTCCATCGTCCACACCACCCTCATCGTCCTCGAGGCCTGGCACGCTGTCGGCTTCCCCCGACAGCATGTCCTTGACCACCTGGTTGCTGTCGTCGGCGATGATGTCGTCGATCATCGTCTCGTCGAGGTGGCCGGCGGCCTCCTCGTCCGCCTTAACTTCCTCCTTCAGGTTCCCATCCCCGTCTTCATCCTCGTCCCCGTCCGTGGACACGCTCTCGATCGTCGGTTCAGTCAGGAAGTCGGTCTGGTCTGTCTCCTCGTCGAGGCGGACTCCGTAAACCGTGACCAGTGGGTCGTCGGGCGAGACGACTCCGGAGAACTCAACGTGGTTGTCCTGGAACGCCGTCCAGTTCTCGCTGTGGTACTCCGGGTGGAAGCCGACGCTGTCCATCGGGAACGATTCGGGAATGTCCTCGGAGAGTCGGACCGTCGCCGATTCGTCTCGCGTCGATTCGAATTCGAACCGGACGGCCGGCACGGGGAACTCGTCTGCGGTGAACGACTTTCGCACCGTTATCCCACTGTCGGTCACCTCGACCACCTTCTCACCATCCGCGGTTTCGCTCATGCGAGCAACGTTAATTCAGCATTACCTTAAAACGAACGGGCGTTCGTTCGGGTGATCGAACGGGTTCTCTCTCAGGTGAGATCGACCCGATCGCCGATCTCGACGACCTCGAGTCGCTCGGGGTGATCGAAACTCCGGGCGTGGTGGTGGAGCACTTTCGGATCGGCGGTCAGCCCCTTCCACATGTCCCAGTGACTGGGGAGCAGGGTCTCGAGCTGGAGTGCCTCGGCACACTCGATAATCTGATTCTCGTCGTTGTACCACCGCGTGCGCTCGGGTTCGCCCGTCTCCTTGTCGGGGATGGTGCCGACCGTGCCGAACGCGAGGATGCCGAGGTCGAGATCGTACGTCTCGCCGATGCGCTCGAACGAATCGTCCTCGGGGGGTTTGGTGTCGCCGCCGTGGAACACGGTCCCGGCGTCGTGTTCGATCACGTAGCTCACGGGGTGGGTCGCGTCGGGGTCGTTGGCCGGCTCGACGTGGACCGTGAACTCCCCGATTTCGACGGTGTCTCCCTCCGTCACTTCCGCGAACTGCTCGTCCGTTACGTCCCAGTTGTCGGTCCACGTTTCGTCTTCGCGCGCGACCGAGAGGCTGTCGTCGGGGCCGTACAGCGTGGCGCTCGAGTTCGCCAGAATCGGTGCCTGACTCGGGCCGTGGACGTGGTCGGTGTGCTCGTGAGTGACCAGGACGGCGTCGGCGTGGTCGACGTCCTCGGGGTCGAAGGGCACGGGAACCATCCGTACCGTCCGCGGCGGGTCGCCCAGTCCGACGTAGGGGTCGACGTAGATGGTCGTCCCCGCGCGTCCTTTCAGGACGAAGCCGTTACAGCCCAGGTACCAGAGCGCGACCCCGTCGGGGTCGGCCGATTCGATCGCGTTCGGGAGCCAGTCTCCCCAGTCGCTCGTTGCCATGCTCGAGTCTGTGCGAGGACGGTGGGTAAGTGTTGTCGTTCGGTTCCAAACGTTTGCTACGTCGATGCTGCAACGGGGTGGATTTCGTCACCCGTCTATCTCTTGCAGAACATTCATTCAGGAACTCGTGACAGTAAAACTTGATGCAACGGCCAGCACCTGACAGACGAACCGTCCTCCAGACGCTCGGTATCGCGGCCGGCACGGCGATACTTGGCTCGACGACGTCCGGTGTCTCGGCAGACGATCACGACGCTGACTCACAGACGCAAATGACCTACGAACTCCCCGAACTCTCCTACGACTACGACGCGCTCGAACCGCACATCGACGAACGCATCATGGAACTGCACCACAGCAAACACCACCAGGGGTACGTCGATGGCGCGAACGAGGCCCTCGAGACGTTCGAGGAGATGCGCGCCGGTGGCGACTTCGAGGATATCCAGGCGGCGAAGCGGGACTTCTCGTTCAACCTGTCCGGTCACGTCAACCACGTCGTCTTCTGGGAGACGATGAGTCCGAACGGCGGCGGCGACCCCAACGGCGAGTTGCGGGAGGCGCTCGAGGCCGACTTCGGATCGATCGAGAACTTCCGTGCGGAGTTCACCGCGGCAGCCGAAGGCGTCGAGGGCGGCGGCTGGGCGATGCTGTTCTACGACCCGCTCGCGGACGGACTCGTGATCGGGCAACTCGAGGGGCAAAACGACCTCGCTCACCAGGGGTCGGTGCCGATTCTCGCGCTCGACGTCTGGGAGCACGCCTACTACCTGCAGTACGAGAACGATCGGTCGGCCTACGTCGAGGAGTGGTGGAACGTCGTCGACTGGGACGGCGTCGCGTGTTACCACCAGGCGGCGATCGACGCCCAGGCTCGGCCACCGGAAGACTGTAAACAGGAGTGCTAATCGGGATCCGGTCAGGCTGTTCGGCTACCAGGTCCCGTGGAACGTATCGAACTCGAGACTCTCGAGGGGTTCGTTCCCGACGGCGATCTCGTACTCGCCGGGGGTCAGCATCGGTTTGTGGAATCGCGGCCCATCGTCGGTCGTGATCCGGGGACAGCCGGTATTGACGAAGGCGTCCATGTCGAAGTTACGCAGGCGGTCGGGAGTGACCTCGTCCATCGTGATGAGGTAGGCGTCGTCGTTGCCCTCGAGGATCTCCTGAGCTTTCTCCCAGCGGCCCTGCCCGATTTTGGTACAGAAGATGACGCCCCACTTCTCGGCGTCCATCGCGCGGTGGACGGCGCCGTAGCGCTGTTTCATGAACTTCTCGGTATCCGCCACGGTGACGACGTTGTTGACCGGGTCGGCGATGACGACGTGCTTGTCGGGGTGTTCCATCGCCAGGCCGAGGGGATGGAACTTGCCACCGCCGACGTAGAGCACCTGGTCGGCGGGGACGTCCGCGCTGGCGTAGTTGCACCCTAGCACCTGCCCCTCGTGAGTCAGGCGGTCGTCGCCGCGACGCGTCTTCACGTCGTAGCCCTGATCCTCGAGGTACTCGCGCATCTCCTCGAACCGGTTCATGTGCTGGGCGGTGGTGACGAGTCCGACGTCCGGCGTCTCCTCGGCCGGCTCGAGCGTCTCGAGGGCCTCCTCGATGATCGGCGTCACCTCGACGTTCGAGAACAGCGGGACGTAGATCACCTTGTCCGTGTCCTTCATCGGCGAGTGCCCGAAGTGGACGAACACGTCGGTGCGTTTCATCAGGTAGGTGTCGAGGTCGCAGGCGCCGTAGCAGGGCTGGCCCGAGAGCATGATCGTCACGTCCTCTGGGACCAGTTCCCGGAGGTCGTCGGCCACCTTCGGGCCACGGCGTTTCAATCCCTCGGGGAACTGCAACCCGATTTTCTTCGCGTCTTTCTCCTCAACGGCCTCGACGATTCGCTCGAGTTCGTAGTCCCACTCCCGGTCGTGTTTGAGGGACATACCCGTGTTCCGGAGGTCACCCTCGCTGTACTCCGACTCCTGGCTCATTGGACGGTATTGCGGACGCGGACGTAAAACGGCGCGGGTTTCCGGCGCCGACGACTGATCCGGCACATACAAACGGCCCGCGTCCCAACCAGAGTTCATGAGCGTCGAAACCGCCCCCGACCCGACCGAGACCGACGTCGAAGCCCTCGGCGAAGAACTCGGCGAAGCCATCACGACCCTGCCCGAGTACGAGGCCTTCGAGGAGGCCCAGCGCGCCGTCGAAGCGGACGACGAGGTCCAGGCGAAAATCGACGAGTTCGAGCGCGTGCGCCAGGAGTTCATGATGGCCCGTCAGACGGGGACGGCCTCCCAGGAGGACTTACAACACCTCCAGGAGACCCAGCAGGAACTGCACGCGATGGAGCCGATGGCCGACTTCCTCGAGGCGAAGGGCGACCTGACGGCGCGCCTCGAAGCGATCAACCGGGCGATTTCGGACCCGCTCGCGGTGGACTTCGGCGGCGAGGCTGGCGGCTGTTGTCACGACTGAGCGGCCTCCCACCGATCTGAACCGCCATTTTGATCACCCACGTTCCGTTCGAATCGAGCGCATACGGAGCGAGTATTTTTCGTCCCAACAGTCATAATACTGGAGGGTAAATGGAGGTCAATGGCAGCCGAAGACCCTACAGATGGGTACCTGTTCGACCTCTACCGGCGCTACATCGGCGAACCGGACGACCGGACCGATGTGTACGTCGGGTTCGGACTATTTCTCGGTGGTATCGGATTCGCGATCGTCGCGCTCCTCATCTACCTGTGGAGTAGCACGCTCGAGCCACGTTCTCCGGCGCACCTCGCGTGGGTAGAGCCGGCGTACTCCGTCGCGATGATCTCGCTTCCCGTCCTGATGCTGGGGATCGTGGTCTTGCTCCCGTCGGAACGACGAGTCCTGTACACCTCGATCGCTGGACTCGCCGTCACGGCCGTGGCCGTCGGTGGCTTCCTGTACGCCTACCCCGATCACTGGAACGGGTACGGGAACGATTACACCGCCCAGATCGTCGCGGTCTACGCCGTCGGACTCGCCGGCGTCACCGCCTCGACGGGGGCGGCGCTGATCGCGCACTACCTCGAGATGGCCCGGGCCGTCGAAAACGTGAAAGCGGACGACGAGAGCGAGGAACTCACCTACTCCGACGAGGAAATTCGAGACGACATCGACGCCGCGATGGAGGGCGTCGAACTCTCCTGGGGCGGCGTCGAGAAGTCCGAGCACAAGCGACTGACCTTTTCGGATCACGAGTTCGACAGCGAGAACCTGGACACGAACATGGCGACGAAGACGACCCGCTCGAGCGGCGTCGACGCGCAGGTCGCGGGCCTCAAGGGGCTCAAGGGTGGAGAGAAGAAGACCGCCGTCTCGGAGTCGTCGGTCGACGACCAGACCCAGAAACTCAGGGAACTGCGCGAACAGCGACGCAAGGAACAGGCCGCTAAAGAGGCCGAAGGTCGTCGCATCGCGAACCCGTTCTCGGGGCTGCTCGAGCGTTTGCGTTCGCTAGTAAATCGTAATTAACGCACCCGGCGGTGGAGTAATCCGGGCTTATAACACCTAGCGGTACCGGAAATAAACGCACATAGATTTATAATCCGTCAGTGGAGTTGAGGAAACATGGCCAAAGGCCTAGACGTTGGAACAATGAACATCCTGTCGGCACAGCAGGATGGTTCCGATACCGTATTTGTGCAGCAGCGTAATTCCTTCGTGGAAATCGAATACTCCGACATGGCGGAGCAGATGCTCTCGCGGAGCGAAGTCCTTCACATCCGAAAGGACGACAAGGTGTACGTCGTCGGCGACGACGCGCTCAACTTCGCGAACATCTTCAACAAAGAAACTCGTCGACCGATGAAACACGGCATCCTCTCGGCCGACGAGAAGAGCGCGATCCCGATGATGAAGCTCATCATCGAGCAGGTCGTCGGCGAGCCATCCTACCCCGACGAGAAACTCTACTTCTCGACGCCCGCCGATCCGATCGACGACGATCTCTCGACGCTCTACCACCAGAAGACGATCGAGTCCTTCCTCAACGACATCGGCTACGACGCCGAACCGATCAACGAGGGGATGTCCGTCATCTACTCGGAACTCGCGGACAACAACTTCACCGGCCTCGGCATCAGTTTCGGCGCCGGGATGACGAACGTCTGTCTGGCGTACTACGCGGTCCCCGTCATGAAGTTCTCCGTCGCCCGCGGTGGCGACTGGATCGACGAGCAGGCCGCCCGCGCGACCGGTACCCCGGTTGACAAGGTTACCTCCATCAAGGAGGACAACTTCGAACTCGACTTCACCACTGACGTCGGCGGCGTCGAGGGTGCGCTCTCGATTTACTACGAGAACCTCCTCGACTACGTCATCGAGAACATCGTCAAGGAAGTCGACGACGAGGACGTTGAGGAAGGCCTCGACGTGCCCGTGGTCGTCACCGGCGGAACTTCGAGCCCCAACGGCTTCGAGGCCCTGTTCCGTGACCACCTGCAGGACGCGGCGATCCCGTTCTCGATCAGCGGCGTGAGCCACGCCGACGAGCCGCTGTACAGCGTCGCTCGTGGCGGACTCGTCGCCGCTCGTTCGGACGAGGACGTCGATTACGAGGAAGAGGAAGCCGAAGCGACGGCTGCGAGCGAGTAACTCGTCCGGTTCTCGGTTCTCGGGTTCCGGGCCCCGATTCGCGTTTTTTCGATAGCGTTTCCCTCGAGTTCGACGGTCGTCAGTGACGCTACGTTTCGTAAAAGCGGTTGAACGCGTCCTGCCAGGATTCGTACGCCATCTCTCGGCTCTCGTGTTCGACGGGTACGTCTGCGAACCCGCACCGATTGCACGCGATCGTCGTGACCTCCCCCAGCGTGAGCCGTTCGAGTGGAGCCTGGCACCGTGGGCAGTCGTCCATGGCTACGGAATGACAGGCAGCTATCTTAAGTGTATGTTCTCGGTCCAACGGTTCTCACGGCGAACGGGCGTCGTTCGATCACGTGTATATTACTACTAAGCATTTGCAAAACTATTTGTATGCGGCCTGTGTATGCCGTCGTATGAGCACCACTTCGTCACCGCAGTTCGAGCGAACGATCGACCGCTGTCGACCGACCGACGTCACTCCCGTGGCGCTCGACGCCTCTGATCTCGACTCGACGGCCCCCGAGTACCTGCGCGACCTCAAGCGCGAGTTCACGCGAAACGACCTCTTCCCGGCCGGCCTGACGGTCGACGCCTGTTTCGCGGAGGACTGTTCGCTCGATACGCAGGCCGAAATCGATCGTATTCGAAGCTACGTTCGCGCCGGCGCGTTCCTCGGCGTCGGCACCGTGACCGTCGATTGCGACGACGTCGCGAACGCCGAGAAGGTCCGTCCCGCGCTCGAGGCCTGTGCCGAACGGGCCGACCGAGAAGGACTCTCGTTCGAACTCGACGCACCCATTACCCTCGACCGCGAAGCGTAGGCGATGCCCTCGGGGCTCTCCCGCCGACAACTCGCCCGTGTTCTCGAATCAGTTGCCGATTTTCCCAGTCCCGATATCGACCTCGAGCAGTACCTCACGCCCGCAGAGCTCGCCGCTCACCTCGGTCACCTCGCCGCCGTCCAGGGTGACCTGACCGACGCGACGGTGCTCGACCTCGGAACCGGAACGGGGATGCTGGCGCTGGCCGCGGGACAGTACGCCCCCGACGGCGTCGTCGGGGTCGACGTCGACGCTGACGCCCTGGTCCAGGCGAGACGCAACGAGGTGACCATCGGTGAGGCAGCTCGCGAGGTCGGAGCCACCTCGACCGTCGAACCGGATTCGGGCTATGAGTGGATCCGCGCCGACGTGTCCCGGCTCCCGCTCGAGCGAGCGAGATTCTCTGCGCCGGTCACCGTCCTCTCGAATCCGCCGTTCGGTGCCCAGCGAGGTAACCGCCACGCGGATCGACGGTTCCTTGAGGCCGCCGCCGACCTGGCCGACGTCTCCTACACCATCCACAACGAAGGGAGCCAGGCGTTCGTCGAGTCGTTCGCGGCCGACGAGGGCGGCACCGTCACCCACGCATTCGAAGCCGAGTTCCCGATCGACCACCGATTCGCCTTCCACGACCGCGAGCGGGCGATGCTCGAGGCCGAGGTGTTTCGGGTCGAGTGGCGGGAGGGGGGTCGCAGTCGTAGCTAGCGTCCGGGTCGCGGTCAGTTGTACGTCTCCTTGCTCGCGATTTGAACCGTCGTCTCGCCGGTAGTCACGAACAGGTCGTTCCTCTGGCGAGTGAACTCCAGGCCGTCGACCGTGACCGACTCGTCGGCTGCCGGAATGTCGGCTCTGGCCGGGTCGGCTGATTCGTTCGCGCTGACCTCGAGTATGAACGCGCCGTCGTCGGGTACGATCGTGACGTTCTTGCCATCGATTATCGCGTTGGCCGTCGACGGTTCCGAGGCGTGGGCGAGTACCCGCCGGTCATCGTGTTCGAGCCAGACCTGGTAGACGGTGTCGTTCCCGACGGGGGTCCACCCTGCGCGCGTGGCGGTGATCGACTCCCGCCAGCCGGGACCGCCGACGTGGACGGTTTCCGAGCCGCTGAAGGCAAGACGCTGGGCGGAGACGGACTCCGACCAGATGTGACGGTCGGGGCTCGAGACGATCACGCCGCTGCCCTCGACCCCTCCCGCGTCGAACGCCTCGAGGTCGACGACGGAGGCGATCGGGTTCTGCGCCTTCTCGGCGTACGTGATCGAGTAGTCCTCGACGGTGAGCGTGCCCTCCGTCGAGCCTGCGTCGTCCCCGTCGAGGACGAACAGGTTGACCGGAATCGCTGGCCCACAAATCGCTGCGAGGACGACGAAGACGACCACGACTGCCGTGTACTGGCGCGAAGTACTCGCGAGTGACGGGACCCGGGATTTCGGTTGCGCGACGAGCTCGCGGAGTCGATCGCTGGTCGCCGCGTCGCTCGCGAGCAATCGGGAGAGGAGGCCGCCGTGCTCGAGTATCGGCGCGGTCGGCCGCGAGAGCCGACGCTCGAGGCGGGCAGGGAGGATCGAGCGCTGGGAGCCAGCGACCGCGACGGTGATCACGAGCGCGAGCGCGATGACGACGACGACGCCCGGGCCCCGGAACAGGACGTACCGGTTCGCGCCGTCGAACCAGTAAATCGCCCAGAGCGACTTCGAGAAGCCGTAGATGAGGACGGCGAGCCAGAGCGCGAGCGGGTCCGGCCGGTAGCCGTCGTCCCGGCGGTCGAAAATCACGAGTGCGACGACGAGGCCGACGAAGAACCCGAGGGCGTGACCCTGGATGGCCGTCGACGCCCACCACGGGGCCGACGGCGGCCGGGGCTGGACGACGTACCACCCGATGGGGCGCTGGAGGGCGCCGTAGATCGTCGACAGGGTGCCGTGGACGCCGATGGCGCCGATGAGCGTGACGATGGGGTACCGAACGATCGCGAAGCCCGCGAAGGCGAAGACGACGCCCGAGAAGCCGATGACGGGGCCCAGCGCGAAGAGGCCGGTGATCACGCCGACGACGATGACGCCCGCGGGGAAAACGACGAGTGCCCGGAGCCACGGGTTCGTCAGGAGACTCGAGGCGAGGCCGCGCGACGCGTTCGAGTTCGACTCGACGCTTCTGTTTCGGCTCCCGTTCGCGTAGTGCCCCCACGCGTACTCGGCGATCGGCGCCACGACGATGGCGCCAGTGAGGTTCCCCGTGAGGTGGCCCGGGTAGGCGTGAGCGAACGGAGCGGTGAGGATGCCCAGCGGATAGAAGAACGACCACGCGCGAAACGGCGTTACGACGGGGTTGTCGAAGTCGGTGATCCCGTCCTGAACGAAGAGGTAGACGGCGATCACGAAGCCGACGACGACCAGCGTTCCCCACGGCACGCCGAGCACGAACCGGTCCTCGAGGACGTCCCGCCAGCGGCGCTTTCTCGGATCGAGTCGGCTGACGACGAACAGCGAGCCGAGCACCGTCAGGACGACGAGTGCGGTGAGTCCGGTCGTCAGCCAGTTCATATCTGCTGGTAAGGGGGGAGCCGTATAGGGATTTCCCTCTCTACAGGCCTCGAGTGTCGTTCGGTGTGTGGCGAGGGGAGACGACGGCGACCCCGAACGAGCACTGGACGCCAGCGGCTTCGAAAGGTACAAGCGGCCAACGGCCGGAGAGTGAGACATGGAACTGCGGGTCACCGAGAGCAGCGAGAACGAACTCTCGATCGAAATCGTCGGCGAGGATCACACGTTCATGAACGTACTCAAGGGTGCGCTGCTCGAGCACGACGACGTAAGCGCGGCAACCTACGACATGAACCCCGAACAGTCGGGAGGTCAGACCGATCCCATCCTGACGATCAAGACCGAGGGTGACGTCGAACCGCTCGATGCGCTCGAGGAAGCGGCTGGCGACGTGCGGTCGAAGACGGCGGCGTTCCGTGACGCGTTCGAAGCGGCGGTTTGAGGATCTCGCTGCTGTTCTCTGCTTTGGTGCGATGGACGGGTAGCACGTAGCGAATCTCGCACGTCTCGAGTAACACGAACCGAGTGAGTCGTAGAACCGGGCGAATCGTACGAACCAGGCGAGTCGTCGAACGGCGTCGGCCGTCCTGGATCGCTCAACTCGAGGCACCGAACGCGAACCTCGATCGAAAACGCCGGCTCAATGGTGGGAGTGAGCGCGGGAACGGCGAGCGGTCACAGCCTGACCGGCACGTCGCGCTCGTCGAGGTAACGCTTGACCTCTTCGATCGAGTACTCCCCGAAGTGGAAGATGGAAGCGGCCAGGCCGGCGTCGGCGTCCGCCTCGGTGAATACCTCGTACATGTCCTCGGGACCGCCACAGCCCGAGGAGGCGATGACCGGCGTGTCGACCGCGTCAGAGACCGCCCGCATGAGCGGGACGTCGTAGCCGTCTTTCGTCCCGTCAGCGTCGATGGAGTTGACGAACAGTTCGCCGGCACCTCGAGTCTGTGCCTCCTGGGCCCACTCGACGACGTCGATGCCAGTCCCCTCGCGACCGCCTTTCTTCGTGCACTCGAACCAGCAGGACTCGCCGTCGACGTCGACGTAGTGTTCGCCGCCCTCGTCGAACCGTCGCCGCGCGTCGACGCTGATGACGATGCACTGGCTGCCGAACGCGCGGGCGCCCTCGTTGATTAGTTCGGGGCGCTCGAGGGCTCCCGTGGTGATCGAAACCTTGTCTGCCCCCGCGCGCAGGGTCTCCTTGATGTCGTCGACGGTTCGGATGCCGCCGCCGACGGTCAGCGGGATGAACACCTCGTCGGCGACTCGCTCGACGACCGAGAGCATGGTCTCGCGGCCCTCGGCGGAAGCGGTAATGTCGAGGAAGACGAACTCGTCGGCCCCGGCCTCGTTGTACGCGCGAGCCATCTCGACGGGGTCGCCGGTGTACTCGAGGTCCTCGAAGTGAACGCCGGTGTAGACCGCCGGGTTCCCGTCGTCGTCGACGTCGACGTCGATACACGGGATAATTCGCTTGGTGAGCATCTGTCTCGAGGTTGGGCCGACCGGGGTTTGACGGTTTCGACCACGGCAGGTGCCCGTGTCCGCGCCGATCCGGATTGTGTGGCCGCGCGTGTTCTGGCCGGTAGTATCTGGTCCGTAGTCTTCCGTCTGCCGTCCGTCGTCCGTAGCCGCCACCCGTCTTCCGTCGTCTAGTAGCGCTTAAGTGCTCGAGTCCGAAAGACTCGCGTATGACAGACGAGACGGAACCCACCCACGACGAGGATTCGGGAGCCACCGTCGGCCACGACCTCGAGGACGACCGAACGACAGCGCCGATGAGCCCCTTTTCGCCGCGCGATGCGGCGTTCGGGTTCGTCGTGATGGTCATCGGCGTCGCGATCACCCTCGCGATCCCGATGGGTCTGTTCTAACTGCTACCCGCTACCTGCCATCCGCGTTTTCGCCGTCGCCCGAGGCTCTCGATTCGTTCGAGCACACCGCGCCGAACACGGGAAATTCCCGTGGCTCGACCGTGAGCGGACACTGTACTATAAATAAAAAACGGCGTCGGAGGCCACCACAGCCACCGGAGAGAGTCAGAAAACGTACTCGTCGTCGTGGCCCATCATCCCGTCGTTCTCGAGGCCCGGCTCCTCCTCGTCCATCGGGCCGCTCGTCTTGTACGCCTTGATCCCCGTCGAGAGCAGGTCTTCGATCGCTTCTTCGCGGTTGACGAACTCGCCGCGTTCCACCATCTGCGCGATCTGCATCTCGAGATGTTCCGGTATCGTGATCTCTACTTTCGGCATCTGATTCGGGTTTCGGTGAGGGGGTATTTAAGATTGACGGGGCCGGGAATGGGCGTCCTCGGTGCAGTCGCTCACGACGGTGTAGCGGTGAAAAATACGTGCGTCAGAAACGTCGGCGCCCGCTACTTGCTCATCATCGACTCGAGCGTGTTCTTGATCGACGAGGCCGGCTTCGCCAGCATGTCAATCTGACGGCGCATTTTCCGCTGGTTGAAGTAGCTCGCGAACGCCAGGATCGTTGGCGGCCAGAGGCCGACGAAGAGTCCTCGCTCCTTGTCTCCTCGCGCGAAGAAATAGTACCACGAGAGGCCGACTGATGCAGCTGCAGCCATAAACGCAGGCCCCATGGCCTGGGATCCCTTCTTTTCCATCTCGTCACTCGTCTCCCGCTCTGTGAGTCGTTGTGTACTCGCCATGCGATAGACCCATCGCCCACGCCCGTATTGGTTATAAAGCGCGTATCCCTCGGTACCGAGGGATTGGTTCCCTCGAACGTTCGTTCCATCCGATTTCACACGGGTCAACGGGCGGGGAATCTCGGATTTATTGTGCGAAACAGAGCGCCCCCTCGACCTCGAGCGGTACGGTTACGGTCGTCCCACACGGACGAGTCGACGATGAAGGACGTCACGAACCTCTACCAGGAGTTCGGCGACGAACGGTTGCCGCCCGGACAGCGCGAGACGTCGAAGTTTCCGGTCCTCTCGAAGGGCGAGACGCCGTCGTGGGACCCCGATACCTGGGAGTTTACGGTCACTGGTGCCGTCGAGAACCCCCTCTCGTTCACGTGGGAGGAGTTCCGCGATCTGCCGGCCGAAACCCAGCGCCAGGACTTTCACTGCGTCACCGGGTGGAGCAAGTTCGACTGCGAATTCAGGGGCGTACCATTCACCGAACTGGCCGAGCGTGCCGGGGTGGCGAACGACGCGGTCCACGTCATGTTCGCGGCCCTCGACGACTACACGACGGACCTCCCGCTCGAGGACTGTCTCCGCGACGAGGTGCTCTTCACGTGGGAATTCGACGGTGAACCACTCGCGCGCGAACACGGCGGGCCGCTCCGGGTCGTGACGCCACACCGCTACGCCTACAAGGGGGCGAAGTGGGTCACCGGCGTGGAGTTTCTGACCGAACCGGAACTTGGGTACTGGGAACGACGGGGCTACTCGGAGACAGCCGATCCCTGGCAGGAAGAGCGGTACAGCTAGCTCAGACGTCTTTTCGCGTGAACCAGGCGCTGCTGGCGAGTACCAGGACGAGCGTAATCGCGACGAGAACCGCGGCCCCAACGAGATCGTACTCGCCCTGGAGGAGGATGCCGTTCGGATCGTAGTAGCGCATCGGGACGACAACGCCGAGGAACTCGTAGCCCGTCCCCTCGAGCAGCGATTCGATCAGAAAGATTCCGAACGTGATCCCGAGGGCGGCGCGCTGGGCGATCCCTACGCGGTCGAAGACGACCGAACAGCAGAGGCCGATCCCGGCGCAGGCGAACAGGTAGGGGATCGAGAGCAGGTGGATCGCGAAGACGTCAGCCACGGACAGGGACTCGTCGATGAGCCACCCGCCCGCGAGGATCACCGGCGGGAGGAGAAGGTTCACCGTGACGATGGGCACGGCGAGGGCGGCGAACTTCTCGGCGACCAGTTGCGGTCGCGAAACCGGCATCGCCAGGATGGTGTCCATCCGACCGCGGTCGACGTCGTCGGCGATCAGTCCGGCGCCGCTGTAGGCCAGGTAGAGCCCGAGGAGGATGACCCAGCCGAAGACGTAGAATTCGAAGGCGAGAAACCCCTCGAGCGAGGCCATCGTCTCGACGTCGAACAGCTGGAGGATCTGTGGCGGGTACGCATCGAGGAGTTCGTCCTCCTGGAAGGAGTCGCGAAAGGACGGGTAGACCCAGACGATCATCCCGGCCAACGCGATCATCCCGAGCGAGAGGTAGAGGCTGCCTTTCACCCGCTTTCGGGCCTCGTACCGGAGGAATTCAAACATCGTCCTCGCCTCCGTAGAACCGCATGAAGACGTCCTCGAGCGGCGCTTCCTCGATGGAGAGGTCCAGCAGGTCGTAGGGAGTGAGGCGCTCGAGCAGGGCGTTGATGTCGCCGGTGAAGGTGAACGCGCACTCGGTGAAGTGCGTCGTCTGTGCACCCGTGATGGCCGGGCTACCCTCGCTGTGTCCGTCGCCATTGCCGCCACCGTCGCCTCTGTCACCTCCGGGTCCGCCGGTACCTCCGGCACCGCCACCACCGTCGCCGCTGGCGCTCGTCTCGAGCCCGTGAACGCCCTCGAGGTCGAGCGTGTCCGCAGGGATTGGGTCACTGGCGTGGATGCGAACGACTTTCCCGCTGCGAGTCAGCAGGGTCTCGATGGGGTCCACGGTCATCAGTCGCCCGTTGCGGATGATCCCGACGCGGTCACAGAGCCGGCGAACCTCGCTCAGAATGTGCGAGGAGAAGAACGTGGTCACGCCCCGGTCGCGTTCGGCTCGCAGGAACTCCGAGAAGCGCTGCTTCATGAGCGGGTCGAGCCCGCTGGTCGGTTCGTCCAGGATCACGAGGTCGGGGTCGTGCATGAACGTCGTGACGATGCCCAGCTTCTGGACGTTCCCGCGGGAGTACTCGCGTACCTGGCGGTCGAGCGGCGGATCGAACAACTCGAGCAGTTCGTCCCGGCGCTCGCCCCCTTTCACCGCGGCGTGGAGGTCGAGGATTTCGGTTCCGGTCGCCTCCTCGTCGAACCCGGGGTCGTCCGAGAGGTAGCCGACCTGGCGCCTAGCCTCGAGCAACGCCTTCCGATCGCGGATATCCGCGCCGAGGACCCGTGCTGCGCCCGCCGTCGGCGAGATGAAGCCGAGCAGCATGCGGATCGTCGTGGTCTTGCCCGCCCCGTTGGGACCGAGGTAGCCGAAGATCTCGCCACGGTCGACGGTGAGCGTGAGGTCGTCGGCCGCTCGCACGTCGCCGTAGTCCTTCGTGAGCCCCTCGAGTTCGATGACGGCCATACCGGAGCCTACTCAGCACGGCCATTTGGTTGTACTGGTGGTGTTACCAGTTATCTGAGAGAATCCGGAGCATCCTGTGGCCGTGGCCGGGCATCTCGAGGGGATTGTTACCGGCCGAGAATGGGACCCCGCGTTCGATTGTCGACTGGGGATCGAGTCCCCGCGTCCAGTCACTGACCGAGGATCGGTTCCTCGAGTTTACTTACCTCCGCGAGAATCGCCTCGACGTGGTCCTCGTCGACGCCGTTTTCGAGGAGGGCCGTCTCGAGGTAGGCCGCAACGGCGTCGAAATCGGCAGGATCGAGGTCCAGATCCGCGTGCGCCTCGCGCATGTCCGTACCCGTGTACGTGACGGGGCCGCCAGCGACCGAACTGATGAACTGGACCTGGTGGGCGTACAGTTCCTCCATGTCGTAGAAGTCCGTGACGACCGATTCGACGGCTTTCCGTCCGCCGATTTTGGCGTAGACTTGTGGTGCCATCGTCGGCCCTACCTGGTCGCGACGTTCGAATCGTTCGCCACGTTCTCACCGCGTGGGAATCGGCGAAAGCGAGCGCTTACTCGAGGAGCGACCGGAGCGCTTACTCGAGAAGCGATCGGAGGGAGTTTCCGCCCAGCAGGCCGAGTCCGACGACGCTCGCGAGGATCGCCACGAGTGGGTTCAACAGCCCTGCAACGGCGGCGGGGATTGTGAGCGCGTTGTACGAGAAGGCGAGCCGTTCGTTCTGTTCGACCCGTTTCCGGGCGGCGGCGGCCAGCTCGAACACCGTTTCGATCGACGCGAGGTCGTCCTCGACGATCGCCAGGTCGGAGGCGTCGGAGGCCAGGTCGGTGCCGCTTCCCAGCGAAATCCCGAGGTCAGCCTCGGCCAGCGCGGGCGCGTCGTTCGTCCCGTCACCGACCATCGCCACGTGCCCGCGCTCCCGGAGGTGGCGAACCGTCGCGACCTTCCCCTCGGGCGGGACGCCCGCGAACGCGTGGGAGACCGCCGGGTGGGCCTCGAAGGCGTCCGTGGCCTCCGGATCGTCGCCGGTCAAAACGACCACGTCCATGCCGCGCGTCTCGAGCCCCGAAAGCGTCTCCTCCCAACCGGGGCGGGGTTCGTCGCCGACGACGATTACGCCCTCGGCGGCGCCGTCTCGACCGACGACGACGGGGAGGCGTCCGAAGCCCCGCGCCTCGCTCGCGCGAGTTTCGACGTCCTCACCCAGCGTCCACCCCCTATCGGCGAACGCGTCGGGGTGGCCGACGAGCACGCGACTGCCGCCGACGGTTCCCTCGACTGCGTTTCCGTGGCTCTCGAAGTCCGACACCCGGTTTGCGGTGGCGTGTTCGCCGGTCGCGCCGCCGTCGGGGCGAGTTCCGGTGTCGTCGCTGCGGTCGCTGTCGCTCGAGTCGGACCCAGCCACGCCGTAGGCTCGAGTGATGGCGTCCGCAGCGGGATGGGACGCCCGCTGCTCGAGCGCTCCTGCCGCCGACAGGAGGTCGTCGGGCGCCTCGGCTTCGAGGACGGTCATCTCGCCGCGGGTGAGCGTACCGGTCTTGTCGAAGACGATCGTGTCGATCGCCCGGAGCCGCTCGAAGACTGTCTCGTCGAAGATGACGATACCGCGCTCCATCGCCGCCTCGATGGTCGTCGCGATGGATAGCGGTGTCGCCACGCCGAGCAGCCAGGGGGTGCCGACGAGGACGACCGTCAGGGACCAGAGGGTCGCTTCGCCTGGACCGCGGCCGAGGACGAGCGCGACGATGCCGGCGGCGAGTGCGGTACCGACGAGCGGTCGAACGAGTCGACCGGCCAGGTCGTCGACCCGCCGCTGGGCCCCGTGGACGGCCGTCTGGAGGTTCCAGACCGTGTCGGTGAGGCGCTCGAGGCTGCTCGAGCCGCGATCGTCGACTTCGATTACGGCGGCGTCGGCGGTCACGATCGAGCCGCCGACGACCTCGTCGCCTGCCGTCTTGGTGATGGGAACGGACTCGCCGGTCACGATGGCCTCGTCGACCGTACAGGTCCCCTCCGCGAGGACGCCGTCGATCGGGATGCGTTCGCCCTGCTTGACGAGGACGGTGTCTCCGGCCTCGAGGTCAGCCACGTCAACATCCGTCGTCAGGCCGTCGGCCTCGTACCGGCGGGCGCTGTCGACCTGGGAGATCGTGAGTTCGGTCAGCCGGTCCATCGCGCGCTGTTTGGCCATCGACTCGTAGAGGATCGCGCCCATGACGGCGGAGGCGACGACGAGCACGAGATCGAAGTAGACGTTCGGGTTAGTTACGAAGACGGCGACGGAGCTGTAGAGGTAGGCGCCGACGATGGTCATCGCTGCGAGCAGATCCGTGTTCGGGCGTCGAAGCTTGAGGCTGACGTAGGCGCCCCGAAGCAGCGGCATTCCGGTGACGTAGAGGACGATCCCCGTCAGGACGAAGTAGACCCGCATGAACATGATGCCGCCGTCGGTGAAGATCGTCTGGAACGACGAGAGAGGGCCGATAGGCGCCATGTCCGCCATGTACGACGGGTAGAGCATCACGACGTAGGGCAAGAGCAGGAACGACCCGAAGACGACGCCGAGAACGTACCGGACCTGGCGCATGTCGTCGGTCCGTCGCTTGCGCACGCCGCTCATCTCGCGCGACCGGCGGCTCTTTCCGATCTGGTCCGCCTGTATCTGAGAGCCGGCGTCGTCGCGGAGGTACGCCGTGTACCCCGTGATGCTCAGGGCGTCCCGAAGTTCCTCGGATGTTACCGCTGTCGGATCGTGATCGACGCGAACCGACTCCGTCACGTAACTCGCCTCGGCCTCGAGGACGCCGTCGAGGTCGGTGGCGACGGACTCGAGGTAGGCCTCGCAGGTGGCAGTGTGCATGCCGTCGACCCGGAGGTGGGTGCGTATCGGTGGGCGGTCGTCCTGGTCGTTCCCTTCGTCCTGGTCGCCCTGGCCGCTCCCTTCGTCGGCCTCGGCTTCCGGCGAGGTCTCGTTCTCACCTGCAGTTGGGTCACCGTCGGCGTCGTCCTGGCTACCCTCGTTCTCGACGTCGGCGTTTTCCGGCGGGTCCGCTGCCTCACCGTCTTCGTCCGCCGCATCGAGGGGCTCATCGCGCGCGTTGCTCGAAGAATTCGGGGAGCCCGACTCGACCGCGAGATCTGCCGACGGGTCCGGCTCGAGCGCCTCCCAGACGCGTCGACAGCCCGGCGAGCAGAACGTCGTCTCGCCCTCGAGCGTGGACGGCTCGTCGACGTCGCGACCACACAGCGAGCAGGCGGCTGCCGTCGCTGTCGAATCGTCTTCAGCCACTGCAGACCACCGGGCGGTCGACGATCCACCCCTGAACGCGGGCCCGTGCGACCTGCCCGACGGGACCGCTTTGGCTGCCCGATCTCGAGACCATTGGCGAGAGTAGGGACGCGAACGGTTAAACGAGTTCGAAATCGGATCTCGAGAGAGCGACCTCGAAACGCTGAAGGCGCCCCCACACCGAAATGCGCCAATGGATCGACCGTCGGGACAGGGACGAGTCGACGCGAGCGGACGGGCGACGGCGGTCGTTGCCGATGGCCGACTGGTGAGCCGAAGTCGTCCAATCGGCGACGTCTCATTCGGCACGGTTCTGGAACACGCCCAGGCAACGCGATTGCAGTGGGCGACGGCTGACGGCCTCGAACTGGTCGGCTGGGGCGAGACAACCCGGTTGACCGCGAGCGGACCGGATCGGTTCGACGAGATCCGGGCGCAGGCGACGGCGGCGTTCGACGGCATCGACCACGACGGCCCCGCCGTCGCCCGCCCGCGAGCGTTCGGCGGATTCGCCTTCCACGACGGGCACGAACCGCGCGACCCCTGGACGGGGTTCGCCGCGGCGACGTTCGTCGTTCCGTCGGTGATTCTCGCGCGAACCGACGAGGGAACGTGGCTCACCGCGGTCGACACGAGCGACGACGACGCGGCGACGGCACTCGAGTCCTGGTACGACCGGCTTTCGGACGGGCCCGCGATGCGCTCGAGCGGGACGGGCCCCGGAATCGACGACACCCGGCGAACGACGACGCGAGAGCAGTGGACCGAGGGCGTCGAAACGGCCCTCGAGCGCATCGCGGACGGCGTCCTCGAGAAGGTCGTCCTCGCCCAGGCCCTCGAGGTCGACCTCGAGGGCCCCCTCGACGTGCCGGCCTGTCTCGAGCGACTGCGCCGACGGTACCCGAACTGCTACCGGTTTCTCTTCCGGGACGGCGAGAGCGGCACGTTCTTCGGGGCCCCGCCGGAGCGCCTGGTCGGGAAGTCCGGCGCCGACGTCCGGACGGAGGCGCTCGCGGGGTCAGCCCCCCGGGGCGACTCTCGGGAGGCCGACGAGGAGCTGGCCGACCGACTCCTCGACAGCGAGAAGATCCGACGGGAACACGGCATCGTCGTCGAGACGATTCGCAGCCAGCTCGAGGCGCTCGCGGCCGACATTCAGGTCGAGAAGCGACGGATCAAGCGGCTGGCCACGATTCAACACTGCTGGACGCCAATCGAGGCGACGCTCGAGGCCGACCACCACGTGCTCGACGTCGTGGAGGCACTCCACCCGACGCCCGCGGTTGGCGGCATTCCTCCCGAAACCGCCTGGGAGACGATCCGCGACGTCGAGACGTTCGACCGGGGGTGGTACGCGGCACCGATCGGCTGGTTCGACGCTGCCGGCGACGGCGAGTTCGCCGTTGGCATCCGCTCGGGAGTCGCCCGCGAGGACGCAGTGACGCTGTTCGCGGGCAACGGCATCGTCGCCGACAGCGACCCCGACGACGAGTGGGACGAGGTCGTGCTCAAGTACCGGCCGATCCTGGACGAACTCCGCGAGTGATCTCATGACGGCACCGAACCGAGCGACGCTCTGGGGTCGCACGCTCATCGACGAACTGGCCGCCGGGGGGCTCGAGGCCGTCTGTCTCGCCCCCGGCAGTCGGTCGACGCCGCTGACGGTGGCGTTCACCGAACATCCCGACGTCGAGACGTATTCCCACCTCGACGAGCGCTCGGCGGCCTTTTTCGCCCTCGGACGAGCGCGACGAACCGGCGAGCCCACGGCGCTCGTCTGCACCTCGGGGACGGCGGTGGCGAACTTCCACCCGGCGGTGATCGAAGCGAGCCAGGCCCGCGTGCCGTTGCTCGTCCTGACCGCCGATCGGCCGCCCGAGCTGCGCGACAGCGGGGCGAACCAGACGGTCGATCAGGTGAAACTCTACGGCGACGCCGTTCGCTGGTACGCAGAACTCCCGGTTCCCGAATCCAACGAGCGGGCGCTTCGAAGCCTGCGGACGACGGCTGCTCGAGCACTCGCCCAAACTACTGGAGCGCCGACGCCGGCCGGCCCGGTTCACCTGAACTGCCCGTTCCGCAAGCCCCTCGAGCCGACGCCAGTTCCGGACGCGGTGCCAGCGGCACTCGAAGACACGCTGGCCGGACGGGGACGCGACGGCCCGTTCGTTCGGGTGTCAGCGGGGGAGACGACGTCACCGGAGGACTCGCGAACACCCGAACGCATCGCTCGAGCGCTCGAGGACGCCGCCCGGCCGCTGATCGTTGCGGGACCGGCGGATCCGCCGGTCGGGGAACCCGCAACGAGCGCCGTCGTCGAGGTGGCGACAGCCGTCGGCGCGCCGATCTTCGCGGACCCGCTGTCGACGCTGCGGTTCGGGTCGCACCTCGAGCGGACGGCTGAGGAAGAGCGGGTCGTCTACGGCGGCTACGACACGTACGTCGACGCCGTTGGGGACCCCGACGTTGTCCTCCGGTTCGGCACCTCTCCCACGTCGAAGCCCCTCCGACACGCGCTGCGGGACGCCGACTGCCGGCAGTTCCTGGTCGACCCCGCGGGTGAGTGGCGCGAGGCGACGTTCACCGCGACGGATCTCGTCGTCTCCGAACCGACGTCCCTCTTCGAGGCCGTTTCGAACGAACTCGAGGCCGAGACGGCGCGTGCGAGAGTCGATACCGACTGGCTCGAGACGCTCACGGCCGCCGAGGATCGACACTGGGAACTGTGCAGCACGGCCCGGTCCCGGTCGAGCCTCGAGTCCGCTCCCTTCGAGGGGGCGATCCTCGCAGCGGTGCTCGAGAACGCGTCCGACCCCTCGACCGTCTTCGTCTCGAACAGTATGCCGATCCGGGACGCCGACCGCTTCGGCGAGCCTCGAGACGCGGATCTCACCGTCCTCGCGAACCGGGGGGCAAGCGGGATCGACGGCATCGTGAGCACGGCACTGGGCGCCGGCAGCGCGACCGACGATCCGCTGGTACTCGTCACCGGCGACCTCGCGCTCTACCACGACTCGAACGGCCTGCTCGCGCTCGAGCGCTGCGGCGTCGACGCGACGATCGTCCTGCTCGATAACGACGGCGGCGGCATCTTCCACAAACTTCCCATCGAGTCGTTCGATCCACCCTTCACGGAACAGTTCCGGACGCCTCACGGCCTCGAGTTCGACCTTCTCGGAGAGCTGTACGGGTTCGACGTTCGCCACGTCGCGCCAGATACATTCGAGGACGCCTACCGCGAGTCGCTCGCGGCGCCCGGCACGCAACTGCTCTCGGTGTCGTTCGACGCCGAGGCGAGCCATCGTCGGCGGGAAGTGCTCGAGGAGCGCGTCCTGGAGGCGGTTCGCGACCTCGAGTGAGAGGCCGTTGCCGGTATGAGACTCGAGTATATGCCTCGTTAACAATCCTCTTACCGCTGGCTGGAGTACTCGGACCCATCGATGGTCGAAGCCGCCGGTATTGATCTCCTCAATCTGTTGCTGGTGCTCACGCTCGCGTGGATATTCGGCCTCCTCGTTGAACGGATCGGGTATCCCGCCCTGATGGGCGAGATCCTCGCAGGAATCCTCTTCGGGCCCGCGCTGCTGGGGCTCTTGCACCCGAGCGAGACGCTCGACGTCTTCGCCGAGTTCGGCGTCTTCTTGCTGATGATCTACGTCGGCATGGAGGTCGACATCAACGACCTGTTCGAACTCGGACCCCAGGCGCTGATGGTGGCGTTCGGCGGCTTCATCGCCCCGTTCGGACTCGGCTACCTGGTCGGCGTCTTCATCGGCGTGTCGATCGAACAGGCGCTCTTCATCGGCATCGCGATGGCTGCAACCTCGCTGGCCACGAAGTCCAGGATTCTCGTCGATCTCGACATCCTCGACACGCGGATCGCGGGAGTACTCCTCGGCGGAGCCCTGCTGTCCGACGTTGGGGTGATGGTCGTGTTCACCGGTGTCATGAGCTTCGTCGAAACGGGCACCGTCACCCCGCTGGGGCTGGGGCTGGTCGTCGGTGAGGCCCTGCTGTACTTCGCGGCGGCGCTCGTTTTCGGCAACCGGTTCCTGCCGTACGTCTGGGTCAGGATGGAAGACTGGATGGAACGTCACCGATTCGTCGATAAGACGTCCGCGTTCACCGTCGCGCTCATCGTCGCCCTCATCTTCGCGTTCTTCGCGGCGCTGGTCGATTTGCACATGATCATCGGCGGATTCATCGCCGGGCTGTTCCTCCGTCAGGCCCAGCTCGAGCCGGATATCTACGAGCACATGTACGACGTGATGTACGATCTGGCAATGGGTCTGTTCGCGCCGATATTCTTCGTCACCATCGCGTTCGAGCTCACGCTCGACGTGTTCACCGACAGCCTGGGACTCCTCGCGCTCATCGTTGCGACCGCATTTCTCAGTAAAATTCTCGGGAGCTGGCTGTTTACGCTCCCGACGAAACTCACCTCGAAGGAGGGACTCGTTATCGGGTTCGGGATGAACGGCCGCGGCACCGTCGAGATCGTTATCGTCTCGATCGCGCTCTCGGCGGGCATCATCGGCCAGGAACTCTTCTCCATTCTGGTCTTCACGGCGATTTTCACCACGGCGCTCGTCCCGCCGACGGTCAAGCTGGGCGTCGAGTGGCTCGAGCGGTCCGGCGAACTCGTCTTCATGGAGGATCTCGACCTCGAGGTCGATTGATCGAGCGCGACGGTCCGTCGAGGAGCGAATCCGCACACGGTAACGAGAGCAGCGGGAGACGAGAACCTATTTCACGACCTCGAACCCACGTCGAACCATGGTTTCGGAGACGTTCGACCCCGACCGGTGGGAGCCGGTCGAGGGGTTCGACTTCCGCGATATCACGTACCACCGCTCGCTCGAGTCGGGGACCGTCCGCATCGCGTTCGACCGCCCCGAAGTGCGCAACGCCTTCCGGCCGGGGACCGTCGACGAACTGTACGACGCCCTGGACCACGCCAAGCGCCAGACCGACGTCGGGTGCGTCCTGCTGACCGGGAACGGCCCCTCGCCCAAAGACGGCGGCTGGGCCTTCTGTTCGGGCGGCGACCAGTCGATTCGCGGCGAAGCTGGCTACGAGTACGAGGGCGGCGAAGCGCGCGCGTCCGAACAGGGCCGACTACACATCCTCGAGGTCCAGCGCCTGATCCGCCACATCCCGAAGATCGTCGTCTGCGTCGTTCCGGGCTGGGCCGTCGGCGGCGGCCACTCGCTGCACGTGGTCTGTGACCTCACGCTCGCGAGCGAGGAGCACGCCAAGTTCCTCCAGACTGATCCCGACGTGGGGAGCTACGACGCCGGTTTCGGCTCGGCGTACCTCGCCCGCCAGATCGGCCAGAAGAAGGCCCGCGAGGTGTTCTTCCTCGGGAAGACCTACTCCGCCGAGGAGGCCGCGGAGATGGGGATGGTCAACGAGGCCGTTCCCCACGAGGACCTCGAGGAGACCGCCCTCGAGTGGGCCGCAGAGATCAACGCCAAGAGCCCGAACGCGATGCGGATGCTCAAGTACGCGTTCAACATGGCCGACGACGGCTTCGTGGGCCAGCAGGTGTTCGCCGGCGAAGCGACGAGGCTGGGCTACATGACCGACGAGGCAAAGGAGGGCCGGGACGCCTTCAACGAGGGACGAGAGCCCGATTTCTCGGAGTACCCGTGGCACTACTAGCCCGAGAGCGACGATGATCGACTCGAGCGCAACGGATCCGGGCGGGTGGCGCACCTACCTCGTCACCCAGGAGTCCGTCTCGGCCGGGAGATCGACCCTCGAGGTGGTCGGCGCGGCACTCGAGGGCGGCGTGGACGTGATTCAGCTCAGGGAGAAGAGTGTGAGTGCCCGCCGTCGGTACGAACTCGGGCTCGAACTCCGCGAGCGGACCGCGGCCGCGGGCGTTCCCCTGATCGTCAACGATCGAATTGACCTCGCGCTGGCGATCGAGGCCGACGGCGTTCACGTCGGCCAGTCCGACCTCCCTGTGGCGGTCGCTCGAGACCTCCTGGGGCCCGACGCGGTCGTCGGTTGTTCGGCCTCGACGATCGCCGACGCGAAGCAGGCGGAAGCCGACGGCGCGGACTACCTGGGCGTCGGCGCTGTCTACGCCACGTCCTCGAAGGACGTCGATCCCGACGAATCGGGCGTCGGGCCGGCGCGAATCGCCGGCGTCGTCGACGCCGTCTCGATCCCCGTAATCGGCATCGGCGGGATCACCGCCTCGAACGCGGGTGCCGTGCTCGAGGCCGGTGCGGCCGGCGTCGCAGTGATCAGCGAGATTACGGCTGCCGACGATCCGAAAGCGGCGAGCGAGCGGCTGGCGGCGGCGGTCCGGCGCTGACAGCGACCGAAAGGCGCCACCGCGGCCGCAATGCCAACGTTAACACTCTCTCGAGTGGCACGTTCGAACAATGAGTACGGCAGAGGTGTCTCGAACGAAGGCCTGGGTGATGGCCGCTCGTCCCCAGACGCTGCCGGCGGCCGCCGCGCCAGTGCTCGTGGGAACGGGTCTCGCCGTTTCCGAGGGCGTGTTCGCGGCACTCCCCGCGCTGATGGCCTTCGTCGGGGCTGCGTTGATCCAGATCGGAACGAACTTCGCCAACGACTACTACGACGCCGTGAAGGGCGCCGACACGGACGACCGCGAGGGGTTCACCCGGGTCACCCAGTCGGGGCTGATCGACGCCGGTCAGGTCAAATTCGCGACGCTCGTCACCTTCGCCGCGGCCATCCTCTCGGGCGTCTACCTCGTCTACGTCGGCGGCGTCCCAATCCTCGTCATCGGCCTCGTCAGTGTCTTCTGCGGCTGGGCCTACACCGGCGGCCCCTACCCCCTCGGCTATCACGGCCTCGGGGACCTCTTCGTCTTCGTCTTCTTCGGCGTCGTCGCCGTCGTCGGCACCTTCTACGTCCAGGCGGCCGCCCACATCGAGCCCCTGATCACGACGATTCCGACGGGAACGATGCCACCCGAGGCGCTCGTGGCGAGCCTCCCCATCGCCGGCCTCTCGACGGCGATTCTCGTCGTCAACAACGTCCGCGACCTCGAGACCGACGCCGAGACGGGCAAGCGTACGCTGGCCGTGCGACTGGGCTACCGGTTCAGTCGCCTCGAGTACGCGGCGCTCGTTTCCCTCGCGTACGTCGTCCCGCTCTGGTTCTGGCTCGGCTGGGGATTCCCGGCCTCCGTTCTCATTCCGCTGCTCACCGCCCCGTACGCACTCGCGGTCACCCGCACGGTCTGGACCAGAACCGACGGCGAGGCACTGAACCCGGCCCTCGAACAGACCGGGAAACTCCTGGCAGGCCACGCGCTCCTGTTCGCGGTTGGCATCGCCCTCGAGGTCGGGCCCGCGGTCGGAACCGGGGTGGGGCTCTGATGAGCCTCGACCTCCGGTTTCGCCCCTTCGAACTCGAACTCGAGCAGCCCTTCGAGTCGGGCGACGCGACGATCACGACCCGCGAAGGATTCCTGATTCGCGCCGAGTTCCAGGGGGTCGTCGGCATCGGCGAGGCGACCCCGCTTCCGGGCTGGACCGAATCCCTCGCGGACTGCGAACGCGCGCTCGAGGAAGCCGTCGACGCCGCCGACGACGGGTCAGGCGCCGTCCTGGACGCGGTCGAGGACACGGCGGCGGCCAGACACGGCGTTTCGCTGGCGATTTCTGACTGTTACGCGACCCGCGGGGCGCGCCCGCTCTATCAGTACCTGGGCGACGGCTCCCGAGTCGCCAGGGTCCCGGTCAATTCGACCGTCGGCGACGACGATGCAGACGCGACCGCGGCAGCCGCACGCGACGCCGTCGACCGCGGATTTCGTTCGTGCAAGCTCAAGGTGGGCCGGCGCTCAATCGACGAGGACGTGACGCGCGTCGAGCGCGTCCGGGAGGCTGTCGGCGACGACGTCGAGGTTCGGGTCGACGCGAACGGGTCGTGGACGTTCGAGGAGGCCGTCGAAGCCATCCGCGGACTCGACGACGCGGGCGTCTCGATCGTCGAACAGCCGCTGCCGGCCGGGGCCCTCGAGGGGCACGCCGATCTCCGGGGCCGCGGCCCGAAGATCGCCCTGGATGAAGGCCTGCTCGAGCACGGTGTCGACGCGATCTGCGAGGCGAGTGCCGCCGACGTGCTGATCCTGAAACCGATGGCCCTCGGTGGGCTGGACGTCGCCCGGGAGGTCGTCACCTGGACCGGCGAACTCGGCCTCGAGAGCCTGGTGACGACGACCATCGACGGCGTCGTGGCGCGGACGGCGGCGGTTCACCTCGCGGCCGCGGTGCCCGACGTCCCGCCCTGTGGCCTGGCGACAGGCGAGTTGCTGAAGACGGACCTCGGTCGCGACCCCGTGCTCTTCGAGAAGGGGGCCGCCGTCGTCCCGCAGGCGAAGGGGCTCGGCATCGACGACGTGTGGGGGGCGACGTGATGCGTACGGCCGGACCGACGGGACTCGAGTGGGCGACCGAGGACCTCCTCGCGCGGCGAACGGCGACGACGCCCGAGCGGACGGCGTTGATCGACGCTGACGAAGGCGCTCGATACAGTTACGGAGACCTCGACCAAGCCGTGAACGCCCTCCTCGAGCGACTGCCGGGCGAGGAGGGTGATCGACTCGGCGTCGTCCTGACGACCCGGCCTGCGTTCGTGACGTTGCTCTTCGCGGCGATGCGGGGGCGACGCACGCTCGTCCTGCTGAACGTCCGCGAGACGGCCGAGGAGTTGCGGTCGAAGGCGACTCGAGCGAACACCTCCGCCCTCATCTGTGAAGACGAGACCGAGGGCCTGGCACGTGACATCGGCGACGGATCGGTCCCGATCTACTCGGTCGATGGCGCGCCGAGCGGAAGCGACTCAAGTCCGCTCGCGTCTCTTGCATCGCTCGTTTCACTCGAGCCGAACGCGGGACGCGACCGGTCACTCGAGTCGAGCACGGGTCGAAACCCGACACCCGAGCCGGAGTCGAGTACAGAAGGCGAGGCGAATCGAACCACCGAACTGGCCGACTCCGGCAGGGGAAGCGGCAGGAATGAACTCCTCGTCGCCTTCACCTCGGGCACGACCGGCGAACCCAAAGGCGTCCGCCTCACCGCCGAGAACCTCGTCTCGAGCGCCGCGGCGTCGGCGTTCAGGCTCGGCGTCGATCCCGACGACCGCTGGCTCTGCTGTCTCCCCATGTACCACGTCGGGGGCCTGGCGCCGGTCTTCCGGTCGACGCTGTACGGGACGACGGTCGTCCTCCAGCGCGAGTTCGACCCGGACGCGACCGCACGGACGATGGAATCGCACGACGTGACCGGCGTCTCGCTCGTCCCGACGATGCTCTCGCGGTTGCTCGAGGCCGACTGGCGGCCGCCGGCGAGCCTCCGGTTCGTCCTGCTCGGCGGCGCTCCCGCGAGCCCGGACCTGATCGACCGCTGTGGGCGACGCGGCGTCCCCGCGTGCCCGACCTACGGCATGACCGAGACGGCCTCCCAGATTGCGACGGCGACGCCCGAGGAGGCAGTCGCCCACGAGGGTACCGTCGGACGACCGCTCGTCTGCACGGACGTATCGATCCTAGACGACGATGGGGACCCCGTCGAGGCGGGCGAGACGGGCGAAATCGTCGTCTCCGGCCCGACCGTGACGCCGGGCTACCTCGAGGCCGAGCGAACGCGGGCCGCGTTCGACGAGCGCGGCCTCCATACGGGCGACCTCGGCCGGCGCGACCAGGACGGTCGCCTCTGGATTCTCGATCGGCAGAGCGACCAGATCGTGACCGGCGGCGAGAACGTCGATCCCACGGCAGTCGCGACTGTTCTCGAGGGCCATCCCGCGGTGTCAGCCGCCACCGTCGTCGGCCTGTCCGACGAGGAGTGGGGCGAGCGCGTCGGCGCGCTGATCGTCGCCTCGAGGGGGGAGGAGATCGAACCGCACGCGCTCAGGGCGTACTGCCGCGACCGCCTGGCCGGGTTCAAATGTCCGAAGACGATCGGGATCGCGTCGTCGCTCCCGCGAACGCACTCCGGAACCGTCGACCGCGAGCAGGTTCGTGCGCGTCTCGTGGAGGTGGGCGTCGACGTCTCGAGCGGTCGGTAGGTGCCGAACGGGCGTCGATGTCTCGAGCGACCGATGATATGCCGAGCAGTCGGTGCGGTCTGCTAAAGGGCTAAGGGCGTCGCGCCCGTCCTTTTCAGTGTGTGTACCCTGACGCTCGCCTGGCAGGTGTTCGAGGACGCGCCGGTCGTCGTCGCCGCCAACCGCGACGAGGGCCTCGAGCGGCCGAGCGACTCCCCGGATCTGTACGCGACCGACCCCCTCGTCGTCGCCCCACGTGACGCCGAGGCCGGCGGCACCTGGATCGGGTTCAACGACCACGACCTGTTCGTGGGAATTACGAACCGGTGGACCGATGCCGACCTCGCAGGCGAGCGCTCTCGCGGCCGCCTCGTCGCCGACGCGCTCGCGCGGCCGTCCGCATTCGAGGCCCGAACGTTCGTGGCGGAGGCCGTCGACGCCATGGAGTTCGAAGGCTTCAGTCTCGTGGTGGCCGACCGCGACGACGCCTTCGTCCTCGAGTGGGACGGCAGGCTGCGGACGACGACGCTCGAGCCGGGCGTGCACGTCGTCGTCAACGTCGGATTCGACGAGACGTTCGAGATTCCACACGGGCGAGCGGACGCCGCGACGGCCCAGGCTGAGAACGCCCGCCGCGTGCAGCGAGACCTCTCCGCCGCGGCGGTCGACCTGGTCTCCGGCGCGGACGAGACGCCCTCGACCGACGGTGTCCGGTCTTTGGACGCAGACTCGACCCGCACGCCGGCGCTCGAGTGGCTCGAGCAGGTCCGAACCGTCCTCGGCGATCACGAGTACGGCGTCTGCGTCCACGGCGACGGGTACCGCACGCGGTCGTCGTCGCTGATCGTCCTCGGGGACCGACGGGGGTACGCGTTCGCCGACGGCCCGCCGTGTCGAACGCCGTATCGGGACATCGAGATCGACGTCGGGAACCGTCTGGAGCGTCCACTCGAGCCACTGGCCTCGAACCTGACCGACCGCGAAGGGCACATTTAAGCGGCTTGCGACCGGTGGATGGAGTATGAACGCGCCGGAACCAGGACCGATTGGTACGGTCGGAGGGGAGTCGCGATGAGCGTCTCGACCGCCGAAGCGGAGCTGTCGGAAGACGAGTTCGCGGGTCTCGAACTCGTCCGCCAGACAAGCGGAATCCACCAGAGCGACTTCTGGAAGGAACTCGGGGTCTCCTCGCGCAAGGGGAGCCGAATTGTCGAGTCGCTGGTCGAGAAGGAACTCGTCGACCGCGAGGAGACCGTCTACAACGGGCACAACACCTACTACATCACGCCGACGGCTCGAGACCTCGATTTCACCCTGCTGATGGCCGGCGACATGCTCTCGCCGTTCATCGGCGAGGAGGAGGTCGATCCCAACAGCGACGCCTTTTCGCAGTGGATCATGAACCTGGCCTATCAGGAGTGACGACTCGCGGTTCGCGTTTGGCGGTTCGCTGATTTTCGCCCCAGATATCGCCTCGCTTTCAGACGCCGTCGGGACGCCGTTCGATCAACACGAATGGGTCTCGCTCGCGGTTGTAGTAGGGAACGTCGCCGTCGATCGCCTCGATCAGGCGGCGATGGACCTCGCGCGCCGCCCGCCCTTCGTCGGGACTGAGGTGGTGGAGTCCGCGCATGTCGAGCCAGAAGTCCCCGTCGAGCCAGAGGAGCGTCTCGTCGTTCGACTGGTAGACCATCTCGCCTTCGTTGGTCAGTCCGTCGATCGCCAGCTGTCGGCCCGAGAGTTGGGCGCGCGCGAGTACGGCGACCAGTTGGCGTCGCGAGACTGGCGCGTGGAGGGCGACGTCGTCGATCGCCTCGCCGAAGTACTCCTCGACGAGGTCGCAGGCGCGAGAGAACTCGTCGAACTCGATTTCGGTAAACTCGACGTCAAGATCGGGTCTAATCTTCATGGAACCTCTCGTCGTCAATTCGTCTCACAGTTCGCAAATCAAGTATATAAATTTACGTAAACGAATCTACTCGAGCGCGCTCGCCGCTCGCACGAGGCGGCGCTCGCCGAAGGCGGGGCCGACGAACTGGACGCCGACCGGGAGCCCGTCCGTCTCGCCGGCGGGTGCCGAAATCGCGGGCAGATCCGCCAGGTTGACCGGAACCGTGTTCGCGTCGGCCAGGTACATCTGGAGCGGGTCGTCGAGGCTCTCGCCGAGTTCGAACGGCGTGGTCGGCATCGTCGGCGAGGCGAGCACGTCGGCCTCCTCGAGCGCCGCGTCGAAGTCTTGTTTGACCCACGCGCGGGCGTCCTGGGCCTTCTTGTAGTACTTGTCGTGGTAGCCCGCCGAGAGCGCGTAGGTACCGAGGAGGATGCGGCGTTTGACCTCGGGGCCGAACCCTTCCGCGCGCGCCTTCGAGAACGACTCGTTCCAGTTGCCCTCGTAGCCACCGGAGTGGCCGTAACGGACGCCGTCGAAGCGCGCCAGGTTCGAGGACGCCTCGGACATCGCGATCACGTAGTAGGCCTCGACGGCGTGGTCGACGGAGGGGAGGCTGACCTCGTGGGTGGTCGCCCCCTGGTCCTCGAGCGTGCCGATGGCATCCCAGAAGGTCTCGACGACGCCCTCGTCGGCACCCTCGAGCAGTTCCGTGGGGATACCGATGGTGAGGCCGTCGACGTCGCCGTCGGCCGCTTCGGCGTACGATCCGCGGTCGGCGTTGGGGTCCTCGCGGGTCGTCCCGTCGTACTCGTCGGGGCCGGCGATGACGTCGAGGAGGGCTGCGGCCCCTTCCGTGGTGGCCGCCAGCGGGCCGATCTGCTCGAGGCTGTTGGCGTAGGCGACGAGGCCGTACCGGGAGACGAGTCCGTAGGTCGGTTTGATCCCGACGACGCCGCAGAACGCGGCGGGGCAGCGGATCGACCCGCCGGTGTCCGAACCTAGCGCAAGGTCGGCCTCGCCGGCCGCGACGGCTGCGGCGGAGCCACCGGAGGAGCCACCGGGGACGTGTCCCGGCGCAGCGGGGTTGTCCGTCGGGCCGAAGTGGGAGGTTTCGGTGGTAGTTCCCATCCCGAACTCGTCCATGTTTGCCTTGCCCACGATGGTGGCGCCCGCTTCCGTGATGCGGTCGACGACCGTCGCGTCGTACGGCGGCACGTACTCCTCGAGCATCCTCGACCCGCAGGTGGTTCGCACGTCCGCCGTGGAGATGTTGTCCTTGACCGCGACCGTCTGGCCGGCCAGCGGCCCGTCGTCGGCCCCGTCGATGGTCGTCTCGGTGATGAAGATGTCCTCGCTCATGGCTGATCAGGAGACGTTTGGACCCTTGAAGTAGTCGTCCTCGCTATCTGGCGCGTTCCGGAGCGCCACGTCCGTCTCGAGGCTGTCCCGAACCTCGTCGTCGCGCATGACGTTCGTCAGGTCGGCGTCGGTGTCGACGTCCGGAACCGAATCGAGTGTCTCGAAGGCGGCCAGGATGTCGGCGAACTGCTCGGTGAACTGGTCGACCTCGTCGTCCTCGAGGTCGACCCGGGCCAGCGCCGCGACGTGGCGGACGGCCTCGGGGGTGACGGCGTCCTCGCTCATATGCGACCACTGAGGGCACCGGGGAGTAAGGGTTTCGATACGCCGGGGGTCGGGCGACTGTCGTCTCTCGGCGTGCTCGCGAGCGAGTTTGGATCCATCGGGCCGGGCGACTTCGCGCAGGCCAGTGCGTTCAGGCCCGCCTTGACTCGTCTGAAACGACGGATTTCCGCCGCTCGAGGGGCGTTAACGACCCCATAGTAAGGGTAGGGAACCTCGATAGTCGTCGTATGGAATGCGATAACTGTGCCACGAACGACTCGATCGCGTACACGCTCAAAACGCACCTCGAGAGCGAGCCATCGGAGACGGTCGACCTGCACTTCTGTTCCTCGCGCTGTCTCGGCGACTGGACCTAAGCCGGCGTCTCGAGTCGTCCGGTCGTCCGGTCGTCGACCGCCCGTTCCGCGCGGCCATTCATCGATCAGCTATCGCTCGAGAGAAGCGACGACACGTACCGCGTGACGTGATCGTCCATCCGTCGCTTGTACCCGGCCTGGCGGGCGAGACGGTCGAGTTCGCGGGCCACCAGGCTGCCGTACTGGACGGCCTTCTTCTCTCGCCGGGCAACGGAGTCGGGGAGATATCGACTGGCGACCGCCCGGAGCGCCCGCTTTCGCTCGTCCTCGTCGGCGAGCAGGTGCGGGGGAAGCGCGAGCGCCGCCTCGACGACGGCGTCGTGGAGCAGCGGCGCGACGGGGGAAACGCCGGCGGCTTCGACTGCCAGGACGTCTCGCGGTAGCTGTGCCGGGAGCGTCTCGATCTGTTCTCGAACCGCACCGCGGACCGTCTCGGCCTCGACCCGGTGATCGAGGTGGACGACCTTCTCGTAGCCGCCGAAGAGTTCGTCAGCCCCCTGGCCGACGGCTATCGCGTCGAAGCCGTCCGCGGCGATTCGTTCGGCCACGAGGTACAGCGGGAGGGCGATCTGAACGTCCATCGCGTTCGTTCGACCGATAGCGCGGGCGACCCTGGGCGTCGCGCGCTCGAGGTCGCTCGGCTCGAGGGAGACGACGGTCAGGTCCCGGTCCATCGCCTCCGCGGCTGTGCGGGCGGCTTCGACGTCGTGACTGTCCGGGAAGCCGACGACGTACAGCGGCGCGTCGAGCAACTCGGCGACGAGCGCCGAGTCGACCCCGCCAGAGAAGGCGACGGCGACGTTTCGCGCGTCGACGGCGTCGATAGCGGTGGCGATGGCGTCGTCGACGGCGTCGATGGCGGTAGCATCGTCTCTTCCGTCGACCCCTGATTCCGAGACGTCGATTTCGGGAAGTGAACAGATCCGTTCGAGCCCCGACGGTCCCAGGCGGGAGCCTGCGGGAACGAGCACCGGGGCCGCCAGGGATTCGGGCGAAAACGCCACTCGATCGGGGGCAAGCGAGACGTCGCCCTCGAGGACGGGTTCCTCGACGAACAGCGGAACGCGACCGAGGACGTCACGCACGAGCGCGTCGTCGAGCCAGCCGGCGAACCCAGCGGTTCCGGGGAAGGGGTCGCGCGTCTCGAGGGCGTCGCGGACGCGGGTGGCCGAGGCGCCCCGAATGGGGTGTCCCTCGGTACCGTCACGAGAATCTGAATCGGAATCGCAACCGGAATCCATACCCGTCATCGAAACAGCTGAAAGACGCCACCCTTGATCCGGCGCTTGACGCCGCCGGCGGCCTGCCGGAGGCTGATGTGCCAGGGCGTTCGCTTTCCCTCGATCGTCGTGCGTCCGTCGGCGATGGCCTCGAGGATCGCGTCGGCCGAACGCTCGTCGGTGTCGACGCGCGTGACCGCCTGGCCGACCATCTCGCCGATGTGGGCGTCGCTCCCGGCGGTCATCGGCAGGTCTCGAGAGCGTGCGAAGCGTTCGGCCTGGCGGTTCGCCCGCCCGGTCAACAATCGAGAGTTGTACACCTCGATCGCGTCCGCCTGCGCGAGGTCGGTGCGCGACACCCGCGCCATCACCCCGTGCCGGGATTCCTGGAATGGGTGTGGGACGACGGCGATGCCGCCCTGGTCGCGGATCGCCTCGAGGGTTGACTCGTAGGAGAGTCCCGGCGGAACGGCCTCGGAGAGACCGAAGCCGAGAACGTGGCCCGCCTTGCTCGAGATCTCCATGCCTGGAATGCCCACGAGGCCGTAGTCAGGGGCCCGTTCGACGGCCTCGAGGCTCGCGGCGATTTCGTCGTGATCGGTGATCGCGATGGCGTCGAGGCCGACGGCGGAGGCCTGCTCGAGAATGAACTCGACCGGGTCGCGGCCGTCGTACGAGAGCGACGAGTGGACGTGGAGTTCGACCGACAACACGGTTCTCTGGGTCATACTCGTGGCGGGCCGGACAAAATACTGCCGATCGATAGCGACCGGTGGTGGCTCCCGGGTTGCGAGTCTCGGTCCTAGCTATAGATTATATAGTTAGCGATTGAGACTGAACGACGCTCGAGGCGGACCTGGACGACGCTGGAACAGCTGATCCCTGGGTTCGAGCGTGATTCGCGAGACTCGATAGTTCGACGAACCCTGAAAACATCAACAAAAAACGTCGTTCGATCCATACGTTCCACAAATATGTAGCCTCATTTGGATGGGTTTGTCACAACCGTTTATGTTATCAAGGACGTTGGAATACGCGTTCACATCCCATGTCAGGGAGTAACGGAGATCAGCAGAGGGGAATCGGGTTCTCACGTCGAACATTCGTCAAAGCGACCGGGGTCGCCGTAGGGGCGGCGCTGGCCGGTGGGGCAGCGACGAACACCGTTGGAGCGACAGACGACGTCGATCCACGATACCTGAACTGGCGGGCGCTCGAGGCGCGTCAGGCCTGGGATCGGGGATATCGCGGTCGAACCGATCGGACGATCGCGCTGACCGACTCGGGATTGGACTCGCGACATCCGGATCTCGGGCCGTGGAACGGAGTCCAGGCGTTCGTCGACGACGACCAGGTCAAACTCACGAAACCGGACGAGAACGACCTCGAGCGCGTCGAGACCGGCGACACCGAGTCGTTCTCGGGAACGATGGGGCCGGGGACGTTCGCCTCCGGCGAGGAGAAGTACCACGAGTTCACGACGCCCGGCGACGTCGAGGAACTGGACGCATCGCTCTCGTGGTCGCCGTTCGTCGAGAACAGCAACGACCTCGAACTGCGCCTGGACGAGTACGTCGACGGCCAGTGGGAAACCGCCGCGCGGGCCGCTTCGGCGGACATGCCAGAGACGATTCGAGCGGCGGTCACGCCAGACCGTCGCTATCGCTTCGTCATCGAGGCGTACATCAACACGCTCTCGGAGTACGAGATTTCGGGCACGTACTTCGCGTACGAGGGCGAGCGAACGACCTACGACTCGAGCGTCGTCTTCGAGGACACTGACGGCACGCCGACGGCGGACACCCCCAAGACGGTGGGCTGGTACGACGCCGGGTCGCGCTACGGCTTCTACGAACGGCCGCGCGACGAGAACGGCCACGGGACTCACTGCGCGTCCATCATGGGCGGGAGCGGACGGGCGAGCGCTATCGACCCGGACACGGTACAGACCGACGAACCTCGCACCGCACTCTCGGCGGTGACCGGCAACTACCTCGCCTACGAGGTCGAGGCCGACGCCGGCACGGGGGTCTTCGGTTCCGCGTTCGGCGAACTGATCGAGGTCCTGATCGAGGGGCCCGACGGACGCACGCTCGAGCGGACCACGCTCGACACCGACGAGGGCGTCCAGGACAACGTGACCGCGGTCACCCCGGCCGAGGAGACCGGCACCTACACGGTCTACGTCCGGACGGCCGAGGGCGAACTGGCGACGTCCGCCTACGTCGATTCCGTCGCTGCCGGTGCGTTCACCGACCCCGACGAGACCGCCGCCGACCGAACCGGCGAGGCGGACGGCTTCCACTCCGGTATCGCGCCGAACGCGAGCCTCGTCTGTCTGCAGGGACTCTCGGGTCCGACCGAGGACCTGGGCCGGCACGCCGAGGACTTCGCCGACCTGTTCAACATGCGCGCGGTCAACATGTCCTGGGGCTACGTCGGCGGCCTGCCGCTGGGCGCAGCGGCGGGCACGCTCGACCGCATCCCGGCTCGAATCAAGGAGATCGCCGACGCGGGCGTGCTGACGGTCGCGGCGGCGGGCAACGCCGCGACGCCGGTCAACGGGAACGGTTCGCCGGCCGTCGCCGACGAGGCCATCTCCGTGGTCGCGACCGGGCCGCTCGACGGCATTTCGGCGTACTCGAGCGGTGGTATCGGCGGCATCGACGAGGAGGACTACGACACGTACATGAAGCCCGACGTCACCGCACCGGGCGGGTACGTCACCGACCTCGCGAACGCCGCCGACACCGGCGTCGCGGACCAGCCAGAAGACGAACAGCCGCCGATCCGGGGTTACACCGGTAAGGCCGGCACGTCGATGGCCTCCCCGTACACGAACGGGACCGCCGGCCTGGTCGCGCAGGCGATGGAGGAGGACGCGCCCTCGAGCATCGCGCTGCCCGAACCGACTGACACGACGTTCGACGACGTCATGCGGCTCAAACAGGTGCTGCTGGCCACGGCGTCGGAGACGGCGCTCACTGCCGCGCCGTACCACCGTGCAAAAGTGCCGAGTTACGACTTCGGCGGACGGGACCCGTTCGAGGGGTACGGCCGCGTGAACCCCGGTCCGGCCATCGACGCCGTTACTCGCGAACTGTCGGGCTCCTCGAGCGAGGTCGTCGGCCTGAACGTCCCCGAAGACGAGCGCGCCGCGGCGGGATACGTGCAGGCGGGGCCAGGGACGGTCACCGCGAGCGTCGAGGTCAGCCACCTCTCGGGCGGCGACAAGGGCGCGGCGAAGGGCGACCCGCACGTCGACCTGTTCGTCTACGACGCCGCGAACCCGGCCGACAACGGCGAGCCGAACGTACTCGGGCGGGCTCAGGGGCTCGAAGGATCGGCCGAGACGTCGGTCTCGTTCGGTCGCGACGCCGGCGAGCAGACGGTGTTCGTCGTCGCGAAACTGGTCAACGTTCCGGGCTGCGTCAACGGTGACGACGTACAGGTTCACTTCGACCTCTCGGTCGACGTCGAGGACGGCTTCTTCGTCGACGGCACCCGCGACGACGACGCTAGCGTCTTCACGGGCGGCCAGACCAACCACGTCGAGTTGACGGCGAACCCGAGCGCTGACGCCGAACTTCGGGACGTCGTTCCCGCCGAGTGGGACGTCCTGACCGAGTACTCCGACGACGTCGAGCGCGTCGAAGAAGGCGAGGGCGTCCAGTACGTCTACTTCGGGACGGCGGCCGCCGACACCGAGACGGCCGTCGAGTACTTCGTCGAGGCGCCCGACGAACTGCTGTTGAGCGACACCTACGCCTTCGGCCCCGCCGAGGTCGACGCGGGCGACGGCTGGGTCGCGATTTCGGGAACGAGCGACTCCAACGTCGTCGTCGGTCAGAGTACCTAGAACCCGGTTCACCGCCACGAGCCTCGAGTCCGCGGTTCGAACGATGGCTCGAGTCTCGAAGCGTACCACTACCGATACGAATCTACTTTCACGATGTCAGAGGACACGTCACGACACGTAAACCGACGCACAGTACTCAGGACCGCCGGCGCCGCCGGCGCGGCCTCGCTACTCCCGTTTTCGGGAACCGCGGTGGGCGACACGGACACGTCGGTGCTCGACGACCAGCTCGACACCGCGACCGACGTGCTCCAGGAGGTGATCGTCGTCTTCGACGACGCCGAATCGGTCAGCCTCCTCGGAGACCTCGACCTGCAGGCGGGCCTCGTCGAGTACGAGGTGCTCCCGATGGCCTACACCGCCCTGACCGGCGATCAGCTCTCGACGGTCGCCGACTGGGACGCAGTTCGGCGGATCGCCAAGGCCGTCGAACTCGAGTTCTACAACGACGATTCGCGAGAAGCAACGGGCGCCGACGCGGTTCAGTCGGACCTCGGCTACGACGGCTCGTCGGTCGACGCGGTCGTCATCGACTCGGGCTTCTCCGGGCCGCACCCGGACTTCGACGGGCGACTCGAGTCGAACTGGCAGTGGGTCGACGATCCGCTGGGTGATCCCGACCCCGACTGGATCGACCTCGGTGCCGGCGCGGACACCGACGACCTGGGACACGGCACTCACTGCGCCGGCATCGTCGCCGGTGATGGGTCGGCGAGCGACGGGCAGTACCGCGGGATGGCCCCCGGGGCCCGCGTGTCGGTGTATTCGACCAACGAAGCCGTCTACCTGCCGTTCGTCGTCGGCGCGTGGGATCACATGCTGGCCCGGGCGGACGACCCCGACGACGACTTCGATCCCGACGTCGTCTCGAACTCCTACGGCGTCGCCCGCGACGTGCGGTACAATCCGAACGACCCCGTCAACGTCGCGTCCTGGGAGGCGTTCCGTCGCGGAATCGTTCCCGTGTTCGCGGCGGGCAACGACGGGCCCGATCCGGACACCCTCTCGCGGTTCGCCAAGGCGCCGCACGTCCTCGGCGTGGCGGCCACCCGCGACGACGAGCACGTTACCGATTTCTCCTCGCGCGGGCGCACGCCAGACGAGGACCGCGAGACCAACTACGACCGCCGAAAGGCGCTGAAGAACCTCGAGAAGTTCCACGCCGCGATGACCCGGGGACAGTACGTCGTCGACACCGAGTCGTGGGCGGGCGAACTCGGCCCCACCGGCACCGGGAGCGACTACTACGAGTGGGTCGCGCCGAAAAACGCCGACGTCCTCGAACTCGACCTCTCGTTGACGCCGGACGGCGAGCAGATCACGCTCACCGTCCACCGGGGTTCGAAAGACGGCGAGGAGGTCGCCAAACTCGGCGAAGAGCCCGTCTACCAGCACCAGACGCTGACGACGGACGTCGAGGGCGGCGAGACCTACTGGATCGAGGTCGAACCCGCGACCAACGTCGTGGTCACCTACGAGATCGACCTCGAGGCGTTCGAACAGCTCGGCGAGCCGTACCGGTATCGGCCGGTCGGGCTCTATCGCCCTAGCGTCGCGGCGCCGGGCAACTCGGTGATGAGTACAGTCGGCCCGACCGATCCCCTCGACGCGCTCGAGCCGGACGAGGAACTCTACTACTCGCCGATGACGGGGACGAGCATGGCCTGCCCGGCCGCGGCTGGCATCTGTGCCCTGGTGATCGACGCCGCGCGAAAGAACGGCCACGACTGGTCTCCCGCGGACGTCATCTACACGGTCGAAGCCCAGGCCCGCGACGCCCACACCGCCTACACGCCGTGGAACGCCGGCGCCGGCTTCGTCGACGCACCGTCTGCCGTTCGGCGAGCGGAGATCGGTGACTTCGCGAAGCACAACGACGTCGAACTGGCCGATCCCGACACGCCCGAGACGCTCGAGGTGGCGGGTGCTCGCGAGGACGACGGGTCGACGTTCACCGCGGGCCAGACCAATCGCGTCGACGTGACCGTCGAGTCGGTCTCACACGAAGCAATGGTGCGGGACGTCGTCCCCGTCGAGTGGTCGGTCGACGACGCCTACGGTGACGTGGAGCGAGTCGAGGAGGACGGCGACGTGCAGTACGTCTACTTCGGGACCGCGGTTCCGGGTGAGACGGCCACGTTCACCTACTTCGCGGAGGCACCTGAAGAGACGGGGACGTACACGTTCGGCCCAGGTGAGGCGAACGCAGCCAAAACGGACGACGACTGGGTGGCGTTCGGCGATTCCGACGACAACACCGTCCTCGGCGTGGAAACCTGAGGCGGCCCCTTTCCGTTTCGGTTCGAGGTTCGACTCGAGCCGCATCCTTCAGGAAAATAGTTCCGCGACGCTTCCCGACTACTCGAGGCCCACCCACTCGCCGCGTTCGTCGCTTCGCTCGACGGCGTCGAGGACCCGCTGGGCGGCCAGGCCGTCCTCGAAGCTCGGTTCGTACCCCTCGCCAGCGTCGACCGCCGAGAGGAACTCGTAGTTCTCGTGGACGAAGGTGTGCTCCCAGCCGATGACGTGCCCCGGGGGCCACCAGTGATCGACGTAGGGGTCGTCCTCGTCGGTGACCAGCACGGTCTCGTAGCCACGGTTGCCCTCGCGCAGGACCTCGAGTTCGTTCAGCCGCTCGAGGGAGAACTTCAAACTCCCCTTCGAACCGTGAACCTCGATCGTGTGGTCGTTCTTGTGCCCCGTGGCGAACCGCGAGGCCTCGAGCGTGCCCATCGTCCCGTTCGCGAACTCGACCTGTGCGGAGTAGGCGTCGTCGACGGTGACGGGGCGCGTCTCCCCGTCCCCGGTGGGCCGTTCGTCGACGAACGTTCGGAGGTGTCCGCTGACGCGCTCGATATCGCCAGCGAGGTCGTCGCTGCCGACCAGAAAGCGCAGGAGGTCGACCGTGTGCGAACCCAGGTCGCCAAGGGCGCCGGATCCGGCCATTTCCTCGTCGTTTCGCCAGGACCACTCGGCTTCGGGGTTGACCAGCCAATCCTGGAGGTAGCGCCCGCGGACGTGGTGGATCTCCCCCAACTCGCCCGCCTCGAGCAGGTTCTTCGCGTACTGAATCGCCGGCACGAACCGGTAGTTGAACGCGGCGCCGGCAGGGACGCCGGCCTCGCGGGCCGCCTCGGCCATCTCCTCGGCGGTTTCGAGTGTCGGCGCGAGCGGCTTCTCGCAGAAGACGGGGGTGCCGGCCTCGAGGGCGGCGATGGTTGGTTCGGCGTGCACGTGGTTCGGCCCAAGGTTGTAGAAGACGTCGACCTCGTCGACGACGTCGGCCCAGTCGGTGGCGGTCGACGCGAAGCCCAGGCGGTCGGCAGCGTCCGCGAGGGCGTCCTCGTCACGGCCGATCAACACCTGCCGCTCTACGTCCGGTGCGTCGGGGAAGAACATCGGGAGCCGTGCGAGCGCGTTCGCGTGCGCCTTGCCCATGAATCGATACCCCAGTACGCCGACAGAGAGACTCATGGCCGCATATTCATTCGCACGGTAGTTATTGGTTTGCGTCTCGACTCGATTCTCCCTGCTTTCGGGTGAAAAATAGCTGCTGATAATACGAGAGTGAGGCAAATATTACTGGTAGATGGAAAGGTATTACCGGCAATCTATCGTGAGCGTCGAGCATGGAACAGGAAGATTCTGACCTTGCTGCGTTCGAGACCCGAGCCGTCACCGCCGGCGAGGAGCCGTTCCGCGTCGGGAGCGAAGCGGGCGACGTCAGCACCCCCATCCACCTCTCGTCGACGTTCGCCCTTCCGGGCCTCGACACCGATCTCAGCCTCGAGGACGTCGATCCCGACCGTGGCGAGTTCCTCTACTCTCGACTCTCGAACCCGACGCGACACGCCCTCGAGAAACGGCTGGCGAGCCTCGAGGGTGGCGAGCACGCGATGGCCTTCTCATCGGGTACTGCCGCGATCTTCACGACCCTGCTCTCGGCCGTCGAACCCGGCGATCACCTCGTCGCCGGCGACGACCTCTACGCCGGTACCCGACGGATGCTCGAGTCGGTGTTTCGCGACCGCCTCGGCGTGGACGTCACGTTCGTCGACGGGAGTGACACGGCGGCCGTCGAGGCCACCGTCACCGACGACACGGTGATGGTCTGGATGGAGACGCCGACGAACCCCCGGATGGGCCTGTGTGACGTGGCCGCGATCGCAGAAATTGCCGAGAGCTACGACGCTCTTCTGGGCGTGGACAACACCTTCGCCAGCTCCTACTTCCAGCGCCCGCTCGAACTGGGCGCCGACGTCGTCGCCCACAGCACGACGAAGTACCTGAACGGGCACTCGGACTCGATCGGCGGCGCCGTCGTCACGAGCGACGACGACCTCGCCGACGAGATCGAGTTCCAGCAGCAGGTCGGCGTCGGCGACATGCTCGCGCCCTTCGACAGCTACCTCGTCCTCCGAGGGCTCAAGACCCTCCCGATGCGCATGCGCCAGCACGAGGCGAACGCGATGGCCGTCGCCGAGTTCCTCGAGGGCCACGAGGCCGTCACCGACGTCTACTATCCCGGCCTCGAGTCCCACCCTCAGCACGACCTCGCCACTCGACAGATGGAGGGCTACGGCGGCATCCTCTCGTTCGAACTCGACGGCGAACTCGAGGACGCGAAACGCTTCCTCGAGGCGGTCGAGGAGTTCACCCTCGCGGTCAGCGTCGGCGGCGTCGAGAGCCTAATCGAACTTCCGGCGGCAATGACCCACGAACCCGTTCCGCGGGAAGAGCGAGAAGCCGTCGGTATCACCGACACGCTGATTCGTGTGTCCGTCGGCGTCGAGTCGGTCGACGACCTGCTCGCGGACCTCGAGTCGGGGTTCGCGGCGCTCGATGCGCCGTCCGTGGCGGCCGACGACTGAGACCGACGCCGTCGGGCGCAGGCCGTTCCGGCGCCTCCAGGATCGTTACGCGCCAACGCGAGACGACGTTTCTAGCTCGGCAGTCAGTTCGCGGAGCCGTGCGATTCGCTCGGCCGTCGGCGGGTGTGCGTACGTGTCCACCTGGTAGGTTTGGCTGTTTTCCTGCCCTCGCCCCAGCTCGTCACTGCCCCCGCAGTCGAACCCGTTCGGAAGCAAGCACATCCCCTCGAGGCCACGGTAGTGGCCGCCCCTCGTCGCCCCGTCCTCGACGCGGGCGTCGTTCGCCGGGACCGTCGCCTCGCCGTCGAGGCGCTCGAGGACACCCGCGAGCGTTGCCGGGTCGCCGGTGGCGAGGGCCCCGGCGCGGTCGGCGACGAACTCCCGCTGGCGCGAGAGGCTCCGGCTGAGGAAGACGACGACGGTTGCGACCACGCCGAGAACAATCCCGCCGACGACGACGGTGACGCCGAGCGCTACCGCGAGTTGCAGGAGTCCGTTCGGGGTGAACACCGGCGCGTCGATGAACGACGACCCGAGGAGTGCCGCGACGAGCAGGAGTCCGCCGTAGACGTACGGCCGGGTCCACCGCGGCAAGTGATCCCCGAAGACGACGTGTTCGTCGGCGATCAGCGCCGGGAGGAACGAGGCGAGGGTCATCACTGCCGCATCACGGTTCTTCAGGTGTGCGAGTTCGTGGGCGAGGACGGCGTCGAGTTCGGCGGCATCGAGCGTCTCGAGGAGCCCCTCGCTGACGACGATGGTCCCCGAGCGGACGCCGCCGACGGCGAAGCTGTTTGCCACGTCGGTGTCGGCCACCGCAACCGTCGGTACGGCAACGTCTAGCTGGGCGGCGAGTCGCGTCACGCGGTCGGTCAGTTCCGGCCGCTCGTCGGGTCCCAGTACCGCGGCGTCGGCTTCCGCCAGCAACTCGAGGCGTGCGTACCGCAACTGGACGGCGAGTAGACACCCCAGCCAGAGCGCCGCCGAGAGGAGGTATGCGACGCCGCGAGAGAGCCCGACGCCGTCGAAGACGGGGACGAGCCAGGGCTCGAGCAGTGCGACGAAGACGAGGGCGAGCACCAGGTTGGCGAGGACGACGGCGCCGAGCGTCGTCGCCATTCGTCCGAGGAGTTCGCGAGAGACCATGCACCGGGTTGAACCTGTCGCTCGAAAATAGTTTCGTCGCGCAGACGTCGCGACCGTCAAACTGTCCGATCGACTACCGGTCACAGTGGTAACATTTTTACGGGTCGACCACGCACGAAGCGATAGTGTGGGATACGACCGCCACAACGCCGCCCTCGTCGTCTGTTGTGTCCTCGCGATCCTCGCCGCCGCCGCGTTCCTCCCCGCGGCCGGCTACGGCGACTACCCCGACCAGGACGCCGTGAGCGACGACCACTACCTCGACCTCGAGTCCGGACCCGAGAGCGACGGCGAGAACGGCACCGACGACCGCGACAGCGAGCGAAGTGACGAACCCGACGCGAACGAGTCGACGCCCGACGACGAGGTATCCGACGACCGGGTAAACGACTCGGACGGCGAGGCGTCGAACGAAACGGACGACGAAAACGAAACCGTCGGCGACGAAAGCGGTGGCGCCGAGACCACCGACGAAGGCGACGACGATAGCAGTGCCAGCATCGGTATCCTTCCGGCCGCCGGTTTACTCCTCGCCTGTCTGCTCGTCGTCCCGATTGGCCTGCTCTGGCGGGCGACGCACCCCTCTCGAGCCCCCGGCGTCGCGAACGCCGATGTGACGATTCCGGACGGCTTCCTCCCCCGATTGCAGTTTCGACTCAAGCGAATTCCCCAGGTGACGATGACGGCGACGATCGGACTCGCACGAGTGACGCCAGCAGTCGTCGACGGCGTCGTCGGAGCCGGCCGAGCTATCGGATCCGGGATCGGGCTGGTCGGCCAGGGTCTCGGCCGTGGGCTCGGTTCCACGCTCGTCTCGATTCCGGCCGGTCTGGCAGGGACTCTGAGTTCTCTCGGCGGGCTCTCGATCTCCGGCGGCGTCGCGTCGCTCTTCGGTGGCTTCTCCCGTCGCCGGGCGTCCAGCCGTTCGGGGTCGAGAACGGCCACTCGAGGCAACGGCGACGGCGACGAAGACGAGGACGAAACACGGGACGACCCCGGTCCGCAGACGGTCGAAGATGCCTGGGCCGCGCTGACCGAACTCGTCTCCGTGCGGCGGGATCGATCGAAGACGCCGGGTGAATACGCCAGTGCGGCGGTCGACGCTGGCTTCCCCGAATCCGCCGTGTCGACGCTCACCGAGACGTTCCGACAGGTACGGTACGGGAACTACCCACCGACGGACGACCGTATTCGTCGGGCTCGAGCGGCCTACGACCGAATTGTCGCGACGGCCCCCCACGAGGACGGTGATCGGGAGTGAAGCGGACGCTCCTGCTCCTCGTCGGAGCGGGCGCCCTGCTGGCGACGCTCCTGGCGACGACCGGATCGATCCCCTCGGCGGCGGGCGCCATCGCCCGGGACGGGGTCGTCCTCGTCGGCGGCGGCGTCGCTGTCCTGCTGGGGCTGGGCGTCCTGCATTCGGTCGCGGCAGAGTCCGATACCGGACCGAACGCACGATTCGGACGTGCGGACGAGCGCGTCGAGCCGGACGTCGAGCGGATCGGCGCCGATCTCGAGCGTGCGCTCGAGCGAGGGCCCCTCGACGAGCCCCGGGACCAGCGTGTGCTCCGGGTGCGGGCCCGAAACCGGACCCGGGTCGCCGTAACTGACGCGGTGATGACGACGCTGATGGCCGGCGGCCACGGCGTGGACGAGGCACGAGAGCGGGTGCAGTCGGGGACGTGGACCGACGACGTGCGGGCGGCCGCCTACCTGTCTGGATCGGTTTCGGTGCCGCCGAAGTTGCGACTGTTCGACTGGCTCGCCGGTCGCCAAGAACAGCGACAGCTCGAGGCGGCGCTGGCCGAGTTAGCGGCGCTGCGGGAGGTACCGATCGAGAATCACCTCGCGACGCGGTCGGATTCCGGAACCCGTCGATCCGACGCGTCTTCCCGACCGCGAGGGAGGGCGGACCCATGAGCGACGCGAACGCGCTCGATCTCGGCGGCGACGGGGGCCACGAGGGCGGCTCCGAGACGGTTCTCGACCAGGAGACCGGCGCCGACTTCCGTTCGGAAACGGGATCGCGGGTCTCACAGACGGCGGCTTCGCCGGATTCTGGTACCACCTCCGGTGAGGAGAGCGAGTTATCACGATCCTCGAGTGATGGCGAGAACGGAGACGAGAGCGCTGGCGGGAGCGGAGACGAGACTGAGCGTACAGGCGTCCTCACAGACGACGAACGGTCCGTTCGAACGGCGGGGACCGTCGCCGACCAGCAGACTGACTCGAGCGACCGCTGGACAGTCGCTCTCGGAATCGCTCTGCTCGCTATCGGCACCGGCGTCCTGGCTCGCGACGCAACCATCTTCCTCTCGTCCGTCGTCGCCCTCACGTACGCGGCTTACGGCTATGCGACGACGCCGCCGTCCTCGACGTTCGACGTCGAGCGCGGACTCGAGCCGTCAGCCCCGGTCCCCGGCGAGTCCGTTTCGGTCACCGTCGAGGTGACCAACCGGGGGAGCGACGCCGTTCCGGACGTTCGGGTGGCCGACGAGCCGCCGGTCGACCTGGCGGTCGAGGGGGAAACCCGGGCGATCGGCAGTCTGTCTCCGGGCGAATCGGTCGCGCTCGAGTACGTCGTCCGCCCTCGACGGGGCACGCACGTCTTCGGTGACGTCGTCGTCGAAACCCGGAACGTCAGCGGGAGCGAACGGCAGATGACGCGGTACGAGTTCGGGAGTGACGGCGATGACGATAGCGACGGTCCCGGCAACGGCGAAGACGACAGCGATAGCGGTGACGAGGAGGAGGAAGCGAACGCAGGCCGCCTGTCGTGGAACGACGCACTCGAGCGGCTCCCGCTCGCGGGCCAGACGATCCAGCACACCGGCCGAGTCGAGACCGACGTCGGGGGCGAAGGGCTCGAGTTTTACTCGCTTCGCCCCTTCCAGCCGAGCGACCCGATGCGTCGTGTCGACTGGAAGCGACTCGCCCGCACCGGCGAGTTGACGACCATCGAGTTCCGCGAGGAGCGGGCCGCGTCGGTCGTCGTGGTCGTTGACGCACGAGACGACAACGTAGTCGTTCGCGAACCGGGCGAACTCGACGCCCGGGCGCTCTCGGTCCGGGCGACCGAGTGGCTGGCGACCACCCTGCTGGCCGAGAACAACCGCGTCGGCGTCGCCCTCTACGGCGGTCGCGGCGATTACCTCCTCCCGCGAACCGGTCGAGACCAGCTGGCTCGCGTTCGCCGGTTGCTCGACGGGGAGTGGTGCGGATCGTTCGGTCGCCCCTCGTGGCTCGCCCACGGCGATCGCGCAGTCGACCGGTTCTGCCGGCACCTGGCCGACGAGAAACAGCTCGTCTTCGTGACCCCGCTTCTCGACGACGACCCGGTCGCGTCTGCCCGGCGATTCCGCGCGTACGGCCACGAGGTGACGGTCGTCTGCCCGGCGGTGGCCGAAAAGTCCGACGGCACGGCGGCACTCGAGCGCCTCGAGGCGGACCGTCGGCGGTCGACGCTTCGCAGCCACGGCGTTCGCGTCGTCGAATGGCACCCTGACGAGTCGCTCCACGTCGCGATCGACCGGGGCAAACGGCGGTGGTCCTCGTGAGTGCGGAGTGCACGAACGAATCCGCGGATCTCGGAACGGCCGCCACACTCCTGGCGGTGTTGACGACGGTCGGCGTATGCTGGGGGGCTGGCGTCGAACTCCCGGGGACGGTGGCTGGCCTCGGCACACTCGGAGTGGTTTGGGGCGTCACGCTCGCCGCGTCGGATCGGCTCGGTCGACGGGCCGTCGGCAGCGTGCTCGTTACGGGAGGTCTGTTCGCAGTTTTCGTCGGGTTCAACGTGGCCGTCGTCGAGGGTGTCGTCGAGGCGCTCCTGGTCGCCGGGGCTTCCCTGGCGATCCTCGCCGTCGGCGCCGCCGGGGTCGACGCGACGACCGACTGGGCGTCGTTCGCCTGGCCGGTTCGCGATTCCACGGTGACGTCCCTGCCCGTCGTGGCCGGGACGTACCTGCTGGCGACTGGCACTGTCGGCACGCTGTTTTTCGCGACGGCGGTGATACTCGAAGCGCTGACGAGCAGTACCCACGCGAGTGTTCTCTCCGTCCTCGCGTTGCTCGCCGTGGCGGTGCTCCTGGCTTCGTGTGTAGGGACCGTCCTCGAACAGGCCTATCCCGACCGGAGGTCACCGCTGACGTTTCGGTCGGTGGTGGGCCGCGTCGCCGACCTTCCAACGGGTTCCTACTACGTCCTCGTCGTCGCCGGCTTCGTTCTGGCGGCCCCGGGAACGGGTGACGCGATCGACTCGGTGCTGCGGGCGATGGGACCAGTCGGAACGCTCGTGCTGGTCGTCCTGGGGAGCGGCGGCCTCCACGTCGTTCTCCTGGGTGTGGCCCTCGGCGCGGTGGTGATCTGTTTCGGGTGGCTGGCCGCGCCGCCGCTTCGCGCCTGGTTCGGACCGTACCCGCTTCGAACAGCCGCGTTCGCGACCGGCGGCGTGGTCGTTCCACCCGTGGCGTTCCTCGTCGCATCGGCCGTCCCATCGATCGATCCGCTGCTGGCGGTCTGGGCGGTGTTCGGTTCGCTGCTGGCCGTCGTCGTCGTCGAGGTGGCGATCGCGTCGCTCGCCTCGGGAGTCGACGAACCGCGGCGCTGGCTTCGGCGATTCGGCTGTGGCTCGATACTGGGCGTCGCCTTCGTCGGATCGCGCGTGGGTACGAGTCCGCTCGGCGTATTCCTCGCCGTCGCCACGGCGATCGCGGTCTGGGACCTCTCCGAGCGAACCCAGGGGATACGAACGCACCTCGGCCCGTCGATCGATAGCCGGCAGACGGAACTCGTTCACGCGGCGGCGACGGTCGTCGTCGGCGGCCTCGGGGTCGGCCTCGCCGCCCTCGCGATGTACGGCATCGGCGCCGTCGATCCCCCGAGTCAGCGCTGGCACGCCCTCGCTCCTGTGACGCTGGCGCTCCTCGCCGTACTCGCGCTCGCCGGTTCGATCGGCGTGGACGCGGACTGGGCCTCGATGTCGACCCTCCGCGGCGTCGCTCGAGACGGCCTCCGGATCCAGGTTGCCGCCGTGCTCGTCGTCATCGTACTCGTGCTGGCCGCCGCGACCCTGGTCGGCGCGGTCGACGCGCTACTGGCGGTCGCTCTGTTGATCGGCCTGCCGATTGCCGCACTATGGATCGTCGGTCGCCTCTCCGGCGGCGACTTCAAACAGCCACCGCCGGGCGGATATTGACGAACGAATTCTGTGCCTCGAGCGATCCCGTTCAGTCGAGTGCACTCGCGAACGGACGGTTCGAAGCGCTTATACCCGCCACGCTGATAGCACCAATCGACTCGTCGGTCCGCGGGCGACGGCGGGCACCTGTTCGGCTCGCGCCACAGGTTGGAATGTGGAAGCTACTCGCGTCTCGAACGCGAGATCGCTTCTGAACCGGGAAACGCCCGCAGACTACCAATGGCACGAAGCTTCTACTCCCACATCAAGGAGGCATGGAAGAACCCGGGCGACGGCAAGCTCGGCGAACTGCAGTGGCAACGCAAGCAGGAGTGGCGCAAAGAAGGCGCCATCGAGCGAATCGAGCGCCCGACGCGACTGGACAAGGCGCGCGAACTCGGCTACAAAGCGAAGCAGGGGATCGTCGTGACGCGCGTCGCCGTCCGCAAGGGGAACGCGCGCAAGCAGCGACACAAGGCCGGGCGCCGGACGAAGCGCCAGGGCGTCAACCGCATCGGTCGCCGGAAGAACATCCAGCGCATCGGTGAAGAGCGCGTCTCTCGCAAATACCCCAACCTCCGCGTCCTCGCCAGTTACTGGGTCGGTGAAGACGGCGGGCAGAAGTGGTTCGAAGTGATCCTCGTCGACCCGAACCACCCCGCTATCCAGAACGACGACGACCTCAACTGGATCTGTGCCGACACGCACAAGAACCGCGCCTTCCGCGGGCTGACCAACGCCGGCAAGTCCAACCGCGGTCTCTACAACCGCGGCAAGGGAACCGAGAACGTCCGTCCCTCGCTGAACAGCGGCAAGCGCAGTTCCGAGTAATCGGCGACGTCGAGCGGTCGAGCACTCGAGTCGCACTTTTTGCTCCCTCGCGAGCGTCGCTGTCGTATTCGTTCGCGTGTACGGTCACCCGAGCGCCGCTGCCGTTTCCATTCGAATCCAGCTACGCGAGCGAGCGTTCCAACCTACCAGGGACGGTGGCTGATATTAACATACTGGAACGTGTACGTCCACCCATGCAAGATCGAATCCTGGTTCCAGTCGACGGCTCCGACCGCGCGGCAGACGCCCTCGAGTTCGCGTTCGAGGAGCACCCGGACGCGACCATCGTCGCCCTCCACGTCATCGACCCGGCCGACCTCTACGGGGCGCCCGGTCTCGAGGGAGGTGCGATGATCAACTACGAGGAGATCCACCGACAGAGCAAGGAACGTGGTGAGACACTGCTCGGGAACGTCGACGAGAAGGCGGCCGACCGCGGCGTCGACTGCGAGACCGAACTCGTCGTCGGGCGCGTCGCGCGCTCGATCATCGACTACGCCGAGGAGAACCCGGTCGAGCAGATCGTGATCGGGAGCCACGGTCGGCGGGGTGCGAGTCGAATTCTCCTGGGAAGCGTCGCGGAGACGGTCGCTCGTCGCTCGCCAGTCCCCGTGACGATCGTTCGGTGAGTCGGTCCATACGGGTCTCCTGGCACATCCCTACCACGGCGGGTCGTCGATACTAATACTGCGAGCGTTCGACCCGCTCGGGCGCCTCGAAGGGCGTCGACAGCTCGAGTAACTGGACGAGAATGCGCCCGGTTGCTCCCCAGACGGTGTAGCCATCGACGTGAAAGTAGTGGATAACGATGTCGCCGTAGTAGGGGTGGTCACGTCTGTCGTACTCGTAATTGTCCGGGTCGAGGAACCCCGAGAGCGGCAGGACGACGATTTCGGCGACTTCGCGCTCGTCCGGGTCGTACGATCGATCGGGAATTCGCCCGACGAACGGCGTGACGGCGTACTCCGTGACCGTTCGAATGTCGTCTAGCTGGCCGACCACGTCGACCGCCGACGGCTCGAGACCGATCTCCTCGTCGGCCTCCCGGAGAGCTGTCTCGAGGATCGAGTCGTCCTGGGGCTCCCTGCCGCCGCCGGGAAAACTCATCTGGCCGGGGTGTTCCCCGAGGTGATCGGCCCGGCGCGTAAAGAGGAGGTGGTCCTCGCCGTCGCGGTCGATCACGGGGGCGAGCACGGCGGCGTCGTACGGCTGGTCGTCGATCTCAGTCGGCTGGAAGTCGGTGACCGCCTCGAGTGTGAGCCGTCGGGTCGTCATACTGATCCTCGGTCAGGCGTCCTCGAGCGCCTCGATGAGTCTAGTTCGTTCGGCTGTCAGATCGAGCGGCGCCCATGCCTCGAGGTCGTAGCTCAGGTCGATCAGGTTCTCGATGGCCGTCTCGTCTGGGTGCTCGCTACCGTCGTCGCTCTCGTCCACGTTCTCGGGCTCGTCCATGCTCTCGCCCTCACCCTCGAGCACCGCCTCGACGTCCGCCAGAAACCGGTCTCGAGCGGCCTCACCGACCGCGTCCTGGTCGGGGTCGCGCGGCGACACGTCGAGAATGTGTGGGAGGTCCTCCGCGTGCTCGGGGGTGCGAGGGAACGCGGTCGGCCCGGGGACGAAGAGCGCGCCCCCGTCCTCGTTGGCGTTGCCGTCGCTGTCGCTGTCGTCGTCCTCGGAACCTCCATCGGTGGCACGACCAGCGTCACGAGGTTCGTAGCGAACCAGTGCGAACGCGTCCAGCGACGCCTCGATCGCACCCGCCGCGGCGTCCTCGTCGACCGACTGCCCGTCTGCGCGGAACGCGACCTCCGAGAGGGCGCGCTCGAGTTCCGTCCGGGTGAGCCCGCCGAAGAGATCGACGATCCCGGCGAGTTCGTCGCTCGTCCGCTGGTCGAGTCCGGTCCCCATAGCTCCTGCAACGAACGAAGCGGTGATTAGTCTTGCGTGGCCGACTCGAGCGAGGGAGCCGAAGGAGCCCACCGCGTCGCCGCCTGGACGAGCGCGTCCGGATCGACGGGCGCTGACGTCCAGGGTGGGAGCCGTCGTTCCCGTTCGGGTGGGGTGAGCGACCTCGCGTAGCGAGTTACCTGCTCACGTTCCCCGTCTCGATCGTACGAGAGACCGTTGAACGCCGCGTCGGCTCGGTACTGGTCGATCAGCCGGTCGGCGACCGTGCGATATCGTGTCGTCAGCGTTCCGTAGTCGATATCGACGTCGTTGGCCTCGAGCACGCGAAGAATAGAGGAGGCGACGTCCCGGCTCATCCCCTCGAGGCCGGATTCGCCGTCGACGACCCGGTGGTCGTGTCGGTGGATACCGAGATCGACCTGCGCGGATCCCTCGAAGCCAGCGTGTTCGAACGCGTCGCCGAGGGTCGCCACCTCGAGCCCCCACGCTCGGGGCGGCCGGAGTCGACTGGCGAAGTCGGCCGTCATCGCGAACTCGCCTGCCAGCGCGTATCGAAACGCGGCGAGGTACTCGACGACGGGATCGTCGTGCTCGGCACGGAGCGCCTCGATGAGCGGTTCGTAGAGGAGCCGACAAAGCCGTCCGTAGAGTTTGCCGTCCTCGACGCGCGCGTAGTATCCCTTCGAGAAGTCGTAGCCCATCGCCAGCGGCTGGAGCAACCGGGCGACGTGGTCCGGTCGAAAGCTCGTCGCGTCGGCGTCGTGGACGACGACGTACTCCCCCTGGGCAATCGCTGGACCGAGCGCGAGCCACACGTCGCGCCCCTTCCCTAGTTCGCCGTCGAGCCCTTTCCTCGTCAGCAGATCCTCGACGGCGGGTGCGTTACACCACAGTACCTGGGTCGGCAGGTCGAACGACTCGACCCACGCCCGAAACGACTCGATCCGGTCAGGGTCGGCCCGGACCGGAACGATCACGCGCTCGGGCGCCGACCGAATCGACTCGAGTGCCGACAGGACGCCCGTCGCCGCGGGACGCTCCTGTTCCCGATCGGTCATCGGCACGACGACAGCCGTCCGGTCGAGAACGGGCTCGAGGCCGTCGAATCCGATGGGGGCATCCGTCAGTCGGTGGAGCGTGGCGACGCGCTCCTGGGTGTACTCCATCGATGAACCGTTCGGCTGGAGGGTAAAAACGGCGACGAATTCGGCGAAGCCCGCCTCGAGGCTGTTATTTCGACTATCTCAACTCTACGAACGGGACGACCAGCCCGTACGAGGCCCGGAACCCGTGGCAACGCGCTTTGGCCCGTATCTACGCGGGGTCAGTGACATTCGAATCGAAATAGTTCCGAGACACCGGTCTTTTTCTTCTCCACCTTCGTAGAAGGTCAACATGAAATCTATCCGGAAGGCGCTCCGTGAAGGGGAACTCGAGAAAGACACCTACGAGCGAGTGACCTGCGCCGAGTGCGGGAAACCGCTGAAGACGGAGAACGACCCGGACACGATTACCACGATCCGGCGGTGTCCGAACTGCGAACGGGAGTGGAAGGAGATACGTTAGGACTCGTCGGAATCGCTATCTGGCCCGACGAAGAGGTCGTCGAACGTCGACGCACCGAGCGGGTCGAATCGTCCGGCGTCGACGTTCTCCTCGACGTGTTCGGGTCGGCTCATGCCGACCAGCGACGTCGTTACCCCCGGTGCCGACCGCGCGAAGTTGATCGCCCGCTGGACCGGCGAGTCGCCCTCTAGGACCGCCGCCACGTTCTCGGGGAGGCCGTTCGTCAGCTCTCCCTGTGCGATGCTCGCGCTCGTGAACACGTTGAGCCCGGCTTCGGTGGCAAACTGGAGGACGCTCTGGGGCCCCTCCGGACCGGGCTGACTCGCGACCGTGAACGCGTCGGCCATCGCGACGTTGAACGGCAGCTGAATCGCCCGGAAGTGCGTGCCACCCGTGCCCGCTTCGCGTGCGGCGGCGCGGGCGCGCTCGACGACTTCGGCGAGCGAGAGGTACGACGGGTGATCGTCCGGGACCCGGAACGCCTCCCAGGTCGCCACGCCGTAGTGTGAGAGGTCCCCCGCGGCCGCCCGCTCCTCGAGACGAACGAACGTCGCCTCGAGCTGGTCGTAGACGGCCTCTCGGGACCGCTCTCGTAACTGGGTCTCCGGGTTGTGCACGTAGTAGAGGTCGACGTGCGTGTCGAGGTTCTCGAGGGACCGATCCAGCTGGTCCTCGATGTAGTCGGGGGCGATGCAGTGGCTCCCCGCGACGAGATCCTCGCGGTCGACGAGTCCAGGCTCCACGTAGGTTTCCCTGACGTACTCACCTGGGTCGTCCGGGCGCTCGCCGTCGAAGGAGACGAAGCCGCCCTTCGTCGCGACGAAAATCGCGTCGCGGTCGACATTCGTCCGCTCGAGGGCCCGTCCGACAACGCGTTCGCTTCGCTGGCACCGGTAGTTGATCGCGGTGTCGATCACATTGGACCCGCACTCGAGCGCTCGCAGGATGGCGGCCTCGTAGTCCTCGTCGACGTCGTCCGTTGGTTCGCCGAGGTAGGTCCCGAGGCCGATGCTCGAGAGCAGGCCGTCGCCGTAGCGCCGGAAGTACGTTCGCCCGAACGCCTCGTAGTGGTCGTCGCGGTACTCCCAGGTCGCCGGTCCGGAAGCCATGTCCTCCACTTGGAGTGTCGGCGGTAAAAGCACAACTCTCCCGGGTTTCGAGTCGTGCGGTTCGACGGGCAGCCAGTAGCGACGGCGTCAGGAACGCTCGCCCGACATCGCCGAGAAGACGCGGTTTTCGAACTCCGGTTTGCTCACGCCGTCGGAGGGACCGATCCCGTTCATGTGATCGACCGACACTTGGCCGCCGCCCATGCGCGCGTGACCGCCCGCGTTTGCCATCGGGATGTCGCTGACTGCGTGGCGAAGGGCTTCACCCATGTGAACGCGGTCGTCTCGAGAGCGACCGGAGAGGTGAATCGTGCCGTCGTGTTCGCCGTAGACGACGACCGCCGTCACGCCCTCCAGGTGCATCAACTCGTCTGCGGCCTGGGGAATCGCGTCGACGTTACCGATCTCGCCGACGTCACAGATGGCGAACGATCCCTCGATGCGCTTCTTCTGGATCGCGTCGGCCTTGATCTGGAGTACGTCGTCGCTCACCTGCGGATTCGCGATCCGGTCGAGTTTCTCCTCGTCGATGGCGCGAAAGAGAAACGACGCAGCCTGGAAGTCGGCCGCCGAACACCCTTTCGTGAGGTGGTTCGTATCCGAGAGGATGCCGTAGAGCAGCCCCGTCGCCAGTTCCTCGGTCAACTCCACGTCGCCACCACCGGAGTCCTCACTATCGACCAGGTCGACGCCGGTCTCCTCGAGGTACTCGACCAGGATCGTCGACGCGGCGCCATACTCCGTTCGCACGTCGGTAAACGTCGTTCCCGTACCGTTTCCAGGGTGGTGATCGACGACGACGAGCGGTTCGACCATCTGAGCGCCGGTGAACCCCCTCGGCGTGTTGTGATCGACCAGTACGACCGTCTCGGAGTCGATGTCCGAAGCCGACTCGACGGTCTCGAGTTCGAGTTCGAGTACGGTTCGAAACGCTCGATTCTCCTGGTGGCGGATCTCGCCTGGATAGTAGAGCGTCGCGTCGGTGTCGACGCTCTCTGCGATCGCCGCAACGCCCATCGCCGAAGCCATCGCGTCCGGATCGGGGTTCGGATGCATCATCACCGCCACGTCGTCGTACTTCGTGAGGAGCCGTCGCAGCCGATTCCCTGGCGATCGGTTGAACCAGCGAAGAACCCACCAGCCACCGAGTGCGAGGGCCACGAGTCCGACGACTCCCAGCGAGAGGACGAGCGGGTCGATCACCCGTAACGACTCGATGGACTCGCTGACCATCCCGACGCCACCACTAGCACCATCGGCCACGGGATCGATTCGTGTGCCGCCCCGGGTTCCCATACCCCACACTCAAATTGAATGCCCATGAAGGTTCCCCTCGATTGTAACGTCCAAGAACCGCCTGTAATAACTGTCTACGATGGAGAATTCTCCAGATATGCCGTGATCGCTGACTCGTATCCTTCTCGATAGGTCGGGTACTCGAGATCGTATCCCAGTTCGCGCAATTTTGCGTTCGAACACCGCTTTGCTGTGAGGATTCGTCGCCGGGCCGCCGCCGAGAGATCCCCGGTCTCGAGTCGCTCTGCTTTCGTTCGCTTCTCGGGCGGCTCCAGGCCACATCGATCGGCCAGCCAGTCAGCGAACGCCCACTTCGACGCCGGTTCGTCGTCGACTACCTGTACGATGTCGCCGCGAGCGAGGTCGTGCTCGAGGAGGTATCGGATCGAACCGGCGGCATCGTCTCGGTGAACCATGTTCAGGTACCCCTCGGTGACCGGTCCCTCGAGATAGCGCTCCAGGCGGTACCGGTCCGGCCCGTAGAGGCCGGCAAAGCGAGCGACCGTCCCCTCGAAACTGTCCCCGTACTCGGGCGGCCGCTCGAGGGCGATTCGCTCGGCCGCCGCCAGCACCTCGGTCTTCTCGGTCGTCGGCTCGATCGGCGTCTCCTCGTCGACCCAGTCCCCGCCGTGGTCGCCGTGAACGCCCGTCGAGGACGTGTAGACGAGGCGTGTCGGCTGATGGTCTCGTTCGCCGAATACTCGGATCGCGGTCTCGAGTCCCTCAACGTAGACCTTCCGAGCGGCGTCAGCTCCTCGACCGCCGCTGCTCGCAGCGAAAACGACCGCGTCGGCGTCGGGGACGTCTTCCAGCGACGATGCGTCGGTTACGTCGGCCTGGACGGCCTCGAGACCGACGTCCTCCAGCGTCGCGAGTCCGTCGGCGGATCGACGAACGCCGATGGCCTCGTGGCCTCGTTCCTCGAGCTGACGGCCCAGTTCCAGACCCACGTATCCACAGCCGAGAATAGCGACGCGCATACCCGTACTCAGGAAGCCGGGTGCATAACGACTGCGCTCTTCACGTACCGCGCTCGACAATCGCGTGTTGAATCGCGACGTACTCCTCGAACGTCATCGGTGCGCGGCGTTCGATCTTCTGTTGAATCTCCGTGGGACCGAGGTCGCCATCGACGTCAGCCGCGAGTGTATCTACGTCGACGACGGCTGTCGTCATCCCTAACAGCAGGTGTTCACCCGCGAGCTCGACGATCGTCTCCGGGTCAGGTTCGCCGTCCTCGAGCGACTGAATTTGGGCGGCCTCCTCGAGGGTCAGGTTTGGTGCCTCCCCGTCGCGGAGCGCCTCCAGTTTCGATCGGTCGACGTCGGTTTTGGCCTCGGATTGGTCGAGGCCAGCGTGTTCGAGTGCCGAACGAAGGTCGTCGGCGTATTCGGTTCGAAGCGCGGTAGCGGATTCAGGGACGGAAAGGCGCTGCTCGTAGAACATATCTGGGAGAAGGTTGGTCAGCACCAAGTCGGTTTTCATCGACGTGTTTCGATTCGATATTCCGATATTGAGATCATAAAATCAAGTCAGTACATTATTATACTTTTGCTTCATCTGTCGGTCAATGCCTTCCCAGACGAGACGACGATGGCTCGCAACGTGCATTGGTGCAAGCGTCACGAGCCTCGCCGGGTGTGCAGATTTTGGCAGTTCCGATTCGCCAGAGACTAACTCGAACGACTCTAAATCCACTGGTTCGAACGATGGCGGACTCGTTTCGGGTGGACCCCGAGAAGGATCATCGGTCTCGAGCGACGAGTGGCCGATGGCCGGCGTCGACATTCAGAATACGGGATATCATCCGACAGCAACCGGCCCAACGGACTCGGTTTCGGAGCGATGGCGACTCGAGACCGGTGGCCGGATTACGGGTGGAGCAGCGATTGCTGATGGGACGGTGTATATTGGAAGTTGGGATTCAACATTTTACGCGATTGATTTGCTCGAGGGAGAAGTCGAATGGTCAGTAGATCGAGGTGCGTCAATGTTTCCAGAGAGTGCTGCAGTAAATGGGGAAGACATCTATGTAGTTGATGGAACAGGTAACTTAATTGCATGGAATAGACAAACCAGCGAACGCGTCTGGGATACGTTCAGTGAAAACCTTGCTATATTGAGTAGCCCACAAGTATTTGGGGGAACAATTTTTGCAAATACAGACGAGGATCGAGTTGTTACGATAAATTCTGAATCAGGAGAAATTCTGTGGACATACGAAGTTGAAGGTCGAGGATCAGAAGTGATCGCTGTATCGAACGATATCTTGTACGCAGCGAGTGTCCCTTCAGCAGTATATGCTATCGACATTAACACGAAGGAGTTAGTGTGGAAAACAGATATTGACGAAAGAGTCATGGGGTTATCTGTTGGAGAAAACCATGTTTACGCCGGAATCCGTCAAAGTCAATCCGTATATGCATTAGACTTAGAGACTGGTGATATTGAATGGCAATGTGATGTTAGCAATACAGTTGTCACTCCAATTAGTTATCATGATGGTTTCGTCTATGTCACCACTCGAGACGGTGTTGCATGTGTAGACGCAATTACTGGTGAACTAGAGTGGACGACTCAAACTGGTGGAGTTTGGGGGAGCGTTTCCCTCTCAAACGAATTGGCATATACGGGATCAAAAGATGGAGTCTATGCATTCGACAGAACAACTGGTGATGAACGGTGGTACTTCGAGACCGATGGAGAAGTCGCGTCGGAACCAGCTTTTGTTGATGGCATCCTTCTCGTCGGAACGAGAGAGGGAACGATCTATGCGCTCGAGTAAGTGGAGTTTCGAAGAACTCTCTTAGGAGCTACAGGCTACTGTCTCGCTGTTTTCGAGATGCCCAACATCGGGCCACGTTTCCGTACATTCAGTTCTAACCCCTGTACGATCACCAACTCCTTGTCCACCAGGTGGAACAACAATTACGACGACCGTACTCCCTCGAAACGATATCGCCTTATTCGAACCTAGTCGCTTCTGGTTGCCACCGATATTTACTGAAACGTTCTTGTCCTCTCGAACATAAGTCGTTCCTCCAGTATCCAGCGGCGTTCCAGTATTGGCTGCGACTTCAAATCGAGCGTACTTTGCTGCCACATCCACGTCCCACACGTTCGCCGTCGCAACCCAGTATCCCGGAACTGGTGTAATTGGAATGCCAGCAGGAACACGTTTCGGTGCATCGCCTGTCAACCAGTTCTCTTCATCACTAATGACAATATCACCATCTTCGTTGATAATCTCTGCATTTTCTAACCGTTTCTCGATTACGTCATCAGTTATCTGGTCGATCTCTGCTCGTATTTCAGCATCTATCTCCTCTAATCCAGATTGGAAAGAGATAGTCTCGTTCGCGATATTCTCAGTAATAATTGGGCGGGCAATCGCCATAACCTTTGCTTCCCATGCACTTTGTCGCCCATCAAAGTCACTGGGGTAATCCTCAGCCACTTCTTCTACAATTACTTCAGAAATTGGTTTCGTAATATTCCCATCTCCGAGGTCGATAGCTGTCTTATCGATCGATCCATGTCCGTCAAGATATGATTCAATAGCTGATTCGATGCTAACACGTTTCTGTTCAAAATCTGGATCTTCTATACCATATAACTCCGAAGAGACACTGTCTGAGATATCGTAAGAGATACTTGAGAACCCGGTTCCAATTGCAGATTCAATCTGTGTTATCTCCCCCTCTAAATCAGCACCCACCGCCTCCGCCAACTTCGCCGCCCGCAACGTCTCCCCCGCCGTCCGCATCGGCACCCGCTGCTCTTCCTCCCCGAGATCCAACCTCGGAATCTTCGACAGAATACCCGTCATCACCGAATCGTACGGAATCGAGAAGTAGTTCGCATTTCGCGTCGCCATCGGCGCAAATTCCGAATCGTTCCCCACCGCTGGCACCCGATCAGCCGTCACGTTCTCCGTCACCAGATACGACGGCGATCCCGACACCCGATAGCTCACCCCCTCGAGCAACGGAACCTCCTCGATCGGCTCCGGTTCCGGTTCCGACGCGCTCATCGCCTCCTGCATGTACGCCGTCGCATCGCCGAGCCCCGAATTCGCCTCCTCGAGTTCGTCGTCCAATCCGGCCATCACGTCGTCGTGCGTTTCGGCAACGGCTTCCAGGTCAGAGAGCAGGAGTTCGAAGTACGCGAGACGAGCCTCGTACATCGCCTTTTCCGCCGGGTCGGCGTACGGACCTTGTCGATCGAGGTAGGCGTCCCGTTCGCCCTCGACCTCCGCGATCAAATCCTCGACGGGTCCGTCCTCGCCAGATTCTTTGATCATGTCCGCACGTTCGAAGGTCACCTCGAGGCCCTCGAGGTCGTACTGGATCGCGGTGAGATCCTCGACCACGTCGGCCTCGAGGACGCCGTATTCGTAGTCGGCATCGAGTCGTTTTCGCGACGGGATCCCGAGGGAGCGCTCGAGGTCGGCTCCGGAATGAGCCTCGACGGCGGCGTCCGAAATCAGCGTCTCGAAACTGGTTTCGGTGCGTGCGCCGACGAACGCGTTCGCCGCTCTGTCGGGGACGTCACTGAAGTCGCTCGAGTAGACGCCGGCCCCGCCGTACTTTCGGTGAACGCCGTACTCGGTTCGGGCCTTGACCTTGGAGTCCGGGCTGTGATCGGCTTCGTACAGACGAACGCGCACGTCGAACGTACTCGTCGCGGTCGCGTTGGTCTCGATCCGTTCGGTCTCGTTCGTGCGAGTATCGTTCCAGGTCGCGGTGCGTTCGAAGCCGTTGACGACGGTGGCGTCGTAGGTGTAGTACGAACTCGCCCGACCAGGATTACGGACGGTGACGTCGGTGACCGTCGTGTTACGGTACGTTCTCGGCGAGCGATCCAGACGCTCCCAGTGTGCGCCTTCGTCGGGCGGGGCGGGTTCTGCTCGCGTGTGTGTTTCGTCGATAGTGACGCTCGAGGCGGCGTCGACGGTATAGACCCGATCGAACGCCGCCGGGATCGAGTGCTCGTTGTCTTCGTCGAACATGTATCGAAGCGGCATGTACGCACTCTCGCTGACCGCGATCGTCTGTTCTTCGTCCATCCCGGGTGCGTGACCGGAGAGGTCCTGTAGTGACGGCGCTTCGGGCGGGTTGCCGCCGACCTGATCGCCGTAGACGTACTGGAAGGAATCACACACGTCCTGGCTGTCGATGCTCGGCGATTCGCCGTCGTTGTAGCCGCCGTAGAGGTCGTCGCCGTCTTTGGCGGCGAGACAGAGCCAGGCCTGGCGCATGGCGTCGCCACCGTCGACGTCCTGGGTCCCGAAGACGCCGCGCTGGGTCGCGTAGGCGGCGCTGTTGGCCGTCACCTCGACGTGGCGATTGGCGATCACCTCCGAGACCGGCATCCCGGCGTACTGGGCGTAGCCGCGGGCCCACGCGAGCGGGTATAGCCGCCCACTGAATTGCCGGCCAAAGCCCGATCCCTCGAGCGCACCGGTGTTGAGTGCGGTCTCGTAAGCGGCTGTCCGGCGCTGGAGTTCGAATAGTGGCGTCGGCACGGAGACTGCCACGGGTTCGACGCGGCTCGCGACCGTCTCGCCGTCGTGTTCGACGGTCGTTCGGACACCGTCGATCGTCACCTCGAGCCGGCCGGTGTCGTCCGCCGAGACCGTCACCCGGTCCATCCCACGTTCGAGCGACTCGAGGTCGGTCGCTGGCGGGACGGAAACGGTCGTGGTCGTTCCGCGGACGTCCTGCCCGGCGCCCGCGAGGTTCCTCTGTACGTTCAGGTAGATCCGAAGGGCGAAGTAGTTCTCGAGAATTTCGCGGTCGCTACTGGCGTTGACGAGGTCTCCGTAGGGAGTGTTCGCGGGTTCGATAATCGGCTCGCTAGCCACCTGGTCGGCCGCGTCAAGGGTCGCGTGTCGGATGGCCGTTTGCGTCGCGGCGGTCGTTCGGTCCATGGCGATAGCGGGATCGACGTCGGTTTCGGGGGCTGGTCGTGACTCGAGTGCGCCAACGAGGGTGATACTGCTGACGAGCAGCAATACGCCGATGAGCGCGAACGGGACTCGTCCGCGGTCGTCGTCCGCGAGCGAGATGGTGGGCGTTCGGGTCACGTCTCCCACACCCGTACGACGATGGTGACGTCCTCGACCGCGATGGTGTCCACGGCTTCTTCAGGGGTATCGAACCGCGCTTCCATGTCGGCAGCCATCGATTCGGCGAGGGCGCCGACGAGGTGTGCGTTCGCCGCCTGTGCGTCGCTATTAGACTGTTCGAGCGGGCCCTCGAGATCGGCAGGGTTGATCCCGTCCAGGGCAGTCGCGAACCGTTCGTACCGATAGACGGTTCGATCACGGTCGAGGCCGCCGCGTTCGAGTACGAGCGACGTCTGCTCCGGCGGGAAGTACCCCTCGACGATTGCCGTGGAAACGCTGGTTGCGATTGGGTGGTACGCCTCTATTCCCGGATTCTCGTCCTCGTCCTTGTTCCCGTTCTCGCCGCGACTCTCACCCTCGTCCCCGCCCCCACCCTCGTCTCCGCCGAAATCGGCGGAGTCGAAACGGTCGAAATTGAAGCCGCTGGGTACGGTCATCGAGACGCTACTCACGTCGGCGGTCGGTGAGGGGGTCGGACCGATGCGTGCTCGGCCCTCGAGCGGCGCCCCCTCGTAGGGCGTCCAGTGGGCCGCCACGGCGACGTCACCGTCGACGACAGCGAATTCGCTGACGATCGGTCCCTCGATCGCCGTCGCGAAGAGGCGACCGTCCTGCGTGAGCGGTTCGTCCTCGAGCGACACGTTCGCGAGTGCGGCGTCCGCGAGAACGCCAGCGGCCGGACCGTGTGTTACGCGCGTGAGTTCGCTCCTGCTGTAGTCGTCCGGATCGTCGTAGGCGTCCTCGGGAGCGCGCTCGAGGGCCGGTTCGAGTGTGTATTCGACGCTGACTGTCGTCGAGCCGAGCAGTTCGACCGCGTGGGTCGCCGTTTCGGGGGTGTGGCCGGTGTCCTCGTCACCTGCGAGATAGATGCCGAGAACGCCGACGGCGGCGCTCATCAACACGAGACAGAGTGCGACGTCGAGGACCGTGCTGACGGCTCGTTCGTCGCCGATGTAGCGCCGCCGAGTGCTGATATTAGCCGCGGCCGTCTCGGTATCGGCCGTGGACGACTCGAGGCCAGGTACTGGCGACAAGAGGCCAGATACTGACGAAAAGAGATCGGGTACTGACGTCACGACCGGACCTCCACGTGGAGCGTAGCGCTCGACACCTTCCCTGAGGGGTCGAGGATAGCTATCGGACGGGTCGCGGTGTCGTGAGCGTCCGATTTCCCTCCGAGAGTTGAGGCGGATGAGGGCGGGCTATCACCCGTTGCAGAGCCACGCTCGTACCCACCGTCGACGTACCTCGCCCAGCGTCGCGTTTCTGGGTGACCTTCCTCGAGTGCCAGTATCGTCACCGTCACGGTCCGGTCGCTGGGCAGTCGATCCGTCGGGATCTTTGCGACCGGGTCGTCCGGTCCGGTCGGATCGTAGACGCCGTCGGCGGCGATGGTCGCGTGCACTGCCTCGAGCGTAGGTTCTGCAACGAAGCGGTCGCTGCTCGTCTGTCCCATCCCTGAGAGTGCGCCGGCGTACACGCCGAGTGCGAGACAGACCGTGGCGACGGCCACGAGTGCGGCGAGCGGTTCGGTTTGGCCGCGCCGGTTCGAGCGGTCTATCGGTGGACCCGTACTCGGGTGAGGCAGGCCCTCGAAGTACCGTCGAATTACCCGGCGAGCGGTGGGAAACAGGAACATGCCCCTCTCTGGCCGCCCCATCGTATATAAACGTCAGACCGTGAAAATGATCCGGAACGTTCAACTTGATTCCCTCGGAGTCCTGCATATGAAAGTAGCCCTGATTGGTATCGGCCAGGCCGGCGGGAAGGTGGTCGAGCACCTCACGAAATTCGACGCTGAAATGGACTTCGACGCCGTCCAGGGAGCGTTCGCCATCAACTCCGCGACCCCGGACCTCCAGTCGCTCGAGCACGTCGAGACGCACCTGATCGGTGCCGACCGGGTGAACGGACATGGCGTCGGTGGCGACAACGAACTCGGTGCGGAGATCATGCAGTCGGACGTCCAGGAGGTACTGGGCGACCTTGACGGCCACGTCACCTCCAGATCCGAGGCAATCTTCGTCGTGGCCGGTCTCGGCGGCGGCACCGGGAGCGGCGGCGCGCCGGTCCTCGTCCACCACCTCCAGCAGGTCTACGACATTCCAGTGTACGCGCTCGGCATCCTCCCCGGGCGAAACGAAGGGTCGCTGTACCAGGCGAACGCGGGCCGATCGCTGAAGACGATCGTTCGCGAGGCTGACGCGACGATCCTCGTCGACAACGACGCCTGGCACAGCCAGGGCGAGAGCGTCGAGAGCGGGTTCGAGTCGATCAATCAAAACATCGCGCAACGATTCGGCTTGCTCTTCGCGTCGGGCGAGGCCGTTGAGGGCGTCGGCGAGAGCGTCGTCGACTCGAGCGAGGTCATCAACACGCTCCGGCAGGGCGGGATCGCCGCACTGGGGTACGCGAGCGCGCCGTCGAGCGACGACAGCACGCAGAACATTCGAAGCGTGATGAGCGTCTCCCGGCAGGCGTTGCTCACCGGGACGAGTTTGCCGGAGGCGCGCGTCGGCGACGCGGCGTTGCTGGTCATCGCGGGGAAACCGGAGACGATTCCGCGCAAAGGCGTCGAGAAGGCGCGGCGCTGGCTCGAGGACGAGACCGAGAGCATGCAGGTTCGAGGTGGGGACTTCCCGCTCGATAGCGATCGGATCGCCGCGCTGGTCCTGCTGGGCGGCGTCGAACGCTCCGACCGGATTCAGGAGTTCCTCGACCGCGCACGTGCGGCACAGCGCGCCGAAGACGAGAAAGCGGCCGGCGACCCCGCGGACGCGTTCGCGAACGACGAACTCGAGAATCTGTTCTGAAGGCTGTCGGCCTTCAAGGGAGTGCCGGGATTCCCTCGGTCGTCGAGCCCCCTCGATTATCGACCATCGATCACTCGACGTGGACTCCGCTCACCACTCACCGCTCACTCGCTCGGGTTTTCGTCCTGTACCTCGACGATCTCCGCCTGCTCGAACGTTTCGATCCCGCCCTCGAGTCTGACCTGGATGGTCTTTCCGGGGAGCGCCGAATTGTCGTCCTCGTTCGACCGTTGGGGGACGGAGACGGCGGTGACGCCGTCGATCGTGACGTCGCGACGCTGGATGGGATCGCCCTCGTACTCGACGGTTTCCCAGGTTTCGACGTCGAACTCTTCGATATCTTCGCCGAAGTACTCCTCTGACTCCCGTTCGATCGAGTCCGCGGTCTGGGATTCGCCGGTCGTTCGGTTGTCGTCGAACTGGACTTCCTCGTGTTTGTACTGCTCGAGCTGGACGAGCATGCCATCAGTTACCACTCGAGCGGGCAAAACGCTGTGTGCGGCGTATGCAAGAGACCCGTACCTCGAGCGTACGGAGAAGGAGCGGTACTCGAGACTCGAGGAGGCCGACGATCCCATCTCGAGGGGGTTCGGCTCGCTAGCGACCGGCCGCTTCCTCGCCGAGCGAACCGTCGTCCATTCGCTTCGCGCGGAGGTATCGCGCACGGTAGCGGTTCGCGCCGTCGTAGACGTCCGCCTCGCGGATCTCGCCGACTCGTCCGTCGGCGACGGCGTCGACAATTTCGGCCAGCTGGTTCATCTCACTGGTTGTCAACTCGAGTTCCCACGTCTTCTCCTCCTCGCTCTCGAGGATGGCCCACTTCCGGGCCGCCGCGATGACGAGCGAGCAGGGTTCCCGGCAGGGGAAGACGCCGTCGCCGGGGTCGGTGTCGATCGGATCGTCGGGTGTGTACTCCCACTCCCGACGTTTGAGACACTGGGAGTCGACGCAGCAGGCCTCGGTCAGCCACTCGAGGGCCTCTCGCGGGAGTTCGTCGATCATGTCGTAGATGCCGGTCTGGCGCTCGGCCGTCTCAAGCCAGTGGTCGACGTCGAGGTCGCCGCGTCGCTCGCGGTGCCAGTTAGCGATGGTGGCCGGGTAGATCGTGCGGACGGTTTCGACGAGGTCGTCACCCGACAGGTCGGCGAAGCGCCACCCCGTTACGAGCGTCGGCGCGGTCTTCAGCGGCCGGTACCGCCCGTCCTCGTCGTAAGTGACGATTTCGCGAGCGTCGCGAGGGTCGTCGTGATCCTCGAGCGTCTCGTCGGTGGCGTCGGCGTCCTCGACGTGACGGATCTCGTAGACGCGCTCGCCGCGGCCAGCGCGGTCGCCGTTTTCCGTCGCGAGGCGAGCCGTAATCTCGAGTTCGCCCCAGTGACGGACGAAGCCCGACTCGAGGGCGTCGTATCGTTCGCGGACGTCGCCCGCGTCCGTTTTCGTCTCTCCTGTCTCGACGTCCGGATCGTCCAGCGGCGCCCCCTCACACCATCGCAAGAACGCGCGCCGAGCGGTTCCACGGCCGCCGACCGTCTGCTCCCAGACGTACCAGTTCGTGACGTAGGGGGCGATCGGTTCCAGCGTCCGGCGGAGGTCGTCTCTCGACGCTGGGCCCGCGCCCGCGTCAGCGACGGTCGACGTCTCGAGTTCGACGATCGCGGTCGGGGTCTCGAGTCGGTAGGCTGACTCGTCCGTGACCCGTTTCGCGATCAGTCCGTCGAAGTCGATCGTCGGTTGGCCGTCCTCGTCAGACTCGCGGATCGTCTCGAGGAGCGCCTCGAGCACCTCTTCGGCTACTCGCCACCCCGTCGCCTCCAAGTCGGGAGCGTCTTCGACCACGTCAGTCACCCGCCGCCGGCGTCTCGCTCGTCCAGGACTCGACTTGCTCGAGCGCGTCGCCGACGTCGGCGCCGGCGTCGATCGCACGTTCGAGGATCACGTCGGCCATCAGCGGTTCCGTTCCGACCGCTCCGGCGTACCAAATGCGCTGGCCGTCGACGATGCCGGGCACGTCCCAGCCCGTTCGGTAGTCGTCGGTGAGCCGCATGTCCTCGGGGATGTCCTCCTGGGTGTGAAAGCCGTCGGCGACGAACAGCGGGACGACGACGACGTCCTCGGTTTCGAAGAAATCGGTGACGTCGTCGACTTCCGGCTCCTCGTCCATGTAGAGGGCCCGCACTTCGTCGAAGCGATCCATCTCGCGGATGCGCTCGGTGTGGTGTTCGATGGCCTTCGCGGAGTTCTCGTTTCGCTCGGTCCCGTGACCGACGACCGCGAGCCCAAACCCGGGGCCGACGTCGGGGTCGTCGGTCACCGTCTCGGCGCGCTTGACGATCACGTCGGTCATCGCGTCGTGGGTCCCAACGGGGCCGCAGTAGTGGACCGTCTTCTCGGCGTCGCCGACCTCGAGCGTGACTTCGGTGGCGTCGGTGCCGTCGGAGTCCCACAGGTCGGGGTCCCAGCCTTCGAGGCGGAGTTCTCGCGGGATCACCTGTTCGGTGAAGTATCCCTCGCTGATGAACAGCGGGACGACGAACACCTCGTCTGCTTCCACCGTGCGTATCACCTCCCGGAAGTGGGGCTCTTCCTTCCAGAATCCCTCCCGAACCTCGTCGAAGGCGCCCGTCTTCCGGATCGTATCCGCGTGGTCGTACGTCGGCTGTGCGGAGTCCGGATTCAGGTGCGATCCGTGTGCCACGATGACCAGCGCTTGCATACTTGGCCGTTAGGATGGCAGCGGTTTATCGACTTCGCTGTCGGTACGTTCGGTGTCGGCGTCGGTGTTTTCTATCTCCTACCCTCTACCCCGGAGGCTCGAGCCGTCCGACCAGCAGGGCGACCGCGACGACGACCCCGACCGAGACGATCAACACGCTGACGTACGCGACAGTCCCGCCGATGACGGCTGCCGTCGACCAGGCAATCGCGATCGCGAGAACGGCGAGAGCGAGGACGCCGAGGGTCCCGGGATCCAGGCCGCTGACGGCTCGAAGCTGTTCGACGGTGCGCTCGAGCGCCGTCGGCTCCGGCTCCTCACGGGCGGGTTCGCCGAGCGTCTGGTCGACGTCGACCGGCCGGGTCGTCGGGAGCAAGGTCACCGCGAGCGTCGTTTCGGTCGCGCCGTACCCCGTCGAGAGGACGATCGATCCCTCGAGCGGCGCCTCGAGCGCCACCGGATCGAAGTCGATCATGATGGGGGTCGGTCGGTCGGGGTCGACGTAGTGGTTTCCGTCTCGAGTGTTTCCATTGCCCCCGTTCAACGCCTCGATCGACGCGGCACCCGCTAGCTCGCCGGTCAGCCGGCAGTGAACGTGTGCCGGCCCGCCCTCGCTCTCGAGTCGGATCTCGAACGGGTGGCTCGCCTCGAGCGAGCTGGCGCTGGCGGTGAGGCTGTCGGACCCGGTTCGATCGACGGTGACGGTGGCCGCGTGACGGGACACGAGATCACCTTATGCCGGCGATTGTTCGCGCATGTCCGGAGGGAGCAGGTTCGGAATGCCGTCTTCGATCGGGTACGATTCGCCACAGCTGGTGCAGACGAGCGATCCCGAGATAATCTCGTCGTCCTCGTCGTACTCGGGGTCCTCGAGTTCGAGGTCGTCTTTGTCGAGCGGGCAGCAAAGGATCTCCAGCAACGACTCGTTCATGGTTCGACAGGGGACCGCATCCAGCAAAAGGTTTCGGGAACGGCCGCGTGTCGACGATTGGCTGACGGTCGTGAACATTTATATGAGTGGGTGAGAAGGAGAAAGCGAGACGACGGCGTCGAACGCTGGTCTCTCTCCTCTCGACTATGGTTGCTTCGAAGACCGTCGAATCCATCGGGCGACTGGGCGATATTGCGACGACACTCGATGCGTGTGCGTCCGTCGAATCGGTCTACGAGCACGCGGTGATCGCGGCGGCGGACGCGCTGTCGTTCGAGGCCGCGAGCATCTGCACCCTGAGAGATGGGCACTTGTTCCCCCGGGCAGTGTACGCGAACCACCTGATCCCAGGCCAGGCCCTCTCGGCTGACGCCGGCATCGCCGGCCGAACGCTCGCAACCGGGTCCACCATCGTGGTCGACGACCTCCGAGACGACGCCGACGCCGCCCCGACGTGTGACTCCTTTCGCTCGGTCCTCTCCATCCCAATCGCCGACGACAGCGTATTCCAGGCGTTCTCGTCGGAACCAGGCGCGTTTTCCGACCTCGACCGACAAATCGGCGAGACGCTCGTCGCAATCGTGGTCAACGCTCGAACCAGCGTCGAGCACGAGGCAGCACTGGAGGCCGAACGGGATCGATTCGCCGCGCTGTTCGAGAACATTTCCGACGCGGCTGTCCAGTACCGAATCGAAGGCGAGAGTTACCGGATCGAACGCGTCAATTCCGCGTTCGTTCGCGTCTTCGGGCGCGACGCCGAATCGATCGTCGGCGAATCGATCGCGGACGTACTCGAGGCACCCGACGACGGAGGTGACGACCCCACCCGAACACCGCTGGTCGAACACGTACCCGACGGCGAAACCGAAACTGAAGTCGTCAGAAACACGCCCTCCGGACCGCGGCCGTTCTTGCGTCGAACGGTCTCGGTCGCTACGGGCGGCGAAACGATCCGAGGATACCGGATCTACACCGACCTCACCGAGCTGAAAGTCCGGGAGCGCGAACTCGAGCGACAGAACGAGCGTCTCGATCAGTTCGCGAGCATCGTCAGCCACGACCTCCGAAATCCCCTCACCGTCGCGAACGGCTATCTGGGGTTCGTCCGAGACGAACTCGGCGACGACCACGATGCCGTCGCCGCAATCCAGCAGGCTCACGCCCGAATGGAACAGCTCATCGACGACGTACTGGCGGTCGCTCGCACGGGTGACGCGACGGGGAGCCTCGAGCTGGTCAGACTGTCCGCCGTCGCCGAGCAAGCCTGGGAACACGTCGACACACGAGACGCCTGTCTCGAACTGGACGACAGCGGTGTCTGGATCGATGCGGACCCGACGCGTTTGCTCCAGTTGTTCGAGAACCTGTTCCGGAATTCGGTGGAACACGGTTCGGCACGCGATCGCCGTGGGTCTCGTGGTGCTGACGTGGTGGAGCACGGCACCGCTTCGGATCAATCCGGGTCAGAATCCGACCATGGCGGCGATTCGCCAGGAACTCGAGACGAAGCGGCGGTCTGCGTCCGGGTCGGCACGTGCGACGACGGGTTCGTGGTCGAGGACGACGGCCCCGGGATCCCCCCGTCTGAACGGGAGGCGGTGTTCGAATCCGGCTACAGTTCGGACTCCGGAGGGACCGGACTCGGTCTCGCGATCGTCGATCGAATCGCGGACGAACACGGCTGGAGCGTCGAGTGCACCGACGGGTCGGCTGGTGGAGCGCGATTCGAGTTCACGGGTGTCTATCTCATCCACGAATCCGCGGTTGAAACGACCGACTCGTCAGCGGTGACGGAATCGAACGGTGATGGTCAGTGATTCGGATCGTTCGGCTCGCTCGACTCACCCGACCCATCCAACCTACTCGAGCCCACCGAGAGGCCGCCGCGTTGGTATCGGGGGTGGTGGCGTGAACGGCGCCAGCCCCGGGCCCGGCCCCGGCCCGGACGTCGACCTCGTCGACGTCACGTTCCATACCGCCAGTTCGTCCCTCGACGTAACCGACATCGCAGGGAACGAACTCTCGTTTGGACTGACCGGGTGGGACCCGTTTGTGGACGAGCGCGACGTCGACGAGCAGGTCGACGCGGCGATCACGGCTCGTGTCACGGAGGTCAGGTACGATCTGCAGAACTTCCTCAAAGTCACCCGGTCCGATGGCTCGTTTCAGGTCGAACGGAACGGGCAAACGACGACTACTATCCGCGACGACGTCGGCACCGACCGACCGGTCCGGTACTCGTTACCCGATGGACAGTACCGGTGTTCGGTCGAATCGAGCATTATTGTCCACCTCTGGTTCGACGGTGCCGGAACGATCAGGTACCGACCGGAATCAGGCCTCACGATTTCGTTTCCCCATCCCACGACGGTCACCTTCGGCTTCAAGACGTACGTCGACTACCCGCGCCACGAGTTGACCGTCGAACCCACGACGGCGGGGTTTGCAACGGCCGTGTCTCACCTCGGCGCCGCCATCACGACGACGTCGGTCGACCGAGTCCACCGAAATCATCGGGGCTATCCGCCGACGATTCGCCTCGGTTCTGAGACGACCGTACCGGCGGCCGTCGAGGCCTCGACGCCCGATACCGGGATCGAGCTCCTGATCCCGGACTCGCTGTCGGCACTCTTGCCGGCGGCCCCACTGGCGTACTATCTGGGGGCTCGCGTCCGCGTCCAGGACGACTCGGCACCGATCCTTCGTGCGCCTGCTGTCGATGTCCACCACGAGTTCGACCCGCTCCCGGCGTTCGAAGGGCAGGCGGCGGCGCTGTTGAAGCGAGTCTTCTTCCTCGACATGCTCGCCACGTGGTACGACGATTCGGAGTGGACCGTTCGGGCGCACGGTCTCCTCGAGTCGGCGGGAATCGACCTCGAGCCGTGCGTCGAGGCACCGATCGCGGAGCGTCTCGGAGCCTATCTCTCGTTTCCACGGGGACCGCTCGAGGAGGCGCTTCCCTCCTGGCCGTACCGGATGACGGTCGAGCCGTCGCCTGAGGCGGCCGCTCAGCTTCCTCATCTGTTGTACGATATGGCGGCGATCGAACTTCCGAAGGCGATTGAGTCGTCAGAGGTGACAGAGGTGACAGAGGCAACGGAGACGAAAACGACCGAGAAAACTCGATCGGCAGCCGGGTCCCCCTCGAGTGACGAACGGCATTTCGAGGCGATTACTCGGCTGCGAGGTCGCCTCCGGTCGGGTGAAGCCGCGTCGGACCCAACCGATGCCGCGTTCACGGCGACGCCCGTCGCCTACCGCAATCGCCTCGAGTATCTCGGCGGCGACCACCGACGGCGAGCGGTCGTCGTCGCGTTCACGGACGAAACCACGGACGCGGAACGATCAGCAATCGTCGATCGCTACCGACGACGAGACGATGTGCTCTCACCGACCGTGACTGCGCTCGAGGCCCCCTCTCGCGAGGAACTCACCGACGTCTTCGAGACGGGTGTGGACTTCCTCCACGTCGTCGGCGACTGCTCCGAGGCCGGCATTCGCTGTCGTGATGGCGTCCTCGACCCGGCGTCGCTGGCGGAGAACAATGTCCAGCTTTTTCAGATCGACGGTCCTCGATCGCTCGCCGTCGACCTCGTCGAGCGCGGGAGCGTCGCCGGAGTCGCCGGGGCCGCTGGAGTGAGTAGCGATAACGACGATAATGGTGATCACTCGAGCGACACGACCGTCGGCGAACTCCTCCTGTACGGTCACAGCCTGGCCACGGCGACGCAGTGTGCGGCCAGAACTGACAACACTCAGTCGCGAGCCGTCGTCGGTGACGGCAGCTGCCGGTTCGTCGCTAGCTGGTGGCCAACCCTGGTTTACGTGCTGACCGCTGGCGGCCGTCGAGCCAGTACTGAGGACGGTGACGAGTGCGCAGCCAGCGACGGAGACACACGAGGAGAGACAGATGGCCTCCGGGTAACGGCCGTTCCGGTCCCGATCGATCCGGTCGGCGGATACGCGGTCCCGAACTGGGACGACGAAAAGCGCCTGCAACCGAATCCGCTCTCGTTCGACGTCGATCCCGAATCGGTGACCGACTTCCTCGCGGAGTCCGAAGCCCCGATCTACTACGACGGCCGATTTTACTGGCCGGAAGAACAGCTCCTGCTCGCCTACCCGATCGCGTGAGGGACCGTGACGAAACGGACCCTGATCGTACTCGAGAACGCGCCAAAATCGGCTCGATTCATCGAACGGGCGGCCTGGAGGGCGCTACTCGTCGTAAGGCGACTCGAGGACGACCGTCTGTTCACGTCCCGGACCGACGCCGATGGCGTAAAGCGGCGCGTCGAGTTCCGTCGAGAGGTACTCGAGGTACGCGCGCGCGTTCTCGGGGATGGCCTCGTAGCCCTCCTCGGCGACGGCTGCCCAGTCGACGTCCGGCCAGCCTTCGAAGGTACGGTAGGTGGCCTCACAGCGGGCCCACTGCTCGGTCGTCGGCGGGACGGTGAAGATTTCCTCGCCGTCGAACTCGTAACTGTGACCGACCTCGACCTCCTCGAGTCCGGCGAGGACGTCGATGTGGTTGACCGCGAGGCCGGTGAAGCCGTTTGCGCGGGCGGCGTGGCGCAACATGGGGATGTCGAGCCATCCGACGCGGCGGGGGCGCCCGGTCACGGTCCCGTACTCGCCGCCCTCGTCGCGGATGTAGGTCGCGAGTTCCTCCTCGTCTTCGTCCTCGTTCTCGTCAGCCGCATCAGCCTCGTATCCGGGAGTCTGACCCTCGACGCCCCCGAGTTCGGTCGGGAGCGGGCCGGTACCCACCCGGGAGAGGTAGGCCTTCACGATGCCGATGACCTCGCCCTGGCCGACGACGGTCGGTCCCAGGCCGGTGCCGACGGTCGCGCCCCCGGCGGTCGGATTCGAGGACGTGACGTAGGGATAGACACCGTGGTCGATGTCGATCGAGGTGCCCTGTGCACCCTCGAGGAGAACGTTCTCGCCCGCGTCGACGCGCTCCTGGAGGAAGGTGCCGCAGTCGACGGTCATGTCCTCGTTCTCGAGGCGCTCGCCGTAGGCGCGGTAGGTCTCGAAGAGGTGATCGACGTCGAACGCTGCCGCCGTCTCGCCCTCGAGGGTCACGCCGAAGACGTCCTCGGCGAGTGCGCGCTTCTGGGGGACGACGTACTCGAGGCGCTCGAGCAGGACCTCGGGGTCGAGGAGGTCGCCGATGCGAACGCCGCGGCGACCCGCTTTGTCCTCGTAGGTGGGGCCGATGCCGCGTTTGGTCGTGCCCGCGGCGAGGTCCGCCTTTTCTTCCTCCTCGATACCGTCGAGCACGCGGTGATACGGGAGTATCACGTGCGCGCGCTCGGCGACGCGAACGTCGGGTTCGAGACCGCGTTCACGGAGTTGATCGAGTTCGTCGAACAGCGTCTCGGGGTTGACGACGCAGCCGTTGCCGAGGACGCCGGTCTTGCCGCGCACGGCGCCGGACGGCACCAGCGAGAGTTTGTACGTTTCGCCGCCGTGAACGACGGTGTGGCCGGCATTGTCGCCACCCTGGTAGCGAGCGACGACGTCAGCAGCGTCGCCGTAGAGGTCGACGACGCCGCCTTTGCCCTCGTCGCCGAGTTGCGACCCGACGATTGTGACAGTCATACAGGCGCCGGATTCTTGCCCGGCCGATAAACCGGTTACGGTCTGTGGGGCGCGATTGGCGACATTCGATCCACGTTCGTGTATAGGAGACTCCTTTTCGAAGAGAAAATTTGGGTAGTCGTGAATATCCGCTCGAGAATTCATCGCCCTCTGCCCCGATATCTGAACCCGAAACGTTAACTTCTGTCACGACAGAGTGTCAGGTGACGGTTCATTTTGCCGCGACTCGAGGGCAATCTTTAAAAGGTGCAAAGACAAGTTAACAAATGCCATGATAGACCGACTTGAGAAGGAAGTCGATATGCTGGAACGACATCTGCAGGTCCTGAAGATGGTCATCGAGAACGAACCGATCGGGATCGTCAAGATGTCCAACGAAACCGGGTACCCTCACCACAAGGTTCGGTACTCCCTGCGCGTCCTCGAGGAAGAGAACCTCATCGAGCCCTCCAGCCAGGGTGCGATCAAGACCGAGCGGACAGTCGAGTTCGTCGACGAACTCGACGGCAAACTCGACGAGATCGTCGACAAACTCGAGGGCATGAAGATCGAAGACGTCGCCGAAGTCGAAGGCTAGCTTAGAGTTCTGGGACGTTCATGTGGAAGCCGCCCGAACGCGACTCCACGAGACACAGGTGATACCCACCTTGTTTTCGCGACAGCGACACGTAACTCAGCCGTGAGTCTCGCGTGAGGAAGCCGCCGCCGCCGGTCGCTTGCTCGGTCACCTCGAGGGCGCCCGGTTCGAAGAAACTCGAGGTGACGAAAAACGCCGCGGCGAGTTCGCCGTGGTTGGCCTTGACCGCCGAGACGGACTCCTCCAGCGTCTCGAGATCCGTCTGGCTGGCGGGATCGCGCGATCCGTCGAGGTTGGCCGCGAGCAACGGGTTCCCCATCTTGTCGAAGGCGACGACGTCGAATGCGACTTCGTCGGGGACGCCCTCGGTGTCGTCCCCGTCGAGGGAGATCGAGGCGTCGAGTTCGGCTCGATCGATACGGGGGAGGGCGTCGTACAGCTCACCGAGGCCGTCCGCGTGGCCGGTATCGCGGATCTCGAACGGAAGGGTAGCGACGAGCCACTCGACGAACTGGTACTCGATCCGCGACCCGAGGAACGCCTCGTAGGACTGGCCGTCAACGACGACTTCACTCGCGTCGAACTGCGTGTGATGTTCGAGACGGAGGTTCTCCGCGACGTCCTCACGACTCACGTTATCGTCGTGAGCCGTCGCCAACGTGGGCTGGCTCTTCGAGGCGTACCGGACGAACAGGTTGGTCCTGGACAGCGCCTCCTGGGGCGAGAGGCTGGTCCTGTCGACGGGGACACCCGCGGCGTCGGCCGCTCGAACCTGCTCGAGTTCGGTCTCGAGCGTCTCGATGCGCTGTTGCAATCGGTCGACGGTCGCCGAGAGTTCCTCGGCGCGCTCGCGGTACCGGTCGCGCTCGGTCGCGAGTTCCTGCTGGCGCTCTTCGAGTGTTCCCTTCTCTCGCTCGAGTTCGTCGACGCGCTGAGTGAGTCGATCGATCTTGTCCTCGCGCTCGAGCATGTCCTCCTCGAGAGCCTCCCGGGGGACGTTTCTCGTGGTGCTGGCGTTGGAGCGAGCGCGTCCCTCTCCCGATCCGTCGGGGTTTCCGTCCCGCTGTGGCTTCGATCGGTCCTTACTCGCGTTCGACGCCTGGGTTGACGAGGTCCCACCTGCCGCCGACGAGGTGGTCGTCGATCCGGTCTGGCGCGACTGACCGCTCGCCGTTCGGCGCCGTCCCCCGGCGTTCGATTTCGACCGTGATCCGTCGTCGTCCGTCCGGTCGGGACGCGAGGACTTCTTCGGGTCGATCGAGGGGATGTTTCGGGTTTCCCGCCACTGCTCTTCCTGTTTGAAGCGTTCGTCGAGCGGATCGGTCTCCGACGACTCGTTGTCGGGTTCGGGTGCTCGCTCGGCCGTCTCTCGTTCGTCGTCGTCCTGAACCTCGCGGGCCTCACGGTCCTCGCGGGCCTCTCGAGCCTTGGCCCCCCTGTCGTCTTCGTCGTCTTCGTCGACACCCTCCCAGGGAACGCCGTCGGCACCGAGTTCCTCCGCGGCTGCCTCCACCTCCTCGGGATCGGGCGACTCGCTCGAGGCCGGCGGCATCGGTTCGGCATCCTCCACGGGCGTCGCCGCGTCCGGCCCGTCGCCGGTCGAGGTATCGGGCGCGTCGGAGTGGTCGCGACTGGGCTCGCCACCCGCGTCTGATCGGCTCTCACCGCCCGCCGGGGGCATCGGCTGCGCGTCGCCAGCCGATCCGTCATCGGCCGGCTCGGCGTCCGCTCGAGTGTCGGCTTCGGTCGCCGGTTCCGTGATGCCGGACGTCTCGACCGGCTTCGATTCGGGTTCGGCTGTCGCACTCGCCGTGATTCCACCGGCGGTATCGCTCGTTCCCTCGGAGACCGGTTCTGACGACGATTGGCCGTCGCGCTCGCCATCGGTCGACGCACTGGACGCATCGGCTATCCCGCTCGCCGCGCCGGACCCGGCCGCCGATGCCGTCGAGTTCCCGGACGTCGGCTCCGGTGCCGACCCCGGGACGTCCTGGATGTCGATGTCGACGTCGACGACCTCGTAGATGCCGACCTCGTCGTCGGCCCGCTCGAACGCCTCGTCGCCGGTCAGGAGTCGCTGTGCATTCCCGATGTAAGCCGCGGCCATCCGCCGGCCACCGTAGTACACGAGGTAGTAGTCGCCGCTGAGTACCTGTTCGCTCAGTTCCACGTAGCCGGTGAACGACCCCTCCTGGAGCGTCTGGTCGACCTCGCTCAGTGGCGTGTCGTTCGTGTAGTACTTCGCCCTGGTTTCGCCGCCCTGTTCGTCCATCGTACACAGCAACGGGAGCGAGGGGTGGGGTGCGACGTACGTCGTACCGCTCGCTCCGTCGAACTGCTCGAGAGCGCCGTCGACGACGCCGACGATGCGTCCGTTGAGCATGAATGCCCAGGCACCACCGGTCGTTACAGCACCGGAGAACTCCTCGTCGGCGAGTGAAGAGAGACCGTCGTAGCCGCCGGAAAACGGACGGGAGTCCCATCGCTCGACGCGCTCTTGCGTGCGCGGATCCATGTTTCAACAAGCGGGAACCGGTGTAAATACGTTTCGCCTGGTTCGGTGGCGAATCGGAGGTCTATCGTCAGCCTCGAGTTCCAGCTAGATCTTCGACTCGGCGTCGTCGGCCAGTTCCTTCATGCGCTTGCCGATCCGGCCGGCGCTCGAGAACTCGTCCTCGCTCATCGCGTTCGCGAGCGCATTACCGAGGACGAAGACGGCGTGTTTGTGCTCGCTCTTCGACTTGTGGACGTCGTTGGGGTCGACGTCGAGTTGGTGGTAGGCGTCGAAGAGGCTCTCGTCGACGTGCTCTCGCTCGGAGAAGTACTCCATGATGACGACGAGTTCGTCGTGGAGCTCGAGCAGTTCGTCCTTGTGCATACTCGCGACTATGAACGGTTCCGATTTAAGCGTTGTGTGGCTCAGCGTGCCAAATTCGGGCGATCAGTCCCGGCGTCTGCGATCTCGGCTCGGCCCTCCTGGCGGCCCCGTCAGCGACCCTGTCGTCCCTTCGTCTGTCGATAATCGGACGCCATCAGGTCGACGAAGTGCTCGAGCCAGGCCTGGGTCTGGGCCTGGGTCTGGGCCGCAGGCTCGAGCATGGGCACGAGTTCGAAACCGCGACCCCGGATCGTCGTCGCGTGGTGGGTCTCGATCTCGAGGTTGTCCGCGGCCGTCGTCGTGTACTCGGTGCCGATTTCGGTGAGCGCGCGCTGGCCCACGGGGACGATGATCTCGGGGTTGATCATGCGAATCTCGGCGTTGAGGTACGGTTCGCAGGTGACGACCTCCTCGTCTGTCGGCGGGCGCTCAGGGTCGCGACAGCGAGTCAGCAGGGTGAGGTAGACGTTGGCGAGTTCCGGTTCCTCGGGGTCGCCCGTGCTCGCACAGAGGCCGAGTCGCTGGAGGATTCTGTAGAGGCCGCCGTTAGCCCTGCCTTCACCCGTGCCACCGTCGTCACCGGTCCCGCGTTCGCCTTCGTCTCTGGGACCCGCCTCGAGGAACGGAATCCCGACCGTGTCGGCCCGCGCGCTCGGTCGCTCGCCGACGAACAGGAAGTCGGCTCCCACGTCGCCGTAGCCGTGGACGACCTGCGTGCGCGGCGCACAGAGTTCCGGGCAGTTCTCGCAGGCCTCGTCCATGCCGAACGGGTTCGCCGTCGACTGCTGATTCGCGTCCACGGTCGTCCTGGGGTCGGCGGCTACAAAAACGACGCGCTCCGGCCTCCGTATGGCCCTCGGCGCTCGAGGCACCAGATCCGAATCTCAGCGCCCAAGGCCACCGCGTTCCGTGACCTCGAGGATGAATTTGACGTTCCGGACGATCTCCTCGGGCGAGGTGTCCTCGGCCTCGTCGTAGAGGTCGCTCGTCCGGTAGAGGATGTTCGCCAGTTGCTTGCTCTCGCTCGAGTCGCCGCGCACGTCGTCGGCGATTTCTCGGAGCAGGGCGACCCGCTCGGAATCGGGATCGAACTCGTCGTCGCTCATGGTCTCTCAGTGTGCTCTCTCATGATCGGCTCAGCGTTCGTCCTCGCCCGCGCCCGTGCCTTCGCCCGCGTCGACCGGCGGCGTTCGCTCGGCGACCGACTCGGAGACGGCTCGCCGGTGGACGATGCCGGTGTTGTTCGCGACCGACGCGGTCAACTCGCGAAAGGCCTCGCCGGTCTCGCTCTCCTCGTCGAGGACGGTCGGCTGGCCCTCGTCACCCCCCTCTCGAACGCGAGGGTCGAGCGGGATCGAGCCGAGGAAGGGAAGGTCGTGCGTCTCGGCGAACGCCGATCCGCCGCCGGCTCCGAAGATGTCGTGTTCGCCGCCGCAGTCGGGGCAGACGAACGTGGCCATGTTCTCCGCGATGCCCAGGACGACAGTGTCGTGGCGGGCGAACATCTGGAGCCCCTTCCGGGCGTCGTCGAGGGCGACGTCCTGGGGAGTCGTCACGATCACCGACCCCGTCACCGGGATTGTCTGGAGCATCGTCAGCTGCGTGTCACCGGTCCCCGGCGGAAGGTCGATCACGAGGTAGTCGAGGTGACCCCACTCGACGTCCTCGGTTAGTTGGGTGATCACCTTGTGGACCATCGGGCCCCGCCAGATGACGGGGTCGTCCTCGCCGACGAGGAAGGCCATACTCATCAGCTTCACGCCGTACTTCTCCGGCGGAACGAGCGTCTCGTCCTCGGTCGCCATCGGTGGCTCGTCGGCGTCGACCATGCGGGGGACGTTCGGGCCGTAGACGTCGGCGTCGAACAGGCCGACGCGGGCGCCCCGCCGGGCGAGTCCCGCCGCGAGATTGACCGCGACGGTCGACTTCCCGACGCCGCCCTTCCCGGAGGCGACGGCGATCACGTTCTTGACGTTCGGCAGCACCGCGTCGCCGCTCGAGTCGTCGCGGTCGGGAATGCTCGCGGAGAGCTCTGGGTCGATCCCGTCCTCGGCGAGGGTGTCCCGGACGGCGCCAGCAATGGCAGTTTCGGTCGGCGAGTACGGCGCTCCGAGGGCGAGGTCGACGGCGACCTCGCCGTCCTCGCTCACGGTTACGTCGTTCACGAGGCCGAGCGTGACGATGTCGTCCCCCAATTCCGGGTCCTCGACCGTTCGCAGGCGGTCTCGGACGGCGGCTTCGTCCATACCTACTGGTGGCCGCTGGCGCTCGAAAAGCGTTGTGCAACGCTACTCGTTTTTCTCGCGGAATCAGTCGGCTTCACGACCGCCTCGTACTCAACTGCGCTCGGCCAGCGCTTCGCTCTCGTACAATCTGACCATTCGCCGGAAAAAGGCGAGCATGAAGAGCAGTGAAAACAGCGTCCCAGCCGCGGTTCTCACGGGCTGGCGTTCGACGGCTGCTCGAATTGTGTATAGGTATACCGGGGCGCACGCCGCCGCAAAGTGCGTCTCCCTTGAGGACGCCAGTCCCCGCTCGATCCACACTCGTTCGCCGAGTACGACGCGGGTTGCCCACGCGTCGTCCGTCGTTGCCGGCGGTGAAACGAGCGGGTTTACCAGCACGAAAAGCAGCGTTCCGGCCAGAAGCGGCTGGTTTCGGCGGTAAAGCGCCACGATCAGTGTCGGATAGGCCACGACGAACGTCCAGACGCTCCACGGATTTGCGTGTCGAGACCAGAGCGGTCGGTCCTCCGTGCGCTCCGATCCATTCATTACCCTATCGAAGGAGTCCAGTAGCATAACTCTCGGGACCACCGGCTACCTGCCCCTCCTCAATAGATGACGTCATCGTGGGGAAACAGGTCCCGCTCCGTTCGCTTCGATTCCGGCCCTTCGTCCACGAGCATCGGCTCCTCGACGGGTTCCGAGAATCGGTCGGGATCCGGGTCGACGCGCTCGAGAAACGCCGAAAAGACCGATCCTCGGCGGCCACCCGCCGAGACGATGCCGCCGTACTTCCGGTCCTCGAAGTCAGTTTCGTCGGGGTCCGGAAACTCCTCGCGGATGACGTCCGCGGTCTCCCTGAGGTAGTCCGCCGCCTGCTGCTGCGTAAACTGGCTCTCCGCGTAGTACGTCTCGAGGTGGTCGTCCGTCAGCTCATCGGTCGAGTGTTCGGGCGACTCGTAGAACACCGACCGCGTCGTCGCGACGCCGTCGACGAACCGAATGTTCGTCGTGAAGCTCTTCGGGTAGCGAACGATCACCGGCGAGAACAGCACGTCTGTCACGGTTGTTCGTTGCTGGATCCGCCACAGTCCCTCGAAGTAGTAGGCGGCGAGTTTCCCGACTCGATCGTCGCGGTCGCCCCGGTTGTACGCCCTGGCGACCGATGCGGCGTCGTCCCCCGCGACGCGACGGAGTCGTCGGTCGAAGCTCTCGGCGACGCGTTCGAGTTCGGCCTCGTAGGCGTCGAGCAGTGACACGTCGGGATCGGCGAGCATGTCCGCCTTTCGCTCGCGCGCGTCTGCAACGGTCAGCATGTTCCGGTGGAAGAGGCGCTCGGCTTCGACGGTGGGAAGCGGCGTCCGCACCGCTTTGCGGTACAGCACGCCTGGTTCCCCGTTGAACCGCTCTTGTTTCCCCCTCACGGTCCCGACGTATGCAACGAGAGACTAAGAAGTTGATTGCCGCGAGAGGCGTCGAGACCGCCCGCTCGAGGCTGTCGTCGCAGTTCCGGACGCCGAACCGCAAGCCACCTTCTCAGGTTCGGAAATCGAACCGCGGGCCGCCGTAGGTGGGCGGCTCCGGCTCGAGTTCGACGCCGTGTTCGAATCGAACGAAGTTGAGGTAGTAGGGGCGGCCACATCCATCGATCACGTTCCCGTCGCGATCGGTCACCGGCCCGTCCTCGCCGCAGCGAAAGGCGATGCCGTCCGCCGCCTCGCGAACCTCGAACGGGTCGGTTCGCGTCGCGTACTCCCAACCGGGCTGGCGGACGGTCGTCACGGACCGATCCGCGAGGTCGGGGGCTCGCTCGAGGCTCACGACGGCGTCACAGTGCGGGCAGGTGTAGCGAACGGTGACGGTGTCGGTCATACCGACTTCCACGCCGCGGCGGGCCAAAAGCCGTGCGCCCGATTTCGGTCGGAACCGACGGCAGAACCAACCACCCGGAACACCTTTTGTGCTGACTGCAGTCTGCTCGAGTATGATCGACGAGACGGCCGAGGAGATCAAGGAAATGCAGACGCACAGTTCCTCGGTGGTAGCGATAAAGGCGACGCGCGCGCTGACGGACCTCCTCGAGCGGGAGTTCGCGACCGTCGAGGAGTACGTTCGCGACCTCGACCGAAACGCGACGGCCCTCCGTCGGGCCAACCCCTCCCACGCCTCGCTCCAGAACGCGGTTCGCGAGGTCGTCCACCAGGTCGAAGACGCCGACCCCGACACCGTCTCGGAGGCCAAGACGTTCACCGAAACGGCGATCGAGGACGTCGTCGCTCGCGTCGAATCCGGGAAGACCCGGGCCGCCGAGAACGCCATCGAGTACCTTTCGGACGGCGAGACGATCCTGACCCACGACTTCTCCTCGACAGTCATCGAGGCCCTCGAGCTGGCCACCGAGCGCGGGATGAGCTTCGATGTGTACGTCACCGAGGCCCGGCCGCGCTACATCGGCCGGAAAACGGCCCGGCGTCTGGCGACGCTTCCGAACCTCGACGTGACCCTCATCACCGACAGCGCCCACGGACACTACCTGCCCGAGTGTACGCGCGTGCTCATCGGCATGGACTGCATCGTCGACGACTCCCTCTACAACCGTGTGGGGACCTTCCCCATCGCGTCGACGGCGGCTCAGCTCGAGGTGCCGGTCACGGTGCTCGGCTCCGCCGCGAAGATCGTCTCCGAGGGCTTCGCCTTCGAGAACGAGTACCGGACGCCCGTCGAGGTCATGGCCGAGCCGACGGAGGGGTTCTCGATCGAGAATCCGGCCTACGACGCGACCCCTGTCGCCCTCCTCGAGAGCGTGATCACGGACGAAGGGAAGAAGACGTTCTGAAGGCGGGAAGGCGGGGAGGGGGACAAACGAGGCGGAGCAGGGGCCAGGACCAGAGGCAGAACGAACAAACGACGAACAGAGTTGGAGAAACCGACGGCCAACGGGGATGGAGAAATAAACGGCGAACAGGGATGGAGAGATTCAAGAGGCCCGCGCGTGCCATCTCGAGTAGATGCGCCACGATCACCTCATCACGAGTAAACACCTCACGCGGGAGGACATCGAGGCCGTCCTCAACCGGGCCGCCGAGATCGACGCCGATCCGGACGCCGTCGCCGGAAAACACGAGGGGACGATCCTCGGCCTGCTCTTTTTCGAACCGAGCACCCGGACGAAGATGAGCTTCGAGACGGCCATGAAACGCCTCGGCGGGGACGTCGTCGACATGGGATCCGTCGAGTCCTCGAGCGTCAAGAAGGGGGAGACGCTCGCCGATACCGTCCGCGTCATCGAGGGGTACGCCGACGCTATCGTCGTTCGCCATCCCAGTCAGGGCTCCGCGAAGATGGCGAGCGAGTTCGTCGACGTCCCGCTCATCAACGCCGGTGACGGGGCGGGCCACCACCCGACACAGACGCTTCTCGATCTCTACACGATTCGGGAAAATGCCGGCCTCGACGACCTCTCGATCGGTATCATGGGCGACCTGAAGTACGGACGGACGGTCCACTCGCTGGCCTACGCGCTGTCGAACTTCGACGCCCACCAGCACTTCATTAGCCCGGAGAGTCTGCAACTGCCACGGGAGGTCGTCTACGACCTCCACCAGGAGGGGGCGTCCGTGCGCGAACACGAAAGCCTCGAGGAGGTCCTCGCCTCCCTGGACGTGCTCTACGTGACCCGCATCCAGCGCGAGCGGTTCCCGGACGAAAACGAGTACCAGCGAATCGCCGGCGAGTACCAGATCGACCTCGAGACGCTCGAGGGCGCGAGCGACGACCTCACCGTGATGCACCCGCTCCCGCGGGTCGACGAGATCGCGCCCGAGATCGACGACACCGACCATGCGGCGTACTTCGAACAGGCCCACAACGGGGTGCCGGTTCGGATGGCGCTGCTCGACAGCGTTCTCGGAGGTGACTCCCGATGAGTGACGGTCACGACCACGACCACGGCCACGATCAGGACGACGACCACGAACTCCGCGTCAGCAAGATCAGAAACGGTACCGTGATCGACCACGTTCGGGCCGGCCAGGCGCTGAACGTCCTCGCGATCCTCGGCATCGACGGCAGCCAGGACGAGGAGGTCTCTGTCGGGATCAACGTCCCCTCCGACCGACTCGCCCGCAAGGACATCGTGAAAGTCGAGGGCCGCGAGCTGAGCCAGGAGGAAGTCGACGTGCTCTCGCTGATCGCCCCCGACGCGACGATCAACATCGTCCGCGAGTACGAGGTTGCCAGCAAACATCGCGTCGAACGACCCGAGGAGGTCGAGGGCGTGCTCACCTGCCCGAACGCGACCTGCATCACGACCGAGAACGAACCCGTTACCTCCCGCTTCGACGTCCTCGAGGACGGCGTTCGTTGTTCGTACTGCGAAACGATCGTTCGCGACGAAATCGCCGACCTGATCGACTCGCGCTAGCTGGCGAACCGATTTCTCGTTCTATTTCCGAGACTATCCAGAATCTCTAAGTGTTAGGGGATTGACTCTCTACGCGTACATGTCACGTACGATCAAATTCATGTTCGTCCTGGTCGCCGTCGTCGTTCTCTGGAAAGTCGTCTTCAGCACGTCCGAGGTCGACGTCGAGTACGAACCGACCGAGTAGAGAGGAACCGAGCAAATCAGAACCGCTTACCGTCTCGACGTCCTATCGCCGCCCATGTACGGCGTCGTGACGCGAAACCCCGACGAAGTCGCGTGGGACGACTTCGGCCGGGCGTTCTACGAAGTCAAGGACGTGACCGGCCGGTCCGCCGAACCGCTCCCCGGCGCAGTGAACATGGTCTCCTGTTTCGGCGACAACGCGGCGGCCGACGCCGACCCCTCGCTCGTCCCTGTCGACGACGAGGGCCGTCCGGCCACGCGAGAGCGGCCCTACTTCGACTGGGCCTACATCTGTCCCTCGCGAATCGAGTATCGGGAAGGGCTCCTCGAGATCATCGACGACTGCGTCGCCGCGAACGGGGACGTTCGACTCGACGACGTCGGCTTCCCTCGTGCGGAGTACTGTCGATGCGAGGTGTGCGAACGACGCTTCGCCGAGAGCGAGTTCGACGATCGCTTCGCGTGGCGCGCGAACGTCATCACCGAGTTCGTCGAGGCCGCTGCCGACCGCATCCCCGGTCGAGTCTACCTGACGCTGTACCCCGATCCCTACCCGGGTCACCTCTACGAACGCGCCGGCCTCGACCTCGCAGCCCTCGAGCCCCACGTCGACGAGTTCGTCGTCCCCCTCTACGACATGGGTTACACGACGACCTACTGGCTCGAGACGATCGCCAAAGGGTTCGAGAGTGCGCTCGAGACGCCGTTCAGTATCGAACTCTACGCGGTGAACATCGACCTCGAGAACTTGTGTCGGGCGGCCGAGGTGGCCGGACACTACGGCAACGACGTCATCTTCGGCTACGAGGCGGGCAACGCACGGGCCGCGGTGCGACGTCTCCAGGCCGACCAGCGCGAGGGAGTCTCACACGGCGACCCCTGAGGCGATTGCGGCAAACGCCGACACATACTATTTGACCGTGGGCATCGAACACACGACTCACAGCGATGTACGAGCGAATCCTCCTCCCCACCGACGGCAGCGAGACGACGGGTCGCGCCCTCGAGCACGCCATCGACCTCGCGAACCAGTACGATGCTGCGTTACACGTTCTCTACGTAATCGACAAGGCCGTCTTCGCGGGTGACGTCGAAACCGGCCCCATCGTCGAGCAGTTCGAGACCGTCGGCGACTCGGTCCTCGAGGACGTCTCCGGCGAGGCCGCCCGGGCCGGCGTCGAGCCGGTTATCACCACGCTCGAGCGCGGCAGCCCCCACACGAAGATTCTCGAGTACGCCGAGAGTCAGGGGATCGATATGATCGTGATGGGGACGCACGGCCGGACCGGGCTGGACCGCTACCTGATCGGGAGTGTGGCCGAGAAGGTGGTTCGGCTCTCCGACGCGCCGGTGTTGACGGTACGCCAGGCAGAAGACGTTTCGGGCGGAGGCGAACGATAACCGGTAACGAAGCGTTATCAGTCACTCCTCGCCAGCATCGGCCGCCAGCTCCTCGAGCACCGTCTCGGCGTTTTCGACGGCCTGTGGCTTCTTCGCCGGGTAGGCCTCGACTTTCGCGCGGAACGTGATTCCCTCGCCGAGTCGGACATCCCCGCCGAAGGCGGCCTGCTTGTCCAGACGGAGAAACAGTTCGCAGTTGTCGGTGACGCGGTCGTCGAGTTCCGCCAGCAGCCGGTCGAACGTCTCGAGGTCGGTCAGCTGAGAGAGTACGTAGCGAACGTCGTCGGCGTTCTCGACGCGGGCTGACAGCACGAGGATACGGTCTCCGTAGTGGCCCTCGCTCTCGACGCGTTCGATCTCGAACTCCTCGGGGAGGAAGCGTCTCAGCGCCGCCTCGACGCGCTTGTCGTCTTCGGTGGCGTAGCAGAACGTTCGCAAGTCGACGTAGTGAAGCGGAATCTGTGGCATCGGCGTGTTCTCGAGTCGGGGCCAAACGGCCGGTGGTGATACGCGCTACTGAGGGCGGGTTCGAGACCGATTACGCGTCGTCTTCTTCGTCGTCCTCGACGGTAGCCTCGTCGACGTCCTCGTCCTCGGCTGCTTCGAGGGCATCCTCCGGAACGCCGGCCTCCTGGCCGTCCTCGAAGCTGATCGTGTAGGTCGTGTCGCCGAACATCGACTCCATCGTCTGGGTGATGGTGCCAGTTTCGCCGTCGAACTCGCTGTGCTTGTCGTGCAAGACGACGTGGTCGTCTTCGTCGAAGCTCATACCGGCTTTTCCCCGTCGTCGGGTAAAAAGGGCGTGATTCCCGCCAGCCTCAGCGAGTCCGTTCGAGCTGGGCAGACCGACGGATTACCGGGAGATCGCGGCTCGCGTCCACTCGTATACCGTTCCGACGACGACCGAAATCCCGTAGCACCCGGCGACGAAGGGGATCCAGTAGACCCAGAGCTCGAACTGTGGCGCGAGCCTGTGGCCGATCGCTGACCCAATCGAGTAGATGATGTAGCCGGGAAGCGCGAGCGGGGAGAACAGGGCCGTTTTGAGCCAGCCGAGGCCGAACGGAACGACCAGGAAGAGAAACGTGGCGACGGTCGCCGGGCCCGCGAGCACGCGTCGGAGAGTGATGGTCATCGGGCCACCTCCGTGTCCGTGTCCATGTCTGTGTTCGTTTCCATCTCGAGCAGGCCGTGCAGTGCGAGAACGCGGGCCGCTGCTGCTCGCGTAAACGCGTTTTTCGTGGACCGGTCGAGCATGAAGCGGGTCGTCTCGAAGAGGTAGGCGGTCGATCCCAGTTCGTGCGCTGCCTTCTTGAACAGGAGGGGACTCGGTTGGGTGCTCTCTCGAGCAACGAACCGGTGGGCGGGCATGTACCAGGGAACGAGGTCCTCGTTGAGAGACGCCGCGAGGTCGTCGCCGTGGGCGTCAGGCGTGTGGAAAATCGCCTGGCCGACGTACCGGTCGTGGAGGCCGAAGATGCCGAGCGATCGATGCAAGTCGAGTACGACGTCCGGGTCGTAGCGTTCGACGGCGTCCCAGATGCCGCGTGCGAGGTCAGTTATCGGTTCGCGATCCAGCGGAAACATCCGGTTGAGGTCCCCGTCGATGCCTTCTCGCTGTTCGTTCTCGACGGCGACGCGGTTCGTCTCGGGGACGACGACGAGCGTCCCTGCATCGGGGTTCCAGTCGGCCATCTCGTTGGCGACGTCGATGCCGTTGTGCTCGTCGCCGTGGACCCCGCCAAACACCATCACCGCCGGACCGTCCGTCGGCGGGTCGATCGCATACAGGGGCGTCTCGTGTTCGGTTCCGGGGAGGAGGCGCTCCGTCTCCCGTTTGACCCCATCCGCCGCTGCCGGCGCTCGAGCCGCCGAAACGAACGGATCGGTACGAAACGTCTGACTCGCGGCGGCCGCGACCGTGACCATCCCAGCGGCGAGCGCCCCACCGGCGCTCAGGACCGTCCGTCGGTTCATCGTTCAGAACGATAACGTACTCCCTTAAGCGGGTTTCCATCGGCGAGATCAATGTCAAAATGGATATGATTCGGCGACCTTTTTCCCCGGTGCGAACGCTCGAGTGCGTTCTCACTGACCGTTCTGATCGAGTTCCTCGAGCAAGGTCTCGGCTGCGGCCCGGGAGGATTCCGGTCCGCGGCCCGTGATCAGTTCGCCGTCGACGATCACGTCTGTGTCGGCTTCGACGTCGGCGTCCCAGTTGGCGCCGGCGGTGGCGACCTCATCTTCGACCCAGTAGGGGAGCTTGCGGCCGTCGGGGAGCAGGTCCCGGTCGTCGACGATGTCTTCCTCCCAGGCGTTTGGGAACCCGGTGACGCGTTTCCCGTTGGCGACGAACGCGCCGTGGCTGTCGCGGGCGAACGCGAGGATGCCGACGGCGTGGCAGACGACCAGGGCCTTTCCCTCTCCCTCCAGAATCGTCCGCAGGGCGGCACGAGCGTGGTGATCCTGGTTGACGTCCCACTCGGTGCCGTGCCCGCCCGGGAAGACGACAGCGTCGAAGTCCTCGGCGTGGACGTCCGCGATCGCTTCCGGATCGCGCAGTCGTTCGTCCGTCTCGTGGCGCTCCTCGACGCGTTCGGCGGTCTCCTCGCCGACCGTCTCGGGATCGATCGAGCGCTCGTCGATCTCCGGCGGCCCGCCAGAGGGTGTCGCGATCGTCACCTCGATGCCCGCGTCCTCGAGCGTCTCGAGCGGGTCGATACACTCCTCGCCCCAGTAGCCGTACTCGCTCACGACGAATAGTGCGGTTGCGTCCGTCATCGACCGAATGGACGAGTGCCACGGGGGAGTATCCTCCCCTGTCGTGTGCAGGGGGTGCCTCGAGCGCCCTAGCGACCCGATGGCCCAGTGCCTCGGCGCTCCAGCGTCCCAGCGCCCGGTGTCCTGGCGTTCCAGCGTTCCAACGCCTCACCCGTGTGCCCCAGCGCGCTCAGCTAATCGTGACGGTCACCCCGACGTGCAGAGGACTTTTCGGTCCCGGCGGCGTTACTCGAGACGACCATGTCACGACGTCCCAAACCACTCGACGATCTCGGTGCGTTCCTCGAGCGACTCGGCCGCGAGTTCACGGCCGCGACCAGTTCGTGGAACCCCGAGTTCACCCCCAGAGGCGGCCTCGGCTGGTCGCTCCACGATCGCGAACCGAACGTCGACGTCACCGACTACGGCCACGCGTTCGTCGTCAGCGCCGACGTCCCCGGCTACGACGCGGACGACCTCGAGATCCAGGTGTCGGCCGAGAGCCTGCAGATACGCGGCACTCGGGACCAGACGCGAGATCGCGACGATGCGAGCATCATCAGACACGAGCGGCGAGCCAGTTCTTTCAATCGGCGAGTGGCGTTTCCCGACCCGGTCGAGACCGACGCCGTCGACGCGACGCTCAACAACGGCGTGCTGACGGTCACGCTCGCGAAACGCCAGCCGGCGGACGAACCCAGGCGGATCGACATCGACTGAATGATTCACTCCTCGGAACTGCTCCCGGAATCGAGATTCAGCGCCTCGAAGAACCGTCGCCGAACCCTGCTGCCGACGAACGTCAACACGCTCTCGTCGTCGTCGGCCTCGTCGGCGAACAGTCCCAGCCCGATTCGGCCGCCAGCCATGTCGTGGTGACCGCCGACCGAGCCGAACTCGCCGTAGGCGTCCTCGAGAACGTCGCCAATGTTGATCCGCGGATCGATCGACCGTCCACTCAGTCGAACCGTCCCGTCGACGATGCCGTAGGTGAGCGTCGTGTCGACGCCCTCGATGTTAAGGAGGTAATCGGCCGCCTGGGGGAGCGCGTCCGTCTCGGTCGTTCGTCCGACGCTCGCGATCACCGACGACCCACGGCGCTCACGAGAGGTAATCGCCCGACCGATCGCGTCGATCGTGGCCGGCGAGAAGGCGCTGCCGTACAGCTGTTCGAGCGTCTCGAGGTCGGCTTCGGGGTACACCGCCAGCGCGGCTTCGTACTCCCGCTGGGTCGGCTCGCGGACGAAGTCCAGTCGCTCCCGGTGGAGCGCGAAGAGCAATGCGGACGCCAGTCGCGTCGTCAGCGGGACCTCGAGTTCGTGGAGGTACTCGACGAAGATCGTCGCCGTCGCCCCGTAGTCGGTTCGGACGTCGACGAACGCCGCGTCGACGGATTCGCCGGGGTGGTGGTCGACGATCACGTCCGGTTCGAATCGCGCGTCGAGTGCCGTGTTCGCCGTCGGCATGGAGTGGTCGACGAACGCGAGACAGCCGTACTCGCCGATATCGAGGTCCTCGAGCGGGTCCACGTCGACCTCGAGGCGGTTGACGAACGCCCGGTTTTGCTGGTGGGATATCTCGCCGCCGTAGGCGATGGCCGTCTCGGCGACGTCCTGGTCGGTCGCGATCGCCTCGAGTGCGAGCGCGCTCGCGAGCGTGTCCGGGTCAGGATTGTCGTGACAGACGATCACGAGCGACGAGCAGTCGGTGAGGACGTCCGCGAGGTCCGCTGCACGGGACATACCCGCCGTAGGACGGGGAAACGCTTCAACGTCGCTCCTGTGTTCGACGTGTCGTCATCGAAACGAATACTGTCGGTTGCCGATTGAGGTGTTTCCTCGACGGCACGCTGTCCCTCGGAGTCCCCGGCCGTCGCGGTTCGAGCGGACCAGCGTTGACGAACCGCCTCGCTCTCGAAGCCACACACGTTTCGACACCACTTAGCGGCGATGCCACGAACCTCGAGTATGGACCAGCACGACTTCGTTCGGCTCTCGCTGCTCGCCTTCGGACTCGTCGTCCTGAGCTTCGTCGTGCTCGGATTCAGTCGGATCGTCTTCCCGTTCCGAACCGCTCAGACGATCGCCGCCCCCATTGGCCTCGTCGGATTCGCACTCGTCGTCTTCCTCTTCCTCCGGGCGACCGCCGCGGCGATCGGCCTCGCCCCGATCGAGGAAGACGCGGACGCGGACGCCGGTGGGGATGAGACCGCGTAACTCCGGCCACGAACACAACCGTTTTTCACCGTTCGCCCGAATTCGAGCGTATGAGCGCGTTCTCAGTCACCGAAATCGCCGACCTCGGCCTCGAGACCCGGGCGGCCTTGTTCCAGCGCGACGCCGGAATCGACGCCGCCAGGAACGACGCCCGCGAGATCGTCGAGCGCGTCCGTGAGGAAGGCGACGTCGCCGTCCGGGAGTACTGCCGCGAGTTCGACGGCGTCGACGTCGGCAACCTCGAGATCACCGACCAGTGTGAGCGCGCCGTCGAGGACCTCTCGGGTGACGTCCGCGACGCCATCAACACCGCTATCGAGAATGTCCGTGAGTTCCACGAGGCTCAACTCCCCGAGGACTGGCGACGCGAGTTCGACGATGGGCGCGAACTCGGTCGACGATTCCGGCCGCTCGAGCGCGTCGGCGTCTACGTCCCCGGCGGTACAGCGGCGTACCCCTCGAGCGCGGTCATGGGCGTCGTTCCCGCCGTCGTGGCGGGCGTCGAGCACGTCTCCGTGGTAACGCCGCCGGCCGAGGAGATCAACCCGGTCACGCTCGCAGCGATCCACCTCGCCGGAGCCGACGCCGTCTACAGCGTCGGCGGCGCCCAGGCCGTCGCCGCCCTGGCCTATGGGACCGAGTCTGTCACCTCGGTCCAGAAGGTCGTCGGACCCGGCAACCGCTGGGTGACCGCCGCGAAAGCCGAGGTTCGCGACGAGGTGGAGATCGATTTCCTCGCGGGCCCGAGTGAGGTCGTCGTCGTCGCCGACGAGACTGCCGACCCCAACTACGTCGCCTCCGAACTCCTCGCCCAGGCCGAACACGACCCGAACGCCTCCGTCGTCGCCGTCACGGACGACGAAGCGACCGCCGAGGCCGTCGTCGACGCGCTCGAGGAATCGCTCCCCGAACGCGAGCGCGAGGAGACGATCCGGGAGGCCCTCGAAAACGACGCCAGCGCCGTCTTGCTCGCCCGCTCGATGAGCGAAGCGATTCTCTTCACCGAGGAGTACGCTCCCGAACACCTCGCCATCGTGGCCGACGACGACGAGTCCATCCTCGAGCGCGTCGACAGCGTCGGGAGCGTCTTCCTCGGCCCGAACACCCCCGTCGCAGCGGGCGACTACGCCAGCGGCACCAACCACGTCCTCCCGACGAACGGCGGCGCGAAAGTCGCGGGCGGTCTCTCGGTGGAGCACTTCCTCCGGGCCACGACGGTGCAACGGCTCTCGGGCGACGGACTCGCGGAACTGGCTCCCGCCATCACCACCCTCGCCGACGCGGAGGGCCTCGAGGCCCACGCCGAGAGCGTTCGCGTCCGTCTCGACGACCGGGACGACGAGTGAGTTCCCCCTCCCTCGACGAGCGTCACAGTTAACACCGAGGCAGCCGTTGAGTGCACTATGAGCACGGAGAGCGCAGACGGTGGATCCGCCAACCCGCGAATCGAGGTGACCGAGACCGCCGCCGAGCGTGCCCTCGAGTTACTCGAGGCCGAAGACTACGACACGACGGAGGCCGGACTCCGACTGTTCGTCCAGCAAGGCGGCTGCGCCGGTCTCTCCTACGGGATGAGATTCGACGAAAAACCGGAGGGCGACGATGCGATCTACAACCACCACGACCTGCGGGTCTTCGTCGATCCCGCGAGCCTGAAGTACATCGAAGGTAGCATCCTCGACTACGAGAGCGGCCTCCAGGCCGAGGGCTTCCACGTCGAAAACCCGAACGTCGTCAGCGAGTGTGGCTGCGGCGAGTCCTTCCGGACCTGATTACGCTACTCCTGGAGTTCGAACGCGACTGTTACTTCTGCCTGATACTGTCGCTCCTCTACGGACGCGATTTCGACGCCGAGTTCGTCGACTTCGACCCAGTAGACGTTGTTCAGCGTCGACTCCGCCCGGTCGATGGCGTCGTCCGCTGCGGCGTCGAAGCTCTCCGTACTCGTTCCGATCAGAGTGATCTTCTTGAAGACCATTGCACGGCCCCCTACATCGGTCGTCGCCTTAAACGTACGCTGAGCACTGTTCGAATCCGAGCACGGGCACCGCCGCTGGTCCCCGCTTCTGGGCTCGAGGTGGGCCCTCGAGTTCTGTATTCGGCGTCAGCGCTGTAGTCTTCGACGTCATGGAGTTGTCCGAGCAGGTCGTCTAGACGTCGCGCTCGAGAAACGGGAGTTCGGCGGTGCCTCGAGGGGTGCTGCGGCTCTTCAGTATGAAAACGATATGATTGGAAGCGGCGAGTCGGAGTTTCCAGCGGATCTCTCACGCCAGTACTGGCCGAAACGCGGGCGGGCTTAACTGCCGTGTTCGGGATGGGTACGGGTGGTGCCCCGCCGCTGTGGCCGCTCTAATGCCGATCGGCGGAATCGAACCGCCGCGAGGACGCCAGTATCGGTGGTTGATGAATGCGATATGAGTGGGTCGGCGGCGAGCCGGGGTTCCCAGCGGGTCTCCCACGCCAGTACTGGCCGAAACGCGGGCGGGCTTAACTGCCGTGTTCGGGATGGGTACGGGTGGTGCCCCGCCGCTCTGGCCGCC